>NZ_FNZH01000018.1:0-13049 GCF_900109255.1 Cyclobacterium xiamenense | reverse complement strand
GGCGATTTTTGTTTCAGTCTAGCCTTTTTGAGATGCTTACTTCAACCCTTGGATCTTACAACTTCCTGTAAACCAATTTATTAACGACCCTTCTTACAGGGGCAATACAGCCATTTATGGAATCGGGGTCCTTTTTCACTGGTTTTTCGCCGGTCTCAGATCAAGGGTTTGATTTACGAGTAAAGATAGAAAACCAAACACAAAAAAACAACGTTACCACCACAAGGTATGGGCTGTTCCGGTCATCTCCGCCATGTCAAAGGGCAGGGTGCCGATGGTTCGGATGTTTGCAAATTGTTTCAGGGGCACCTCCACTACCAGCAGGCTATTCCCTTCACTTTCCGCTTCTCCCGATCTGGGGCAAAGGATTTGAAGTCGCTTCCACAAGTGCGCGTCGGCCATCGGAGAAAAAGGCCCGGCAAATACCGAAAGTTGGATCCGCTCATATCCGCGGCTGACCAACAATTTGGCTACTTTGCTCCGGATACGGTTTTCACTGATATCATAAATGATCAGGTACATCATGGTTAAATTGATTGATGGTTTTGGCGAATTGACTACAGTACTGAAAGATATGGTCCCGCATACTGCGCACGTTTTCGTTAAATTTCACCCGCGTCTCCATAAACCCATTGAATGCCGGAATAAGAATTTTCTTACCTTCTCTGTTTAATGTAAAGCCTCCGTCCCTTGCGTCTACCTGTTCCGGCAGCATTGCCTTGTCGGTAAATAGTTGGACGAGCAATCCGTCAACCAAAGGCCGAAACGGCTCAATCAAATCGAACACTAGCGAGGGCTTTCGGTAATTTTCTGCGTGCAGGTATCCGATAAAGGGATCCAAGCCGGCGGCAAATACCGCACTTTCCACCTCCGTATACGTCATCCCATAGAGGTAGTTCAAGGCAGCGTTAAATAAGTCCCTGGCCGGTCTTCTACTGCGCTTGCCAAAGCGATAGGGTTCGTCCAGGCACCCGGACAACCCACTCCAATACATTCTGGCAAATCGACCCTCAATTCCCATCAGGGAATTTCGGGCCTGTTCCAATGGCCTATAGCTTACTTGCTCCAGCTTTTTCCTTGTTACCGCTACCTGTCCCAGAATAGTCACAAGTTTTTCCCGGCAATTGGTTCGCTGATATTTTAAACGGTTTAGTAAGATCTCCTGACCGGCCAGCTTGCGCAGCAATTGGCGAGCAGCTAGTTCTGTGGCCAGGGGGGTACCCCACACAAGCAACTGTTTTCGACGCAAGGAGGCCAGACTTACGAAATAGGGACTCATGATGCGTGCCCGGATCCTTCCAATCCGGTCAAAATAGAAGATGGGAATCTGGTAATCCACCGCCAGCATCATGGCCGAAGAATTAATCAGGGTATTGGCATACACGGCAATACTGGATAAACGACGCGGGTGTATCCGCCGCTTATGGTGCGGCGATACTATATAGAAACACCCGTCTTTCACCGTGATCCTAGTTTGGGCGGTATCGATAACGACTTGCATTAGAAATCCTGGTAAGGAAAATCCACCCACCTGACCGAAAGCTTGTCAATATCCGGGTGGATGGCGTTGTCGTAATCCCTAAGCAAATCTGTATACTTTCGGTCGCCTTTTCCCTGAATCATGCCCACGAAGTTTATTTTTCCCCTCACTTGCTTTTTCAGTTTTTCCACCATTTCGTTATGTTGCGAGCCCATTACCTGTACCTGAGCCTCGATGGAATACTTCAATCGCTTTAGATCATTGCTCAGGTCATAATAAAAACTCCCCGGGATCCTAACCTGATCCGTCACTTCCAGGCCGGTCACCACTTTTACTTCTCCGGGGCCAAACCATTTGGTTTTGGTGGGATTGATTTTCATGTTAAAATTTGACAGGATTGCGTTAATCTCAGGCATCATGGTGGGATGAAATGCACTGGTTTCAGACGAAAAGGACAAGTCGTCCACAAAGCGCGTAAAGCGGTAGCCACGTTCCTTTGACCAGGCGTCGAGCATCCAATCCATGTCCCTTACGGCGAAATTGGATAAGGCCGGGGAAGCTGGACTTCCCATCGGCAAACGCCCCTTAAAGGTGCACAGCGTCGCGAGTACGTCGGCAGACTCCCTGGAAAAATGAAAGGGAGGGTTTACCAGGACGGCATACACCTTATCTACTTTGATCTGGTGAAAAAAATCCTCGAAATCAACGTTTAGCATGCAAGCCGAATTGATATGCCGTTCGGCGTTGGTACGTATGTTTCGCGGTTGCTTGTTTCCCTTGTGTGACATCACAAATCCATAAGAAGCAGGCGGCTTTTCAAAAAAATAGAGACACTGCAGCACAAAATTCAACTTCCGCAACAAATCCATCAGGCCGGGCTGAGGCGCTTCAATTTTCCGAAAGCCTCCGTTTTTTTTCAACACACGGAATTCGTAATACTTCGGGTGGAGGGAATGAAGGGTAATGTCTGCTTTGGATACCTTGATCAACCCTTCCAAATCGGACAGCTGGCGACAGCTGCGCAAGTACCGGGCTGTCCTGTAGATATGTCTGTAGCCGACTGCCATGCCTCACCTCTCATTTTTTTGGGAGAAGGACCTTAACTGCTGCACTTTCCCAAATCCAATACTCACGCCCTGCCCCAACCCAATTTCTTCGGGAAGGTTAAGGTTGGTACCAAAGGTAACATCCAGGGCAAGCCGCTTGATGCCAAAGCTATCTTTAAAACTCATCATATCAATGGTGGAGAGGTATACCTGTAAACTTCTCCGTTCCACCCGCAATTCCAATCCATCTAAGGCCTGCCACAGGTGGCCCCAAATTAACTTCTCCAAAAGCTGTACCCGATCGGTAAGTTTTGGAGTATGCTTCCACTTTTGGAAGTGTTGGGCGTTGAAAGGGAGCCATTTATTTAATCGAAAGTGCTGTACCTTATCTCCAAGTTCCGGTGCCCAATGCCCGTGGCGGTGATCATCGAGCGATAGGGGGATTTCTGTACCTTTATAATCCAGGTATTCTCCAGCCAGTGACATCCAAAGCTGTAACGCCTGGGCACCGGGACCCAAACCAAGAATGGCGGCTTTTTTATGCCGAACCTTGTATTGAATCAGCGGATACCGGAACTGGGTATCCATGCGATCTTCCTGCTTATTTTCTGCCGCACCGCCAACCTCGGCGAGCTCCAGATGGTTGTGAAATATATCGGTGGAAATGGCTGCTGCTTCAAACACAGGTTTAAAGTGCATCACGTTTTCGATCACTGCTCCTCTAAAGGCCCGGAGGTGGTTGGGGAAGAGGGGCAGGTCAAAGGCCAGGTAGGTATAGGGGATACGGTTTTTCATTTGTTTAGCAGTATGGTACAGTTTAGCGTTTCTCCGAGGGTATAGTCACTGTTAATCCTCACTTTTACTGGCAAGTCAATTTTCAAACGGGACAAATCGGTGGATTTTCCCTTACCTATCTTGTAGTTTTTACGCGTAACCACACAGTCTTTCGGCACTCCTTCTACCTTGAAAGTCACTCTAAACTTTTTATTGTCTTTTTCGATCGCTGCAATTTTTCCGTCAAAAACCTTCCCCGATTTTAATTGGTCGTTCGCTTTCTCGTCAATGTAATCCTTTGGTTGAACCTGCTTTCTCACTGGAGGATCCTGGACGGCAGCCGTCTGTTTAGCATGCCTTTTATCAGTAACCGGCTGCTGATTCGGTTGGTCTGGCGTAAACTGACCGTAGCCCACATTTGTCTTGGCCCCGATACCTGTAGCTAGCAGGATGCGTTTAAAGAGTTCTTCTTTGTGTTTTTTACTGATTCCTTCTATGGCAAAGCTATCCGTTAGCTCGAATCGGAAGCGGATGATGATTTCCGGAAGAATCTTCAAAAACTTTATCGGGATGGGATCCTCCAGTAGGTTAGGGTGGTGTGGCGTAACAAAATCGGACCCCAGGTAATTGATCCCTGCCCGGTTCGATGGAGAGAGTACGGCATCAAAAAATCGGTCCCGGCAATAGATGGTGTGGTAGCGCTCACCTTTTTGAGAAAAGTCCCTACCTTGGAAAATCTCCTGCTCAAAGGCAAGGACTTCTTCCAGACCTGGCGGGTGGGAAAGTGGGTTTTCTTTCGTCACTTCTTCGATCATTGCTACCAGGTACCGGTATTTGGCGTCTCGTAGGTCTCCTTTATCCCGTTCGGGGAAAAAACTACGGAGCGTACCTTTTACAGAAGAGCCTGGAATCTGAGGCAATCCGGTGCTGTAGTCAAAAAAGAAGCCGATTTTGAATTCCTCCAAAGCGCCGGTCTCATGTTGGTATCCACTGCCGATCAAGAGGCCGGGGTAGCACACCGTCAAATCAAACTCGCTGTTGACCGAAAAGGGTTCTGCTGAAGGTACTCGGCTAAAGCGAATTTCCTCGGTCATGATTTTGGCTTCTCTGGAAAAGTCCCTTTTTTTCACTCTTTCGGAAGTCAGGATGCCCGATAGGCTGTTTTCATAAAAGCCCCGGTGGAAAAACCAGCCGGCATTTTTAGGATTGCGGATTTCTGGCATATCAATCGACAAGTTTAAAGGTTCGGACGACTAGTTTGATGGCGACGGCTGCATCCATAATTTGGCTTTTTAGCAGCCGTTTATCCGTGCAAGCCTGATAGTAGGCCAAGAGGTCTCCGGATTGGGACGCAGTATCGTTTCTATACTGCTTGACCACCTGAAACAACGCCCTGAACAGGGGCGACTTATCTTTCTCGCTCCGCACTCTATGCTGGTCCGTGGAATTTCGGTGGTTGTAGATCAAGGACATCAGCATCCCTGACAGGACGACCGAAGCGCCAAACGATGCGATATAGCCATTGTACTGCTTGCTAATCGCACCATTTTCAACCAGGCCTTGACTTTCTTCGACTGCTGAAAAAGCCAGCGGGATCATTTGCTCAATTCGCTTGTTCATGGCATCAATGTTTGGTACATGCTACAAAGACCATAGCCAACGGAGGCATTGGCTCCAATTTGTACAAATCCCTCCAGCGCTTTATCGAATTCGTTACGACATTCCTCCGACTGAATGATGAACGAGGCAAACCGCGAATCGTAGGGGACCACTTCTTCGTACCAAAGGTTTTTGCTTTCCCCGTTGTCCAGTTGGTTCCGGGCAATCACGGGAAATTCCAATTGCTGAAAATCATCCGGGTGCATCAGCAATAAATTGGCCCCAAGAAGATCAAGGATCATCGGCGATAAGGAAAGCTTCCGCGAATTTTCCGTGGACCTTGCGAGCCAATCCGACTCCTCTATAATGGCATTGTCGAAGGCTCTTTCAAAGACCAAAGGGCGACCTTGGCTCACCTCCAAGCCGGCAAGGTTTTCCAATTCGTTAGGTACCGCGATCCGAAAGTCATTCATTTTCTCGATGAGTTTCCTAATCACGGTAGGACTCGTTGCATTGAAATAAGGGGACACATTACTTCTCACCGGCCTGGATACCAGATCTGCCGAGAGAAATTGCCACTGTCCGGGTTTGTTTTGATCTCCAAATACGGGCAGAAACTTCCATTGGCCGTTCTCTCCAGGGTCCTCGGTGTCCGGCCACGCATGGCTAAAAAATTCCCTAAGCGCCCCTTTGAGACTGGAGGAGTGAATCGTCGGTAAGTTGGTATTTACATCCCGTTGGACCAGGTTGTCCACCACTCCGAAGTTGGTCTGACCACTTCCCACATGCAGGTTGGTGAGACACTTGATTGCGTAGATTTTATTTATTTTTCCCATCTTGTTTATGGTATATTTCTTGGAAATAATGATTGAATCCAATTTGTCTGAAGTTTACAGGCGCATCCAGAAGCTTTTTTAGTTCAATAGCCGTTGCAGGATTTTTGGCAAAGAGCACAGACCCTCTCCTGAGCAAGTTATATTTCTGTGACTTTCCCCCAAATCCAAACCCATCGGCGTTGAATAATCCTACCCTAAATTCCTGGATTTCGGATAGCGCGAATTCGCAATGCTGAAAGATGCCGGATGATACCACCGCATCACTTAGCAGCGTGAATTTGTCTCCTGTACCTGATTGGCCAAAAGGATAGCCATTGTCTTCCGAACACTGCGCTACCTCGACTTGGAATTGCCGTTGTTCGCCCCCAAAAAACACGATTTGGTCCTGGAGTTTAGTGGGCACCATGTCACCTCGTGAGTCACTGCGCGTATCAATGTGGGCATAAACCACAAACCTTGCTCCCTTTTCCAGACGGTAAAACTGCTGCTTGAAGAAGCCTTGTTTATCTGACCCTTTCTTGATTCCTATTTGAAAATGGCTGTTAAAAATTTCTTTTAGTGCGCGAGATTCACCTTGGTCACCGATCAAGATCATGGGGTTTTCTTCTTTTGGATCATACCCGACTATCTCCGGAACGACCTCGGTTCGGGTACCCGCGACGTAGCAGCTTCCACCCGATTGCCAGCGAAGTTGATGCGTTGATAATCCGTGAGCAAATCGGTAAGTCGTGTTGCCAGCCTGCAGTAATAGCGGAGATATCTTTTTGATCACCCCAAAATTTTGGGGTTGTTCTGAAATCTGTGGGCTGAATGACTGATTCCCAATAAGACTGCTGGCCAGCTCCCTATTTTGTTCGATCGGCAAGCAATCGTTGCAGACCAAAAGCCAGTAACGAAGTAGTCCCAGGAGGCTCGTTTGCTGGGGATATTGATTGGAGTAGGCGAAGTAGTTACGGCCTTCCTGATCTGAAAGCTCACCGAAGGTACGCTCTCCCCCAAAGAAATAGTCTTCCATTGGGCTAAGGCTGATTTTGAAATTATAGTCAGTCATTGTCATCCCGATTTAAAAATTTAATAAGTCGCAAAGCGCCATAGATACTTTCCTGCAGATGCTTTTCCTGGAAATCCCTTCCCATGGCCAGGATCATTTCCTGGAGTTTTTCCAGAAAATGCCGGTTTTTTCCCTCTTGATGAATACCCTCGTTAAAGTTGTTATCGAAAAGGCTTTTGAGTTTTTCTTTTTCGGAATAAATTTTTAGTATTAACGGCCAGTCCCTACTCAAATGCTGGCTCACCGAATTCAGGAAGTGTTGCTGTTCGATATGCATCCTTACCAGTTCTTTAAAAACCGCATAGCTCGATCCCACTTCCGCTGACTTTTGTAGGGTCAATCCAAACGTCTGTCCACTATGCTTTTGAACAAACGTTGCGACGGCATTCTTTACGCCTTTTCGGAACTTGAATTGCTTTGCAACCTCAGAAAGCTGGGACAGTGCTTTTTCCCGATTTTCATTAAGCGGAAATTTGTAATAGGCGATGGAGATTCCGAATGATAGTGTGGGTTGGGAACTGAGCGCTAGCGGGCTCAAAAACGCTGAAAATAGTGCATCAAGATCATCAATCAGGGAGAAAACATCTCTCGCTCCATACCTTATTGGCGCAAAAAACAACAAGTCGTCACCGCCTATATAAACGGGAAGTCCCCCATAATCCCTGATGGCATCTGATGCATGCAGTGAAAACGCCAACAATGCCTTCGAAAATTTAAGGTATTGGCTATTATCCAGTTCCTTGATGCACGCTCCGATTTTATCGCCATCAGCTTGAATGATCGCAATGTACTTGTGGGGCGTTTTAAATAATCCAGGATTTTTGCCCTTCAAGTAATCCATTAAGGATTCCTCGTTAGCATCGTTCTCGATTTTAGATAGGAATGACGTTTGCTCCTCCCTATCCAAGTGATCCACCAATTCCCTGGCAGCTATTTCGATCAGCGACTCAAAACGGTTTCTTTCGAATGCATCTCCTTGGAGGGCATCATCTACAAGAAACGAAGAGGGTTGCTGACGCATTAATGCAGCTTTATTAATAAAAAGTTCGATCCACGGCGTACTTTCCAGGGGGATTACCTGGCTCTGTAGTTCCAATACGTCCAGGTCACCATAAATTTCACGAACAATGTTTTTAGCTTGTAAAGCTGGATTCATTGGTGGCTCCGCATTCTGTTCGGGTACGTCACGGGCGGCTTCGCTGTATTTTTTTACGATGTCAGGATTTTCAAAATCACGCTCCACCGCATAGACCTGTAAGTAATCCAAGAAATGCTGTTTCAATTGATCTTCGCGTTCCGATCTTCTTTCGGAAAACAACTTTTGACGTACTAAGTAGTCGATTACTTCCTTCACGATATTCAGTTTAGTTTGCTCGATCACTTTGATCACCAGATCGAAGGAGGAAGGCTCCGACATAGCCTCCGGAAAATAAAAGACACATCTGTCTGCAAACAAGCCTGCACCATTTGGCTTATCTAGTATATTATGAACGTTACCTCCCCAGTTGATCTCATCCGTAAAAGGCACAATAAATTCAGCCTTATTCTCTTTCAACACCTTGATCAGGGACTTCATCAAATACGAAAAAAGGTAGCTTGCCGCCCAGAGTTCCCGGGTTTTTCGGGCTTTCATCAGCGTTTTGATGATGGGCCCAATCGTGATCCCATAGTATGTTTTCATGGATTGATGATTTTTACTTTCCCCAGGCTACCGTTAAAAGAAAACGCCTCGAATTCCTCGCCCAAATGCTCGTGATACCTTTTAACCAAATCCTTAAGGTCAATTGGTTCATCGGGAGTTGACAAGCGGTTATCGTTTGGTTGCCGGGATCCAGTATACTCAAAAGAGAATACTTTCTTTGGCAATTTTGGATCGATATCCGAGATATGAATATAAACCTCCCAATTCGTCCCATTAAAAATAGGTTTGAATAGTATAGGCGATTTAAATCGGGAAATGGAACCATTCGGGTTACTTACGCTAATTTTCGTCTTTCTATCTGGGTAATTCCACTTATTCCGGGGCACATTTCGACAACGATTCGCTTCAGCACATTTTTTCGCCATAAAGGTAAATGAGTCATTAAGTCCCAAAAACGCTCTTACGAACTTTGGAGGTTTTCCAAAATTCGCTGTTTCAGGTAGGAAAGGACGCTTCAACCATTTCTTTTCCCATGAATAATTGTACGTCGATTCCTTGGCTAAATAGATTTTCAAAAATGAATCAAAGTAGACGCACCTTCTTCCAATGTTTACGCCCGATTTTAACCGTTGGTAATAATAATTTACGATCTCAAACATCGGTTTCGCACGCTCCTCCGGAGAAACCCGGTCGCTTCCATTAATTTTAAGATGGGTAATGGATTTAGGCACAGCATAATCAACCGAAGAAAACGACCCGTAGCCTTTGGACTGGCGCGTACCAAAGTTGTGGTGAAACAGAAAGTCGCCGAATTTGAGCGCAATTAAATCCAGTAAATCCCTATGAAGCGAAAAAAATACAACTCTAATGGGCTGGTCCGTGAAAGAACGAACCTTGTGGCTTCCTTTATCCCCCATGTTTGCAAAAAACATCGGTGTATTTTTTTTATCAACAAAAGTGGTTCGCACCGTTCCTTCCGGAAGTATCCTAACTTGGTAGTGCAGGGACTGTTCCTGTTTTTTTTGCCT
Organism: Cyclobacterium xiamenense; assembly: GCF_900109255.1. NCBI lineage: Bacteria > Pseudomonadati > Bacteroidota > Cytophagia > Cytophagales > Cyclobacteriaceae > Cyclobacterium > Cyclobacterium xiamenense. The sequence continues at coordinate 3,593 of NZ_FNZH01000018.1, read as the reverse complement.
CCACTTACCTTTTAGTTCTGATCCTGCTTGTTCCCTGAGATACCGGTCAAGCTTCGGTTTTAGCTCGGTTGCTCGCAGCGTCGCACCAATCTGTATTTCCGGAAGTTTGTGAGCATCTTCATATTCATTAGAAGGGTACGTATGATCCGGACGATGAAAGTGAAGCAAAGGGGTATGTTGCTTGATTCGGAAGGAGCGAGAAAATGATGCGTTGGTTTCCATGTTGACTAGTTAATTTTATTGAATAATCCACGCCGAGAGAGACGATCAAACTTTTCGATGGCTCATTTAAATGACAAAATCAGGTAAATACCAAGTCCAAAGAACACCGCATAAAACAATACCCGCAAAAGCATTCGATAGCGGTGGTTCTTAATGTTAAATTTAAAAGAGGTGACCGCGTCCATTAGTAATACCATAGCCACGCTAATAAAAATAACCACCCCAATCCGCATCCAAAAAGGAGCTAAAATACCTGGTCCGCTCAAAAAATCGTCCTCAAGTACCTGCCAATCCATAAGGGATGCAACAAAACCAAGGGGAAGAAATATGGCCCCAATGATTGTAATTTTGGTTAGCAAATCATTATTGTGCTCGTTCTTTTCGAAGCTCGAATAATTGTGCAGTTCTTCAATCTGCTTGTCTAAAGAAAAAACATCCTCAGGAATTCGCATTTGCTGTTGGAGCAGATCGTACATCTCAATGCCCTGCTCCTGGGCGGTAACTTCCTTAAAGTATATTTTATTTATGAACACCAAATACTTTTTATAAAGCGTAGCAATCTTTTCGAGGGTCCGTTGCCTCTGTTTTTTCTCCAATAGTAAATGGGAGACATGGGTTACCTCATCGGCATAATTGAGGATGGTCGCCCGCTGCACCTGACAAAGTTCCGCCATTTTATAATACATCGTTTGAAGGTGCCGGATTAGAAATGAGTCCACCCCCGTGCTGGTAAGCATCACCAGACTGTATCTACTTATCCCAAATACGGTTCCCCAGTCGATCCATCTATTGTACGTGGCGGTTTTCAGCAATTGCTCCCGCATTTCCTGGTCCTGGCAAGTCATGCTTCCGCCGTCAACAAAAACATATTTGTACCACCACTCTTCTAATTTTTTTACCGATTTCTCTCCCTTATTGGCCGCTATCAGCGCGTTAATAAGGGTATCATCCGCAAACCAGGAAACCACAAACATCCGGCTATCAAGAATGGGATGTATTAGTATGCCCTTTCCCTTTATGGTGTTGCCTCTTGATTTGTTAACACTAGAATACTCCTTTAAAAAATCCTTTTCAAAGAGTCCTTTAACAAACGCCGGAATTCGAAATGGGCCGTTTTTAATGGTTTCAATCGTTAAGTAGCCAGAAAAATCTTCTACCAATAGCGAGTTGGGGTTAGGTGATGTACCTTTCGCTCCCAACCAGATCTTGTCGGGTAATTCATAAGCCTTTGTTTTATTGAGCGCTGACTCCGATTTGGTCCTGTCCTTCGTACCAAAAATCGCCGATCCAGATTCCAGGTCATAAAATGGGGGATACAGACGCCGTCCAAATTGATTTATTTTTAAGATATCTCCCGGGTCTCTGTAGGTGAAGTTTCTTAAATGAAAGGAAAGAATGGCGGTACCTGTGCTATAAATATTCAATAATATGCTATCAATTCTCAAAAAAAAGCGTGTTTCATCCGAAAGCTGAATACAATAATGCAGCTCACATTCCTCCTCCGGAAGCTGGTATTCAAAATGGTTGATCAGTTCCTTGTTTCCCTGTGTTGATTCGTCACTTAGGTCTATATCCAGGTCATATAAGATTTCCCTGACATGGCCATAGAAATAATCAAACTCATTAAATCGTTCAAAACTGTCTAATTTATATTCTTTTCTAATCCAGGGAGCGCCAATTTTTTTTCTAAAATCAGATAGGTTAAATTTTGCATCCAGATCCGCTTCCGGATCCAATTCCTGATGCTGCCATTTAAACGGAAAAAGGAAAACATGGTAACTATACAGTGAATTTTCCATGGCTCAAGAAAGATTAGTAGTTAGGGAAACGATTTTATCTTTGATTGCGAGAATTTCCTCTTTGGGAAGCGCATTTTTGGATAGGCCAAAAAATCCAAATTCACCCCCGCCTTCATAGGCCTTTCCATGATCTATGTACTCCTTGAAATGGTCCGCTACCAGATCTTTGCCCTTCCAATAATAATCCAAGGAGTTATCGCTGTATATTAGTAATTGGGAAGTTTTCCCAAACAGTTTATCGGAAATGGGGCTAAACCGGGACAGGCCAGTGCCTATCACCAATAAATCATCCACTCTCTCCCCTTTTATAATATCCAATTCGGCCCGTTTTTCCTCCTCTTCTGTTACCCCCTGTACTATTCTGTCTGCTCTCCGTATTTCATCAATTTCTTCCTGGGTAGCCCCCATTTCCATCATCGCAGGGATATACCCCTTATCATTGGCCGCAACCAATTGTTGCCGTCGGTCTAACTCCAAGCTCATTAGCGAAGCAACCTGCTCGATCGCTGAAGGCAGATGCTGCAGTTCATTGTGATGGTCAATCAGTCCGCAACCTTCAATTGCCTCGCCCCGCAATTCGATCCCAAAAACCTGTCTGCCCGTTTCAAAGGCACGATGGATTTGTGACAGGTAGGGTTCGTTTCGGTACGCATCCCATTTCGCAGTGTCCCAATTGAGCCCGGCATCCAAAAATGAACCTTCATGGGCTACCAGCAGTTTTCGGATTTCCAGCATTTCCAAATCGTACCCGCCAAGCAAAACGAACATATTATTTTCACCATTCATCGGTTGAATATAAAATCATATAAAATGTAGATGATATTTCAAAATATGCATTTGAATTTCTAACTACAAGAAAAATTAATGTTTTATTGCGAATGGATACCCTATTTATTGACTTTTCGAATGGCATTACCACTATAAACACAGATTTTTTGACCAAATGATTACCATGATCATTTATTATATAACAATAAAAACTAGTAAATTCAAAAAAATATTCTTTTTCACAGGTTAAATTAACCTAAAAGAAGAAGTTGCATCTGCAAGGCACTGACGGTACTAATCTGTAGGAAGTAACATGATAAAAGAACTGGGAAACACGTGGCTACCTTCAATTCCTAACCACCGCTTTTAAAACATAATACCCCGCATTGTTGGATAAGTCCTGGTCATAAATGGCCAGATCCAATCGAACTCCTTGCTCAAAATGACACCTGCCGAGGATCCCCACGAAATCCTTGGGCCGGCCGAAACCTACCAGGAGGCACTGGAAATCGTGCTGCACCAGCAACCGGAAGTGGCCCTACTGGACATTGCACTCGGAACCGATGTGGATGCCGGAATCCGCCTGGCACAATACCTCAATCGTTCGTACCCCATACCGATCGTATTCTTATCCGGTTTACCCCGCAGCCTGGGATTTAATTTAGCCAAGTACCTGATGCCCTTTGATTTTATCCCGAAGCCAGTGGACTATGATCGATTAATGGACAAAATCGAACTTGCCACCATCTTTCAATCCCAACGCAGCAAAGTGGAGTCCATGGAGCCCAACCAGAATGGCATTCA
>NZ_FNZH01000002.1:782029-1132233 GCF_900109255.1 Cyclobacterium xiamenense | reverse complement strand
TCTGTATCATACATCTCAGAAATATGATCCTGAATATCCCGCAGGCTGTTACCTAAACCGTACATGGCGATGATTTGCTTCTCAAGATTGTCCGCCAGGATACGTTGGCGCTTTTCAATAATCTGAGGCTGGAAGCTGCTATGCCGATCTTGAGGGGTCTCAATTTCGACTTCTCCATGGCTGCTCTTCACAGTCTTCCGGCCCTTCCCATTACGCTTATTTCCAACCTCACGGCCAGACTCATCGCTGCTCAGATGCCCTTCCATCTCTGCTTCAAGAGCCTCTTCCAAAAACTCCTTCAGCATGGGAGTAAAGGCTCCGCCTTTGCCAAAAAGTGGCTCTCCATTCTTAAACTGTCTTAATGCTTTCTCTTTTAGGTTTTCTTTTTCTTCTGTGCTCATGTCTACTACTTATAAAATTTAAAACTAAATTCCAAGCTTAGACAGAGTTGAGATTACAGTCTCGGTGGCATTTGGTTGAATTGGACCGATAATTCCGGTTGTGATTTCCAAAGCGTTTAACATCGTGAGGAATATTATGTTCAGGCATTTTTTGAAGATCGTTTCCGGTATTGTTAAATTCCGGACCTATCAAGTATAAAGATATTTTTTTTTGCATATACTTGTGATAATTTGATTTTATACGTTAATTCAACGGATGGCGAGTCCTTTAAATCCTCAGGTCCAAAAACCTTCACAAATCCACATAGTGATTCAAATCCTTGCTTTAGGGATTTTGCTTCTCCTCAGTTTTTTTATTGTAAAGCCTTTTATCACCCTATTGATTTGGGGCGGAGTATTGGCAATTACGTTTGGCCCTTTGCATAGGCTATTAACAAAGCAACTAAAGATTCGTCCCGGTTTGTCCGCAGGAATAATTGTGTTGGGATTGTTAATGGTCATTATTTTACCAGCTATTTTGATCATGTTAAGCACTGTTGATGAGTTCAAGGCATTGATATCCACTTTCCAAAGTAATGATCTACACATTCCTCCTCCCTATGATGGTATCTCTCAATTCCCCATTATCGGACCTTATCTATATTCAGTTTGGGAAGAAGCCTCTCTGAATCTTTCCGAAACGTTTATTAAACATCAAGACGAGATAAAACCCGTTTTGATTGAATTTCTAGGTATGGTTTCTCATACTGCATCCGGCATATTTACTTTTACGCTTTCTATACTAGTAAGTGGTGTTTTTATGGCATATTCGGTAGAAGAAGGCCAGTATGCCAGAAAATTTTTCACTAAGCTAGCCGGTAAATCCGGGGAAAGAATGGCCGATGATGCGCGTACAACAGTCATTAATGTAGTAAAAGGTATTTTGGGAGTTTCCATTATTCAGGCCTTATTTTGTGGGTTAGGGATGTTTATTGCAGGAATCCCGTTTACCGGTATTTGGATTTTGGTTTCATTAATTCTTTCCGTGTTTCAAATTGGTCTTTTTCCAGTCAGCATTGGAGTAATTATTTATATTTGGATGAATGGAAGTCTGGGCATGGCTATTTTTTTGACAGTCTGGATGGTATTTGCCGGACTCCTCGATAACTTTCTCAAACCGATGATTTTAGGGAAAGGTGCGCCCGTACCCTCCATGGTAGTATTTATGGGAGCTTTTGGAGGATTTTTGTACTCCGGTATTTTGGGGCTTTTTACAGGAGCTATTATTTTGACCTTTGCATACACACTGACCATGTCTTGGTTAGAGGAAGCATCATAACCGTAATGTATTCGTAGTTCAACTTTTTTGGTCAAATTCTTGTTTCAGTAGCTTTGGTGAATAACCGACCCGCCTAGCCACTTCATCTAAGGCCACTCCATCTTTAAGCAATCGATTCGCCCAGGAAATCTTTACCTTTTTTAGGTATTTCCCGGGAGTAGTGCCAAATCGCTTGAATTGTCTATTTAGCTGTACAGTATTGGTATCGTAATGTAGTGCTAACGCATCAACAGAAATCAATTTATGGGCAATTATGTCGCTTTTGACCTGCTCAAGTACCAAGGTGTTGGATTTCGGTTTAGCAGGAATTTCAATCTTACTATTTTTTATATTTCTTTTGTAAAACCAAAAAATGATAAAAATAGCGGGAAAACCGATAAGGAAAGCTACCAGAATCGATTGTTTCAGAAATAAAGCATTTTGATCCGATACTGTTTGAAAATAGACTGGTAAAAATCCCCTTTCAATCGTGTAAATATCAATTTTATACAAGCCATTGATAGATCCGGCGTAAATTTTATCTTCATAGAGGGTCATGGCGTACCTGTTAAATTCCACATCAGAAACAAGTGGAACAGGTTTGTGACTTGATTTTGGTAATATTACAAGACCATTTTCTGTCGCGATCCATAGGTTTTTGAATCTATCCTGTTCGATGTCAACGCAATTGCTAAGATCCGAAACACGTATTAATTCCAGAGAATTATCAGGTCGAATTTTAAAAACACCATTGTCAGCAGCAATATAAATCCAATTGTCACCTATAAAAATTTCCCTGATCCTACTATTTACGGAAGCCAACGATTTTACTTCAGTGCCATTGTACGTGAATAACTTCCCTTCGTAGGTCGAAAATACAAGGAGGGAATCAAATACTTCCAAATCTGAAAAGTTAAATCCCTTATGAATCGGGTAGAGGGAATAATCTTCCCGCAATTCGTTGATAGAATTCGTATTTAATGAATAAACCTTCTCATTCCATTCTACTAATTTTCGTGAATGACCTGCAAATATATTCTGACCTGATTTGATCAGTTTGACGGAATCCACGGCAGTTACCTGGTAAAGATCGTCCGTACACAAATAATATTGATCATTTATCTTCACAAAATGCCCATTCGAATACGCCGGAAAATTACGCCGTAAAGTATCATTAATAAAAATTCCTGAGTAGGTGGAAACGGCTTTGATTTCTTCATCCAAATAGACATGCCTAATGGAGGCATTGGGGTATTCGATGGAAAAAAACGGCCTTATTTCGTATTCAAAAAGAGATCCTCCGACAGCAACGAAAAGCTGGTTTTCTTTCCTAGCCATCGTACAGTTGATCAAACTTTTTTGAGGTATTAAGTGCGCCATGGATTCCGTCGATTCTTTGAATTGGTCAGGCAGAAATTCCGATTGATAGAAGCCATTGGAATAAAAAACAAAATTCTTTTCAAATTTAAGGTTAAATCTTTCCCATTTCCCATTCTTCAAAACAAACAAGTCATTTCCCGCTTTAACATGAAGCTCATTCTCGGCCAAAAAAATATTTTTTACAGGTTGATCAAACCAATGCTTCTGGACAAACACGGTATCCTGGCCCCATACATTCCAAATAGAAACAACTAGAAGCAGCCAACTGGTGAAAAGAAAACGCATTGGATTTTAAAATTACAATGAAAAATAACACTTTTAACTTAAAAATTCAATTTTGTAATTTTAAATCAGGCTCCAAATAATAAAAATAACATGCGTTTTTTGATATTTGAATAGAATTAATCTGAAAGCCTGATGCTATCAATCGGTAATGCCATAATCGCTATTTTTCTGATCGCAGGTTCGTTTGAAGATCAGTCAGGAGTGCTGAGCCAGGATGACGATATCGAAAACATTACCACAGTTCTACGGACAGAATTTGGTGAAAAATCAGCATTTCCCAGAAGGTTTATTTATGACAAAGTGGAATTGAATGGTGATGAGCAACCGGAGTATCTCATCGGATTAATAGGCCCCGATTTTTGTGGTACCGGTGGTTGCACGATGCTGGTGCTCAGCGATAAATTAAAGGTAATGGCCAAAATGACTTTGGTAAAATACCCTGTATATGTCGGACAGGATTCGCCTGAGGAAAAAACAAATGGATTCCAAAACATCTATGTAAGAACCGGAGAAGTAGGATTTGTAAAGGTTGCGTGGAACGGAAAAACGTATCCAACCAATCCCTCCATGCAACCAAAACTAGCAGAATCAGACATTTCTGATAAAAACCAACTACTGAATGCCTTTGACGACCCAGCCTGGGAGTTCTAGGTTGTAAGCAATCTACCATTCTATACTAACATTACTCAACCTACAAAAAAGCCCGTCGACATACCAATAAGAAGACCATCTTTTACCTATAGATGGGGTTATTAATGGTTTCACTTAAAAGCTTACCATGCCAAAGTACAAAATGCAGTCCCTTCGAAAGACGTACCAGTCCCCACACGAGACTTGATAACGGCCAAGAAAACCTAATGAATCCTGGTCGTTAAAAGAGGCCTTGGCATGCAGAAAGCAAGTTCGCTATGATGTCTAACCAAAAAATACACAACAATTTTCTCCAAGAATTAAAAACAAAGTTGAATTAGCATCAAATCCACAAATTCCCAACTGTTAAAAGACATAACGTACCTACCTAGACGAGTAAACAGTACGCCCTGACCTTCAATGTCTAGTCAATTTAAAAGAGAAATATCAACCCTGAGCGAAAACAGGCTATCTGACCAGTGATTTGGCGATTCCTACCGAACCAACAGCAATTCGCCAAACTGTAATATAGAATATTATGCCAACGAGGCAACCTAACAGAGCATATCTATTGCGTGGGATCTTTGAAGAAGGAAACGAATAAAGGTAAAAAACCAGCTAGAAACTCAGCAAGACCCTCCATCCTTAATAGATTGCCGCAATTTCTTAAAGGGAATATTGGTTTACTCGAAAAAAGAGAACAGGCCTCCGGGGTATATCTCCGATAACAAAGACTCCTATTGGTCAATGTATGGCCCACTTACAGTAATAAATAAATCTAAATATGTCTCGCATCATGAAAAAAATTATTGCAATTATCGTTCTATTGGCCAGTGCAGAAAGCGTATTTGCACAAAGCACGTTTAAACCAGGAGTTGGAGTAAATTTTACAAATATATCTGGAACGGCAGATGATGTCAGTGGCAACATAGGCTGGCAAATCGGTGCTTCCATCGAATTTGGTAAAAAGCTGTATTTCGAGCCTGGGTTATTTTATTTGACTGAAAATGCAGAGGCTTCAACCATCGACAATGGTGTAACTACCTTTACAGATGCCAAATTTAGTGGGCTAAGAGTTCCATTGACTGTGGGTTTAAATGTGCTTGGAAACACCGAGTCCACGTTTGGACTTCGAGTCTTTGGAGGAAGCTCCGCATTTTTATTAACCGGTGTATCGGATGGCTTGAATAAGGATGATTTTAACAGTCCCAAATGGGGAGTATTTGCAGGTGCCGGAATAGATTTGGCCCTATTCTATTTGGATTGGAGCTATCAATGGTCCGTAACTAACATTCAGAAAAGTATTGATGATATTGATTTTGGTAAGACAAACGGCATATTCCTTACCGCTGGATTACGGTTTTAGATTTGTCAACACTATCAGATTAAAGGGTTTTAAAAGCAAACGTTGTATCTCGTTAACCCCATTTTTACTAATTGTCCGGAATGGTGTTCATCAACTCTAGCTTCTACTAAAAAGAAACATACAATTGTACCATTTAGCTATCAACAATGTACACCAGAGGGTTTCTGTAAACTTAATATGTAAATGACTATTATTAAAAAAATATTAAGATTATTAAAAACAAATGCCGCATACTACCTACGCGACTATTATCATGAGGCTTACTATGGACAGGATTACTACCTTGACAATGTTTTTAGACAGCACAAAAAATTAGAAACCTATTTGGAACTGTTGGAGCTTGATAATAAACAACCGTTATTAACAGATGTGAATATTTCATTTTCAGATAATCAAAATTTTCATGAAAATGAAGTTAATTTTTTCAAACTAAAATATGGCAAACCAAACTACAGCATTAGTAATTCTTATCCGTTTGGGGAAATAAAAAAATTATTCTATAGAGTTCACATAGGTACTCATAAAGTTAAAATGGAGCTTAATTTTTTCGAAAACTCCCTATTCCTATATAATTATACATTTTCTCAAATAAAAAATAGTAATGAGAAAATCGAAATACAGAATTTACTGAAAAAGAAATATCAGATTGACGAGAAATACAATCTTCTACCCGATAATTATTATATAATAGACAGGAACCAGTCAGTTATTGTTCTTTCAGATAATGTTAACTTTACTATAAACTATATCTTAAATACTAATTCGAATCTATATAATCAAATGAAAAATGCCCTGAAAAAGGAGATAGGGCAGGACGAACATCTCGCTGATAGAAATAAACAGGAAATCTATAAAAGATTATAAAAAACTATTTGCAGATACCATAAAAAATCTAAATAAGCAGGGTTAATGCATGACCCACCTACAGCAATCAATATATCCAAATATTCCCCTACGCATCGTGAAAAAAATTATTGCAATTATCGTTCTATTGGCCAGTGCAGAAAGCGTATTTGCACAAAGCACGTTTAAACCATGTAGGGGCTGGAGTAAATTTTACAAATATATCCGGAACGGCAGATAATGTCAGTGGCAACATAGGCCGGCAAATCGGTGCTTCCATCGAATTTGGTAAAAAGCTGTATTTCGAGTCTGGGTTATTTTATTTGACTGAAAATGCAGAGGCTTCAACCATCGACAATGGTGTAACAACCTTTACAGATGCCAAATTTAGTGGGCTAAGAGTTCCATTGACTGTGGGTTTAAATGTGCTTGGAAACACCGAGTCCACGTTTGGACTTCGAGTCTTTGGAGGAAGCTCCGCATTATTATTAACCGGCGTATCGGATAGCTTGAATAAGGATGATTTTAACAGTCCCAAATGGGGAGTATTTGCAGGTGCCGGAATAGATTTGGCCCTATTCTATTTGGATTGGAGCTATCAATGGCGCGTAACTAACATTCAGAAAAGTATTGATGATATTGATTTTGGTAAGACAAACGACATATTCCTTACCGCTGGATTACGGTTTTAAAATTTGAGAGAACTAGTAGATAAATGGTGTATTCACGCGTGGATTTCTATCAACATGTATTACCGAAAATAGGAAACGTGGAACTTCCCCTTTTTTCGGAATTGAGAAGACTACAGAAAAACCACAATCTGGCTTGGGTGACTTTGCAGTTATTCGTCAAGGTAAGTAGCTCCAAAGCACCAATTTTTGAGGTAGTTAGGTCTAAATGTAGGGACTCCCTTTCCGATCTCAGGTTTGGAAGGAAAAAGAAGGAGATGCGTATTAATAAAGCCTTTTCCACATTGACACTATGTTATACAATACACCAACTAATATGACCGAATTTTATCTTATTTGTAGTAACGTACCTAAATATTTGCCGAAGACCTTGATTACTTTGGCCGTATTTGCATCGCATTTTTCGATTATCGATGCTTTCTCACTTCCACAACAAGAAGACTCGATAAGCCTAAAGACCAAAAACACTCCCAATCCCCCAGTCCAAAGTCCAGAAGCCAAAGCATTTTTCCAGAGTACGGAAATTTTTGAAAATGCAGAAATTAATTTTCAACAAAGAATCGTCTTAGAAAACATTAGAGAGACCGTTCACGAAGCGAAATTATTATTACGAATGGGCGTGGATTCTATTGGTTTTAAGGAAGATTTAGAAGAAATTGAGAAACGAAGGATTCTCGTTGAAAAGGGTGTGTCGGAAAACGAAGGACACCCCCGGTCAGATAGGAACTTGGCACTTTCAGGAGCAATTATGTCGGAATTATCGGAAAGGACTTTGTCTATCAGAAATAGTTTGAAAGACAAAGGAGACTATCTTTTTCGATTAAGTTACCTCATCGATTCACTTTCCGGATTAGAAGCCATATATATCCTTCCTAGCGATTCAATAGAACAGGCAGCTTACAAGAGAAAATTAGCGTTAGTAGGAAAAGAAGTCAAGCCCACTGTAGAAGACATTAAGGTTACTATTTATGCGTTAGAAAGTCTTGAATCGAAAGCAAATGAATTATTAATTCACTTGCAGCTTACTTCGTTGATGATCGAGAGTGAAAGAGAGGAACTGAACCGTTACTTTTTCAAGAAAGAAATTTCCGAATTGAATTCAAATAATTACCTGAACAGGTCATTTAATGAAATCGTAAAAATCTCTGTTGAAAAGGAAATTTTAGCATTTCTACTTTTCTTGGAAATTTATTTCCTTCGCATTACTTTTATGATTTCCATTATAATTTTTATTTCCATTTTTAACTATAACCTAAAAAAACGAATTATAGAAGAACAGGGAGATGAAGGACTCTATAATAACTATCAAGTACTGAAACATCCGTTTTTGTCATCCGCCATCGTGTCCATTGGTCTGTTTCAGTTCTTTTTCCCATCGCCCCCATTTATCTTTTATTATAATCTATGGGTATTATCAGGTATTGCATTGACATTTGTGTTCAATCGCTTTCTATCTACATATTGGATGAAATTTTGGTATGTAGTCTTTTTATTTTTCATTTTGGTAGGATCCCTCAATATGATTTTGATCTTTTCCAGTTTTGAAAAATACGCTATATTACTACTTTCTATCATCGGCCTAACTTATGGCATGATTATACTTTTTAAAAAGAAATTTAACGAACTAAAAGAAAGAAAAATCGTCTATTTTATCTATTTCTTATGCTTAATGCAATTGTTATCGATCTTCTTTTTTATACAAGGAAATCTCAACTTATCCAAAGCATTGCTGGTTTCAGGTTATATCGGATCGGTATTGGGTGTTATCATGATCTGGACAGTACGTCTTATTAACCAAATGCTTGTATTGGCCTCGAATACCTACAACAAACCCGATAAAAAACTTTTCTTTATAAACTTTGATAAAATCGGAGAAAAAGTACCGAATATTTTCTACATATTCTTGGTCATTGGCTGGTTATCTCTGGTGGGTAAAAATTTCTACAATTTCAGTAATATATCCACCTATTTAAGCGACTTTCTGAATACCCCAAGGGTACTGGGGAGCTATACTTTCACCATTAACAGTATTCTAGTATTTTTGACGATTTTGGCGGTGTCATTTCTGCTATCCAGAATCCTGTCCTTTTTTGGGTCTGACCCTGAAATCCAGCAGGCAAACCAGAAAAAAAGAAAACAAGTTAGTCTGGGCAGCTGGTTACTACTAGTTCAAATTTTCGTGATTAGCCTGGGCCTATTTTTAGCAATAGCTGCCTCAGGTGTCCCCTTGGACAAGATCACGATCGTACTGGGCGCCCTGGGAGTGGGAATTGGTCTCGGTCTCCAGGGACTTTTCAACAATCTGGTTAGCGGTGTAATCATCGCTTTCGAAAACCCAGTAAAGGTAGGTGATTTGATTGAAATCAACGGAAAGGCCGGAATTATGAAATCCATCGGATTTAGGAGTAGTGTGGTAAATATGTTTGAAGGATCCAGCATCATTATTCCAAATGGGGAACTTTTAAGTAACCAAATGGTCAACTGGACGATGGGAAAAGGGAAAAAACTATCATTTTTAGTTGGAGTGGAATATGGAACCAACCTTGAAAAAGCTGTTGGATTGATCAAAGATCTCATAAGTAAGGACAAACGGATTTTAGATTATCCTGTAGCGAGAGTTTTACCGCATGAATTCGCAGATAATCATATAAATCTACAAGTTACTTTCTGGTGCCACAATTATTTCGAACTTCCCTTCCTTAAGGGAGATATCATTATGCAAATCGATGAAACGTTTAAAAAAGAAGGTGTAGTAATTGCATTCCCTCAGCTGGACGTACATATTAAATCCGGATCTGACCAATTAAAACCTTTCGATAAAAACCCGCATAGAGACGTTTAAAAACAAGAATAAACCATGTTCATACAAAGCCTTGCCTAAAAAATGATACCGCAACCAATAAGAAAAAATATCGGCATTATCGTCTTAATTGTTTCCATATTTTTTGTGGGCAGGACGCTGTTACATCTTGCCATGGAATATACGGTCAAAAACTATTTTAAAAATCAAGTAACTTTGTCCGCTAAAACCTCCGTTTCCTACAAGCTAAAAAAGCTGGAAATTTTTTGGACACAAAATATGATTAGGCTAAATGACCTCAGCATTGCTATTACCCAGAGCGAAACCATCGATGACACCACCAAAATCGCATTAACGATACCGGAACTCACGTTAGACCTTCTATCCATCAAAGAAGTTATTTTTGACAGGTCATTGACAATAGAACGTATGATTTTAAATAATCCAACAATTCATTTTTTTTCACCAATAAAAGAAGACACACTAGTAGCACAAAAAGAAGTGGGAAGGTTGCATCAAAAAACGTTAAAATTTTTGCAAGACCTCGAGATAAAAAACTTTAGCACACAGAACGCAACACTATTATGGAGCACAGGGCCCAGTGAAACGCCAACCTATTCCCTAGAAAACATTACTGTCAATTTAGATACCATTGAAATCATTCCGGAAAACCTCTCAGGAGAAAAAATAACGGAGCTTCTTTTGACAGACCATTTGGAAGTAATACTAGGCCAAAATTCCATACAATTACCAAGCTCAAAAAATCTTTTGACCTTCAAAAGCCTAAAAATATCCTCTAAGGAAAAAGAAATACTTCTTGATAGCCTACACTTGGAATACACAGATCAAAAAGATTCTGGCGACAAAAATACACTCCAAAATGATCTGTCGATTCCAAGTCTTCATTTGAAAGGTATAGATTTCCTGACACTCTATTTGAACAACTACCTTTTGGTAGATACTATTTTTGTGGGAGGGTCACAGCTCCATTTCGAAGTAGATAAAAACACACTATCTTTATTTCACCCCGACCAAAAAAGCCCGAGCCACAGTCTAGACAGTCTTCAGATAAATCATGTCCAACTCATACCCACGTATATTTCCATCAACCAAAACAATCAATTTGCAAGGAATAGTATCAAAGCCGATAGTACTTCCGTAACACTAACAAAGGTCAACTACAGCAAAAAAACAGATTCAACGGATTCCTGGAGTTTGGAAAATTTGCAACTTTATTTGAAAAAATATCAGTCAAAACTGAGAGATGCCCATTATTCGTTGAATTTTGAGACACTAAATTGGTCGTTTAAAAATAGAGATTTTGCTTTGGAGGGTATCCAGATTTACCCAATAAAGGATAGTTTATCTCAAACTGAAAACCAACTAATTCAATACCTGGAAATTCCTGCTATTCTTATTAAAAATATAGATTTTGAGGATCTTATTGTCCATGAGCGATTGGACGGCGGAAAGATTACAATCGTATCTCCAGATATCGGCATCTTATTGCCAAAATCCCCCGCTAAGGATCCCAAGGGAATCCCCGAAATATCAACAGCGTTAAACCAATTTTTAGCCGATTTTAATTTAGAATCAGTTGACTTTCAACAAGGAAATTTAGCCCTGTATAGAGGCGGGAGCTCTCCATTTTTAACGTTGAATAATCTCAATATTTCGGGAAAAGATTGGAAAGTTGCAGATACCATTTCCCATCAAATAAATGTAGACCTGATAGCAAGGGTAGGAAATGGAACGCTCTCCCTACCGGAATATAAGGTGGAATTTACAGGTGTTAATCTGTCCAGCAAGGAGGATTTTCTCAGTATCCAGGACATTATTTTACGTCCTTCCTCACTTTCAAAGAATATTAAAGGAGAAGTAAGATTAAACGAAGTCTTTTTAGATGGCTTCCTTTACAATACTCCACATAACAAAATCAACTCGATGAAAATTGGGAAAGCCAAGGTAAACCTGGTCTTCAATGAGCCTTCAACAAACAAGGCTCCACTTAAGGAAAATAAATTTAACCCTTTTTTTATCGATCATTTTAGTATTGGAGATTTAGAAGCAACTATTCAGAAACCAGAAACCGGGACATTGAACGCGAAAGGTCTGGAAGCCTATCTAAAATCGATTCGAATTGGTGGTGCTGACTTTCCTTTTACAATCGATATGGATAATTCGTTTGCAAAAATGACTCAAAGTTCCCTGGCATTCAATTACGGAAAAGTTGAATTTGACTCCTTGGATTTACATAATAGTACCCTTACCATGTACGGCACAACAGCAACTGGTACCGGCCAAAGTGAAGAGGAATTCACTATTTCAACCCCATTAATCTCCGTATCAAAGATACAGTTACCAGATAGTTTAAATGAATTTATCGGAGTCGAACGGTTTTCTATTCAAGGCCTAGACGGAAATTTCAGGTTCAATAAACGGGTTGATTCGGGCAGCGGTAAATCGGATGCAAAAAATATCTCGTCACAAGCGTTCGGTTTATTGCTCGACACCCTCCAAATTAAAAATGCAAATTTTACCTTAGAACAGGAGACAAATGAGGGTGGGAATTTTTGGAAAAGTGAAGTGACAAATATCGATCTATTTGATGTCAGGTATCCCTACAGTCCGTCTAATTATTATGTAGGTGATTTTGATATAAGCCTCAATAAATTTGTCCATAAACAAAAGGATGTAGGAATTCGAGTTGACCAAGCCAACCTTTCAAGCAGAAACAAACTTATTACACTAATCAATAGCGAATTAGATAAGTCCGATAGCTCAGAATTGATGAATGGAACATCGATTAATTTAGACATTCCCCGAATGACTATCCGGACAGAAGAAGGTTTTAACCTCAACCAGCATCAGGATGTGGCGATTTCAGAATTCTTGGTCGATAATCCCACACTTTCCATAAAAGGAGACTTGGAAACCGATAAAATGTCAACTAGTAAGGAAAAGCACGGGGGGAATAATTCCCCAATTTCCTCTCTGGATCTGCGCAAATTTGCTATAAAAAACATGAGTATCGATCTTCAAATACCACAAGACTGTGTAAAAATTTGGTTTGAAGGCCTTGACCTGGCATATGATGACTTTTATTGGAATTCCAAAGTACCGCTTGGTATCGAAGAATTAGTGGCTTCCGGTGATTGGTCTATTGGTTTAAACCAAGGAAAAGCTTCTTTCTCCTATCCCGCGAAAACGGCAGAAATTTCAGGAGTAAGTATTTCCGGTTCTTCCTCGAAAATATCCTGGACTTCAGTTGATTTTAAAACTTCTGATAGTCCGATTTCTTACAGTAGCTTCCTCACGCATCAGGAGACGTGGTTGGGGGTTGAAACCGGCGCAGGTAGTGTTTCGGGAATCCATTGGCGAGAGGTATTGAAATCGGGTGTCAACGCACAAAAGGTGCGCATTGACCAACTCAAATTAATGGCATACCGCGATCAGAGATTGCCATTTCCCGATAATCATTTTCCTCCGATGCTCCATAAAACATTGGTGAACTCCGCCATGCCGGTATCAATAGATACGGTGAAGATAAACGACGGAAATGTACACGTGGAAACCCAGCCTCCTACCGGTGAAAAAACAGCCGGCATCGAATTCTCAAACGTTGATGCCATTCTAACCAACATTACCAACCTTCCGGAGGAAATCGAAGTGAATAACAAACTGAATATGAAAGCAACCGCGATGATTCAGGGTTCAGGAAAACTCAATAACGAGATGGATTTCTCACTTGATGACCCTAATTATTCCTTTTTCATGGATGTGAGTCTGGGGAAAATGGACCTCAAAGTACTAAACAGTCTCGTTGAGCCACTTGCCTCTGTCAGGATCAAAAAAGGCAAAATGAGAAAGATGGAGATAAAGGCTTTAGGCAATGAGGATTACGCCTATGGAAACTTGGATTTTCTTTACAGAAAACTAAGCATCTCAATTCTTGATAAAAAGGAACATGACCACCAAAATTTAGGACATGCCATCGAGTCTTTTCTTGCAAACGAACTTATTATCAGAAGAAATAACGATCATCCTTTTCCCCATCGGCAGGGCCAATTATTTTTTGTCCGTGATCCTACAAAATCCATTTTCAACTATTTTGGAAAAATCGCACTTAGTGGAATATTAACTAGTGTTGGCGTAAAAAGTAACAGAAAGGCTTTAAAGAAAAAACATGAAGAAGAACTTAAATTGATCGAATCCAAGTTAGCAAATAAAAAAAATGCATTACCTGACTAAAAATATATTTGATCCCTTATCGCTCAACCGGTTTCACGTTTGATGGTCTTTTTTTCAATCGGTAATTTGCAAAAAACCTTCAATGATTTCGGTCTCAGAGGAAATTTCGAACTTGAAGCCGGTCTTATTTGGCTAAGATATTTCCCTAATCCATTGTCATCGCAAAACCAATATAACCCCAATCACCAACTCCAACCCAATGTAGTACCCCATACATAATCCGTCATAGCAGCCCCGGGAACAGGTTGGTTGTCATGATTTAAGGTAATACCGGTTTTTATATATAGCTTTAGAGGCAAATTGTATTTTAAATCCAGCCGAAAATCGAGCCGAAACCTTCCGGTTTCTGAAATTCCGTAATAGCCAAAAATATTTGAAAAAAGACCAATATTCCCTGCATTAAAAATGCTTACTTCCGACCCCAACCAAAATTCTGAACTATAACGATCCTCGGGATTATCAGCAATCTGCTCCCAATTGTACGAGCCGCCCAGGGATGCATTCCAGTATAAATGGTTGTTTCTCACAAAATATTTACCACCACCTAGTTTATAGTTTGTTCTTAAATCCAATTTTTGTTCGGTGTTTTTCAGGTAATCAATTTTCCCTTTAATAAAGAAGTCGTTGAGTAAAATCCCTTTTGCTATCAGGTTACCATCTGAGCGATTTATGTTTTCCGTTTGATTTCGGGATAAATGTAAGGTGTTGTAGGCAGCATTAAATAACCAGTATTCAGAAATATATGCAACCCTACTTCGGATTAATAATTGCCTGTTATTCTGGGCCTTAGCCAAATTAAAACCAAAATCCATACTCGCTTTTAGCCGGTCTAAAAATCTTCGGCTAATCGGTTTGAGATAAATGATTTCAGATATATTGTACCTAAATTCCTCATCCTCCTCTGTTTTTATTAAAATTTCACGCAAATCTACGGATGAAATCAATCCAAGAATAACTTGCCCGTCGGATGTGGTAATCATTAGTGGCCTCTCGGAATATATTAAGTGTATTTCTTCCCACTTTATCTTAAAATCATCTTTACTAAAGCTAGTTGACATGGAAAGAACACCTTTTTCCATAGATTTAATCACCCCTACCAATGTCTTCTGATTATCGAAAACCAACGAATCGGTTTGAGTTTTTCCCTGATAATGAATCAAAAAGAAAACCGGAATAATAATGATTATTACTTTCTTCATAAGTCTTGATTCTTTTGAAATCATTTGATTGATGGACGACCAAATTACCAATTTATTAGAATTCATTCTTAAGAAAACTCACTTTCCATTGAGTTCGGGGTGACTTCATCTATCTAGTAAATTACCTTTTTTGCCACGATACGGACCGCGATTGAATCAACCTTAATTCCCCCAAAATAAACTGGTAGTTTCTTTGTATTGCTTTCCCAATGGGAAACAAAACCTCCCGGAAGGCTCCGGTTAATTTCACCTAGCAGGCCCAAACTTTTATTTGCTTTTACCACGAATGTTCGACCGCAATTGCCTAAAATGCTTTAGCGGAAAATTTTTCGGGAGGCTTTTCAGGTTTATCACGCTGCGCTGAAGATAGTGAAGCATTTTTTTTTAGAAGCCAGCGGCGGACGCTCCTCCGGGTAGAAAGCACTACTTCAAACGACCATCAATATCAAAAGGGCGAATTTTTCCAAACAGTTGAGGCTATCGCGGTGATAAAATGTGCAGAAAAGTACGTATGCGGTATGATGACCAACCCATTGCTTAGCTAAATGGTCCCCATCATGGCACATGGCATTTCCATTGGACAACTACGGCCGTTGGGAGCGACAGGCTATTAGGGAAAAGCATTTGGAGAAAAGCAAAGTAGCCGAAAATGCACAATTTCTATATTTCCAAAATTTGGTAGTCATCAAAAAATCTCAAGAAAGTAGTCCCAATACACAAACGGGAGCTTGGGATACGATTCCCTTACCTATATAAAATCCAGGAGTGTCTCGAGCCGCATGCCACGGCTACCCTTGATTAGAATCTGGTGATTTTCAAGCGAGGAGTCCTTTAGCCAATTCCGTAATGAAAAGGGATCCGGAAAGTAGAGCGCTTTGGGTACCTTCGGCAGGGCATGGCGAACCAGGTCGCCGGTCAGACAGACTTTTTCGACGGGCATTTTCTGTAACCGTTCCCCCAATTTTTGGTGTTCTTCTACCGCATGGGCACCCAATTCGAGCATGTCTCCAATGATTACCATCTTGTGTGGCCGCTTGTCCAGCTTCCCAAATGTATTCAACGCTTCCTCCATGCTGGACGGGTTGGCATTGTATGCATCCAGTAAAATCCAGTTACTCCCTTTTTCCAAAATCTGGGAACGCATGTTGGAAGGGGTGTAGGCAGCGGCCGCTGCGGCAGCTTCACGCGCTGGTACGCCAAAAAAAATGCCCATACAAATGGCCGCAGCCAGGTTATCGAAATTATAGTGTCCGATTAATCCTGAGGTATAGCGATGGGGATCGGTCCCCAGACTAAAGACCACAAAGGGATCGGCACCGCGAAACGAGACGGAACAAGAATCGGACTCGCCAGGGAACAAAACCGGATCTTCAAATCTTCGGATCATTTGGGAAAAAACCGGCTGCCGTGTATTGATAAAGACTTTGCCCTTCGCTTCCAACAAAAACTGAAAAAGCTCCGTTTTGGTCTTCAGTACCCCTTCCGGTCCCCCCATTCCTTCCAGGTGTGCCTTCCCAATATTGGTAATCAACCCATGCGTAGGCAAAGCGATCGCACACAATTCGGCAATGTCTCCCTGCTTATTGGCGCCCATTTCAACAATAACCATTTCCGTGTCGGCGGATATACCCAATAGCGTCAGCGGAACCCCGATATGATTGTTGAGGTTGCCTTCGGTGGCATGCACCCGGTACTTTCTGGACAGCACCTGTTGCATCAACTCTTTCGTAGTTGTCTTCCCATTCGAACCGGTAAGTCCGATGACCGGCCCGACAAACTGTTTCCGGTGATATCTGGCCAAATCCTGCAAGGTCTTCAGCACATCCTCCACCAAAAAATACGCATCCCCTTTCACTACCTCCGGATTATCTACGACGACCAACGAGGCTCCTAGATCCAAGGCCTTTGCGGCATAGCTGTTTCCATCAAAATTGGGGCCCTTCAGGGCAAAAAATAAGGCTCCCTTTTTGAGTTTACGGGTGTCTGTCCCTACACCCTTGGCTGACCGAAAGTGCTCGTATAGTTTTCTGATTGTATTCATCCTCAGGTCGGTTTTTTTGAATTACTAAAAATTACGCCTGCCCTGTCGCATTTCCAGCAAAAGTAACATATCCGATTTCAACTTTTATCGTTAAAGAACAAAAATAACTATTATAATGCGTAGCAATCCATTAATTTCACCCGAAGTATTCCAGGCCACCGCCTGTAAATCCTAATTCCCTGATGAGGCAATTCTACCTGATCCTTTTTCTTTCCCTTTTTCTGATCCTACGGAGCACTGCCCAGGATCTGTTTCGCTTGGCAGGTGACACGCCCCAGGTTACGATCTCCGGGGTGGAACTTCCCATGCCCTTTGCCGGCGGCATCAATGCAGCGCAGGTACAGGAATTTGACCTAAACGGAGACGGGCGGGAAGAACTGGTTATCTGGGACATAAACGCAGGACGTATCCATGCCTACGCGTTCACCGAAAGCGGCTACCGCTACTTCCCGGGGGCCGCATACTATTTTCCGGACGATATCAATGGATTCCTGCTACTGGCAGATTTTAATGGGGACGGAAAAAAAGACCTGTTTACGGGCTCTCCTTTTGGAATCAAGGCTTACCGGAACGGAGGTACAACCGCAGATCAGTTTCCTGACTGGGTAGTGGAACGCGATTTCCTCCGCTTGGAAAGTGGATCCAATCTGACGGCCAATATTCTGGATGTCCCCCTGATTGAAGATCTTGATGGCGATGGAGACCTGGACATCCTTACGTTTAATTTTGCCACCGGGGACTACCTGGAGTTTTTTAAAAATACGAGCGTAGAACGAACCGGTCAGCCGTCGGTAGACGGTTTTGCATCCGCAGTTACCCGCTGGGGAAAATTTGAATTTTGTGGATGCGGCGCCATAAGTTTTGGCCTTACGTGTGCAGGCCAGCCCATGGCCGATCGGGAACCGGACGCAGATTTGCTCCGTACCCTGCATTCGGGTGGACACACGCTCTTGTACCGTGATTTTGATAACGATGGGGTAAAGGACTTGCTCATTGGGCAAGACCAGTGCGAGGTGCTGTATTACCTGCCAAACGAGGGATCGGACACCGAGCCTGTTTTTCAAACATTCACAAACGACCTGCCTGGTTTCGGCCCTTTGCCCGAATTCCCGATATTTCATAGCGCATTTGTTTTGGAAGAAAACCTGCTGGTATCCAGTCATTCTTCTGAGCCAATCATCAACACCGGCTCGGATTTTTCCCGAAGCATGTATTTGCTGCAGCCGGGCCTTTCCGGCACTATTGAAACCAGCGGCTTCTTGCAGGATAGGATGGTGGACCTTGGCGAAAACTCCCGCCCCTATTTTCTGGGTAACCGCCTGCAGGGCAGTCTATTCGTAGCTGCCAATATTCTGGACCCCAAAGGAGTGCAGGGGCGGATTTTTGAAATGGAATGGGCAGACAACCAAATCCGGCTGGTCAATGAAGATTACCTTGATTTGTCCGCGCTAGAAGTCCTGGAGCCTTCCTATCAACGCTTTACTTCTGCCGCCAATCAAACCTATCACCTGATTACCGGTGATGTGTATAACGGACAGATTCCCGAGAAGCAAATTTGGCTCTTGCCATTTGATGCCCCCGAGGAAAGGGTTTCGCTACGGATTCCCGATTTCACGCTGCGGGGCATGGACCAGGTATATTTTTTCCACGATTCCAGAGAGGATTACCTGCTCTTAGCCCGACAGACAGGAGAATTGCTGTTGTTTTCGTTGGCCCTGGATGGGAGCCCGGAGGTCAGACTGCTGGAGCGGGAGTTTTTGGGTTTTGCGGATAATCCCGTGAGCCGAAACCTTACCGTGGCCGTGAGTTCCGGACCCGAACCTTACCTGGTGGCCGTCGACCAGCGAGGTGTGTTGTATTCTTCGGTAGACATCCTGGGAGCTCCGGAAACGACACCCGTATCCATTCAGCTGGAAGGCCGGACCTTTGAGAGGACCCGATACGGGAGAAACACCTGGATCAGCCTGGTTCCAGGTCTATTGGGAGAAAAACCGGATTTAATTATTGGCAACCGTGCGGGAGGCCTTGAGTACCTGAGTCGGATACCGAATCCGGACGAAGGTGATGCGGAGGTCCTAAAGGCTCTGGTATTTCCAAACCCGAGCGAGGATAACATAGTCCAACTCGTCGTAAACCAAGCCGGAGTAACTGTTTCGGTCTACGACAGTACCGGTAAACTATTGAAAAGCGGATTGCCCCTTACCGAAAACGAACGAAATGAACTTAACCTGTGGGGATATCCACCGGCTTTGTACCTGTTGGAATTTCAGGCTCCCAGGCAACGGCCGATCCATAAAAAGCTATGGATAGGGCCTTAGGGAAAAGAAAACCTGTCTGCGTCTTTCCAGGCAGGGAATTTCTTTCGGTATTCGCTGAGGGCAGAACCATCGAGTTCTACGTAAACAACCCCTTCCTGCTCTCCGGCACTTGCGAGGCAATTCCCTTTGAAATCGTAGGCCGCCGAATGGCCACAATACGGCACACCATTCCCATCGGTACCGACTCGGTTGACACCTACGGAGTAAGCGAGGTTTTCTACCGCTCTTGCCTGAAGCAAGATGTCCCAGGCCTTCACCCTTGGCGCCGGCCAGGAAGCGACGTAGAAGATCAGGTCGTAATCCATTATCCCATCCGCTGTGGCCCGATTACGTGACCAAACGGGAAACCGGAGGTCGTAACAAATTTGCGGACGAATTTTCCAACCCTTTATTGAAAAAATGGTGTTCGTTTTGCCCATGGAATAATGGTGATCTTCATCAGCCATGCGAAAAAGGTGTCGTTTGTCGTAAGACGCAACCGCTCCTCCCGGTTCTACCCAAAGCATGCGGTTGTAATAGTTGGTATCCGCTTTGATGATGAGGCTTCCCGTAATCACGGTATTCATTTGGGCAGCCATTTGCTTCATCCATTTGGTACTGTGAAGGTTCATCGGCTCGCCCTGACTGACCGCGTTCATGGTAAACCCGGTGGTAAACATTTCGGGCAATACCAAAATATCTACCTTACGCTCGATTTTCCACAACTTTTCCTCGAGCATGGCGAGGTTGGCAGCTGCGTCTTCCCAATAGAGATCTGATTGAACCAATGCTAAGCGGATGTTTTCCATGGGGTTCGTTGGCTCGTTATCCGGGATAGACCATTCGATAATCCGTCGGGACCTTGCCCTTGCTAATATCGAGCAATTTCCCTTTGACCATTCGCTTTTTCAATCCTTTTAGGTAATCGATAAAGAGGATGCCCTCCAAATGGTCGTACTCGTGTTGGATCACACGGGCTGTCAACCCCGAAAACTCTTCTTCCTTAAGGTTCCAGTTTTCGTCAAAATACTCAAGGGTCAGTTTCTCGGGCCGGGTGATTTCCGCACGTACGTCAGGAATACTCAGGCAGCCTTCTTCAAACTCAAATTTTTCGCCGTATTCGTCGAGAAGGATGGGGTTGATAAACGCCTTTCTGACACCTTTTTCCTCGTCTCCGTCCTCCAGCATTAGGCTGCTATCGATGACAAATAGCCGGATGCCTTTGTTGATTTGTGGGGCGGCCAAGCCAACTCCATTTGCCAGACCCATGGTTTCAAACATATCTTTGATTAGCCCTTTTACATCCTCTCCTTCCCGAATTTCTTCGGATTCCTTTTTCAGAATTGGGTTTCCATACGCTACGATGGGGTATATCATTTTTTCTCCAGGTAAGTTTGCAATATAATCGCGGCACTGATTTTATCCAGATTGCCCGCCTTTTCTCTTCTGTCTTTTTTACTGCTTCCCATTTCAATCATGGTTTGCATGGCCATTTTGGACGTGAACCGCTCGTCTACCAGCACGATGGTCTGATTTGGGTACAAGCGCTTCAGCTTTTTCTCCAGAGCCAGAACGGGCTGGGTCATTTGCGTGGCGCTTCCGTTCAGGGATTTTGGAAAACCAATCACAATTGCCGAAACCTCTTCTTTTTCGAAATATAATTTCAGATAATCCAACAAATTATGCGTGGGGATAGTTTCCAGGGGATTGGCCAACATGGCCAGTGGGTCGGTTACAGCCAGTCCGGTCCGCTTGGATCCCAGGTCTATGGCCAGTATCCTGCCCATTAATTATACTTAATTTGAAGGGTGAGTTTGCGCTTAACTTCTTTTTCCAATTCAATTGCTTTAGGGAAAAGCAAATCGTTTTCAATTTTCGCGTGAATCACCAACTCCCTTTCCAACTGTTGAAATTCATGAAAAAGGACCTTCAGGGATACCGTTGCCGTAGCAGGAATCCGGTAGTCGTTGGTCAATTTGCGGATTCCTTCCATTTCGTCATCATGGGCTTCGTGATCGGAAGCCATTCCGGAGATGGAAGGAAGATCAAAAATCTGAATCGCTTCGGAAAGTGGCAACACTGCGGCATCGATGTCCTGCAAGAGGCGAATCCGTTCGAAAAGCGTGTCTTCTTCCTCGTGAATATGGTGAATAAAATCGTCCACAAAAAGAGGGAACATTAGCCGCATATCGGTCATTAGGCTTTTGTGCATGGCACCGAGTTCGATACCTTCTACCATACTGGATAAAAAAGGCAGTGCTTGTCGGACAAAATACCGGTGTTTTTTCTTCAAATAACCCACCACTAACTCAATGGGGTGAAGAAACAACTCCTCCCGTGTGGGTTCTTTGCGCGCAGCCCAATCCTCCAGTGCGGCGATCACCTGGGCAGGATTCACGTTGTGCGCTATGCAGGCCTCTTCCAGGGAATGGTTTTCGTGTTGAAAAAAACTTATGCCAAAATAATGCAACACTCCCGCGAGGACATGGTTCTCGTTGACCAAATCGGCAATGGATTTATTTCGGTTGTTTTCGAGGGAATGCATGGCTACAAAATTAAAATAAATTAACGTAAAAAACGGGAAGTTCCGGCATCGATTTGAATTTTATTGCGTTTATTTAAACGAATCGCTTCCGATACATGTTTAATTGTATATTTGATTAAAATAGGTTACCTTGAAAGATGCAGGGCTTTGCCTGAAAAAATAGTAAACCGAAACGACGTGAGTATAGAGAAAAACACCAAAGCACAGATTAGATTACCCATTTTCCTGGCACTGGGGATCTCTGCTGGAATCTGGATAGGTGCTACCTTTGCAGAACCCAAGACAGATAGAAACGATTTAAAATCGGCTATTTACAAGTTGCAGGAAATCATTACCTACATAAACAGAGACTATGTGGATAGTGTAGATACCAATGAATTGGTAGAGTATGGCATCGAAAAGATGCTTGGCAAACTGGATCCTCATTCCAGCTACATACCGGCAGAAGATGCCGCGCTGGCCAAGTCGCAGTTGGAAGGGGAGTTTGACGGTATTGGTATCGAATTTGGGATTTTACGCGACACGATCTACGTGGTTTCACCGCTCACTGGCGGACCCTCCGAAAAAATAGGTCTCCTACCGGGTGATCAGATCATTAAAGTGGATGGTGAGACCGTAGCCGGAACAGGGATAACCAACCGGGACGTATTTGATCTCCTGAGAGGGCCAAAGGGGAGCCAGGTGGCTGTTGACATTAAACGAAAAAACGAGTCAGACCTGCTTGAATACAAGATTATCCGGGATAAAATACCCCAATACAGTGTCAATGCCTCCTATATGATTGATGGGGAAACCGGTTACATCAAGATTACGCGGTTTGCCGCCAACACTCACGAAGAGTTTCGGTTAGCTCTTCAAAAACTCAAAGCAGAGGGCATGAATCGGTTAATTCTTGATTTGCAAGGAAACCCAGGTGGGTACATGGGTGCCGCAATCAACATCGCTGACGAGATTTTAAAAGACAACGCCGTCATTGTATCCCAGGAAGGAAAACTTCAACGGTATAACCAAAAGGCCAGGGCTGTTCGGCCCGGATCATTTGAAGAGGGTTCGGTGGTCGTATTGGTAAACGAAGGCAGCGCATCGGCCTCTGAAATTGTGGCAGGAGCACTGCAGGACAACGACAGGGGATTGATCGTCGGCAGACGTTCCTTTGGCAAGGGGTTGGTACAGATGCCCATTGACTTATCGGACGGTGCCGAGCTAAGGCTTACCATCGCCCGATACTATACGCCATCCGGACGTTCCATTCAAAAACCCTACGGTGAAGATGATGAAGATTATGCCATGGACTACTATAACCGACTGGAGCACGGAGAATTCTTTAGTGCAGACAGCATCGATTTTAACGACAGCCTGAAATACGAGACGGTTAAAGGCAGAACAGTGTATGGTGGCGGTGGAATCATGCCGGACTATTTTGTCCCGCTAGACACCAGCATGACCAGTTCTTATGTGAATCGGCTTTTCAGCTCTGAGTCTTGGAGAGAGTTTATTCTGGATTACCTGGACACCAATAAGCGGAAATTTGAAAACATGGCCTTTGATGAGTTTTACCACAACTTTGAAATATCCGATGCCATGCTGAATTCCTTGGTAAAGACGGGAGAAAAATACGATGTTGAATTCAACGAAAAAGATTTCAACAAATCCAAGGTGTATCTGAAAACACTCCTAAAGGCGCATATGGCGAGAAATATCTATGACGACAATGCGTTTTATAAAGTCATCAACGATATCAATGAAATTTACCAGCAGGCGGTAAAATTGCTCGACAATGCCGATAATCTGGCATTTTTTGACGAATAGTTGCCGACTGCCCCTAAAAAAGCCAGAAACATTCTTTCTGGCTTTTTTTATTTCTTAGATTTGGCTAGGAACAAAATTCACAACGACCCATGCATCAAACCTTCAGCCGTGCTTGTTTTACCATTCTAGCCTTTATTTTATTTTCCATGAACGCCTTTAGCCAAACCAAGATCAATCATTTTGCCGTCTATGCCAAAGACCTTAAAGAAAGTGCCCATTTTTACGAAGAGGTCGTTGGCTTAACCCCCATTGACGAACCCTTTAAAGACGGTCTTCACGCCTGGTACGCCATCGGGTATGGACTGTCCATGCATCTGATCGAACGAGAAAAACCCTGGAAGGAACCCCTCATCGATAAAACCAATCACTTGTGTTTTAGTGTGGAAGATTTGGAGGCATTTATTGAAAAGCTAGCCCACCACGATATCCCGTTTGAAGATGCGGTAGATAATAAAGGAAAAATCAATATCCGCCCCGATGGCATTCGCCAAATTTACATTCAAGACCCCAACGGATATTGGATTGAAATCAATGACGAGTACTAAAAAAAAGGCTGGCCGGTTCCTGGAGCCAGCCTTTTTTCTTCTAACGTTATTCGTATATAGCAGTCGGCCAGGAGTCATTGGCAATGTTGATATCCGGAAGCAATTTATCTGGATCAATTTCTACTTTCGTCAACTTTTTTGCGCCTTGATGGCGGTAATTCCACCGGTCTCCCCGCTGCCATATTTCTACAGGCAGCATCAGCGACTCCTGGGATCCATCTTCGTAGGTGAGCCCGAGTTTCACCGGCATGGGCACCTCCCCTTTGTTTGCCAGAATAATTACCTGATCATTTCCGTAGGAGACCACGCGTTCGACTGCCAGGTCAATATTTCCTGTTCCGTAAAACCAGGATTTCCAAAACCAAGACAGATTCTCTCCTGCCACATTTTCCATGATATTGAAAAAATCACTTGGTTGAGGATGTTTGTATGCCCAGGCTTCGATGTAAGCAGCAAAAGCATTGTCAAATCGTTCTTCACCCAGGATGTACTCCCGAAGCATTAGCAGGCCCATGGCAGGTTTCATGTAGGCGATCATGCCAAGATTTGCCGTATTGGCCACATCCGGGTAGGTATCAATTCCCTCGCGTTCCTCGCTTGTCAGCCAGCCGAGGTACCTGCGGGTTTGATCCAGATTGGAGCCGTATTCTCCATTATTAAATGCTTCTGAGCTGTAGTGGTTGATAAATGTGTTGAACCCCTCATCCATCCAGGCATACCTTCGCTCGTTTGTTCCTACGATCATCGGAAACCAATTGTGCCCAAACTCATGGTCGGTGACACCCCAAAGGGATCCTTCCCGACTCTTATAGCTACAAAAGTTAAGGCCTGGATACTCCATGCCGTTGATATCAGCTGCCACATTCACTGCTACCGGATAGGGATACTCGTACCATTTTTGGGAGTAGTGTTCGATGGAGGCTTTGCTGTATTCAGTAGACCTGCCCCATGCTTCTTCTCCGTCACTCTCCTGCGGATAGACGCTTTGTGCCATGGCCATGCTTCCGCTGGGAAGCCGGATAGCAGCCGCATCCCAAATAAACGCCCTGGACGAAGCAAAGGCAACGTCCCTGGCATTCTCAATCCGGAAGTGCCAGGTAAGGGTTCCTTCCTGCTTTGGTCGGGTCAGTGCTGGCTTCAACACCTCTTCTGGCCGAACCAAATATACGGTGGTATCGCTGCTAGCTGCCAGGTCCATGCGCTCCTGCAATTCCTTGTTGAGTACTTCTTTGGGATTTTGCAGGGCCCCCGAACCGACCACTATGTGATCGTAGGGTACCGTCACTTTGTAGTCGAAATCACCGTACCCGAGATAAAACTCGCCAGCTCCCAGGTAGGGCTCGATGTTCCATCCTACGACGTCGTCAAATACGGCGACCCGTGGATACCATTGGGCCAGCGCATAAATGGTTCCGTCCTCTACGGCCAATCGGCCCATCCGGTCCATCCCCTTTTGTGGGATTTTAAATTCAAAGTCCATGGAAACGGTGGCTTTACCTCCCTTGGCAGGAATGGGCTCGCTAAAAAAGACCTGCATGCGCGTATCGTTGATCAGGTATCTCGAATTGGGCTCACTTCCCCGCTTGTCTAACTGGGAACGTAGATTGCGAATGGTATAGCCTCCATCGGTATCTCCCGAATAGCGGTTTCCCGAGATGGGAGTGGTAAGTGTTCCCCTCGAATCCGCAGTAAACCGGTTTTGTTCGAGATGAATCCAGATAAACGGCAACGGCTCCGGGCTATTGTTGGTGTACGAAATCTGCACCTTTCCTGCCAATAGGTGTTCGTCTTCATCGAGACTGACCTCCAGCGAATAATCCGCCCGGTTTTGCCAATAATCGGGGCCTGGTATGCCAGAAGCAGATCGGTAGGCTGAGCCCCGTTTGTACATAAAATCATCAAAATCATCCTGGTTATTTTCGGTCACCTGCGCAGAGGCCCAACTTACCGAAAATAGCAGTAGCACTGCCATCCATTTACGGAAACTAGTAGAAGTCATATTTTTTCTTTTTTGCTAATTTAACAGAAATAACCAAATAAAAAGAACGGAACCGATCAAGAAGCTTACGGCGGTTGAATGCGAATAAAACCCACCTTTCTTCTAATATAGAAAAAATATAGCTTGGAAATTTTTTGTTTATTTCAGATTTTATTACAGATGATCCTGTCGCGCAAAAAAATACCTTTATTTTTCGGACTTGGATTTTTGATTTTTTGAGAGGTACTTTGACCTACCTAACCTACTACCCGTCATGAATTACTTCATTTTTACGTTTGTTTTTATTGGACTTGCCATGCCCGTTCTCGGGCAGGAGGACAGTCTATCCCTCACGTTAGAGGAGGTCCTAATCAAAGAAAACCGCATGGAGATCCCCTTTTCCAAAAGTTCGCGGAATATTCACGTCATACATAGAAAGGCCCTCGAGACCACGCCAGCAAGAAGTCTTCAGGAGATGCTCTCGTTTACGCCGGGCGTAGATGTTCGGCAGCGAGGCGTGGGTGGGGTCCAGGCGGATATCGGCATTCGCGGCGGGTCTTTTGAACAAACGCTCATGTTGATCAATGGGATTAAGCTATCCGACCCGCAAACGGGCCACCACATGGTAAATATCCCTGTCCCCTTGGCAGGAATCCGACGTATAGACGTACTAAAAGGACCCGCATCCCGGATTTTTGGACAAAATGCCTACGCCGGAGCGATCAACGTAATCACCGAATTGCCAGAGACCTATAATCTCCATGCCAACCTGTATGGAGGTGATTTTGGTATGCGTGGCGGAACGTTTCAACTGGGTATGCCTATGGGAAAAGTAAAGCAAAACCTGGCGGTATCCCACGACGCAAGCGATGGACACTGGTACAATTCCGATTACGCAGTCACTAACATTTTTTACGAAGGAGGCCTGGCACTGACGCCCTCTCAGGAAGTGAAAGCGATGGTGGCCTATGCCAATCGGGATTTTGGGGCAAATGGATTTTATTCCAGCTCCTTTCCCGATCAATGGGAAAGCATACAGACAACCCTGGCAGCGATAAGCCATACGTTTGAGCATGATCAATCGTACGTTCAAACCCGTATCTACTGGAGAAGAAATCAGGACGAGTTTAGATTACGAAGAAACGAACCCGATTTCTTTCAAAACCAGCACAGCACCGACGTAATGGCCCTGGAAATCAATGGACGCCGGGAACTGGCTATTGGTACCCTCGGTATGGGCTTGGAGGGTAGAAAAGAGCAGATCGATAGCAATAACCTCGGAAAACGCGACCGGACGCTTTTGGGAGCGTTTCTGGAACATCGCCTGGAATTTGCAGAAAAGGGCGATATACGGGCTGGAGTGTATTCAAATTACTATTCCGAATACGGATGGAAACATTTTCCAGGAGCCGAAATTGGCTACCAACTGCGTCCCTGGATGCGCACCTATGCAAACTTTGGCAGCAGCTTCCGGATTCCTACCTACACCGACCTCTATTATTCCGGTCCCACCAATATTGGGAACGAAAACCTGGAGCCCGAAAAAGCTCTAAGCTATGAGGGAGGTATAAAGATTTTCAAAAAAGGTCTTCAAGCGGAGATGGTTTACTTTAGCAGACGTACCACTAATCTGATTGAATGGGCCAGACCGGACACCGACAGCCCATGGCAGCCCCAAAACTTCAACGAAGTAGTTTTCCAGGGACTGGAACTCGGGCTGTTATACGCATTTACTTCGTCCACTTCCTCCGTGAAAATGCAAGAGATCTCCCTAAGCTATAATTTCATCGATGCCAATCTGGTGGAACAGGAAGGACAGGAAACCCGCTATTCCCTAAATGCGCTCCGCCATCAACTTATCGGCGGATTACAAGTCTCTTACGAGGAACACCTCGAGCTAACCGCAAAGAGCCGTTACATTGAACGAATGAAACTTGATCCCTACTTTCTTCTGGACATACGCCTTGATATTAACCGATTAAAAAAAGTCGGTTTCTTTGCAGAAATATCCAACCTTAGCAACACGGACTATATTGAAGCAGGCACCGTACAGATGCCAGGAAGATGGGCTCGGGGCGGTTTGACGGTGAATCTAAGCGAAAAATAGTACGCCGAAAAAAAAATAAGCATTAGGGTTTGCTCCGAAAAAAATTAATCCTACATTTGCAATCCCATCTGGTTAAAAGCGGTAGAGATTTCCCACAATGAATTGGAAATTATCCTAAACTGGAGGGTAACGTCAGGAGTTTAATGCCCCAAATACAGCTGGCGAATTGATTTATTGGGAGTTTAGCTCAGTTGGTTCAGAGCATCTGCCTTACAAGCAGAGGGTCGGGGGTTCGAATCCCTCAACTCCCACAACTAGCCTCCTTGGGAGGCTTTTTTTTGTATGGCCTGCTTTTTCTACATCCTTTTCCCCGAATCAAGCGACAGGTTTTACATCGGTCACTCCTGTGATCAACTCGCTAAACGTATTAGTAAACACCAAGTGAAATAAAGAGGCTCTAGGAAGACTACAGGTCCTTTCATTTCTCCTCTTTCCGCCGATAATTAATCGCATAGAAGCCGATAAATCCAACTATCGCTTAAAATACGGGTAATTCGCGGGACCCTGCCTTCCAACAGTGGTCATGGTAGAAGTGATATCGTAGTCAGACCGCTCCCAGTAATAAAATTGCCCGGTTTCTGTCCCAACCAGCAAATCAGGAACGCCATCTTTGTTGAAATCCGACACTACCGGACCATCGGTGTGCCCCATCAGCGTTTGGGATAGTACCCGACCCATGTACTCCAATACGATTTTCCCATCCTTCTTTCCTTTGTTCTTCATCCAGTCCACTGCCGGTTTGGAGGAGACGATCAAGTCTTCCAAGCCGTCTCCATCCCAATCATGAAAAGTGATTTTCAACCGACCACTACTGGATCCCTGACGCTGGTTGAGAAGAATGGGACTACCGTCGGGGTAGACAAAGTTCCGTTGTGGATGCGATAACATCCATTGGTCTTTCACCTTTATACGAGGGTAAACGGCCAGGAACCCCTCGTGATCCAGCATCACCAAATCATTCAAGCCGTCTTCGTTAACATCCATCATTAGCGGAGATGTTCTCCAGGGTGCAAGAAGCTCGTTGCCATCGGCGACTCCTGGCACCCATGCCGGACGCAGGGGCTCACCTTCCCATATGACCTGCAAGGGCTGCGGATAGTCCAGTACCGGAGAAGTCCTGGTACCAATATTTTTGAAGAAAACAATATTCCCGTTATGCTCATTTGCCAGAATATCTGGCAGGTTATCTTCGTCCCAAAAACCCACATCAATGGTAGAATACCCCCATATAGGCGGCTCTGTATCAGGGAGCGCCTCGTTTTGTATCAGCCGAATCGGCTTCCCATCCACTTCCAACAATTTGGGGGCATCCCAGGATGGTGTTTTTCCTCCCAGGTTTCTGATAAACCCGATGTGCCCAACACCATTTCCACTAATGATATCATCCAGTCCATCGCCATCCCAATCAAAAACCCTTGGTGCCACCAGCGCACCGAAATCTACATACTTGGCTTCCTGCTGAATAAATACCGGTGCTTCAAATTGAGGTAAACCATCTTTGAAATTTCCAGTATGCCTGAGATAGGATATTTTTCCGTCCTCATCACCCGCAAGGATATCTGTAAAACCATCCTTGTTGCAATCCACAGCGGCAAGATGCATGGTAGCTCTGGACTCGAATTGAATAGGAATATCATCAATCGTCAGCACCTTACCGGTCGAAAATTCATGAGCTGCCGCCGAACCGGTATTTTCAAAATAAATAATGAAATCATTGTTCCATTCAATTTCAAAATCCTCGTCAGTTTTACCTATGCTCAAAAAATCGTAGTCCCCGTCGTTATCAAAATCTACAAACATGGGTTTAAGCGAAAGGCCTTCTGCGAGGGAGGAACCATCCGATTTCACTAATCGCTTGGGGTTATCATAATCCGGGATGTCATTTGTTCCGTTGTTTTTAAAAAATAAGACGTGGTTTTTTCCATCGGTCACGTATTCGATTTTCTCCGCCAATTTTCCTACCTTTCCACGGTAAGATCTGGGCCTATCCCTGGTAGCCACTGCCATCAAATCATGAACTCCGTCTGCGTCGAAATCGATAACCTTCCATTCTGTCTTGCAATTGTGCAAGTAATCGTATCCTTCTTCGGGGAGTATCAATTCATTTTCATCCCAAAACACATTTTCAGGAACATCTTTATAAACTAACAATTTTTCCCTTACCCTATCTGGTGTTAGCACATGAATACGGCCTTGAACGTCGGATACCTGAAACCTCGCCCCATCATCCCCCAACCTTCGCCGCTCAAAGGAGACCTTCATTCTCCTTCTGAACAAGGGCATGGGTACATTTCCTGAGATGTTTTCAAAATAGAATATCCCGGATTCCGTGTAGCTAGCTGATTCTGAAATAAGCAAATCAAGGTCCCCATCACCATCAAAGTCCATGGGCATCGGAACGGCTTTGAACCCCGCATCCAAATCCACTAACAGGTCTGGGTTATTGTAGGCAAGTTTATGGAGTAAATTGTCTCCATACATGCTTTCAGCTTCCTTGGTACCTTTGAATTCACAGGAATACAAGAAAAACGAAAAGGCAACGAAAACGAAATATAATCTCCAATAAACCATGATAGAAAATTTAAAGGTTTTTTAATGGGCTTTAAATATATCCCTTTTTTTCGGCTACCCAGTGCATATTAAAGCCACTGAGCTTTTTTGGCTGGTAAGTGAGGTTCTTTTGTTACAAGTTTATCCAGTATCTGTAAACCAAAAAAAAAAGGCTACTCTACCTAAAGAGTAACCTTTCTTGCATTTTTTGATTCAAAAATTACAAGTCCAAATCGTAATACGATCGTTGTCCATTCGGATAAACACCCAAAACGGTCACTTCTTCGCCTTTGTAGTTTTTGAGCGCATTGATCACATCTTCTCCTTTCAGAATTTTTACCCGGCCAATTTTGGTGATGATAAACCCTTCCTTCACGCCAGCTTCTCTCCAGGTTTCGTTATCAATGACAGAGATAGATGCGCCACCTTCGAGTTCAAGTCGCTCTTTAATCCCGGCACTCAGGTCTTCAAAGACCACTCCTTCAAACTCGGTCGTTTTCGGTAGCTCTTTAATCACTACTTTGGTATCACCGGATATGTTTTTCAACGTGGCCTTGGTGGTCATTTCCTTGCCATCTCGTAAAAATTTCACATCTACCTGATCTCCCGGTCGTTTTCTTGCGACTCTTTCCTGGAGAGCGGAGGTGGTGAACGTATCGTACCCATCCACTCCGATAATGATATCCCCTTTTTGCAGGCCTGCTTCTTCTCCCCCACTGCCTTCATTTACCTCTCGTATGTACACGCCGCGGTTCACACCTACGTCTTCTCCGATGAATTCCTCCAGATCGGCATTCACATCCATGATGATGACCCCTAACAAGCCTCTTTGGACAGCACCAAACTCCAGCAGATCATCCATCACTTTTTTGGCTATCGAACTGGGGACTGCAAAGGAATACCCGCTGAATCCACCTGTTCTGGATGCGATGGCCGTATTGATACCAATTATTTCCCCATTCAGGTTTACCAAGGGTCCACCGGAATTACCGGGATTCACCGCAGCGTCGGTTTGAATAAAAGACTCTACCTGAAGACCACTTTCATCCCGGAGGATCCCGATGTTTCTGGACTTGGCGCTTATTATTCCGGCAGTTACGGTAGAGTTGAGCTCGTAGGGATTTCCTACGGCCAGTACCCACTGCCCAATTTTTGCCTGGTCCGAATCTCCAAATGGAATGAACGGGAGGTTATTTGCCTCAATCTTCAATAAAGCCAAATCGGTGGTCGGGTCCGTTCCTATCACCTTTGCCGTAAATCGCCGGTTATCTTCTAAGGTTACGTCCACTTTGGATGCATTTTCGATAACGTGATTATTGGTGACAATGTACCCGTCTCTGGAAATAATGGCTCCCGAGCCGGAACTCCTGCCCTCTCTCGGCGGCGCTTCCCCTCTTGGTGAACGGAAACCGAAGAATTCTTCCAGGGGATCCACTCCGCTTTCACGACTCCCCATGGTAACCGTACTCCTTACGTGAACCACAGCCGGGGTCACTTGCTCTGCCGAGGCTACAAAATTAATCCCCTCTGGAACGACAAACCGATCGTCTGCCAGCCAGTTCACAAGACTCGTATTTTGCTTCTCTGTGAAATTGGTGGATGAATCTTGATTGTTTTGCAACAAACTCACACCCAGTATGGCTACCATACCCCCGATTAGCGAGGCGAGGACCATTCCCAGGAAAAACTGTTTTCTATTCATTGTATACCTTTCTTTTAGATGACTCAATTATACACGACAATTTGCAGAATAAGTTGCTTCCAAAACAGTGCCACATCACAAGAAACAACTGTTTTTAACAGCAATTAACATCGAATCGCCCCGATTTTGTACCTCACTGGCAAAAAAGCAGTTACCAATGGGGTGAGTATCGGTGTGCTTCATTTAGTAAACAAAAAACTTCTCAAATTAAATCGAATGATGTGACAAATTTCTAGTAAATTTATTTGACGATTATCTGAATCCGTTTGGTTTTCCATGTAATTCTTAAAATGAGACCCAACTTCCCCTCAAGCACCACATGTGCAAAAAAAGGCATACCCTATCTCTTCATCGGAACCGTCTGGCTACTTTTTATGGCGTTTATGCCTACGACAAATGCGCAGAACAGCAGCCAACTCTTTGATCTCCTGCCGAAAGCAGCTTCCGATACTGTCACTTTGGCGGACTCCTCGGTTCGTAAGCCTATAAGCATCGAGCAACGGATCCAACAAAACCAACAATTTCTCAACACGGTACAAGAAATTAAGGCCGGTTTGATGAAAGCCCCGGATACAGCATTCATGCAAAACCAAATTCCTGTGATTGAATTGGTACTGCAACGCATTCGGGAGCAATCCTTGGCGGAGCAAAGCACCGTCAATTTACGTTTTCTCAACGAACTGGAAAATCTGATCATCGGCTACAACCAGCAGGTCAACAAATGGCAGCAACAAATCGATACAAAGGCAATTGACTTCATCGAGCTGGGAAAAAAATTGAATCGTATTCAGGAATTTTTGGATCAAGAAAAATCCCTGGTTGTTACCGATGGCCTGCAGGCATACTTCGAGCAAAAAGAAATCCTGCAACAAAGATTTAGCTCCGTAGACAGTATGTATGCCACCAAACGCATGGCTGGACTCCGTATTCAAACGCAACTTTCCGGCGTAAAAATCCAACTCAATGAATTGCTGGAATCGGTTCGGTCACGGCAAACAAGTTTTAGGCGAGACCTCTTGAAAAGAGATAGCCCCTACCTTTGGCAAAGCCACGCGATCACATCAGAAAAACCTTTTTCGCAGGTAATCGAGGAAACCCTGATACTCAACCGGGTTATCCTCCGGCACTACCTGGAAACAAAATACGGTTGGCTAATGCTTGTTGTGGTCATTTTCATTATGGTTTATTTTGGCATCCGAAACATGATCGGCAAGATTTACCGAACCAAAGATTTTTCCAACCTTATTTTGGACCGAAGCAAATACCTGAGGTATTCTCCCTTTCTGGGAGCGGCCCTGATTCTGCTTGCAATTGGCCCTTACCTGTTTTCCTTTCCTCCCTACTTGTTGATTCTTAGCTTTCTATTTGGGAGTATACTGGTGACGACTTTCCTGATTCGAATCGTCTTAGACCGGCAATCCATGCTTCTTTGGTACCTGATGGTGGTGTCTTTCTTTGTATTTGGGGCCAGTAATTTAATCACCCAACTAGCCCAGCAGGAAAAATGGTACCTCATGGGTTTTTCCATTTTGGGAATCGGTATTGGGTACCGATTATTAAAGCTAATCAAAGAAAAACAAGAGCTATTTCCTGTGAATTTACCCTACCTGGTTTATTTTTTCATAGGCATGCAACTTCTGGCTGTTGGGTGTCAGATTATCGGGAGGTTTAGCCTGGGAAAACTGCTAGGTATTGCCTCTACCCTGAGCACCATGCAGGGCATTTCCCTGTATGTGTTTGTTCTGGTGCTCATGGAGGCCATTTACCTGCAATCCGAACTGAGCAAGGAGAATCAAAAGGACTATGCGAATTACCTGAACTACCAGGCTATTTACAGCCGGTTGAAAAAGATTTTCTCTTTCCTGGCCCTGCTGATGTGGTTGTATTTGCTGCTGGTCAATTTTTCCGTAAACCAGGCGCTGGCGGATCTGGTGCTTGCATTCCTTCAGGAGACCCGTACAATCGGAAACACGAGCTTCACCTATGGAAGCATCCTCGTTTTTTTTCTATTGATATGGATTTCGTCCGTGTTAGCGAAAAACATTGCCTATTTTGCCTCTATACGCGATAGCCAAAACCTGCAGCAGCGAAACAAACGGCTGGGGTCCTCCATCCTGCTAATCCGGCTTGCCATCCTTACACTGGGCTTCTTCCTGGCTGTCACTGCATCGGGATTGTCCCTGGACAAGTTAGCCATCGTCTTGGGTGCGCTCAGTGTCGGCATTGGTTTTGGCTTGCAAACAATCGTCAATAACCTGGTTTCGGGAATCATTCTTGCGTTCGAACGCCCCATACAAATCGGCGATGTGATCGAAGTAGGAGGCCGCTCGGGAATTGTGAAGGACGTCGGTATCCGCTCGAGTACCTTGCAAGCTTACGATGGATCGGAAGTGATCATTCCAAACGGCGATCTTTTGTCTCAACACCTCGTAAACTGGACCCTATCTGACAAAAGCCGTAGGGTGGAATTACTGGTGGGTGTGGCCTATGGCTCCGACCTGGAAAAGGTGCATGCAATCATCGAAAAAATTATCGCTCAGGATGGTATCCTTTCCTTTCCAGTGCCCAATATTCTGGTTCACAATTTTGGGGACAGCGCCGTTGAATTCCGGATTTTATTCTGGGTAGCCAATTTTGATCAATGGCTGCAGGTAAAAAACAAGGTACTGCGGGAAATATACCTGGCCTTCGCCAGGGAAAACATTGAAATCCCCTTCCCCCAACGAGACGTACACCTTAAACATAAAGAAGTAACGAAGCATCCGCCTGCGAGCGAACTAGAATAGGCCTTATTTTTTTACTAGCGACCGGTAGGTATAGCCCTGCGGCTGGCTCCTTCCTTTCGGAAAAAAAAGGCTGGCAACATAGCCGATCGCGAAACAACTGATAACTCCGATCGCTCCATAAAGGTAGCCGTTTACATCGCTAAATCGGCTAATCATAAATGTGATTCCCGCCCCGCAAAGTGTGCCGATGATAGCCCCGGTAGCATTGGCACGTTGGGTAAAGATGGCCAACATAAAGACCCCGGCGAGGCTTCCCCCGATCATTCCAAGCAGCTTTTGGAATAAATCAAAAATATATCCAATGTCTGATGAGGCGATCCACATAGCCGCGAGGGTCCCGAATAGACCCATAAGAACCGTTATAATTTTTGCCAAACGTAGGGATTTACGATCATCCGTTTGGGGATTAAAATAGGAATGGATATCGGTGATGTATGCGGTGGCAATGCTATTCATACTGCTATCAAGAGAAGACATACTCGCCGCAAATATCCCGGCGATCACCAGTCCCGCTATACCCACCGGAAGCTCTGCAACGATGAAATAGGGCAGCAATTCTTCGGGATTCGTACTCCCGATTTTCTGTGGATTACTGAGGTAGTAGACATACAGTACCGTACCCAACCCAAAAAACAGCAAAATTCCCGGCAATGTTAGGATACCGTTGGTCCAGAGGCTTTTGGCCGCCGCCGCTTCGCTTTTTACCGTCAGGTACCGCTGTATGACCACCTGGTCTGAGGTATAGGAAATCAGGTTTAAGAAGAAAAAGCCGATCACCGCAACCCAAAAAACCAATTGAGTATAGTCCCAGGACCACTCAACCAGGGTAAATTTCTCGTGCGCTACGCCCACCTGTATCACCTGTGCCAGCCCCCCGTCGATTTGCCCAATGGCCAAAAACAGGGAAAACAAAGCTCCTCCCAAAAGCACCACCACCTGTACCACATCCGTCCAGATAACCGCTTCCATTCCTCCCAGGACCGTGTAGGCGGTGCTAAATACCCCCATGATGGCAATGCACAAGTAAATATTCATCCCGGTCACCGAGGAAATGGCAATGGCAGGAAGAAATACCACTACCCCCATTCTGGCTAGTTGCAACAAAATAAAGGTCAAACTACCCAGCAAACGAACCTTCACGTTGAAGCGCAATTCGAGGTATTGATAGGCGGTCGTGATACGCAGTCTACGGAAAAAGGGCAGGTAAAACCGTATGATGATCGGTACGATGGCAAAAATCATAAAGGAACCCAAAGCCAACCGCCAATCGGTGGCGTACACGATCACGGGAATGGCCATAAAGGTGATCGCGCTTAACTGGGTGCCGTAAATACTTAAACCGGCTGCCCACCAGGGAATCCGACCTCCGGCAAGAAAAAACTGGGCCGTTGACTTATCTCTTTTGGAAAAGTAAAATCCGATTCCCAACATGCAACAAAGATAAACGCATAGAGAAGTCCAATTGGCCCATCCGAATTGGTTTTGGGTTTGTAACCCCAGTACTGCCGGTGATCGGACACCCGGACCTTTTTCTCCGTTAGGTACGATCCAGTATCCCTTCCAATACGCCGTGGGTGCCGTCACTCGCGACGTCCCTCCCGGCATGGCACCCATTTGTACCCATTCTTCTGCCCGGCTATTGTAAGCCAGCATTTCGTCCAAAAACCCAGGATGTGTGGCTGGATCCGAGTGCGTGAGTGTTTTTTCGTCCAGCCCTCCGGAAATCAGAATATGGGAATTGCCCAGGCTAAAAGCCGGAGAAGGTGCTGCCGCGACGCCTCGCGGTAGGTCTTTCAGCCGCTCCCATTTCCCATCAACCAACCGGGCTCCAGGAAGGTATCGATACGCATCACGCAGCAATTCCCTGCTATTACCACCGGCTTCATTCGTTGTCAGGTGAAAGCCACTGAACAAGTAAAACTTTCCTTCCTGAGCGGCGGCCACAGCCTGAATACGGCTAACTCCGGGAAATGATGGGCCTGCCAGCCACTCCATCTCGGAGCGTCCATCCCGAAGGTCCAGCATAAAAAACACCTCTCTGGCCAGGCCTTCGGGGCTTTCCTGACCACCTTGAATGTACAGCACCCCGTCTACTACCGCTCCAGCCATATTGGCAAGGGGCACCGGCAGGCGTGGGTAATCGGTATCGATCCGAATTTCCCCAGCCTGATACGACAAGGTTAGTACCTGACTTACATGTCCGCTTGCGTCATTGCCGCCAATGATCCAAACTTTATCCGCATAGGTTACCGAAACACCATAAGCGAGGGGCTGTGGCAGTTTTTGCCCGGACTTTTGCCAGACGCCATCCACCGCGTCTAAAAAATAAATGTGGTCGTACCAAACCTTTTGCCCGCCTTCCCAGGGCCTTTTGCCAGGAAAGTTCGCTCCTCCAGCCACAATGAGGCGGTCATCGCTTACTCCGGCAAACATTCCGGCAAAACCTTCCTTGTCTGGAACGGGGGGAAAATTCCGCCAATTGATTTCACCCGCCAGCAAGGAGCTTACCGAAAAAATCAACACTAACAGGCTAAAGATCCAAGGTGATGGTTTCGTATTCATGATGCGTGATTTGTTGTGATAGTTTCAACTGAGGGTACGACAATTTCCTTCCCACTCGCCGCAGAAGCCTTGGCCGCAAACAGAACTTGCATCAAATACAAACCATGCTCGCCCGATACCTGCGGAACCTCGTTCTTCGCTACGGCATTGGCAAAGGCGTTCCACTCGGCTTCCAACGCCTCTTCCATCCAATTCACTGTATAGGACCCCGGTAATAATTTCCATTTTTGATCTTTCCCGTAAAAAGCACCCTCGGAGAAACCAATCTTCAATGTGCCATTATCGCCGTAAATTAGGACCTCAACCTGGTTCACTCCATTCCTGAATCCGGAAAAATGAAGCGAGGCTTGAAGGCCGTTGTTGCATTTCATGGAAAGAATGCCGCTATCATCCACTTCATCCCGATGAAAGCCATTCCCAAGCAGGGCATGTACACGCCGAATTTCCGAGGGGAGTAGCGCACACAGCACATCCAACTGGTGAACCGCCACGGTAAAAAGGTAGCCCCCGCCGGACTCCTTTCGCAGGTGCCATTCCTTCCGGTCGGCGTGCTTCCAAAGAGAGGCCGATACGGCATGGGCGGCACGAATAGTTCCCAGCTCACCGGACTGCAAAAAACGCTTTGCCGCCAAAAATGCCGGCGTAAACTGTCCTACCTGAGCGAGCATCAATGTTACCCTATTTTTTTTGCAAGCATCGTAGATGGCGAGACAGTCCGTCCAACGAGTTGCCATCGGTTTCTCGAGGAGAATATGTTTGCCGGCATGGGCTGCCGCAACGGCTATTTCGGCATGGAGGTGATGGGGGGTAGCAATCAACAGGGCATCGATGGCAGGATTTTCCAGAAGTTGGCGGTAATCGGTAGTCCCATCCACTTGGTACATTTTTATCAGTTGAACCAGCGACGGGGCATCCCGCCTACAGATAGCTGCCAGCCGGAGCTGTGGAACCCGCCGAATGGCTTCGATGTGCCGCGTACTGAAATTTCCAGCCCCAATGATTCCGACGGATATCCTACTTTCCTGCTTTTTCATTCAACTAATCGGGTATCCTTCAATGCCCACACGTAATTTTGTCAGGCTTCCCGGTCCAGGTTCGGAAAACCCACCTGTGATCCAAACCTCGTCATCCACAAAACAAAGATTACTGGTCAAAGGGATGCCTGAATCGTAGGTTGCCAGCAATTTCCCTTCTCGTGAAAGGACCTGAACGGCCTGCATGCCATAATGCGCAACCCAGAGGCGCTCCTCGGCATCCATGGCCAATCCATCCGGGAGATTTCCGGTCAGCCGATTGGTAGGATGGTAGGGTAGGGATGCAAAAACCTGCCGATAATCTGGATGATCCGCAGGGAGTTTCAGGTCAAATTTCAAAATGCGATTTTTATAGCTTTCTGCAACCCACAATACCTGCGATTCTCGCAGAAAAAAGAGCCCGTTCGGATAATCCAGATTTTTTGCAACACAGTGAGCCGAACCGTCCCATCCGACGAAATATACCCTGCCCACTTCGCGTACCGAATCCGAAAAATAAAAACCTTTGCCGGAATCCAGCGAAATGTCGTTCGGACAATGTACCCTTTCCCCATCGATCCTTTCCGGGGAAACCGCACCGATACGTTTTCCGTCTGCCGCGTAGCGCACCACGTGCCCGGAACCGCTATCACAGACCAAATGGCCCCCTCCGGGAAGGATGGCCTGACCATTGGGACGGTTCCCGTCGGCCCAATGTGAAACCGAACCCTTTTCGTACTTTAAAATATGCTTTCCGAGCAGATCGGTAAAATACACGCTTCCTTCGCTACCGACCACCGGCCCTTCTGTATAATATTCCCAATTGTGGAGCAATTCAGGTTTCAACTGGGCC
Organism: Cyclobacterium xiamenense; assembly: GCF_900109255.1. Taxonomy (NCBI): domain Bacteria; kingdom Pseudomonadati; phylum Bacteroidota; class Cytophagia; order Cytophagales; family Cyclobacteriaceae; genus Cyclobacterium; species Cyclobacterium xiamenense. The sequence continues at coordinate 1,092,304 of NZ_FNZH01000002.1, read as the reverse complement.
GGCTCTGGCAAACCTGCTCCGCGTCCCTTGGGAAACGAAAGCACATCCAGTGGAAACAGGGGATGTCTCCGGTTTCGATACTCGAATTGACGCATGTCTGCGCAGGTGACCCCAGGCGTATTGACGCGAATGACGCTTTTACAAACTGCCTGGTATGCGGCCAGGGGAGCCTGTACCCCCTTTGCTACTAAAATCTCAAACTGTGCCGGGTCTATTCCAAAATGCACCAACTGCTGTAAACTAAACGGAACTGTTCGCAAGGATGTCAGCATCAGGGTATTTCCCCCCCGAGTTTTGACAATAGCCGTTTCCCCCATCGTGAAATGCACCTGTCCGCCATGCCTGGGTTCTTTTTCGCTGAACTTCCCATCCACCATGCCCAATAATTTGACGGCCATTTTCTGCGGTTTCCCGTGAAGTCGGTCCGTCTTGCCGCCGACGGTGAGCGAAATGAATCCGGAACCCGGGCTATCCCGAATCGTCGCGACCGCTTCCGGGTCGCATATACACATAAAGCCGTTGGTATCCGGGGATTCCTCCAATAATTCCAGCAAGAATGTACTGTCTCCGGGGCCGCCTCCACCGACATTATCACCCATATCCAGAAGCAGCAGGGGTTTTTGTGCCTGCCGCATGGCCTCGGGCAACGCATCCAGATCCATTTTTTTTCCGGAAAACTTCCGGTGGTTTTCCAGGGCATACTCGTTCAGCTTATGCAAGCCGGCTCTCGCAGCATGGTCTACCCTATCAGCGATAACGATAAAACTGGTGCCCATTTCCGGCACATCTGCATAAGGAAAGCCCAAGACAATACTGGTAGAAAGGATGGCTGACTGTTTGGCTATTTCTTCGGCCACCTGGTACAATTCCTTGCAGGGACTGGATGCCGTATGCTGCATTTCTATGCTAATGGCAAACCGGCACTGAATCGCATGCATTGTTGGAGATATTCGGCCTTTTAATGCCCCTACCAGTAAACTCGCCGCTTCCCTTCCCACCGCTCGCTGATCCACGTGCGGGTTGGTTTTATAGGCCACGAGGGCATTCACCGCGGCCACCATCTCGTAGCTGAGGTTGCAATGTGGATCAATGGTCCCCATGATGGGTAGCCGGGGTCCTAGGATTTCCCTGGTCAGGCGTAGCCAATATCCATCAAAATCGGAGTACGCCTCGCTGACCGCGGCACCATGCGGCACCACCAATAAGCCGTCTAGCGGGAGCGCCCCGGTCAGCAGATGTTTCACCTCTGCCAAAAGAAAATCAGTAACATCAGCAGACAAACTTCCTCCCGGGGTAGCTTCTGCATAAAAGAGTGGCACGATTTCAAAATCCGGCTCGCTATCCATTACCTCCAGCATGCCCCCGATCTCGTGATAGGCATCCCGGTACTCATCCAAAAGTGCCGCTCCATAGAGAAGGTGTCCGTTTTCGAAATCCTCCCGTGTAGTCTGCTTTTCCAGAAAGGTATTGGACTCGTGGTAAATACCCAAAAGACCGATCCGCTTTGGACGTTTATTCTGCATACGCGATCAAATCTACTTCAAACTTCAACAAAGTACCCAGACAGCCGATTAAGGTTGTTCGGGCCGGGTAGGGCGGTTGAAAATAGTCGGTGTAAAGTTGGTTAAAGGTTGCGAGATCCTCCTGTCTGGCAACGTAGTTTCTCACCTGCACTACGTGGCTAAAGTCAAGCCCCGCCGCGGCAAGAATTTTTCGGGCATTTTCAAACGATCGTCGTACTTCTCCCTCAAAATCGTCCGAAACAATTTTTCCCTGTTCGTCCACAGAGGCCTGGCCTGAAACAAATACCAGCTGATTGACTTTTAGTGCCGGTGAGAACGGCAATGTGCTTTGGGGGACTCCTTCCCCTGAAATAACTTCTTTTTTCATAACCTATCCAAAATACTCCTTTTTTTCGTGCAAATGGGTACGCCCGTCAAAGAATGCCATATTTTTTATAGACCTCCGTGGCCTTCATCCCGTTTTTTATCGCTTCTCTACTGGTGTTTTCGGCATGCACCTTTTGCATGGCATTCGTCAGCACCAGCCCCTCCACTTTCTGAGGTACCACCACCACCCCGTCTTCGTCGCATACTACCAAATCTCCCGAGCAAAAACGTACACCTCCGATTTCGACGGGAACGTCGATGGCCACTACACGTTGCCGGTTTTGGCTGTCATACACCCGTTTCCCTTTTGCAAAAACGGTGAAACCCATGTCTCGGATTTTTGCTATGTCCCGAATGCAACCGTCCACCAGTGCTCCAACGCATCCCCGGTTTTTTGCCGCCGTGGAAAGCAGTTCTCCCCAGATGCCCGATCGGGTGGAACCTGCTGCTGCTGCAATGAAAACGTCACCCGGCATGCAATCGTCTACGGCCTTTAACTCCAATTCGTAGGGGTTTGGGTCCGTGTGATACATGTCCGACCATAGCGTGGTTTTACACCTACCTGCCAACCGGGATTTCCCAACCTGAATGGAAAATTCCCCCTCGGGCGACTGATTGGGGTACCCCAAGGCGTCCAGTGCATCCGAAATAACTGCGACGTAGAGGTTTTCTTCGATTTCTTTCAGGGAATAGCTTGCTTCTTTCATTTTGATTCGGTTGGTTCGTTGACTTTTGCTGCATCGATGATCCGCTCCAGCAGGGCGACCACTTTTTCTTCTTTCCAGGGACGGTTGGTATTGCCAACCGGCGGGATCGCCGGGCCGATGTCTAATAGATAATAGCCGGACAAAGTTTGCCTATTTTTTCCCAGCATGTCAGCGATAGCAAAGGCTGCAAACCAGTCTTTGTACGAGCCGAAAGGATTGGCTGTCTCCAGTTTAAAATACAAGTGCCCCTGTCCCTGATCCGGGCCGATGGTTTTTGACCGAATCAGCGGGGTGGACCCTTCTCCCAGGGTAAATGGAAGCAGCTCCTGGGGCAAATCCATCCATTTTTGGTATTTCCAGATTCCTCTCAAAACTCGTTGGGAAATTGTGATTTTTTATTGGTGTAACTACTGAAATTGTGACTAAATCCTCCATCCATCTGAATGGAAGTACCGGTGACAAACGAGGCCTCGGACGAGCAAAGCCAAAACACGCCGTTTGCGATTTCTTGCGGCGTTGCGCTTCGTTTCAAGGGAGTCTGGTTTTCCATATCCTGAACAAGTCGTTGACTGATATTATTACCCGCTCGATCCATGAAATCCGTACTCATGGCTGCATGAACGTTCCCCGGACAAACGGCAACCACCCGAATTCCCGAGGGTCCGTACAAGGCTGCCATTTCGTAAGTCATGCTCAGCAAGGCCCCCTTGGAGGCCACGTAGGCGGGACTGGTTCCTCACGCTCGTTCCGCCATGATGCTGCTGATGTTTACGATTACGCCTGTGGATTCCCTGATTTCCATGTTAGCAGCGACCCGTTTGCTCAAAAAAACGGGAGCGGTCAGGCAAATTCGTAGGCTTTTTTTTCCCAGGTATCCAATGAGATCGGCCGCAAGGTTTCCAGGGTATGCCAGGCGGTATTGTTAATTAAAACATCCACCCTCCCCCATTTGGAAAGGGTTTCGGCCACAAGCTCCTGTAGAAAGACCTAATCTGCATAATCTCCCAGCAATACCAGGCTGGTGGTTCCTGTACTTTGTTGCTGATTTGATAAGCAGTGTATTTTGAAATGTTATCACCATTATTTTCGGGGCAGTTGCATTCCTTTTTTTCCCAACCCTACTGCCAGCGATATAGCTTTTTAAATCACAATTGAGTACTGGTGCCCGACATTCACGTAACAACCATGAATCCAGAGTATGTATGGTTGAACTACTGCTACCCGAAGTAGTTATGGATTTCAGCAACGAATGAGCCCTTTTGGACAGTCTAGAGGGCCGAACGAAGCATTCGGGGAAAATTAGTTTACCATGTAATTAAACCGAACTGGACCAAATTTAAACTGTTCTAATCTATTTCAATATTTTCTCATTCAATTTTTTATGCAGATCGTGGCAACAAAAATACTTAATCTAGAAAGAATGATCTGAAACAAAAACGATTTATTCAATGCTATCAATTTTGTTCATACAGCCAATCCATACTCACTTTACTTAGGTTGGTCACCGACAGGCCTGTTCCAGCGGGCCGGTTTCCGGCACAATACCCTAGCATCACTTCCTCTCCCACAAACTCCATGGCGATGTAACAATACCATCCGTCCGGGTCGTCTTCCAGGGTTTTTACGTTTTCCCAGGTTTTACCATCGTCACGGGAAATGGCTGCATTTAACGGCGTTCGGAGCTTTGCCCGATCGGGATCCTCCGATAGGTTGTTGTTCCAGACGGCCAAAAGGTCCCCGGTACCGGGAATTCGTTCAATCGTGGCTGGTGATACGGGAGACACCAGGCTGCTCTTTTCTACCTGGGACCAGGTTTTCCCCCGATCTCGGGAATAGGAATAGCATTGTACGCCCGCGTTGGAGCGAATGACCATCAAAATGGAGCCATCTTTCAATTCTACCAGACCGGGCTCCTGGAGTACAATGCCCTCCGGATTGGGAACTTCCTCACTGCTTTGCCAGGTTTGTCCGTTATCGTCCGAGTAATAGGAGAAGATGTCCCCCTTGCCGCTCCATTCCATACCGGGTCCGGCGTGCCTGGCCACAGCGAGCAATAATCTACCATCCGCTACCTGAATCACCCGGTCGTTGTTTAGCACAAAATACCCTTCTTTGTCTGTAATACAAGGAATGGGTTCCGACCAGGTTTTGGTTTCGTCTTTTGAAATCCGCATCATGGGGATACAATCATCGGTGTCGTTCTTGCGTAGGTAAAAAAGCGCTATATCCCCATTTTGCAGGCGAAGCAGCGATACCGACATGACGTTCATCCCTCCTTCGTTAGGAAGAATTTCCTCGTCCTCGGTTGTCCAGGTCTCCCCCTGATCGGAGGAATACCTGCCCGCAAGAAAGGCGGTGGCATGGTCACTAGAAGATTCTCCATAGTAATGGGAATACACAAAAAGGAGTCGACCGTCTTTCAATGCAATGAAGTCGCCCTCACTATTTCGGGGATTATCTTCACCCGGATTCAGCACTAATTTCCGCTCAATTTGTCTTTCCGATGCAGAGACCTTGCTTCCCTGCCTGGAATCTCCACCTCCACAGGCCTGTATCGCCAGGGCAATCAGCAAAAGAATTTCTAAGGTAAATGCACGTTTTTTCGTTTTCATAGGTTGGATGGCTTAGTATAAAACTCATGTAAAGGCAATTTACAAAGCAGCAGGCTCTTTTGGCCAATTCTGTTCGTTTGACAGCCATATGGCCTAAAAGCACCAAATTGTTGTAATATAAGGGTAAAAAAAATTATCCGGTAACCAAACCCTACTACGCTTTCAAAAAATGGTGTACCCCATTTTTAATCTGGTCCACAGCGGGCAAATCATTGGCAAAACTGCCGTTAAGAATGCCGTTTCGCACCGGGATTTACTGCAGGACCTAAAAGTAGGCACGCCCTCCAGCTTTCGGGAAAAAATGAGTGTGCATGTAAAAGTCTATTTTGATAACGTCGACGAATAAAGAGAAGGCAAACATGGTGTTGCCTTCTCGTTCCTGTATTGCTTCGCGCGATCACGCGTTTGCCTACGGTGCCTCTACACGCTGCCTGGAAACCCCCAGACCATCTATGCCCAATTCTACTTCGTCGCCTGCCTTCAAATACCTCGGTGGCTTGAGCCCCATTCCTACCCCGGCGGGTGTTCCGGTGCTGATGATGTCTCCCGGTAACAGGCTCATGTATTGGCTAATGTAACTTACCAGCTGCGGTACGTTGAACACCAGATCAGAGGTCGTACTGTCCTGCATGGTCTCGCCATTTACCTTCAACCACAGGCGCAATTGGTGGGGATCCGCTATTTCATCCCTACTCACCAGGTACGGACCCAAGGGGGCGAAGGTGTCGCAGCTCTTTCCTTTTACCCATTGCCCGCCATGGTGCAATTGAAAATCCCGCTCGCTGACGTCGTTGTGCAGCACGTAGCCAAATACATGATCCATGGCGTCTTCCTCTGAAACATAACTCGCCTTCTTACCGATAACAATTGCCAACTCCACTTCCCAATCCGTGGCCTTGGAATTTCTGGGAAGCTTGATGGGATCAAAGGGACCGGTCAGCGCGGAGGTAGCTTTCATAAACAAGACCGGCTGCTTGGGAACCTCCATCCCGCTTTCTTTGGCGTGCAGGGAATAATTCAATCCCACGCACATAATTTTCGAGGGGTAGGGAACCGGCGATCCCAACCGCTCGGAAGGAGCGATCTCCGGGCAGGAAGCAGCGTTGACTGCAAGCCACTGCTTAAGTGCCTCCAGGCGATTCGGATCACCCAAAAATTCAGCGGTCCAATCGGCGCCGAAAGCCGAACAATCCAGCAATTTTCCCGAGTCAGTAACAATTCCGGGTTTTTCATTCCCCGCTTTTCCAAAACGAATCAGTTTCATGTGTTATCTTAGTTTTATAGTATAGGTTACATTTTTAATTTACAAAAGCCGCCGTCTACCAGGTAATCCGCCCCGGTCAAAAAAGCAGCTTCGTCGGATGCCAGGAAAAAGGCCATATTGGCCACTTCCTCCGGGCTACCCATTCTTCCTACCGGTTGTGTGGCTGCCAGTTGATCGAAAACTTCCTTTTCCTTTCCGGGATAGGTTTTGGCCAGGTAGTCATCCACAAAGGGCGTATGAATCCGTGCGGGAGAAATGGCGTTGCACCGGATATTGTCGGTTACATAATCCCGGGCAATGGTCAAGGTCATATTCAATACGGCCCCTTTGGACATGGAATAGGCAAACCGGTCGGGTATGCCCATGGTCGCTGATACCGATGCCATGTTGATGATAACGCCCCCTCCCTGGGATTTCATCCGTCCAATAACCGCTTTGGAGCAATGAAACACCCCCTTGATATTTACGGCATACAAGCGATCCAGGTCTGCCTCCTCCGTGCTTTCCAGGTTTCCAATATGGGAAATGCCGGCATTGTTTACCAGAACATCGATGTTCCCGGGAATGCTATCCATTACCTCCTGCACCTGTGCCCCCACGGATACATCTGCCTGCCGGAATTCTACCTCCAACCCCGTTTCTTGTAATTCCCTACTGACTTTTTGCCCGCTGGCCTCATTGAAATCCAGCAGGTACACCCTGGCACCTGCGCCAGCAAATTTTTTAACGATAGCAAGTCCAATGCCACTGGCCCCGCCGGTGACGACGATCGTTTTTTCGTTCATAAAGTTTCTTTCGTTTTCTAGTTGCGGATGAGTTAAAATCTTATTTCCCCAGCATGGGAAAAAGTCGCATTAGGTCCTCCTCGGTTGGCTGTGACCCGTATTCACACACTTCAAATGCTTCCGCGTACCCAACCTGCTCCGCCCGGGCAGACCCGTACCACTTTTCCAGGTTGCTTCTGACCGCAGGTGTAATGCTTCCAAATCGTTTTCCCTTGAGCCATTCTTTTCGCTCCTCTTTCCCTTCGGGAACTTCGTCTGCATAGCCACCAATCCAGGGAAGCCATTCATAAAACTGGGACACGTGTGCGTCCATGCCGTCAATCTTTTTATCGATCACCTGGGTAATATCAATCGCTACGTGTGGTTCAAAGGGGTTGGGCTTTTGGAAATGATCCTGGAAGTACAAAAAGACCGGGTTTTTCCGCAAGGGAGGCGTATCGGGAGCCACGTTGGGTACGCCGACCATGTAGGCGGCATCCTGCACCAACACACCCGTATAGCGGTGGTCAGGGTGGTAGTCATTTGGGCGTGGCGCGATGACTACATCCGCATCCCATTCGCGAATCTTACGGATTATTTGAAGACGGATTTCAAGCGTTGGAAGCAATTCACCGTCGTGGTTATCCAGTACGTCATAGTCCACGCCCAGCCGCCGGGCTACTTCCTGGGTTTCCGCAATACGCCTTTTCGCCAGCATGCCTCCTCCCTCTTCCATGTGTCCGGCATCGCCATTGGTCACCGAAACAAATTTGACCTTGTGCCCCATGGCTACAAACAAAGCGGCGGTACCGCCACCTTTAATGTCACAATCGTCCGGGTGGGCGCCGATCATGATGATCCGAAGGGGATCTTCCTGGGCCTGAACCCCAGCAAACGATACGAGGAATACGGCTAATGCAAAAACAGTAAATTTCATACGCTGATTAATGGGTTAAATAAAAGATAAAGTTTGAAGATAGTCAATTCGCACAATTTTGCCAATCCGCTATTCCAAAATATCCGGAATATACCCCTTGCCCGGAACTTATTCCTTATCTTTGCAGCCTAAAATTTTCAACGAAAAAAGCCCCATACACATGCTTCAGGTAAATGAAATCAGAGATCATTTCGATCGTGCCTGCGAAGGATTGAAAAAAAGAAACCTTCCTGAACCCGAATCTTTACTTCAGGAAGTGCTGAAACTGGACGATAAACGGAAGCAGACCCAGGTAGAGCGGGACGGCCTGCAAGCCGAGTCCAACGCCATGGCCAGACAAATCGGGCAATTGATGAAAGAAGGTAAAAAAGAGGAAGCCGAGGCCGCCAAACGCCAAACAGCAGCAATTAAATCAAAGGTAAAAGCGCTGGAGGAGGACTACGCGACCTGCGAGGAATCACTAATCCGTCTGCTTTATACAATCCCCAATGTTCCACACCCATCCGTCCCGGCGGGAAAATCTGCTGAGGATAACGAAGTAGTTTTGCAAAAGGGAACCATTCCCGCGTTAACAGGTACGCAAAAAATGCCCCATTGGGAGTTGATCAAAAAATACGATATCGTGGATTTCGAATTGGGTGTTAAAATAACTGGCGCTGGGTTTCCTGTATACAAAGGCAAAGGAGCCAAATTGCAACGAGCGTTGATAAACTTTTTCCTGGATGAGGCCGAAAAGGCAGGCTACAAGGAGGTACAACCCCCAATCTTAATCAACGAAGAAAGCGGCTATGCCACAGGTCAATTACCGGACAAGGAAGGGCAGATGTACTTGGCTGGCGCGGATGGGCTTTACCTGATCCCCACGGCCGAGGTACCCATCACCAACATGTACCGTAATGAGGTGCTTAGTGAAAGTGATCTTCCCAAAAAAAATGCCGGGTACACACCTTGTTTCAGAAGAGAGGCCGGAAACTGGGGAGCACACGTGCGGGGGCTAAACCGGCTGCATCAATTTGACAAGGTCGAAATTGTTCAAATCACCCACCCCGACCAATCCTATCCGAGTCTGGAGGAGATGAGCCTGCATGTGCAGGGGCTGCTGCAAAAATTGGAGCTGCCCTACCGCGTGCTGCGCCTTTGCGGAGGAGACATGGGGTTCACGGCTGCCCTTACCTATGACATGGAGGTCTTCTCTGCAGCGCAGGAACGCTGGTTGGAGGTGAGTTCGGTGAGCAATTTTGAAACCTACCAATCCAATCGCCTAAAACTCCGCTTCAAAAATCAGGACAAAAAGACCGTATTGGCGCACACGCTTAACGGCAGTGCTTTGGCATTGCCTCGAATTGTGGCAGCTCTACTCGAAAACAACCAAAGCGACCAGGGCATACGCATGCCGCAGGTATTGGTGCCCTACCTGGGCTTCGAATGGATTAGCTGATTCCCAGCCTTTCTTTCCACACCTGTACTTCCGCATAGGCCCGGTCGACGACAAGCCGTTGATCGGGGGTAAGCGGTTGGTTGGCACCCCGGCTTGTCAACTCCAGTTGCAAACCCGATTTGTTTAGGTAATACCGGGAAGATAGCTGGTAATTTGCGGTAATCCGGGTCTCCATCTCCCGAACCTTCTCCTGAAGCCAATCCACGTCTTCCCTTCGTTCTGGGTCAGTGGCATGTTGACACATCCAGGCGATCACTTCGGGGTAATAATTCCCCGCTATTGGAGACAAGCCGGCCGCTCCTTCGCGAAGCGAGCCCACGGCACTTCCCATATGAGCGTTGTACAGGTCCAATCCACTACCTCGGGATGCGGCCAATTTTTCACGAATGGCATCGATATCTTCCGTGGTATCTTTGTGGTATACCAGACGATCCGTTTCCAAAAGAAACGCCAATACCTTCCGGGACAAGATCCGTTTGTAGGGCCTTGGACATTCGTAGGTTCCCAAGGCCAGGGATTCGGTTTGGCCGAGATAATCCTCCAAACGGCGAATCATTGCCTCGTCCGTTTCGGCGGCCTCTGCAAAATGAGCGGTAATGCAAATGACCGCATCCACGCCAGTGTCCGCAAGCCGCTTGGTAAAATCAGCTTTTTCCCCGGCATTGCTGCCAAAGGATCCTGTGGAAACTACGGGAAACCGACCATTGACCCGTTTTACAACGGTTTTTGTGACCCTCAGGCGTTCTTCTGGAGTTAATTCATACATTTCGCTACTCAGGCAGTTAGCAAACATGCCCTTTGCTCCCGCTTCCAGGTAATGGTCGGTCAAAGCTTCCAATCCCTTGTAGTCGATGGATTTGTCCTTTTTATACGGCGTCAGCATGACCGGTACAAAGGACTTTTGATCGGCTGGAAGGGTGGTTGCATTCTTCGCCTGCAGCCTAGGTAGTGGGGCTGTACCTGCGGCCATTCCTACGATGAGGTGCTTTAGAAATCTTCTCCGTTGGGCAAGTCCTGTGCTCTGCTTTTCGTTCATCTCAATTAGCTAAGGTTTGAAATTTGTTCCGTTCAGCGTCAGCCGGAAAAAAACGCGGAAACTTCTGCTGTACACGTAGGATACTTTTTTTTTGCAATTTGGGCTAATCCTCACTCGCCATGGAGTAAATTAATCCCCTATCTGCCCGAAAGTATATCGGGCTATCCCTATCTTTGTCCTGTATGTGGAAGGAGATTATTCTATTGGTAAAGAAAGAGGCGGTACTGGAATGGCGCCAAAAATATGCCATCAATGGCATCCTCCTGTACGTGGTTAGCACCATTTTTATCGCCTATCTTAGTATGGGAGCGGGTAAGGGAAACCTGGGAGTTCCCGTATGGAACGCGCTGTATTGGATCATCATCCTGTTTTCTTCGGTGAATGCCGTGGCAAAAAGCTTTATACAGGAACACCAGGGAAGGCAATTGTACTACTACATGATTGCTTCCCCGGAAGCGATCATCCTGTCCAAAACCATTTACAACACCCTTCTGACGCTGGTGCTGGCCTTACTCGGTTACCTGGTATTTGGCCTGGTATTTGGCAACCCGGTTGCCGATCAACCGCTGTTTTTGCTCAACCTACTCCTGGGAGCCATTGGCTTCTCGGCTTCGCTTACCATGGTATCTGCCATTGCTTCGAAAGCCAGCAATAACGGCACCCTGATGGCAATTTTAAGTTTTCCCGTCTTGATTCCCATTTTGCTAATGGCCATTCAGGTTTCAAAAAACGCGATCGATGGCTTGGACAGGGAAATAAATCTGGATAAAATCCTTACCCTCCTTGCCATCAACGCCATCGTAGCCGTTTCTTCGTACATTCTTTTCCCTTACTTGTGGCGCAGTTAGTACGCCTTTTAGCAGCAAAAGGAGCCACCTTCTCGGATGCTTTGACCGATAAGCAAATAAACCAGACAAATGTGAATAAATCACGTATAAACCTTTAATTTTGCCTGTGGTTATACCAGGTAATACCTGCCTTTTTTCAAGCAGCGCGGCCCTCCGAAAACCCTTCCTTACCCGAAGATCGTTTACCGGAAGTAAGCGTTCCAGAAAAGGCAATATTGCTCAAAATTTGATCGTCTATGAAAACTTACTGGTGGAAAATTCTGGCTATTCTCTTACTGGCTTACACCATCGTAGCGGGACTGCTGATAGAGGTGCCTCGACTTCCGATTCTAAACGAGACCATTCGCGCGCTTTTTTTTCACGTCACCATGTGGTTTGGGATGCTGCTAATGCTGATGGTTTCGGTGTATTACGGCGTCAAGCATCTTCGCACCGGAGAATTAAGGTACGACGACCTGGCAGTGGAGTTTACAAACACGGCCATTCTCTTTGGGGTGGTAGGGATTAGCACAGGAATGATCTGGGCAAAGTTTACCTGGGGCGACTATTGGACCAATGACCCAAAATTAAACGCTTCCGCCATTGGCTTGCTCATGTATTTTGCCTATTTGGTCTTGCGTAACTCGTTGACCGACGTGTACCAACGGGCCAAAATAAGCGCTGTATACAGCATTTTTGCATTTGCCGCATTCATCCCCTTGATTTTCATTTTACCCCGCCTGACCGATAGTCTCCATCCGGGAAACGGTGGAAATCCAGGGTTTAACGCCTATGACATGGATAGCAAGCTGCGAACGGTATTTTACCCCGCCATTATCGGGTGGACCCTATTGGGAGCCTGGATCAGCACCCTTCGCGTCCGTTACAGACGTCTGGAAAGAAAATTAGAAGACCATTTGATCAATCAATAACATGAAAAAATACATCGTTGCAATGCTTTTACTGGCAAGCATCAGTCTGAAAGCGCAGGACAAAATAGGCATCACTGAGGAAGATTATCAGAACTCCTCCGTTCAAATGGCAGATGGAATGCGCTCGGATGGAAAAATATACGTTTTAGTAACCATAATTGGAATTGTTTTGGGGGGAATTCTGGTTTATGTCATACAGACAGACCGGAAGATCAGCGGACTGGAGAAAAGATTTAACAAATAAACCATGAAAAGAGGACATATTATCGGCCTGGGAATCATTGGGCTGGCCATTATCATCATCATTACCTCCATCGGAGATGCCAGCACCTACGAAAGTTTTTCCACGGCTAAAACGATGGCAGTCAACGGCAAAACCGAGGCTATCCACGTGGTGGGCGAGTTAAAAAAAGACCGGAATGGAGAGGTAGTGGGCATCGAAGTTGGTCAGGACAAAACCTCCTTTACCTTCATTATGGTTGACAATGACGGGACGGAACAGCAAGTGTACTACAACGAACCGGTTCCGGCGGATTTTATCCGATCCGAACAAGTGGTAGTCATCGGCACCTACAAGAGCGAGGAAATGTTTGTCGCGGACAAAATCCTCATGAAATGTCCTTCCAAATACCAGGAAACGGATGTCAAAACCGCCTCTTCATAAGACTGCCGAAATTTCGCACACCTTTAAAATTACGTAACACATGATGAATACCTTTATGGGTAACCTGGGCCATTTCATGGTAATTCTGGCTTTTGTCAGTGCCTTGGTATCGGCTGTTTCTTACTATTATTATACCCGTGCAGGCGAATTGGAAAAGGCATCCTGGCGAAATTTCAGCAGGATCACGTTCTACATCCACGGAATTGCATCGGTAGCCATCGCGTTTTCCTTGTTCGAAATCATATACAATCACCGGTTTGAATATTTTTATGCCTATTCGCATTCCTCCATGGGATTGCCGGTTCATTACATGATCTCGAGTTTCTGGGAAGGGCAGGAAGGAGCATTTATCCTCTGGATTTTCTGGAACGTGGTATTGGGCCTGGTCGTTATTCACACCAATAAATTTTGGGAAGGTCCTGTCATGCTGGTTTTTATGCTGGTACAGGCATTTCTCGTTTCCATGATTCTGGGTGTGGTCATCGGCGACCTAAAAATCGGAAGTTCCCCGTTTATGTTGCTACGGGACGTATCCGAAGCCCCGATCTTTCAGATCAATCCGGAATTTGTCCCCGAGGACGGCACGGGATTAAATCCGCTTTTGCAAAATATTTGGATGGTCATACACCCTCCCACGCTTTTCTTAGGCTACGCTTCCACCCTGATCCCCTTTGCCTTCCTGATGGCCGGTCTTGGGCTAAAAAAATACTCCGAGTGGATCCGTCCAGCGTTGCCCTGGGCCATATTTTCTGCCATGATTTTGGGAATGGGCATCATTATGGGGGCTTACTGGGCCTATGTTACGCTCAATTTCGGCGGATACTGGAATTGGGACCCTGTTGAGAATGCCGTGTATGTTCCCTGGCTAATCATGGTAGCAGCTATTCACACCATGATCACGTTTAAAAAGAGTTCCACTGCTTTGAAAACCTCCATGGTACTGGTGATCAGCTCCTTTATTTTGGTATTGTATGCCACGTTTTTGGTCCGAAGTGGGGTATTGGGTGACTCTTCGGTGCATTCCTTTACCGATTTGGGCCTCTCCGGGCAGTTATTGATTTACATGCTCTTCTTTTTAGCCGTGGCAATCTTCCTGGCGGTCAGGGAATGGAAACACATCCCGACTTCGGAAAAAGAAGCTTCTGTGTATTCCCGGGAATTTTGGATTTTTATCGGTGCAACTACCTTGGGTTTAATGGCTTTTCAGGTCATCGTACCTACCTCCATCCCGGTTTACAACGCCCTGGTGGAGAGCTTTGGTGGGCTCTCTAATTTGGCGCCTCCAGCCGATCAGATTGGTTTTTACACCAAGTTCCAACTCTGGTTTGCCGTGGCTTTGGCCTTGCTTACCGGTATCGGGCAGTTTTTCTGGTGGAATAAAATGGATAAACAGGATTTGAAAAATGCCCTGATTACGCCCTATATCGTATCCATGGTACTGGCCGCCCTGATCATTACCATTGGAAAAGTTTACGATATCACCTACATCGTGATCGTTTTGGCAGGGGCTTTTACCATCGTAGCCAATAGCACCATACTCATCAAGCTTCTTAAAAAGAAAACATTCAAACTCTCCGGAGGCTCCCTCGCACACATTGGACTGGGCATGGTGCTAATTGGGGTGATGTTTTCTTCCGGGTATTCGGACACCATTTCCATCAACATGTCCGGCTTGACCTATAAAAAAGACTGGGAGGACGAGTTGAACAAAGAAAATGTCCTTCTCTGGATCAACAAGCCCCTGCAGATGAAAGAATATGAGGTCATCTACCGAGGCAGGTACAAGAAGGTAGTAGGCGTCCCTGGATATGTCAAAGCGGATGCGCTGGAAGCCACCGGCGAAATTAACCAATCCATAGCCGTACGAGACATCGCTATAAATGACCAACTGTACCACCAGAAAGGAGATACGGTGAAGTTGGTACTAGAAGAAAACTCCTATTTCAAAGTGGAGTATTACCAGGAAGACGATCTGAAATTCACCCTGTTTCCCATGTCTCAGCCAAACCCCACCATGGGGTTGATCTCTTCGCCGGATTCCAAACGATACCTCACCCGGGACCTCTACACGCACGTTTCCGCAATCAACGACTACGAAGAACCGGAATGGAAAGAAGGCGATCGGGTAAATGCAGCTCCCGGGGAACAGTTTTTCATCAACGATTTTGTTACCCGCTTTGAGGGAGCCGAGGTGGTCAACGAGTTGGATGGCCTGCCGCTGGAAGAAGGAGACGTGGCGGTGAAGGCCAACCTTACCATCCTAGACTACGACGTGGAGAAAAAGCTGGCGCCCATTTTCCTGATTCGAGGAAATCAGGTAGGCAAAATTCCGGACATCGACAATGACCTGGGAATTCGGGTAGAGGTGGAAAACATTGTCCCCGAGGAAAACAAGTTTGTCTTCAAGGTAGACACCTACCAAAAGGACTACGTGGTCATGAAAGCGGCGGTGAAGCCCATGATCAATGTGCTCTGGTTGGGCACCATCGTGATGCTCATTGGGTTTTCGGTTGCGATTTTCCGTAGGTTTGACGAATTTCAGAAAATGAAAAAGAAGGGACTGGAATAAATGCCGGTGCTTTACTTGAACGATTATCCCAACCCCCAATTAATTTTGGGGGTTATTTTTTTTAATTTGCCGGCATGAAATCAAGCCGGCCGACCGCATGGCATACCGCAGGCCATAACCTTAAGGGAATTTATGCCGCATGCGAGATGCAACCGAAGGTCGGGACAGGCATAGTACCGCTTAACGACAATAATAAACCCCATGAAATACAAGCTAGCAATTATCGGTACCGGAAACGTGGCCTACCACCTTTCAGCAGCCTTGGAAAGCGCAGGGCACGTCGTGACCGAAGTCTACGGAAGAAACCTCGCTGCTGCCGGGCAACTTGCCTCCCGGCTTTACGGGACCGAGGCATGTGACAGCCTGGATTTCACCGAAAGTGCCGCACGCATCTACATCCTTGCTGTCAGCGATGCCGCCATCCCCGACATCGCCGAAGCCATTCTGCTCCCGGAGAGGAGTACCCTGCTGCATACCAGCGGAACACTTCCCCTGGATATTCTGGCCTACAGTTCGGCCGATTATACGGGGATCCTCTACCCCCTGCAAAGTCTAAGCAAAGGAAGAGAAATTGGTTTTGAAGAAGTCCCCTTTTTATTGGAATCCGAAGAGCCAGAAACCCTGAAAATGCTCAAAAACATCTGTAAAAGCCTTTCTTCCCCCAGTTATCTGGTCTCTTCCGCCAAGCGCCGGTCCATTCATATCGCCGCTGTTTTTGCCTCAAATTTCACAAACCATATGTTGCTACTGGCAGAATCTCTGATGAGGCAGCAAGGACTCGATTTCAACATGCTGAAACCACTGGTGGTGGAACAAATCAACAAAAGCCTGCAGATGGGGGCGCGCGCTGCCCAGACAGGTCCGGCGGTACGAGGCGACTTCGACACCCTGGAAAACCACCTCCACTACCTTTCCTCTGACGAAAAACTGGCAGAAATTTACCAAGTGATCTCTCAAAACATCATTGACAGTCACTGATATTCCATCAGCAGTAGCCATTTTAATTAATCACAAATGATGGGGATTTTTTCCGGGAAATAGTATCCTCATTGGTCCTTTTGTCGTTATTTTGTACCATGAGAAAATTGCAGGCATCCCCGGTCTTTACGTTTAGTGCCTTTGTGAAGATTATTCGCCCGGGAAACCTGCTCTTGGTGGCATTTGCCCAGATCATGACCGCTTTTTTCCTGATCGAAACCAGCCGCTCGGGGCAGCCGGTTTTGCTGGATTATCACCTATACCTCCTGGTCACTTCCACGGTGATTCTGACTGCCTCCGGGTACATGATCAACGATTACTACGATGTGAAGATCGACTACGTAAACCGACCCAAAGCCGTGGTCATTGGGAGAGGAATGAAGCGGAGAATGGTCATGATTCTACACACCGTAATGAATCTAGTGGGTATTTTACTAGGGGTGCTGGTGCACCCAAAGATCGGTGCCATTACCTTTATTGCTGCTTTCCTGCTTTGGCTGTACAGCAATTCACTCAAGCGCCTCCCCTTTATTGGCAACCTTACCGTCGCGTCACTTACCGGCCTGGCCATTTGGATTGTAGGACTCTATTACCAAAAAGCAGAGCTACTGATCCTTACCTACGCCTTGTTTGCCTTCTTTATTAATCTAATCCGGGAAATTCTGAAAGACATCGAAGACCGAAATGGGGACCGAAAACACGGCTGCCGGACCCTCCCCATTGTATTGGGCTTCAGAAAGACGAAACAAGTTATTTTCATCATCGCTTTCTTTTTCGTCGCAGCCATTCTCATCGTGACCTTCCGGCTTAACGAACCGCTTTTATTCTTTTATTTTGGCATTCTAAGCATATTTTTCTGCTTGTTCATGTTTAAAATTTACAAAGCCGACCGCAGGTCTCATTTTACAGAATTGAGTAAACTGTCTAAACTACTCATGCTAACTGGTATTCTAAGCATGAGCTTTCTTTAATCTTTTCGCACATTACTGTATATTGGAGGATGAAACACGTTTTGATACAATTCGCCTTCTTTGTTCTTGGTTTGCTTTTCTTTGCTTGCCGATCCGAATCCGGCGACACAGAAAACGGTGACCCTGCAGCCACCAATCCATTCCCCAAAGAAATCATCTCCTTTTCTCCTCTGCCTGACAACCCCATATTTAGAGGTACAGGTGAAGATACCTGGGACCGAAAGATCCGGGAAAGGGGGTTTATCCTAAAAGAGGAAGACGGGTATCACCTGTGGTATACGGGTTTTGAAGGATACGATCCGGGTACCATCCTCAAACTGGGCTATGCCTTTTCGGAGGACGGTTTTCATTGGGAGCGTTCCGACGCCAATCCCATTTTCGAAGCAAGCTGGGTAGAAGACATGATGGTTTGGAAAGAGGGAGAAACGTACTACATGTTTGCTGAAGGAAAAGACGACATTGCGAAAATGCTGACCTCTACCGATAAAATCCATTGGGAAAACCAGGGTAGCCTGGATATCCGAAAAACCGACGGGTCACCCTTGGACGAAGGTCCCTATGGTACGCCCAGTGTTTGGGTGGAAGACGGAACCTGGCACCTGTTTTACGAACGAAACGACCAGGGCATCTGGTTGGCCACCTCCACCGATCGTAAGGTATGGACCAACGTACAGGACGATCCGGTGATCCGTATGGGGCCGGAAACCTACGATCAGTACGGGTTGGCAGTAAATCAGGTAATTCGCTACCAAGGCTACTATTACGCCTTTTACCACGGTACCTCACTGGAAGACTGGAGTGATTGGACGATGAATGTTGCCGTGTCCAGCGATTTGATTCACTGGACAAAATATCCTCAAAATCCCATCACTGGGGACAACAAATCAAGTGGTATATTGGTCCACGACGGCGCCCGGTTTCGGTTTTACACCATGCACCCTGAGGTAGTGGTTCATTTCCCTTCGGAGTAGCCGCTGGTTTTTTCCACACGTGACCTAAACGCCGTTCATTTTCCTTTGTAATTTTGTAGCTGAACCAAAACCACCGCTTATCTTGAAAAACATTGCCATTCTAGCCTCCGGAAGTGGGACCAACGCCCAAAAAATCATGGAATACTTCCGCCAATCTCCCAAAGGAAAAATTGTCTTGCTCGCCTCCAATAAAAAAGAGGCCTACGCACTGGAGCGAGCAAAAATGTTTGACGTTCCTACCGTTGTTTTTTCTAAAGCCGACCTGAAAAACGGAGGCTTGGCAGAAACACTTCGACACCACCAGGTGGATTTGCTCGTTCTTGCCGGGTTTTTGCTGCAAATCCCACCTGCGCTGATACAGCAATTCCCGGACAAAATCGTCAACATCCATCCTGCCCTACTCCCCAATTATGGTGGGAGAGGTATGTACGGGATGAACGTTCATCAGGCTGTGAAGCAAGCAGGAGACAGGGAAACCGGTATCACGATTCATTTGGTCAACGAGAATTACGATGAAGGAAAAATCGTTTTTCAGGCAGCCGTTCCGATTGCCGAGGCGGACAGTCCCGAGCAAATCGCCGAAAAAGTACACGAACTCGAACACAAATACTACCCAAATGTGATCGAAAGCCTGATTTAATGCCCTGATTTTTCTAACTTTGCCCTCTTAAACGAATCAAACTAGTTTACTTACCGATGAATTTTCCGAACTATTGGCGGTAAAGAGTTGGATCTATTGCCTGCTTTGGAAAAGGAAAAAAATAACGAACCTAATGGCTGAAAAGAAAATACAATCTGCACTAATTTCTGTCTTTTATAAAGACAACCTTGAGCCCATTATTGCCCTTCTCAAACAACAGGGCGTGAAAATATATTCTACCGGAGGCACCCAGAAGTTTATCGAAGAGCAAGGTGCCGACGTCACTCCTGTAGAGGAACTTACCGGCTATCCCTCCATTTTTGGAGGAAGGGTAAAAACCCTCCACCCGAAGGTATTTGGAGGAATCCTCCACCGAAGGGCAAACGACGCGGATGTGAACCAGGCAAAAGAATATGCCATTCCAGCGATCGATTTGGTCATCGTGGACCTGTATCCGTTTGAAGAGACCGTGGCATCGGGTGCACCGGAAGAGGCCATCATTGAAAAAATCGATATCGGCGGAATTGCCCTTATTCGTGCTGCTGCAAAAAATTTTCAGGATGTGACGATCGTAGCCTCCCGGGAACAATACGGAGAATTGGAAGAAAAGCTCCGTTCCCAAAATGGAAGCCTTTCCTTAGGAGACCGAAGGTACTTTGCTGCCCGGGCTTTTCATGTTTCTTCGCATTACGATAGCCAGATCTTTACCTATTTCAACCGGGAAGAAAAGATTCCGGCATTGAAGGTCAGCGAAAACAAGGCCAAACAGCTTCGATACGGAGAAAACCCCCATCAGAGCGCTCACTTTTTCGGTGATTTAAGCGAGTTGTTCGACCAATTAAATGGAAAAGAGCTCTCTTACAACAACCTTGTTGATGTAGATGCTGCTGTGGCACTAATCGATGAATTTCCAGACGAAACCGCATTTGCCATTCTCAAACATACCAACGCCTGTGGGGTAGCATTGGGGCAAACGGTGAAGGAAGCCTACGAAAAGGCCTTTGCTGCGGATACGATTTCTGCTTTTGGAGGGGTATTGATTACCAACAAGCCAGTAGACCTACCGGCAGCAGAGGCCATGCATGGCCTGTTTTTTGAGGTGTTGATAGCACCGGACTATGAGGAAGCTGCATTGGATCTCTTGAAAGGGAAGAAAAACCGAATTCTGCTGAAGAAAAAAATCAAACTCACTGGGACACATCAGGTAAAAACACTTCTGAATGGCTTTGTTCAGCAAGACAAAGACCTGAAAACGGAAAGCAAGGCTGATTTTGAGGTGGCAACCAAGAAAGCGCCTACGGCCGACGAGATGGACGCCCTGGTATTTTCGCTGAAAATTTGCAAACATACCAAGTCCAATACGATCGTTCTGAGTAATAAAGATCAGTTGTTTTCCAGCGGGGTGGGTCAAACCAGCCGAGTGGATGCGCTGAAACAAGCCATTGAAAAAGCACGGGAATTTGGCTTTGATCTGCAAGGTGCAGTGATGGCCTCCGACGCCTTTTTCCCTTTTCCAGATTGTGTAGAAATAGCCGATCAGGCGGGAATTCGGGCAGTCGTTCAGCCAGGGGGCTCTATAAAAGACAAAGAAAGTATCGACTACTGCGATGCACACGGTATGAGTATGGTAATGACAGGAGTCCGTCATTTCAAGCATTGATACGCCGTATCCTTTTGCCAGCTGCAACCTGTGGCACAGGCTGAAAAAAAATTCAGCGAAGGTTTTCCCCTTCGCCGAATTTTTCCTGGTTTCCAAATAATTACGAATAAATAGGGGAATGCTTAACGGAATAAATCCGAAATAAGGTACTATTTTTGTGAGCACCCGTTCTTTTAAAGGGCCGAAATGTGCTAACTTTAAAGAACCAATAATCATTTAATTTAGAAAGGACCAAGATGGGATTATTTGACTTTTTTTCCAGTGACATTGCCATTGATTTGGGTACAGCCAATACACTTATAATTCATAAAGAGAAAATAGTGGTGGACGAGCCATCGATCATTGCGATCGATAAGACCAATAATAAAGTGCTCGCCGTGGGCAGGGAAGCCATGAACATGCACGAGAAAACGCATGAAAACATCAAAACCATCCGTCCCTTAAAAGACGGTGTGATCGCCGATTTTTACGCGGCGGAACAAATGATCCGGGGCCTCATTAAGATGATTCCTGGACACAACAAGGGCATGTTTCCCCAATCCCACCGGATGGTGATCTGTATTCCGTCTGGCATTACGGAAGTAGAAAAAAGAGCCGTACGGGATTCGGCCGAACATGCGGGTGGAAAAGAAGTCTACATGATCTACGAACCAATTGCCGCTGCTATAGGTATCGGGATTGACATCGAAAAACCGATGGGTTCCATGATCGTTGATATTGGAGGAGGTACCACAGAAATCGCCTTGATCGCCTTATCCGGGATTGTGGCGGATCAATCCATCCGGGTGGCCGGCGACACGTTTACCAAAGACATTTTGGACTACATGCGCCGGCAGCATAACCTGCTGATCGGTGAACGCTCTGCAGAAAAGGTCAAAATTGCGATTGGTTCTGCCCTGACCGAATTGGACGATGCGCCGGAGGATTACGAAATCCGGGGTAGGGACTTGATGACAGGTATTCCGAAAGTCATCAAAGTCTCGTATTCCGAGATTGCCTTTGCATTGGACAAATCGGTTTCGAAAATCGAAGAAGCCGTTTTAAAGGCATTGGAGATTGCACCTCCGGAGCTCTCTGCGGATATCTACGATAATGGCATTCACCTGACGGGAGGCGGCGCATTACTCAAAGGCCTGGACCGGCGGTTGCACCAAAAAACCAAATTACCGATCCATATTGCAGAAGACCCGCTACGCGCAGTGGTCAGAGGCACCGGAAATGCATTAAAAAATATCAATAATTTTAGAACCGTACTCATGACGTAAAAGCAGAATGCAACAAATAGTTTTATTTTTATACCGTCTGAGGGCACTTATTCTTTTTCTAGTCCTGGAGATGTTGGCCGTAGGGATCGTTTTCACACATAATTCACCACAGGGTGCCGTTTTTTTCAATAGTAGCAACAAACTGACCGGAAACCTGCTTGCAGTGAAAACCAATTTCATGTCTTATTTTTCGCTCTACACCGTCAACCAATCGCTGGCAGAAAAAAATGCCTCTCTGCTCAACCGGCTAGACCAACTCACCCCTGTTCGGGATTCGGTGGAGTTTACGCTGGATAGCGTCCTGGCCAATTCCTTCGAATTCTGGTCGGCCAGAGTGATCAATAACTCCATTCACCTCAGCCAAAATTACCTGACACTCAATAAGGGAATCATTCACGGAATAAAAGAGGGAATGGGGGTTTTTAATGAACAAGGGGTAATCGGCCGGGTGAAGGGTTCAAGCACTCATTTTTCTTCGGTCATTTCCGTATTACATACCGACCTATTGATCTCCTCCAAAATCAAGGATACGGAAGTCATCGGGTCCACCCAATGGGACGGACTCAAATCGGATGAGGCCAAATTGCTGTATGTGCCCCGCCATGTAGAGGTTGTCCCTGGGCAAGAAATCGTCACCTCGGGATACAACGCCGTCTTTCCGGAAGGAATTTCCATAGGAAAAGTAAAAGAGGTCAGACCGGGGGTTGAAGGAAATTACCTGGACATCACCCTGACTTTAAGTGCCGATTACAGCCGGTTGAATTACGTCTATTTGGTAGAAAACTACCTTCGGGAGGAATTGGATAGTTTGGAGATAGAAAACAGCGCCCCAGGACTATGAGCTCAGGTAAAATTTTAAAATACAGTGGTAGTTTTTTGGTCTATTTCCTGATTCAGGTATTTATTCTCAAGGATTTGGTCTTGTTTGGCTATGCCTTTTGTTTTCTCTATGTGTTTTTTATTTTGAGCCTTCCGCACGAAATGCCGACTATTCCACTCATGCTTATTGGTTTCTTCATGGGGCTGCTCATCGATTTGTTTTACGACAGCCTGGGCATGCATGCGGCCAGTGGCGTGTTGGTGGGGTTTATCAGAAACTCCTGGATCAAGGTAAATACGCCCACTGGGGGCTATGACGACAATGTACCACCTACGTTACTAAACATGGGCATTGGTTGGTTTTCGTTTTATAGCCTGCCATTGTTACTGCTTCACCACTTGCTGTTTTTTTATATCGACAGTTTAGGAACAGAAGTATACCTGCCACTCGTTATACGTGTAGTAAGTAGCACCGCTTTCACGTTTATTCTTGGAAGCATCGTGCAAGCAATATTTTATCGAAAAGAAAGGGTACTATAAATGTATACAGGTAGGTCGTTGGTTGTTGCAGTCAGCATTGGGTTGATAGCATTTGTGCTGTTGGGAAAATTATTTTTAATTCAGGTTACGGATGACAGCTATTTGAGGAAAGCGGAAAAAAACGCCATCCAACGTGTCGTGGATCATCCCTACCGTGGACTGGTATACGACCGAAACAATTCGCTTCTTGTTTTTAACGACCCGGTTTTTGACCTGATGGTGATCCCAAGGGAATTTAACCTGGAAGATACGGCCAGGTTTTGTGAGCTTTTCGGTGTGGAAAAGGAGCTTCTGGTTACCAATTTCAACGCGGCAAAAAAGTATTCCTGGGTAAAGCCCTCGCCACTGATCAAACAGATTTCCAAAGAGGAATTTGCGGGAATTCAGGATTTCCTCATCGATTACAAAGGACTGTTTGTCATGACCCGCTCCGTTCGGTCTTATCCCCAATCGGCAGCTTCCAGCGCACTTGGGTATATCGGAGAAATCAATGCTTCTCAACTTAACCGCGACAATTCGCAGTATTATTCCCAAGGGGACTACGTAGGTTTGAGTGGAATCGAATCCTATTACGAGCCCGACTTGCGGGGAAAAAAAGGAGCCAAATACAAGCTGGTAAATGTGCGAGGGATAGAAAAAGGTGCATTTAAAAATGGCGACCTGGATACACTGTCCCTCCCCGGAGAAAACCTGCAGTCCACTCTGGACCTGGATTTACAGGTTTATGGGGAAAAGCTAATGGAGGGAAAGCGGGGTTCCGTAGTCGCTATTGAGCCAAAATCGGGAGAAATCCTGACGATGATTTCTGCCCCTGTATACGATCCCAACATTCTTACCGGAGCTAAATTTGGCCAAAATTACCAATCCCTCAACCTCGATCCGGAGAAACCCCTTTTCAACCGGCCCATTATGGCTATGTATCCCCCGGGGTCCATATTTAAAATTGTTCAATCGCTAATCGGGCTGCAGGAGGGTATATTAACCCCTAATACGACCTTTGCCTGCAACAAAGCCCTGGTAAACTGCCACGAACACGCCAGCCCCACCAACCTGTTTGGAGCCATTCGAAACTCCTGCAATCCCTATTACCATCAGGCATTTCGACAGATAATCAACCGGGAAATTTCCCCGAACACCTACAAAGACACCCAAATCGGCCTGGATCAATGGGGAGAATCGGTTAGGAAATTCGGATTGGGTGAGCGCCTGGGTATCGATATCCATGGTGAAAAAGGAGGGTCCATCCCTTCCAGCCAGCTGTATGACCGCATTTACGGGGAAGGACGCTGGAAGTATTCGACCATTTATTCCCTTTCCATTGGGCAGGGTGAAATGCTGGTGACCCCCCTTCAAATGGCCAACCTGGCGGCAATATTTGCCAATAAAGGATACTACTACACCCCGCATTTGATCAAGGCCATCGGTGGGGACCCGTCCCGAATTCCCGAAAAGTTCAAAACCAAGTGGTACACAGGGGTTGATTCGGTTCATTTTGATTTGATTCAAGATGCCATGGAAGCGGCCTTATCCGGTACTGCTTCCCGGGCAATCATGAAGGACATAGCCATCGCTGGAAAAACCGGTACGGCACAAAATCCGGCAGGTGAAGACCATTCGGTTTTTATCGCATTTGCCCCGAAAGAAGATCCCAAAATCGCTATTGCGGTATACGTAGAGAATGCGGGATGGGGAGGCCGGGCCGCTGCAAGTACGGCGAGCCTTTTGATCGAAAAATACCTGACCGGAGAAATTAATAGGCCCCTGTTGGAAGAGTATGTATTGGCCGGTGATTTTATTTATTAATTGAGACAGAAAGAAACATATTTCGATCGGATCGACTGGGTAACCATCGGGTTGTATTTTGCACTGGTTTTAGTGGGATGGCTCAACATTTATGCGGCCGTCTACGACGAGCAAAATGCCACGTCGATTTTTGACTTTTCCATCAATTCCGGGAAACAGCTGGTGTGGATTGGAACCGCCATCCTGTTAATTGTATTGATCATGGTTGCCGATTACAGGCTCTTTCAGAATCTGAGTTTGGTACTGTACCTCTTTTTTGTCGTCATTTTGTTCTTAACCCCATTTATCGGAAAGGAAATCAATGGACAGCGAGCCTGGTTTGAACTGGGTGTTTTCCGGCTCCAGCCCGCAGAGTTTGCAAAATTTGCCACCGCTTTGGCCCTGGCAAAACTCATGGAAAACCCCACCTTTGACTTGAGCAAACTGAGCTATCAGCTGAAGGCAATAGGCATCGTCTTGCTTCCTGTTTCCTTGATCATGCTCCAGCCGGACACGGGTACGGCCATGGTATACAGCTCCTTTTTTATCATGCTTTACCGGGAAGGAATGCCACAAAAGTACTACGTGTTTTCCCTTGGCTTGATCGGCCTGTCGGTAGTCACCCTTGCTGTGGAGAATTCCTGGTACGTATTCGGAGGATTGGGCTTTTTGGTGCTATTATTGGTACTGGCGAGCAAAAAATCCTGGAAAAATATGCTGGGAATAGTTCTTCTGGGGCTGCTGATGGCAGGCTACTCCTACAGCCTGGACAAGGTGGTAGAAAAACTCCCCCCACACCAGCAAAACAGAATCATGGTTCTTTTTGATCCCGACGTGGACCCATTGGGTGTCGGCTGGAACGTAACCCAGTCCAAGATCGCCATCGGCTCCGGAGGACTTCTCGGAAAAGGCTATTTGGAGGGAACCCAGACCAAATTCGATTTTGTGCCGGAACAGCACACCGATTTTATCTTCTGTACACTGGGAGAGGAATTTGGATGGACGGGAAGCCTCGTGATGATTTCGCTTTTTGTCGCCTTGTTACTGCGGCTTATTTTCCTCGCGGAGCGACAAAAGACACGCTTTTCCCGAATCTACGGCTACTGCGTGGTGAGTTTGCTCTTTTTTCATTTTGCTATCAACATTGCGATGACTATCGGCTTGTTTCCGGTGGTCGGCATTCCCTTGCCATTTTTTAGTTACGGCGGTTCGTCCTTGTGGTCGTTTACCTTGCTTTTATTCATCTTCGTTAAACTGGACTCCCATCGCATTCAAATTCTCGGCAGAAGCTATTAATACAGGATTTATACCATGCCCCCGACACCCAAGAGCAAGTAAATTCCAGCCGCCACCGCCGCACCCAATATTGGACCAAGGATTGGCACCCAACTATACCCCCAATCGGAACTGCCCTTGCCTTTTATGGGCAACAGTTGGTGCATAATTCTGGGACCTAGATCTCTGGCCGGATTGATGGCGTACCCCGTAGTACCTCCCAGGGAAAGACCAATCACCCAAACCAAAAACGCTACAGGGAGTGCGCCAAGCGAACCCAGGCCGATGGGTGTATTCCGGCCGTCTTCCAAAACCGGTCCGGTAGAATACAAAATCACGATGATCAACACCGAGGTACCTACCATTTCTGAAAGTAAATTGGAAGGTAGGTTTCGTATCGCAGGTACCGTCCCAAATGGGGCAAATTTTAATCCGGGGTCATCCGTTGCATCAAAATGGTCTTTGTACACCAGCCAGGCAATCCCAGAGCCAAACATGGCGCCGAGTACCTGGGCCAGCACGTACTTGGGCACCAGCATCCACTCAAAATCTCCGGCAAGTGCCAAACCAATACTTACCGCAGGATTTAAGTGTGCCCCACTGTAAGGACCAGCCACTACCACGCCAATAAAAACACCCAATGCCCAGGCAGTCGTGATAACAATCCAACCAGAATTGAAACCCTTTGTCTTGTTCAGGACCACGTTGGCCACAACACCCGAGCCCATGGCTAGCAGCAGGGATGTCCCGACGAATTCGGCTACAAATACGTTCATACAATCAGTCGGTTAACCAGTTAAGGGTTCTTTTTACAGCTCTGTGCCAATATTTCAGGTTCTTTTCCATGGCAACGTTGTCTTTTTTAGGAGTGAAGGATTCGTCTGCTTTCCAAAGGGTCCTGATTTCATCCAGATCTTTCCAATACCCTAC
Source organism: Cyclobacterium xiamenense (assembly GCF_900109255.1). NCBI lineage: Bacteria > Pseudomonadati > Bacteroidota > Cytophagia > Cytophagales > Cyclobacteriaceae > Cyclobacterium > Cyclobacterium xiamenense. Next base: position 1,064,834 of record NZ_FNZH01000002.1, on the reverse strand, counting down.
CGCTAACCCCGCCAGGTAGGCAGCACCAAGAGCTGTCGTTTCGATGATTTCCGGTCTTTTGATTGCGCATTGGGTAAGGTCTGCCTGAAATTGCATCAAAAAATCGTTGGCCGTAGCGCCCCCATCCACGCGCATTTCCTTCGTGGCTTCCCCAGCATCCTTTTCCATGGCCTTGAGCACATCGTAGACTTGATAGGCAATGGCCTCCAACCCAGCCCGCACCAAATGTGCCCGGCTGGTTCCCCGGGTAATCCCAAAAAAAGAACCCCTGGCATCCTGATCCCAATAGGGTGCACCGAGCCCGGTAAGCGCCGGAACAAAATACACACCGCCATTGTCCGAAAGACTATTGGCCATTTTTTCACTATCCCTTGCATCGTTTACTACGGAGATTCCATCACGAAGCCATTGAATGGCGGCACCGCCAATAAAAACGCTCCCCTCCAGGGCGTACTGTACCTGATCCCCTATTTGCCAGGCAATGGTAGTAAGCAGTTGGTTGTTGGATTTTACCGGTTTTTCCCCCGTGTTCATTACCAAAAAACACCCGGTCCCATAGGTGGTTTTGGCCATACCGGGTTCGGTGCATAACTGCCCAAACAACGCCGCCTGCTGATCGCCAGCTATACCCGCAATGGGAATCCTGGCCGACAACAAATCACCGGAGGTGGTGCCATATACTTCACTGCTCGATTTTACGACCGGCAAAATGGCCCGGGGGATGTCCAACAATTCCAGTAATTCCTCGTCCCAGGCCTTTTCGTGAATATTAAAAATCATGGTTCTGCTGGCATTGGTAATGTCCGTGATGTGCGCTTTACCACCAGTCATTTTCCAAACCAGCCAACTATCCACTGTACCAAAACAAATCTCTCCTTTTTCGGCCCGTGCTCTGGCCCCCTCCACATGGTCCAGTATCCATTTGATCTTGGTTCCCGAAAAATAGGCATCAATGATCAAACCGGTTTTGTCACGCACCATCTCCGAATACCCCTTCTCCTTGAGGGAATTGCAGAAGGCTGCGGTACGGCGATCCTGCCAAACGATGGCATTGAAAATTGGCTCTCCGGAATTTCGATCCCATAATATCGTGGTTTCGCGTTGGTTGGTAATGCCGATACCAGCGAGTTGGTGTGCACTGATATTCGCACGGGTGATGGCCTCTGTCGCTACCGAAGCCTGGGACGTCCAGATCTCCCTGGGATCGTGCTCCACCCAGCCCGATTGAGGAAACAGCTGTTCAAAATCCTTTTGAGCGGTAGCTACCGGCTGCCCCTTTTTGTCAAAAATTATAGCTCTGGAACTGGTCGTGCCCTGATCCAATGCCATCAGGTACTGGTTATTCTGGTCCATGGGTTTATATCTGAATTAAATATTTCTTGGCTAATTTATAAAATTCTTCGAGTTCTGACATGATCCAGTCCGCATCTTTTCCAAGTTCGGCCGCCATAAGCTCCGCTACCTTTGGCGCCATGTGCAAGGCAGCTTTCGCATCCAATAGCAAAATCCGGCACCTTCTGGAGAGGAAATCCTCCACGGTTTGGGCCATCTCCTCCCGTACCGCCCACACTACCTCTGCTCCTGTATAGGGATAATCCGGATGGATCGGTTGTGCCCATTCGGGATGGGATTCCTGTAACTTCCGAATGGTTGCCGCATCCGAACCATACAACTGCAGGGGACCCGCTTCCGGAAACTCCTGGTAACCATGTAAACGCCGGCCGGCCGACTTACTTTCCACGGGATTGATCCCATGCATTTTGTAATGCGCATCCACCGTGTCTTCCCCCATTTTTCGGAAGGTGGTCCACTTCCCCCCCGTAATGGTAATCAACTGGCTATCGGAAACGATCACCTTGTGGCTTCTGGAAATTTCCTTGGTCTTGGTACTGCCCTCCTTTGGCGCAGCCAGAGGCCTTAAGCCCGCAAAGACGGAAAGCACATCTTCTCTACGGGGTGCTTTTTCCAGGTACTGGCCGGCAGTCTCCAAAATAAAAGTAATCTCTGATGAGAGTGGCTGGGGCTCCATTTTCGGCTTTTTCCGCAAAGTATCCGTGGTGCCTACCACGAGTTTTCCCTGCCAGGGGACCGCAAAAAGAACCCGTCCATCGGACGTCTCCGGAATCATCAATGCATCGTTCCCTCCAAGGAACGACCCCTCCAATACCAAATGCACACCTTGACTGGGTTGAATCATCTTGGGTGCATCGGGTTGATCCATTCGGAGAATTTTATCGGCAAACACGCCGGTGGCATTCACTACTGTTTTTGCCTTCACCCGATAGTTTTTCTTGCCTATCAGGTCCCGAAACCGAAGCCCATTGATCCTTCCTGACGCATCCTTACTGAGTTCGGTGACTTTGGCATAGTTGAGCATGCAGCCACCCATATCGTCGCAGGTGCGGGCCAACATTAAAGCTAGTCGCGCATCATCAAACTGCCCATCGTGGTAGACGATGCCCCCACGAAGCTTTTCCATTCGGATTTTGGGCAGGCGACGTTGCGTCTCTTCCGGAGAAATAAAACGGGATTTTCCCAAACGTAGCCCCCCCGCCATCCAATCGTAAATCTTTAAGCCGATACCATATTTTAACCGATCGAACAAGGTATACAAGGGAATGACGAAGGGCTGATTTTCCGTGAGGTGTGGTGCATTTTTCAATAACCTCCCCCGTTCTTTCAACGCCTCGAACACCAATCCCACCTCTCCCTGAGCCAGGTAGCGCACGCCCCCATGCACGAGCTTGGTACTCCTGCTAGAGGTGCCCTTTGCAAAATCAGATTTTTCTAAAAGCAATACGCGAAGGCCGCGGGACAGCGCATCCAGGGCCACACCCAGCCCTGAAGAACCTCCTCCGATCACCACCAAATCCCAATTATCTCCTGATTCTTCTACCTTTTCTACCCGGGATAAATTCTTTTTTCTATTCATTCCATCATTTTTACCTCACTAAAGTAGTATAAAAGGAAACAAAAAGAAACAAAAAGAAATTTTTTCTTACCTTTATTGGAAAAGTAGTGCGCCTATGGTAATTGCAGAAAGACATAAGTTTATTCTGGACAAGCTGGAACAGGCCGGTTATGTTAGTGTAGCGGCACTGAGCAGGGAGATGAACGTAACCATGGTAACGGTCCGAAAGGACCTTAAAATACTCGAAGACAAGGGGTTACTTTTTCGCTCCCACGGAAGTGCCACCCCAGTAGCCCCTTACGTCAACGATAAACCTGTAAATGAAAAGCAGCTGGTGCAGGTAGAAGAAAAACGGGCGATTGCGCGGAAAGCAAGTAGTCTGGTAAACGCAAAGGACGCCATCATCATCGGTTCCGGCACCACCGTATTGGCCTTTGCCCGGGCCCTTCCGCGGGACCTGCCCCTCACGGTACTCACCGGAGCCATGAATGTCAGCATGGCACTTCTGGATTTTCCGGAGGTGGAAATTGTGCAACTGGGAGGTGTGGTACGAAAAAGCAGCAGCTCGGTGGTTGGTCATTATGCCGCCTCCATGATCGAGGATTTTGCCTGTAGCAAACTTTTTATCAGTGTGGATGGCATTGACCCGGAGTTTGGTCTCACTACCTCAAACATGATGGAAGCGCACCTGAATCATGTGATGATCCAAGCGGTACAAAAAACCATCGTACTTGCCGATAGCAGCAAGTTTGGAAAAAAGAGTTTCGGTAAGATCGCCGCACTTGAAGACATCGATACCATCATTGTCGACCAGGCACTTCCCAGTCATTACGTGCAGGTATTGGAAGACAAAGGGGTTGAGGTCTTATTGGTTTAACTGGTTGTTTTGTCAGGAGGGCTGCTCCCCGCCCCCGTTTCGGATTTGATAAACTGCTCCAGTTTCTGCTGGTACCCTGCCCTGCCGTCTTCGTAAATGGGGGTAAACCCCTGTTTTTCAGGGAATGTCTCCATGTGTAAGGTTTGGGTAGGAAACGCAAAGCGCACCTCCAGCTTGTTGGCCAGCCGAATCGCCGCCAAAATCAGGTCTTCTCGTGCCTTTAACTCCTCGGGCCAGGAGGGTACTTCAAAAAACACGTAAAACATGATATCCAGGCTGTATGCAGAAAGGTTATTCAGGTAAATATTGTAATAATCCTTTCGCGTTTTGGGGTGGTTTTGTACGATCCGGCGCAGGCCTTCCACAAACACTTCGATCAGTTCCGGCGGCGTATCGTAAGTGATGGTAATGGTGCTGTAAAAGCGTCTGTATTTCCGAAGACCATGGTTATCAACGGTAGCATCGGCGATTTTTCCATTTGGAATGTACATGAGTGAATTTCTGAACGTGCGGACCCGGGTAGACCGGAACCCTACCTCTTCCACGGTGCCGTCTACGTCCCCACTCGTGATCCAGTCTCCCACCTGAAACGGTTTATCGATAAAGATCATTACCGACCCGAAAAAGTTTTTGATGGTGTCCTGTGCCGCCAGGGCAAAGGCCAGACCGCCAATCGAAAGACCGGTCAAAAACGGAACGATATCAATTCGCAACCCATATTTCAAGACAAAAAGCGAGCCTACAATGATCACAAAGGCCTTAAGTGTCTTTCGCACCAGGGGCACCAGTTGATCATCCAGCGTAGAGGCAGTTTTTTCCGCCATCCGCTCCATGTAGCCAGAAAAGACATTCACCAATTTGTAAAAGATGATGGTGACGATAAACGGCTTTACGGCATTTAGAAAAATTGTTACCCAGGAAACAATGGAAATGGGCAATTGAAGTACCCGGACAAAAATAGCCAGTAGCAATACGATCAGGTAGATGCTTACAATCCGAGCTACGGGCAGCAGGTATTTTTTTGCAATGGTACCGTAACCCGAACGGACCAGCACGTAGTACAGCCCCCTATCTACCAAAAAGGTAAACAACCGATGGCTGGCAAAAACCAGCAGCAGGAGAAAAAAGAGACCAAAAAGCTGCCATAGGTGAAGCCCGAAATACACCTGACTGCCCAGTTTGGGAAGAAGTGTCAACAACTTATCCGTTCCATACGGATAGGTTTCCTTGTGCAAGGCTTTGATGTTTTGTACCGTGGTCGATGAAAATTTCCATTGATTCCCCACCTTTTCTAAATACACAGAAGGAAGGATAATTTCATCAAACACATAAATCTGCTGACTATTCCGCACCGAATCCCGGTAATTCGGAGCATTCGGAATTTCGTTCATGCGCACGTACACGCCATTTCCATCAAAAATCTGCTTGAGCATCACGGCCAATGCGGCGGCATTCTGTCCTTCGCTACCGACCATGTTCAGCGCTCCCGCTGAAATGTCCGGGTCATAGTTGCCTTCGTTCAGGTGGTAAAAAAAAGTATAGGTGCTGTGATAAGGCGTGCTGAAATTAGTATGATCTGTGGTATCTGGGAGGTAATTCACCCCGGTTTGGAAAGCGTGGGTGGCCGTAGAACCTACCCAAACCAAAAGTGCGAGAAAAAAACTGCACCTGGATACTGATCGATTTTTTTTCATTGGAGTCGTCGTCATAAAAATCGCGTTATAAGGGTATTTTGTATTCGTTTAGCCGATTCATGTAAACGGTGACCAGGCTGTATTCATTGGTACTTCCCGAAAATTCCACCCATAGGTCTCCGCTGACATTTACGGGCTTTTGGTTAATCAACGTCCCATCGCGGTTGTACAAGTAGGCAAAATCCTGCACCCGATCCAACACAGCAAAGATCTTATTTTCCGGACCGAAGGAGAAATACCGGTAATCCAGCTCTTCGGATAGAATGTCCAGGCCAAACAAGAGTCTTTCGTCTGGAGAAAGCACTTTCAATTGATTGTATTCCTTGATCACCCACACAAAATCAGAACCGTTTTGGTCGTTTACAAGGGAAAATCGGGTATCCCGATCCGGACGCAGCAATTGATTTCTGTAAGTAAGTTCGCCTTTAAAGTTCACTTTTACTACTTCTCCGGCATCGTTTATTGTTACCAACCTTGCCTGGCCTTCCACGATACCTTCTTCGATACCGTATGCAGTGGAGATACCCTCTCCCAGGACTATAGGCCCACCGGTCTTCGATTCGCCCCTACGACTGTACAAGCCGAGACTTCCGTTTGCGTGGAGCGCCACCATGAAGTCGCCAAGCCCGGGTACCCGGTGATGCGCAGGTGGGCTCGCCAGCATTCCCCGATTGGTCTGCTTGGGGGCCCAGTCATCCAACAGCTCTCCGGTTCTGGAATACAGGTAAAGATTGCCCTGCTGATCGGCCACAAAAAACCGGTAATCCCGGCTATTGTCGTAATCCAGTACGTTCAGGTGCGCGATATTCACGCCTTCTTCGAAATGAATGGGAAAGCCCGGAAGCAGGTTACCGTACCGATCCAATGCATACACGAGGTTTTGGGTGGCGAAAACCAATTGCAACTTCCCATTTTCATAGAAATCGATCTGAAATACGTCCGAGATAATTTCACCCGGAATCCGCTGAGTAAAAACCAACTCCCCTTCGTTCGTGAGTAAATGAACAAAATAATCTTCATCCTGAACCAAAAAATCCGTACTCCTATCGTTGTAGTTTTGTAAGCCCGCCGGCCCGTAAATCAGCGGTTTGTCAAATGCTGAACTCCTGCTTTCTGTGAGAATGAGTGAGCGACTTGCTGCCTTTTCTTCGAAATTTATGGCCAGATCGATCGCTAGTTTACCACTTTCCAAAAAGGAAACAGACAACCAATCAAACGATCCAAAGACCTCGGCATATTTTTGAAACAAAGCCGCCCAGGACGGATCGCTGTTGCCAGTCAATGCCGGAAAAAACCGGTCATTGTTTAAAAAAAAGCGAATGGGAGCCCTGGCTTGCTGCTTTAACTGTTCCTGTTGCCAGATGGATTTGCCCCAGGTATTATCCTGATACACATCATCTAGCAGATTTCTGAGGGTACGCAAGCTATTGGCGAAGACCAGCTGTCCGTTTACAGCGGCGAAGTAAGTCTTTGAAAATCCGGTGAAATTTCCGCTAAATAGGTGTGCTGGAAATTCTTCGAGATCCAGCAAAACCACCTCAGTACCCCGGTAGTAATCTCTAAAGACCGTTGTTGAATCGTTTTGGTTTACCGCCAGGGAATAGGAATTTAGGTGCTCAAGGGATCCAAATGGATCATTTGTGCCAAGGATCAACAATTGTCTCGGCGATTCCTCCAGCAATCCCTCCTCGATGACAAGTACGGTCTGTCCGGTGATCGTCCTTCGAAAATTTTGGATTTCCGGACTGTTTTCCAACTCCGCCTGTAGCACGGGTTTTGCTGAGAAGGATGGATTCGTAATCCTTTCGAAATCTGTCAAATCTGACATCCAATAGCTACTGACGAGCATTGATCGGTTGCTAATCAGGGAATTCATTTCCTGAGACACCTCCGAAATCGCCGCTTCCGAACCCAATTCTTGTAACGTTCCTGCTACAAAAAAGTCTCCCCTGAATTCTATAGCGGCATCGGAAAATCCTGGGATGAGGTTTGCAGAAAAATCGCCTGCGCGCAGGTCTTCTACAAGTTTATTGGAACTGCCAAGGGTTACTTCCTGAATAAAATTAGCAAAATTTTTCCCGGACAGGTGCACCAGCCCCTGAGGTGGCAGTTCGGAGTCCTTCGAAAATAAGTGGGGGAAGGTTTCTTTGAAGTTTTTCAGACCCTCCGACTGTGCATAACGAATCGCATCTTCTACCAGAAAAGAATGGTAGCTACCTAGCAATACGTTGTCAACTATCGCATAAGTAAACCGCTTCTCTCCATTTTCTAGGGAGATTTCAAAGAGGGAGATGCCACTGTAACTCCGTCTTTTGACCTCCCCCCCCTGGTTTTTGAATTTCTGTTCCAGGTTTTTTATGAAAGGAAGGAATTCCCGGTTTGTAAAGGCTGTGGCAGCGAGGAAGCCGAATGTTTGCTTTCCCAACGGATGGAGGGAAAGTCGAAACCGCTGCCCCTTCAAAAACTGGTGTAGGTTACCTTGATTTCCGGTGATATTGTCCAGAAATACCAATTGGGATTCGAGTTGTTGCAAACCAGCGAATTGATGCAATTTTTCCCATACCGGCTGTTGCACGAGGGAATTCCAAAACCCCACGGGATCATCTGTTTCAAAGACAAATACCGCATTGGGGGGTATCATCTCGGTACCTTCCCATTGATCGTCAAAATAGCCTGTTTTCAGCATTAGAAACGCTGCAACTCCCAAAACCAAGATCAATAAAATTACCAGTAAGTTTTTTAATTGGCTCACGTTATCTACGGTTAAACCTCACCCAAAACAACAAAAAAATCCCAACGTGTGAAAGTTGGGATTTCATAAGTTTACTAAGCGAAAGGATTAGTTGGCAGATAATTTATCAAGTACGGCCATTACCTCCTTCACGTGTGTGCGGGATACTTCCAAAAGTGCTTTCTCCTCGTTATTCAGATCCAGCTCAATAACCTTTTCAATGCCGTTTTTACCCAAAATCACAGGCACTCCAAGGTAGCAGTCATCGATCCCATATTCCCCATCCAACTTGATACAAACCGGAAAAACGCGTTTTTGATTTTTTACGATCGATTCCACCATTTGTGCGGCGGCAGAACCTGGCGCATACCATGCAGAGGTGCCCATCAGCTTGACTAACTCGCCCCCGCCAAACTTGGTACGCTCGATGATGGCATCCAATTTGTCCTTGGCGATCAGTTCTGTCACCGGGATCCCAGCAACGGTCGTGTATCGGGGAAGGGGAACCATGGTATCCCCGTGTCCACCCATGAGAATTGCTTGAATTTCTTTCGGAGAAATATTGAGTTCTTCAGCTAAAAAAGCCCGGTATCGCGCCGTATCCAGGATACCCGCCATGCCCATGACCTGTGTTTTTGGCTTTTTGGAGGTAATATGTGCCTGATAAGTCATCACGTCCAAGGGGTTGGAAACGATGATGATAATGGCATCTGGAGAGTGTTTAATCACGTTTTCGGTAACCATTTTCACGATTCCCGCATTGGTTTCGATCAGGTCATCCCGGGTCATGCCAGGCTTTCGCGGCAAACCGGAAGTGATGACCACTACGTCAGAACCCGCGGTTTTTGAGTAATCATTGGTGCTACCAATGGTCCGGCTATCGTACACATTAATGGGTGCTTTTTGCCAAATATCCAGGGCTTTCCCTTCGGCCACCCCTTCTTTGATGTCTACCAAAACGATTTCCTCGGCTATTTCTCGGTAAGCCAAAACATCTGCACATGTTGCGCCTACATTCCCGGCTCCGACTACGGTTACTTTTGTCATTTTTTATAATCGGTTTAGATTGTTATTTTTTCAAAATTTGCGCTAAGATATTAAAGAATGCGCTTTATACGAAGGAATATCCCGAATTATTCGAACATCTGCCCCAGGTTAAAAAACCCATAGGAGTTTCTGTAGGAGGAGAATAATTGCTGGTTCGTTTGGTTGTAAAAGGCCGCAAGCGCCGTCATCATTTTCGCGCGTATTTTTTGATTGTTTTGAAAAATATCCAGTATCGCATAGTTGGGAATCACCCATAAAATCGCCTCCTCGGTACTGACGATCGCGGTGTAAATTCGTTTGGAATCGGCCAGCATCGAGTTCTCTCCAAAAGGATTGCCTTCCTTTAGTTTGATGATGGTTTCAAAGGTTCCGCGAATGTCGATGTTCAGCGTGACTTCTCCTTTTTCTAAAATATACAGCGCCTGACTGGGATCGTTTCGAAAAAAAACCACCTCGTCTCGCGCGTATTTTCGTTGGTGAATGGCTGGTAAGAATCGGGACAGCTCTTCGTAGCTCAGGTCCCGAAAAAATCTGGCCTTTTCCAAAAACGCAAACTGCTTCAACTCCGTTGCGCTGTATTTCTTTTTAAACGGATTCACCATTTTGTTTCTTTTTAAAATATACTACCTCACGTGTCGCACCGGTCAATTTAAACCGATCGTCTATCCGATATCCTACTACCCACGCTATTTCTCCTCCGGAACATAGCACTTTTACCTGATTTTTCGTAATCAGGGGAACTTTCAAATCGATCAGAAAGTCGCTCACCTTTTTAAACTGCCGCATGCCCAAAGGCCTGAAGCGATCTCCTTGCTGCCAATTTCTCAGAAGGAGGGGAAATTCAAGCAACTGCTTGTCCAACTGGGCATTTTCAGGAGACCGGTCCAGCTGCCAATCTCCTTTCAACTGGATGATTTCGTAGGTACGCCGTTCATCCGCCCTGAACGAGATGGCATGCTGTTCGAGTTCGATAGATTCCGCCCTACTGCTTTCCTTCCCCAAAATTAAGTTTTCCCGGTCGACGTTAAGCATCCATTCGCCTGAAAAAAAACACTTCCCGGAAGCATTTTCCTCCATGGCTTGCAATATTTCCAGCACCTGCCCATAGACAAACCCCTTATTTCTCAACCAATAAAAAAGAAGCGAGGCCTTCCCCGGCACGCCCTGCAGGCTGGAAAAAGGGAGGTATTCAACGGGGAATTCCTGCACCACGTTTTTTTTCCGCCATTGCTCAAAAAAATAAAAAAAAGCTTTTCCTGTATCTTTTATTCGCTCGAAACTAGTGCGCATGGACTCCGGTCCACTGGGATCCCTTTTTTCCACTACCGGAATCAATTCATGGCGCAGGTAATTCCTTTTGTAAATGGTCTGACTATTGCTACTGTCTTCCCGCCAATCCAGTGCGTTTTCCTCCAAAAAGGCTACGATTTCAGCTCGCTTAAATGGTAACAGTGGCCGGAAGATATAGTCCCGGCGCTCCGACATCCCGTACAGTCCCTCGATGCCTGTTCCCCGCATGAGGTTAAGCAGAATGGTTTCGAGCTGATCGTCTGCATGGTGGGCCAGGAGCACCCCATGCGTGTTTCGCGCCGCGTGCATCTGAGCGAACCACTGATACCGCAACTCCCTGGCAGCCATTTGAAGGGACAGTCCCTGCTCCTGCATGTAGGGTTCCGGCGCAAAATCACGGACATGGAGCACAAGCCCCAAACGATCCGCCAGTTTCTGCACAAATGCTGCATCGCCGTCGCTTTCCTTTCCACGCAAATGGAAGTTGCAGTGCAGTAACTCAAAATCAAAGCCAGCCCGATGCATCAGGTGCGCAAGAGCCACACTGTCTGCTCCTCCGCTGATTGCCAAAAGATACCTGTTGTGGACATCTAAAATGTTATTTTCCCGTACATGTTGGATAAATCGGCTGAGCATAACTCAAAAATACCATTTTATATTAATTTTGATCCGGAAATACATGCGAATGACACAAAACAACTTATTTTTACTGGGCATTTGCTTCCTGCTGGGCTGGCAATCGGCCCAAAGTCAAACCGAACAAAGCCGGTTAGAAATCCTTCATGCCGACGCGCTTCGGAAAGGAAAAGGTTATGACCGGCTGCTGGACAGCGTGGTGATGAAGCACAAAAACTCCCTTATCTATTGTGACTCGGCGCATTTTTACGGACAAGATCAACTGGCCAAACTGTTTGGAAACGTAAAAATCGAAAACCAGGAAGACTCGGTCACTGTCACCAGCCGCTATGCCGAATACGACGGGGAAACACAACTTGCCAAACTACGAACAAATGTGGTATTGGTCAACGAAGGAACCACTCTTTATACGGATTTTTTGGATTACAACCGGGAAACAGGTGTGGCCAACTATTACAACACCGGCATGGTAAAGGACAGTATCAATACCCTTACAAGCCAACGGGGCGTCTACGAAACCCGGGACGAAAAAATCACCTTCAGGGATAAAGTAGTTTTGGAGAACCCCGACTACACCATGAAGTCAAAAATACTCTACTACTTCACCCTGACCAAAATCGCCGAAACAGAAAAATTGACAAACATCCTTTCCAAGGAGGGCGACAAACTCAACGCGCAACGGGGGAGCGTTTACGATACCGAAAACAAAATTTTTCGGTTTTACGATGGAAATGTGGAATCGGAAAACAGTGTTGTTTCGGGAGAAATCCTCTATTACGATGAAAATGCCAAGTATTTTGAGGCCAGAGAAAACGTGAGCATCTTCAACAAGGAGCAGAACGTGGAAGTGTTTGGTGAGGAAGGGAAGTACTGGGAAGACCTGCAATATTCCAGGGTGTACGGCCGGGCGCTGGTCCGCAAGTACTTTGAAGCCGATACCCTGTTTATGATCGCCGACACCCTCGTTACCCAGGACAGCGATGTTCCCGAGGACCGCTACATGCTGGCTTATCCGGATATGCGGATGATCAAGTCAACGCTCGCGGGTAGGGCAGATTCCATGGCCTACACCTATGCAGATTCTACCGTGTACCTATTTTCCGATCCAGTATTATGGAACAATAAGAGCCAAATCACGGCAGACAGCATCCGCTTTTTACTGGCTAACGAGGAAATTGACCGGGCTTTGTTGGTCGACAATGCCTTTGCCATTACCCGGGATACTGTAGCTAACTTCAATCAAATCAAGGGTAGAAAAATGACCAGCTATTTTGCTGAGGGAGACATCGAGTTACTGGACGTGGAAGGAAACGGCGAATCATTGTACTTTGCCCTGGAAAATGACACCACATTTAAGGGACTTAATAAACTGCTTTGCGGCAGAATAATCATGGAGTTTCAGGAAGGAACCGTTTCCCGAATTAGTCATTCGATCAAACCGGAAGCCTCGTTTACACCTCCTCACCTGATCGAGGTCGACCAGAAACAACTGAAAGGATTTACCTGGCGATCCGAGGAAAGACCCGACCGGCAACGCATTGATGATTGGAGGACACCCAAAAGAAGGGAAAAAAAACCTTATAGTTACTTTGACGAACCCGACGTCATCCTGCCCCTTCCGGATGAGGATGAACTGCAAAAACGTATAGATAATTTCTATTAATTATCTGTTAAATGACATTTTTTTGAAAAAGGAGCAGCCTAAAAACCATTTTTTAACGGTTGTCCAGAAAAAAAATTTTATAAAGGTTAACATTTTTTAACCCCTTTGTGCGTAAAATGTGGAACCAATTAAGTATTTTTATACGTATATACTAACAGAGAATAGAAAAAACGGAATCCTATTGATTTAAACTTTACATGAAATTTTTGCTCGCACTTGTCTTCACCCTAACCCTGTTTATTCAGCAACATGCTGAAGCGAGGCAGGTGCGTGTGCTTAGCGAGAGGGTAGAGTTCAACGGGAAGGTAAATACTACGCAACGAAAATCCCTTATTCTCCAAAACGAATCCGAAGAATTGTCGGTATATTACCTGCGTTATTTACGTGGAAATATTGGCTCTTCCCAGAATATCCAGGTTTGCCTGGGGGACAATTGCTATGACCCCAGAAAGGACCTTTCCCAGATCAAACTTACGTTGAAACCGGGAGAAATTTACACGGACTTGTACATCGAATTTGAATTGGGAATCATTCCGACCAAGGGTACATTTGATCTGCATTTTTTTAACAGCGCTACCACCCGGGATTCGTTCATTATCGAAAGTGTGTATAGCGTCTCCGGTGAAAATCCCTTGGAAGAAGTGAGTCACAAAGATGTGGATATGGGAAGCATCTACCCAAACCCCAGTGTCCGGTCCGCTCAACTTGATTACAAAATTAAAAACCCTGCTGCCAACGTACGGGTGGTCATCAATAGCTTCATCGGCAACCCCATTTATGACTTCAGTCTGGATCCGGTTCAAGAGACACTGGTCATTCCGGTCACGGATTTAAATCCAGGCACCTATTTTTATACACTCATTGTCGACAATAAAAATATTGTCACCAAAAAACTCTACGTTAAAAGGTAAGCGAAACTGCTGCAGTAGGCGTTCCCTTGAAAACCAATTATTAATCCCTTATATTTGCAGGCTACATGATAAAATCAACACCATACGTTCTTGTATTACTACTGGCAGTTCTACTTTCCGGCTGTGGAGAGTTTTACAAGTTAGAGAAGAGTACCAATTGGGATGAGCTGTACGAAGCGGCAAACCGGTACTATGATCAGGGCGATTACAACAAGTCCATCATTCTATACGATCGGGTGCTGCCCGTAATCAAAGGCAGTGGAAAGGCGGAATTAGCAGAATTTAATTATGCCTATGCGCATTTCCGTACAAAACGGTACATCGAATCTGCCGGTTATTTCAAAACCTTTTTTGATACGTACAACCGATCTCCCATGGCCGAAGAGGCGCTTTTTATGCATGCGTACTCGCTCTACCTGGATTCTCCCGATTACAACCTCGACCAGCGTAGTTCACGGGAAGCGGTAAATTCCATTCAGTTATTTATGAATCGGTACCCGGAATCCGACTCCTACGAGCGGGCCATTTCCATGATCGATGACCTACAGAAAAGGTTTGAAGAAAAAGCCTTTGAAGAGTCCAAAATGTACTACCGCCTCACCGAAGGGCTTTTCCCGGGAGAATTCTACCGAGCGTGCATCATTAACTTTCAAAACTTTGCCAAGTCCTATCCCGATAGCGATTACAACGAAGAGCTGGCGTTTAAGCTGGTGGAAGTCAGTGCTGCGTATGCAGAACGAAGCGTTTTTGACAAGAAGGAAGAGCGTTTGAAGCAATCCATCGAATTTGCACAGGACTTTTCCCAAAAATATCCTGAGAGTAGCTTTGTTAAAAAAGTAGAAAACATCAAAAGTAAAACCACTACCGAGCTGGAGTCTCACTACCGGTTGAAAGAACAATACGAAGCCCGTTCTGCGGAAGCGCGAAAGCTTCGTGAGGAGGAAGAGAGAAATCAGGCAGCTACGGAAGCATTGCGAAACACAGAAAACTAAAAATAAACAATCATGGCGGTTAATCCATCAATAGTAACCAGAGACCTGGATAAAGTGGCCGAAAAATCAGGCAACCTATACGAATCCATCTTTGTGATTTCACAACGGGCAAAGCAGATTTCTTCTTCCATGAAGGAGGAATTGAACAACAAGCTATCCGAATTTGCTTCCACTGTGGACAACTTGGAGGAAGTATTCGAGAACAAAGAGCAGATTGAGATTTCAAAGTTCTACGAACGGATGCCCAAACCCAGCACCCTGGCGATGGAAGAGTTCATGGAAGACAAAGTAATGTTCAGGTACCCGGAAGAGGAAACCGAATCCTAACATGTCGTCACTTTCCGGCAAACGCATCTTACTCGGGGTTACCGGAGGAATTGCTGCCTACAAGGCGGCACACTTGATTCGATTGCTTGTCAAAGAGGGGGCAGAAGTGCAGGTCATTGTGACTGCTTCTGCCCTCGACTTTATCACGCCACTAACCTTGGCTACCTTGTCGAAAAATCCGGTGTACCGGGATTTTTTTGATAAAAACACAGGAGCATGGAACAACCACGTGGAGTTGGGAAATTGGGCCGATCTACTGGTGATTGCACCGCTGTCTGCGAATACGCTGAGCAAGCTGGTGAGTGGTCAGAGTGATAACTTGCTTTTGTGCACCTACTTGTCCTGTACCTGCCCCATACTGGCAGCTCCCGCCATGGACCTGGATATGTACCGTCATCCCGCTGTTCGTCAAAACCTCAGCGCCTTAGCGGCATACGGTGCCCACGTGATGGAAGCGGCTAGTGGGGAGCTGGCCAGTGGGCTGAATGGACAAGGCCGAATGCCTGAACCAGAAGAAATCGTATCCCGCATATACCAGCTGCTTTCCCCCTCCTCCTCGCTCAACGAAAAATCGGTATTGATTACAGCCGGACCAACCCGTGAAGCCATTGATCCGGTCCGCTACATCAGCAACCATTCCAGTGGTAAAATGGGAATTGCGCTTGCCGATATAGCCGCTGCGAGAGGTGCCCGCGTCACCTTGGTATTAGGTCCGACCAACCTGCGGCCCAGCGATCCAGCTGTGCAAGTAATGCCTGTCACAACGGCGCTGGAGATGTACGAAGCAGCCGAAACCGCGCACGCACAATCGGATGTAGCGATCTTTACCGCAGCGGTCGCTGACTACCGACCGGAGAACCCATCGCTAGCAAAGATTAAAAAAAAGGAGGCACACTTACACCTTTCCTTAATCAAAAACCCCGATATCGCGGGTGCCTTGGGAAAGAAAAAAACAACCCGGCAAATACACGTCGGTTTTGCACTGGAAACGGACGAAGGGTACCGCAGTGCCGAAGGCAAACTGGCCTCCAAAAACTTTGACTTCATCGTATTGAATTCCTTGCTTGATCCGGAAGCTGGATTTCAGAAAGACACCAACCAGGTCACTTTTTTCAGTGGCAACGAAAAAAGTGAAAAGACACCGGTGCTAAAAAAAGATGAATTGGCATCCCTCATCCTGGATAGAGTTGAAGCTCGCATTCGGGAAACCGAAGCCGATACAAAACGTTTAAACGCTTAGACAAACAAACAAGCCCAAACCGATGACGCGCTACCTGGTACTTTTCGGATTCCTTGCGATGGGATTTTTGCCCGGTGCGAGCCAGTGCCAGCAACTCAACTTCACCGTTACCATCAACAGTGAGCGGGCAAGGACCCAGGACCGGGACATTTTTGAACAGATGAAGTCCTCCTTCGAACAATTTTTAAACGGACGAACCTGGACCGACGATGAGTACAAACCCGAAGAACGCATCAAGGGAAATTTACTGATTACCATCAATGACATGCCGCAGGTGGGCCTTTTTTCTGCCACCGTCCAGATCCAGACGGTACGGCCCATTTACGGATCCAACTACGAGAGCCTGATGTTGAATTTTGCCGATCGCAACTGGACCTTCGAATACGTAGAGTCCCAGCCGCTGGAATTCAATCAGTTTTCCTTCCTGAACAACATTACTTCACTGCTAGCCTACTATGCCTACATCGCCATAGGGTTGGACTACGATTCCTTTGCTCCAAGGGGAGGGGATCCGTATTTTGAAACTGCCAATAACATCGTCGCAAATGCCCAGCAGTCCTCCAGACCGGGCTGGAACCAAAACCCATCCGATAAACGAAACCGCTACTGGCTAGCCAATGAGTTGTACAATTCGCAGGTAATGGTACCAGTAAGGGATGCGTACTACCTTTATCACCGAAAAGGGCTCGACTTGCTGACCTCCAAACCAGAGGAAGGTTTCGAAAACATCCTCCAGGCGATAAAAATGGTGGAAGAAGCCAATCAGGTACAGCCCAATAGCATCCTCACGATCAGCTTCATGGATGCAAAATCGGATGAAATAAGTAAGCTCCTAAAATCCGCTCCGGATGAAATCAAAGAGGAAGCCGTTGAGGTATTGTTGAAAGTCGACCCCAACAACGCCCGAAAATACAATGATATTTTAAAAGGATAATCCTCAATTTTGGTTAATTTTGACTCCTTAAACGAAACCAGAACAGCATGTTAACCAACCTTAGCATAACGAATTATGCTTTGATAGAAAAATTGGAGATGAACCCCTGCCCGGGACTGAACATGATAACCGGAGAAACGGGCGCGGGTAAGTCTATCATGTTAGGGGCCGTTGGCTTATTGCTGGGCAACAGGGCCGATACTAAAGCCCTGTTTGACGAAAGCAAAAAATGCATCATCGAAGGTGTAGTCGCCATACAAAGTTACGGGTTGAAGTCCTTTTTTGATCGGGAAGAATTGGATTACGAGACCACTTGCATCATTCGCAGAGAAATTGCCCCTTCGGGCAAATCCCGGGCCTTTATAAACGATACGCCGGTAAAGCTGGATGTCTTGAAAGAGCTGGGAAAAACCCTTATGGACATTCATTCCCAGCACGAAAACCTACTCCTGGGAGCTTCCGTGTACCAATTGTCCCTGGTAGACGCCTTTGCTACCACCAAGGGTGAAAAAGCGCTTTACAGCGAACAGTACGGGCATTTCCAGACCCTGAAAAAAAAGGTGCGGGCATTGGAACAGGAGATGCTAGGCTTGCAACAGGAAGCCGACTACAACCAATTTCAGTTGGAAGAACTATCCGCCCTCAATCTGGAAAAAGGGGAACAAGTCCGGCTTGAATCGGAGGAAGAACTCCTAAACCACGCCGAAGAAATAAAATCCCAGGCCATGGAAGCCCTGGGATACCTGGATCACGATGAAATGGGCGCCCTCCAAATGCTGGGTTCTGCCAAACCCCATTTTCACTTTCTGAGCAGATTTGGAAAGGAGTTTGAGGATTTAAACCAACGCTTTACCAGCCTGCTGATTGAGTTGAAGGACATCGCGGAAAGCCTATCAACGGAAGAACAACGGATGGAGGTGGATACGGAACGATCCGAATGGATCCGTGAGCGCCTAAGTAAAATTTACCAACTACAAAAAAAGCACGGGCTACAGACGGATGCCGAACTAGTCGACCTGGCTGCCACACTTGCAGACAAGGTGTTTCGGGCCGATCACCTGGAGGAAGCCCTCGATCGAGAAAAAGCGGCACTGGAAGAGGCCCGAAACGCACTCATGGACGCAGGCCAGCGCCTTTCTGAAAAGCGCCTGGGTGTTTTCAGCAGCTTCAGCGAGGAACTACAAGCATTGTTGGCTCAACTAGGAATGGAAAATGCCCGAATCGAAATCCAACGCAAGGAAATCCCTGCCAATGAGTCTGGAATCGACGAAATCGAGGTTCTGTTTTCGGCAAACAAGGGCATATCTCCACAACCCATAGGGCAGGTCGCGTCCGGGGGTGAGTTTTCTCGCCTGATGTTTGCGATCAAATACGTGATGGCCGATAAAATGGCCTTGCCCACACTGATCTTTGACGAAATCGATTCGGGTATCTCCGGAGAGGTAGCACTTCAGATGGTACGCATGATGCAAAAGATAGCAGAAAAACACCAGGTTATCTGCATCAGCCATTTGCCTCAGGTAGCGGCAAAAGGCGAAAAGCACTACTTCGTCTACAAGGACAACAGTGCCAAAAAAACCGTCAGCAAGATAAAATTGCTGAACGAGGAGGAACGGCTCCTTGAAATTGCCACGATGATTTCCGGGTCCAATCCATCCATTACCGCTTACGAAAATGCCAGGGAATTGCTTGGCAAATAAAGCCCCCCTTGATCGTAATTTTCAAAAACTAGAAAGTTTACACTAGAATTAGTTAAATTTGTAAAATATTATTTAATCCAAGAAAGAAAATCAAAACTAAAATATGCCTGAGAACTTATTAAAAGGAAAGAAAGGAATTATTACCGGAGCCCTGGATGAGAATTCAATCGCCTGGCAAGCGGCGCTGAAAGCCAAAGAGCAAGGAGCGAAATTTGTACTTACAAATGCGCCCATCGCCATGAGAATGGGTGCCATCAAAGAACTGGCCGAGCATTGCGATACCATAATCATCCCAGCAGATGCCACTTCCGTGGAGGATATCGAAAAACTTTACGACGAAGCGAAAGAATATCTGGGAGGGAATTTTGATTTCCTTTTGCATTCCATCGGCATGTCGCCCAACGTGAGAAAAGGCAAGCCTTATGGCGACCTGAACTACGAATGGGTTCAGAAATCCTACGACGTGTCCGCAATATCGTTTCATAAAATGCTACAAGTAGCCGAGAAAAAAGATATATTAAACGAGTGGGCTTCTGTGGTGGGATTGAGCTACATTGCTGCTCAACGGGCGTTCCCCTTTTATTCTGATATGTCGGAAGCCAAAGCGATTCTGGAAAGCATCGCTAGAAATTATGGATTAAGGTACGGAAAGCTCAAGAAAGTCCGCGTCAACACCATTTCCCAATCGCCGACCAAAACAACGGCTGGATCCGGAATCGGGGGATTCAACGATTTTTACGATTTTGCGGACATTGCTTCCCCTCTGGGAAATGCCTCGGCCGCATCCTGCGCTGAATACATCGTGACCCTGTTTTCTGACTTCACACGGATGGTCACCATGCAAAACCTCTTCCACGACGGAGGCTATTCCTCCAGCGGCATTACTCAGGAGTTAATCGATGTTTTCATGGAAAAAAAATAGTCCAAAGTAAAAAGCCGCCCTACGACCAATCGAAGGGTGGCTTTTTTATTTAACGAGATTTGGGTCTTATGCTTTTTCGATTTGTTCGGCCAGCCAGTCCCCTACCTCTGAGGTCTTGTAAGCAACCTCACCCTCGGCCAGGTCTTCTGTAACTATTCCCTTTTCCAGAGAAAGGTTCACCGCATCGGATATGGCTTTCGCTTCATCCATTAGTTCAAACGCATACTCAAACATCATGGCCGCCGAAAGTACGGTTGCCAGGGGGTTGGCGATGTCTTTGCCTGCTGCCTGGGGATAGGAGCCGTGGATCGGCTCAAATAACTTCGTATTGACTCCCAGGGAGGCCGACGGCATCAGCCCCATGGACCCACTAATCACCGAAGCTTCGTCTGTCAGTATGTCTCCAAACAGATTTTCCGTAATCAGCACATCATAGGCCTTGGGCCATTGAATCAGCCGCATGGCCACGGCATCTACAAATTCGTATTCCACGGTCACATCCGGATATTCAGGAGCCAATCGCTGGACCGTTTCCCTCCACAACCTGGAAGTAGCCAACACATTGGCCTTATCCACACAGGTGAGATGTTTTCTTCGCTTTTGGGCAAATTCAAATCCCATTCGGGCAAGGCGCTCGATCTCTTCTACTGAATACACGCAAGTATCAAATGCCTTGGTCCCCTGCTCGTTTCGACCTCTTGGCTCTCCAAAATAGATACCTCCGGTAAGCTCCCGAAGAAAAACCAAATCCGTTCCCTCAATGCGGTCACGCTTGAGGGGCGATTTATGAACCAGGGAGGGAAAAGTAAACGTGGGGCGTACGTTCGAAAACAATCCCAGTCGTTTTCTCATCTCCAACAAGCCCTGCTCCGGACGAACCTTCGCACTGGGGTCATTGTCAAACCGAGGATCACCTATGGCTCCAAAGAGTACTGCATCTGCCTGCAGACAGACCTGATGCGTCTCTTCCGGATACGGATGGCCGACGGCATCAATGGCCGCAGCTCCAGTAATTGCCTCTTTAAAAGTGATGGTATGTCCAAATTTTTTCCCGATTGCCTGGACTACTTTTACCGCCTGTGCGATTACTTCCGGTCCAATACCGTCACCAGGCAATAGGGCTATATTCATTTCCATAGGGATTCTTTTTTTCTGTTTTGTTACTGTTTTTTATTTGTTCGATGATGTTTAGCATTTTCTCGGTGGCTTTCATCGCGGCGATCGTTTGGTCGCTATCCAGACCTTTCGTCTTAAAGATTCGTCCATCAAGGTCCCAGGTAATCACGCATTCGACAAAGGCATCCGTCTTTCCTCCGGGAGGAATACTGATTTGGAAATCCGTCAGCTTGGGGAGTTCTTTGTTTAAAGATTTGTAAATCTTCTTCAGGGCCTTCATAAAGGAATCGTATTGCCCGTCCCCGGAAGCATTCTGCTCGTAAAACTCGTGGAATATTTTTACGCGCAACTGAACCGAAGGTTTTAGGCCCTTGGAATGAACCATGTGGTACCCGTCGATGACAATGTCCCGGTGTATGGAGTTGTTTTGCAACACATCTGATATGATGTACGGCAAATCCTCCGTAGTCACCCGCTCTTTTTTGTCACCCAGTTCGATGATCTTTTGGGTCACCTTGGCCAATTCATCCGGCTCCAGCGAGATTCCCAGCTCCACCAGGTTTTTTAAGATATTGGCCTTGCCCGAAGTCTTTCCCAGTGCATACTTCCTGGTTCTGCCAAACCGCTCGGGTAGCAAGTCACTGAAATACAGGTTCTTTTTGTGGTCTCCATCCGCATGAACGCCTGCCGTTTGGGTAAACACATTCTCACCTACCACCGGCTTATTTGCTGGAATTCGTAAGCCGGAAAATTGTTCGATCAATTTACTAATACGGTATATTTTGGTTTCCTGTATGTTTAAACCGAAATTGGTAAAATCCTGAATAACGGCTACGATCGACTCCAGAGGTGCATTTCCGGCGCGTTCCCCCAGTCCGTTCACAGTAGTATGAATGCCTTTGGCTCCTGAATTCACCGCGGTTAGCACATTGGCCACGGACAAATCGTAGTCGTTGTGCGCATGAAAGTCAAAGTGCATGTCTGGAAACTCGGTACAAATCAATCCCAAAAACTCCTTTACCTCTTCGGGACACAACAGCCCCAGGGTGTCCGGCAGCATGATGCGTCTTACGGGTAATTCGGAAAGAAACCGGATCATGGACATCGCGTATTCCCGGGAATTCCGCATACCATTGCTCCAATCTTCCAGGTACACGTTTACTTCGATCCCCCTTTCTTCCGCGTACTGAATACAATCGGCAATCTCCTCGAAATGAACTTCCGGGGTCTTTTTCAATTGATGGGTGAGGTGGTTGAGTGAGCCTTTTGTGAGCAGATTCAACACCTTGGCTCCGGCATCCACCATCCAATCCACGGACTTGGGTGTGTCCACAAAGCCCAACACCTCTACTTTGTCCAAATACCCTTTTTCGGAAGCCCAATGTGTAATCTTTTTTACTCCCTCCAACTCCCCTTCCGAAACCCGGGCAGAGGCCACTTCGATGCGGTCCACCCGCAACTCTTCCAGTAAAAGTTTGGCAATCTGCAACTTTTCTGAAGGGAGGAAGGACACACCAGAAGTTTGCTCACCATCCCGAAGGGTGGTGTCCATGATTTCAATATTCATTTCTCTACTCATACCCAGTCCGTTAATCATTCCTTCGTTGGTTTCCCAAAAGCTTTTGGCTCGTTACCTTTCGGCCTCAAATACCTGTATCTCCTCCTGCAGGTTCAACAAATAATCTATGTCATCAAATCCGTTTTTCATATTTTGCTTTTTGTACGAATTGATGTCAAAATTTTCCGACTTCCCGGTTGCCAAAAGCGTAATTGTCTGCGTGTTGATATCCACCTCCACTTCGGTGCTGGGGTCTGCCTCAACGGCTGCAAACAGCTCGTCGGCAAACTCCGATGATATGGTCACGGGCAACACCCCGATATTCAGGCAGTTGTTTTTAAAGATGTCGGCAAAAAAACTGGAAACCACACAGCGGAACCCGTAATCGTAAATGGCCCACACCGCGTGTTCCCGGCTAGACCCCGAACCAAAATTTCTACCCGCAAGCAGAATTTTACCTTCGTAGGTGGGGTCATTCAGCACGAAATCGGGTTTCGGATTTCCTTCGCTGTCGTAACGCCAATCGCGAAACAGGTTGTCCCCGAACCCTTTCCGTTCGGTTGCTTTCAAAAACCTGGCCGGGATGATCTGATCCGTATCCACATTTTCGGACGAAAGGGGAACCACCCTGCTCGTCAGTATATCAAATTTATCGTATGCCATGTCTTATTTTTCTAATGCTAATTCCTCAATCAAATCCCGTGGGTCGGTAATTTCTCCAGTAATCGCTACTGCAGCCACTGTCAGTGGGGAAGCCAATAGCGTCCGGCTACCCGGTCCCTGCCTGCCTTCAAAATTACGGTTGGAGGTAGACACCGCGTACTTGCCGGAAGGGATCTTGTCGTCGTTCATCGCCAAACAGGCGGAACAGCCCGGCTGCCGGAGCTTAAAGCCCGCTTCCTCCAATATTTGCACCAGACCCTCTTCGATGGCCTTCTTCTCGACCTCCCTGGAACCAGGTACAATCCAGGCCGTGATTCCATCTGCCTTCTTTTTACCTTTAACAAAGTTGGCAACGGTACGAAGGTCTTCAATACGGCCATTCGTACAACTACCCACAAAAACGTAGTCAATTTTTTTCCCCTTCATCGGCTCGCCGGGCTTAAATCCCATGTACTCAAGCGACTTGAGGTAAGACTTCTTCACGCTTTCCTTCATGCCATCGGTGGTAGGAATGCTGTCCTTCACCTTTACGCCCATACCGGGGTTGGTCCCGTAGGTAATCATCGGTTCGATATCCACCGCATTGTATTGGTATTCCAGATCAAATTCTGCTCCATCATCGGTTTGGAGGGTTTTCCAATGTGCTACCGCCTGGTCCCAGGCATCCCCTTTGGGTGCAAAGTCTTTCCCTTTGAGGTACGCAAAGGTGGTCTCATCAGGAGCAATCAATCCCCCCCGGGCTCCCATTTCGATGCTCATGTTACAAATCGTCATGCGGGCTTCCATACTTAGGGAGCGAATCGCACTTCCCGCATATTCGATAAAATATCCGGTACCGCCACTGGCGGAAATCTGGGCAATGATGTACAAAATAATGTCCTTGGAGGAAACACCCGGGCCTAGTTCTCCATCCACGGTGATGCGCATCTTCTTCGGCTTTGCCTGCATGATACACTGGGTAGCCAGGACCATTTCCACCTCGGATGTACCGATACCAAAAGCAATCGTACCGAAGGCCCCGTGGGTAGAAGTATGGCTGTCCCCACAAACGATGGTCATCCCTGGCTGGGTAATACCCAGTTCGGGCCCTATTACGTGGACAATACCGTGATGATCGGAGCCCAGGTCATGAAGTTCTATTCCATGCTTCTTGCAATTTTGCCGGAGCTTTTCCACCTGCATCCGGGAAAGCTGATCCTTGATGGTCTTGTCCTGATCGATGGTGGGCACGTTGTGGTCCGGCGTTGCCACCGTTCGTTCCGGAAACATGACCTTAACCCCTCGTTTCTCGAGGTTTAGAAATGCGACCGGACTGGTGACTTCATGGATAAAATGCTTATCGATGAAAAATACGTCCGGACCATCTGGGATAGATTTGATCACATGTGCGTCCCAAATCTTATCAAATAATGTTTTCTTCTCCATTATGGTTACATTTTTGTCAGTATCACTTGACAGGTAATTTGTTTAATGCATCAAGAAAGGCCTTTGCAGACGCCAATACGATGTCCGTTTCTGAGCCAAAACCGTGGTAGGGCTTGCCTTCGTGCATCAGACGCATGTGTACTTTGCAAATATCATCGCTACCCTTGGTAATCGCCTGAATCAGGAATTCATCCAAAATCACTTCCTGCGGGATCAATTGCTTGATGGACTTGATGACCGCGTCCACCGGGCCGTTGCCTTTTGACGCACCTTTCTTAAGCTCATCGCCGATATTCAGAATTACCTCGGCTTGTGCCTCTTCTCCCTCCTTTCCCTGGTAGGAAATCTCTTCCAGGGCGATAAAAGGGGAATGCTCCAGGTGCTCACCCAACAAAGAAAGCAGGTCTTTTCTGCCGATGTCTCGTTTGGAATCGGCAAGGACCAGAAAATCTTCGTAGATCTCATCCAACTTCTCCTTATCGAATTCGTAGCCGAGCAATTTCAGGTGATGTTTCAGCGCGGCTCTACCGCTCCGGGCGGTCAGCACAATCGACGACTCTTCCACGCCGACATCTTTGGGGTCGATGATTTCGTAATTCTCCCGGTTTTTGAGTACCCCATCCTGGTGTATCCCGCTGGAATGCGCAAAGGCATTTCTACCGACAATGGCCTTGTTTGGCTGTATCGGCATGTTCA
This sequence comes from Cyclobacterium xiamenense, assembly GCF_900109255.1. Lineage (NCBI taxonomy): Bacteria > Pseudomonadati > Bacteroidota > Cytophagia > Cytophagales > Cyclobacteriaceae > Cyclobacterium > Cyclobacterium xiamenense. The sequence continues at coordinate 1,039,501 of NZ_FNZH01000002.1, read as the reverse complement.
TCAGCTTGGAAATAATCCGGCTGGTTTCGTAGATTTTTTTTGTGTTGATATCCGTGTAGACGGGTATTTCCTGGTGACTTTTGATCGCCATCACTACCTCTTCCAGGGAGGTATTTCCGGCGCGCTCTCCGATCCCGTTCATGGTTACCTCCACCTGCCGGGCACCATTCAAGACACCGGAAAGACTATTGGCGGTAGCCAGACCCAGGTCGTTGTGGCAGTGAGTAGCAATGATGGCCTGATCGATGTTGGAAACATTTTCTTTCAGGTGGCGAATGATGTTGCCGTACTGCTCGGGAAGGCAGTACCCCGTCGTATCCGGGATGTTTACTACCCGCGCTCCGGCTTTGATCACTGCTTCCAGCACACGTACCAGAAATTCCGGCGATGCCCTACCCGCATCTTCTGCGTAAAACTCCACTTCCTCCACCAGGTTCCGGGCAAATTTCACTGCCTTAACGGCTTTCTCCAACACGGCTTCCGGAGTACTGCGGAGCTTGTGTTGGATATGGTACCCGGACACACCGATACCCGTGTGAATACGGCTTTTTTTTGCGTACCGAAGTGCCTCAGCGGCTACCTCGATGTCTTTTTCAACCGCCCTGGAAAGGGCGCAAATGGTGGGTTCCGATACCGCCTTGGATATTTCTACAACGGAATTGAAATCCCCGGGGCTGGATATTGGAAATCCAGCCTCAAGAATATCAACACCCAATGCCTCCAAAGCCTTGGCTACTACAATTTTTTCCCTGGTATCGAGCTGACATCCCGGCACCTGTTCCCCATCTCGTAGAGTGGTATCAAATATCCAAAGCTTTTCTGACATAGGTCAATTTAATTATTTTCCGGGCGCAATTTACGTACCGTAGCACCCGCCTGCCACATTTCTGATTCTCTAAGTTCTTTTAACTCCTCTTCCAGCTTAACGCGGTAATCGGACTTGCTATTGGATTCGATCGATTTGGCGGCCTCTTTACCTGTTTTCACACTGTTGTAAAGTTCCTCAAAAACAGGCTTGGTGGCATCCCGAAAGGGTTTCCACCAATCCAGGGCACCTCGCTGGGCTGTAGTCGAACAATTGGCATACATCCAATCCATGCCGTTTTCTGCTACCAGAGGCATCAGACTTTGGGTGAGCTCTTCTACGGTTTCGTTAAAAGCCTCTGAGGGAGAATGCCCGTTGGCACGCAACACCTCGTATTGAGCCGCGAAGATTCCCTGAATGGCCCCCATTAGTGTACCCCGCTCTCCGGTCAGGTCGGAAGTAACTTCTTTGTAAAAATCCGTCTCAAACAAATAGCCGGACCCTACGCCAATACCCAATGCCACTACACGATCCCGGGCATTGCCGGTTGCGTCCTGGTAAATGGCAAAGGAAGAGTTCAACCCCCTGCCTTCAACAAACATTCTTCGCAATGAAGTTCCGGAGCCCTTAGGCGCCACCAATATTACGTCCACATCTTTTGGAGGGATAATTCCCGTTTGGTCCTTATAGGTGATCCCAAAACCGTGGGAGAAATACAGCGCTTTGCCCGGAGTCAGGTGTTTCTTTACGGTTGGCCACAAGGCAATTTGACCTGCATCCGAAAGCAAAAACTGAAGAATGGTACCCTTTTCGCAGGCTTCCTCCAGCTCAAACAAGGTTTCTCCCGGCACCCAGCCATCCGCTATGGCTTTGTCCCAGGTTTTGGAACCTTTTCGCTGGCCAACAATCACATTGAAACCATTGTCTTTGAGGTTTAAGGCTTGGCCAGGTCCCTGCACACCGTATCCAAGCACGGCTATTACTTCGTCTTTTAGTACTTCTTTGGCTTTTTCAAGAGGAAATTCTTCTCTTGTTACGACATTTTCTTCAACGGTACCGAACTTCAGTTTCATAATTATCGAGTAAAATTTATTTTAAATTAGTTACAAATACTTGTCAATTGTTTCCATGGGTTTCGCGACGGCTACTCTCCCGGAACGTACAAATTCCAATACATTAAAATCTTTCAAAACCTCCAGCAATTCCTGGGTCTCCTCTTTGTGTCCCGTCATTTCGATGACCACAAAATCCTTCTCGGCGGAAATTATTCGGGCATTGTGCTGCCGGATCACTTTTTCCAGGCCGGCATCGATGCTATCGATGGGGATTTTGTACAAGGCGATTTCCTGAAAAACCATTTCCTCATCCAGGTAGTAAAATGCCTTGATCACGTCAATGATCTTTTCGATCTGTTTGGTGAGCTGGATGATTTGTGCTTCACTTGTAGTCACCACGATGGTAATTCGATAGATCCCTTCTTCCCGGCTCTCTGAAGCCGTAAACCCATCAATATTGATCCCCCTACGGGTAAATATCAAGGTGATCCGGCTAAGAATCCCAATAAAATTTTCTGTAAAAACAGAAATCGTATATTTTTTATTCATCTGAATCAACTAAGTCTAACTTCCTCTACTGAGCTTCCCGAAGCAATCATCGGGAAAACGTTGTCTTCTTTTTCTACGACTACCTCTAGGAAATAGGGGCCGTCGTGTACAAACATTTCCGCCACGGCCTGCCTCAAATCGGCACGCTCGTCCACTTTTTGTACTTTGAAGTTGTACGCCTCCGCGATTTTGATAAAGTCCGGGTTGTCCAACTCGGTAAAGGAATAGCGTTTGTCAAAAAACAATTGCTGCCATTGCCGTACCATTCCCAGAAAATTGTTGTTCAGCAATACCACTTTTACCGGTGCTTTGGTTTGCATGATCGTACCCAGTTCCTGAAAGGTCATCTGAATACCTCCATCGCCCACCACGCAAATAACCTGCCGGTTGTAATCGTGGAGTTGGGCTCCGAGAGCAGCAGGAAGTGCAAATCCCATCGTACCCAGTCCACCGGATGTGACCTGGGTACGGCTGGTCTTGTATTCAAAATACCTCCAGGCCACCATTTGGTGCTGTCCTACATCGGTTACCAGAATGGCGTCATCCGCCTTGAATTCATTGATATGCCGAATTACCTCTCCCATGGTCAACCCTACCTTGGTCGGCGAAAGATCGTTCCCTACGACCACGCGCTTTTCCTCGGCTTCCAACTCCCTAAACTCCTTGATCCAGTCGGGGTGGGTTTTCTTCTCCACCTTTTCGGTAAGCTTCTCCAGGCTAATCCTGCAGTCGCCTACAACCGCTACCTCGCTCTTCACCGTCTTGTCGACTTCCGCCGGATCCAATTCCAGGTGAATTACCTTTGCCTGCTTGGCATAGCGCTTTACATCTCCGGTAACCCGGTCGTCAAAACGCATCCCTACTGCGATCAATACATCACATTGATTCGTAAGTAGGTTGGGTCCGTAATTCCCGTGCATGCCTAATTTACCCACAAAATTTGGGTGCTCCTCCGAAATGGCTCCAGTACCCAGAAGGGTACATGCCGCTGGTATGCCGGATTTATCGAGGAATGCCTGCAAGGCTTTTTCAGCCTTACCCAAAATGACTCCCTGACCAAATAAAACATAGGGCTTCCGGGCCTGATTGATCAGACTCGCCGCCTTTTCAATGATGTGATCCTCCACTTTGGGATAGGGTCGGTACGAGCGGATGTTTAAACAAGGCACGTAATTGAAATCCCCAAGGCTGGTCTGGGCGTCTTTGGTAATGTCTATCAACACCGGTCCCGGCCTTCCCGACCGGGCGATGTGAAAACCTTTGGCAATCGCCGGAGCGATGTCTTCCACCCGTCTAACCTGAATGTTCCACTTGGTACCCGGCATGGAAATCCCCACCACGTCGGTTTCCTGAAAGGCATCTGTACCCAACAGATGCGAAGCCACCTGTCCGGTGATGCACACCAGGGGTGTACTGTCGATCAGCGCATCGGCCAGGCCGGTGATCAAATTGGTCGCACCCGGTCCGGAGGTAGCCATGCAGACACCAACCTGACCAGAAACCCGGGCATAGCCCTGGGCCGCATGAATCGCGCCCTGTTCGTGTCGGGTCAGAATGTGCTGTATGCGATCCATGTAATCGTAGAGGGCATCGTATACAGGCATAATGGCGCCTCCGGGGTAGCCAAAAATATATCTGGCATTCTCTGCCACCAAGGACTTGATGACAATTTCAGCTCCTCTTATCTGTGAATCATTCATAGTGGTTAACTTTTATCTGTCACGCATCCTTCAGATGCAGTGGAAACTAACTGTGAATATTTTTTCAAGGTACCATTTAGATGGCTCAAGTCTTTGTTTACCCAGGTTTTCTTTCGCTCTGCGAAGGTCTCTTCCGAAACGTTGCAGCTGATTTCCAGCGTTTCGGCATTGATAGTGACCACATCCCCATTTTGCAACAGACCGATGGGGCCACCCAAATAGGCCTCAGGCGTGACGTGGCCGACGACAAAACCGTGCGTACCTCCGGAAAAGCGGCCATCCGTAATCAAAGCCACATCCGCTCCCATACCCGAACCGATAATAATGGAGGTGGGTTTTAACATCTCCGGCATACCCGGTCCTCCTTTGGGACCTACGTACCGGATTACTACCACGTCCCCCTTCTGAATCTCCTGATTTTTCATAGCGTCGTTGGCCTCCTGCTCGGAATTAAATACCTTCGCAGGGCCGGTAAACGAAATCCCTTCCTTTCCAGAGATTTTAGCAACGGATCCTTCCGGTGCCAGGTTCCCTTGCAATACACACAAATGCCCCGTCGCTTTGATTGGATCCTCCAGCGGGTGTATGACGTTTCCGCGTTCCGCTTTCACTGGGGTAACATTGGCAAGGTTTTCGGCAACGGTCTTTCCCGTAACCGTCATGCAATCGCCATGGAGCATACCGTTGTCTAGCATGTATTTCATAAATGCCGGAAGCCCTCCCTGTTCGTGCAGGTCTTCCATCAGGTACTTGCCACTAGGTTTGAAATCCCCCAGCACCGGCGTGGTTGCATTGATTTGTTTTAAATCTTCCAACCCAAAATCAATGCCAGCGGTACGGGCGATGGCCAATAAATGAAGTACCGCATTGGTACTCCCAGCCAAAGCAACGACCACCCTCACCGCATTTTCCATACTTTTTCTTGTAAGGATATCCTTCGGCTTGAGGTCCATGGCAAGTAGGTTTGCAATAAAGGTTCCGGCAGCTTCACATTCTGCCGCCTTTTCCGGAGAGGTAGCCGGGTTGGAAGCGCTGTAAGGAAGAGACAAACCCATTGCCTCGATTGCCGAAGACATGGTATTTGCGGTATACATCCCTCCGCAGGCACCGGCACCCGGACAGGCGTTTTTGATCACGCCCATGTAATCCTCGTCATTAATTTCGTTTTTGATACGCTTTCCATAGGCCTCAAAGGCCGATACAATGTTCAGCTTCTCCCCCTTGTATTTGCCGGAACGGATCGTCCCGCCATATACCATGATGCTGGGGCGGTTGACCCGCAACATCCCCATAACCGCTCCGGGCATGTTTTTGTCGCAACCGGCAACGGCAATCACTCCGTCGAATGCATGCCCCAAAATGAAAGATTCGATGGAGTCCGCGATGATTTCCCGCGAGGGTAAGCTATAGCGCATGCCCGCAGTACCCATCGAAATCCCGTCACTAATCCCGATGGTATTGAAAACCATTCCCGTAAGATTCGCTTCCACAGTAGAGGCCTTGATGGCTCTGGCAAAGTCGTTGAGGTGCATGTTGCAGGGATTGCTTTCGTACCCACAGCTAGCCACTCCCACAAACGGTTGCTTCATTTTCTCGTCTGAAAGACCTGTGGCATACAACATGGCCATGGAAGCAGGATTTTCCTGATTATCACTTACCTCCCAACTGTGTTTCTTCGAATTACTCATTAGTTTCTATCGGTTTTTTTTAAGGACTGGCTTATAAAAAAAAGTGCTTCACTCAAATGAAGCACTTTATTGAATTTTTCTATCGTGTAAATAGATCAGCGCTTCATCCTGTACTAGATGATAATGACGATAAGGACGACCACGCTGACTAGTAGAAACATATTTTTATCACCCGAAATGGGTTTGTTTTCTTTTTGACATGTATTTATAATGCAATATTAAAACCCTTATTCCATACTTACAATATTTTATTTCTTTTTTTAATTTGAACAAAACAAGAAAATTATGCAATTGAAATAAAACTAGAAATTATAGTTTATTATTATATTAAATGAGAAATTTTATTTTTTAAATTTTAACATTGGAAAAAATTTCAAAATATTATTCTGATGCAAATTATTGTTAATTTTTTTGTCGAAAACCCCCTTCCTTATCGCCCCGGTCTGCCATTCTGCCTTCGATTACGGATTTTCGGTTTCGTTAATTCGCCGAAGCATGGGTGCTATTCCCGCGCTTTCTTTTACTTTTGAAAACAAAAGCCATCCTTACATGATCACTTTTCCAAATGCAAAAATCAATCTGGGCCTTCACATCCTCGGAAAACGGAGCGACGGCTTTCACGAGATCGAGAGTTGCCTCTACCCCATACCTCTCACCGATGCCCTGGAAATTATCCCATCCCCTGCGCTTACCTTTTCCAGCAGCGGCAATGCAATCCCAGGAGCGGAGGCAGACAACCTGATTTTACGGGCATACCAACTGCTTGCCAACGATTTTCCCGAAGTTTCTCCCGTCGCCGTTCATTTGCACAAACACATTCCTATAGGTGCCGGACTCGGTGGTGGCTCATCCGATGCTGCCTTTGCATTGCAGACACTCAACCGTATGTTCGATTTAGCATTGAGCGATCAAAAACTAGCGGAATATGCCGGGAAATTGGGCAGCGATTGCCCTTTTTTTATTCGGAACAACCCCCAACTGGCGCGTGGAAGAGGAGAAATGCTCGAAGAAGTGGCAGTAAGCCTGGCAGGTAATTGGTTGTTTTTGGTCCATCCGGGCATTCATGTCAGTACGGCAGAAGCCTATGCGGGTGTCCGTCCAGGGCCGGCCACAAAAAAACTAGCGGACGTTTTGGCCAACCCGGCTTCCTGGAAACAGGAGCTGGTCAATGATTTTGAAAAAAGTATTTTCGCCAATCATCCGGAAATTGCCCGCATCAAAGAGCGGCTGTACGTGGCTGGTGCCTGGTACGCAGCCATGTCCGGCTCGGGCTCGGCAGTAGTCGGCCTTTTTGCCGGGGAACCCAAAAACCTGAACTTTCCATCGGACTATTTCTGCTTTTCCCAGCAGCTGTCCTAAGCTACTGTATGCGCCGCAATTGCCGCACACGTTTTTTCTTCAGGGCGTAGTGAATAAGGGGATACATGCCCACTGAGGCCAGGATGATGCATGTCCCCAGGTAAAATTCCGGGGTCATTTTTTCCTGTTCCCCAAACACCAAAACAGCGAGCAGGATGCCATACACGGGCTCCATATTGATGGTCAGATTGATCGAAAAAGCCGAAAGACGTTTCATCAGCGCAACCGATAGGGTAAATGCCGCCACGGTACACACCTGAGAAAGCACCAGTAACCAAAACCAGTCCCATGCAGTAGGCAGCCAGGCGATCCCCGTATCCGAAATAAACCGGGCATATACCGGCAAAAAGCAAACGGAAGCCAAAAAGGCCCCGCACATTTCGTAAAACGTGATGATAAACGAACTGCGGGTACGGGTGAGTTTTGCGTTTATCACCGTAAATACGGCGCCAACCACCGCAGAAATCACCGCCAGGCTCAAGCCCAGCCAATAGCCTCCTTCGAATTTAAATATGATGAGCAAACCGACAACGACCAATAATCCCAGGGCCACCTCGTACCATTTTACCGGTTGCTTGTTTGCCAGCGGCTCAATCAAGGCGGTCCAAAGGGAGCAGGTAGCCATGCCGGCCAAACAAACCGAGATGGTAGACACCTGTGCCGCCCAAAAGAAAAGTATCCAATGAATAGCAATCAACGCGCCGGTTCCGAGAAACCGAACAAAATCCTGCAAAGACACCCGCAATCCCCTTCCTTTTAGTCGAATCACTATCGCCAGCCCCAGCCCGGCCAACAGCGTCCGATAGGCAACCATTTCTACCGGAGGAAGGCTGATAAGCACACCCAGAACCGCCGTGAAGCCCCATAGGAAAACGACGAGGTGAAGCCAGAGATAATCTTTTACCAGCTGCTGATCCATCTTAACGGGGAACGGTTTTATACAGCACCAGTCCCGTGAGCCCAAAAACAATGTTTGGTATCCAAACCGCTAAGACCGGATAGGCCGTTCCTGCCTCGGCAAAGGTTCGGGAAAGTAGGAAAAGAATGATGTAGACAAAGGCCAAAAGAAAACCCAGGGCGATTTTAAACCCGGATCCTCCCCGGGTCTTTTTCGCCGAAACGATCACCCCGATGAACGTGAGCAGGATCGCCGCAAAAGGGGACATGAAGCGTACGTATTTTTCGATCCGGTAGAAACTGATGTTGTCCGCGCCGCGTTCTTCCAGGATTTGTATCTGTTCGGTAAGTTCGGGAAGCGTAAGTGTCTCGTGATGGTTGAGCGGTAGGTCAAAATCCTTTGGCGTGACGGACAGGGTAGTGTCCATTTCCTCGCCTGTCGACCACTCTTCCTTCATCTCACGCAACTCGCGCAGCTTCCAGTTTTTTGCGCTCCAGGCGTTCTTCGTCGTATCCCACACAATACGGTCCGCCGAAAACTTAGATACCAGCTTTCCCGAATCGATCTGCTCCAGCGTAAAATCGTGGCCGGTATTGACCGAAGTATAGTACCGGGAAATGTACGCGTACACGTCGGGTGCCACTTTTATATGAATGTTTTGTTGGTTGGATTGGTATTGCTTGTCCAGGTATTCCACCTTGAATTCGGAAACCCCAGCCGTAGCTACCGGAAGAACCCAGCCATTAAGAAAAAAACTAACCACCGCGATGAGGCAGGCAGATAACAAAAACGGAACCAACATCCGAATAAAACTAACCCCACTACTCAAAATCGCAATAATCTCGGTTCTTCCGGCCATTTTCGAAGTGATAAAAATGACCGAGATAAAGACCGTAATGGGTGTGAGCAGGTTATTGAGGTACAAACCGTAATTCAACATGTACTGAAGTACCTCTTTGGTAGGAACGTTATTCCGGATGTAGGTGTCGTTTTTTTCTGTAAAGTCGAGCACTAAAACGATCAGAATCAACATCAAAACCACAAATAGGTAGGTTTTGAGAAAATCCCGGATGATCAGCTTGTCCAGTAATTTCATACCAAAGGGTCTTTCATGTCTTTCCGATACAGACGGATAATTTCCGCCATGGTTTACAAGCGCCGGCTTACTTTTTCCACCATTTCTGTTTTCCAGGAGGAAAAGTCTCCGGCAAGGATCCGTTCTCTCGCCTGACCGGTCAGCCAAAGGTAAAAGGATAAATTGTGAATGCTTGCAATCTGAGCCGCCAGCATTTCTTTGCTGAGGGTCAGGTGGCGCAGGTAGCTTTTGGTGTAGAAATTACTCACGTAGGACTGAAACCCCGAATCCAGCGGGGAAAAATCCATTTTCCATTTTTCGTTCCGAATATTGAGAATGCCTTCCGAGGTAAACAACATGCCGTTTCTCGCATTCCGGGTGGGCATCACGCAATCGAACATATCAATCCCCAGTGCAATCGCCTCCAAAATATTGGCCGGCGTACCGACACCCATCAGGTACCTCGGTTTGTCTGCCGGCAATAGGTCCGTGACCAGGTCGGTCATTTCGTACATCAATTCGGCCGGCTCGCCTACCGACAAACCACCGATGGCATTTCCCTCCCTATCCTGATCGGCTACGAACCGGGCTGCATCCTGGCGCAAGTCTTTATAGGTACTTCCCTGCACAATGGGAAACAGCGCCTGCTGGTACCCGTACTTTCCTTCGGTGGCATCGAAGCGCTGCATGCAGCGTCCCAGCCATCGATGCGTGAGATCCATGGAAGTTTTGGCGTAGCTCCGCTCACAGGGATAAGGCGTACACTCATCAAATGCCATGACGATATCTGCACCGATACTACGCTGTATGTCCATCACCGATTCGGGAGTGAAATGGTGCCTGGAACCATCGATATGGGATTGAAACACCACTCCCTCTTCAGATATTTTCCGGCTTTCGGCCAGGGAAAATACCTGGTAGCCGCCACTATCGGTCAGAATGGGGGCAGACCAGCCCATAAATTTATGCAATCCTCCCGCGGCCTCCAGCACCTCGAGGCCAGGCCGCAGGTACAAGTGGTAGGTATTGCCAAGTATAATCTGCGCTTTCACGTCGTAGGTAAGCTCCCGCTGATGCACGGCTTTTACCGTCCCGGCCGTACCCACCGGCATAAAGATCGGGGTTTCGATCTCCCCATGGTCTGTATATAGAACGCCTGCCCTGGCTTTGCTGTCCTGATCCTTCTCTAGAAGTTTAAATTTCATTCCTGGCATTCGTTGAAAAATCCCCCATTTACTCCGTATATTTAGGCACAAAAATAGGTGCATTTCTACAAAAGAAACGAAATTTTTGATTTAATCTTACGCTGCCTTCAAAGCGGAACACTATGGAAATGATTTTATGGGGACTGTTTTTTTTAGCTGCAGGACTTCAATTTACCTATTTGCTAATCGTCTTTGGGAGGTTTGCTTTTTTCTACACCGATGGCAACAAGCAAAACCTGGACCTGAACAGCAGTGGCGTATCCATCGTCATTGCCGCCCGAAACGAAGCCGCCCATCTCAAAGACCTGATCCCGCTGCTCATGCAGCAAAATTACCCGGAATTTGAAATCGTGGTGGTGAATGACTGTTCCACGGACGGGTCCGAAGAATTACTAAACGCTTATTCTGCCCAATTTGCCCGGCTTCGAGCTGTACACATTCGCTACACCCCCGCCCACCTGACTTCCAAAAAATACGCACTCACCCTGGGCATCAAGGTATCCCGATACGATACCGTTTTACTCACCGATGCGGATTGCCGGCCTGTATCGACCAACTGGATCAAACGCATGTCGGCACCGATACGTAACGAGGGCAAAACGTTTGCCTTAGGTCACGGCTCCTACCTGGCCTTGCCTGGCTTGCTGAACAAAGTTATTCAGTTTGAAACCCTGATGACCGCTATCTATTATTTTTCGTTTGGGCAGTGGAAGTCTCCGTTCATGGGGGTAGGGAGGAACCTTTGCTACCGGAAAGATTTTTTTATGCAACAGAAAGCATTTAAATCCCTCTGGCATATCGAAGGAGGAGACGACGACCTGTTTGTAAACCGCCACGCCACCTCGGCCAACACCGCCGTGGTGGCCCACCCGGAGAGCATTACCGTGTCCGAACCAAAGACCAGTTTCCGGGAATACTTCATTCAAAAAAAGCGGCATTTCCACGCAGGGAAATATTACCAGACCAGGGACAAACTAAAACTGGGGCTGTATACGTTAAGTCATTTGGTATTTTGGACCGCAGGGGCAGGCCTGGTTATTGTTGCTAGTAACTGGGAACCAATTGCCTTGGTATTGGGGTTTGTTTTGGCAAGAGCCATGGTACAATACGTGATCATCGGTGAAGCTAGAAAAAAATTGGAAGGTAGGGGAAAAGTGGTTTGGACCCTGTTTTTCGATGTCATGTATATGGCTTATTTTTGGGTCTTGGGTATGCAAGGATACCTGTCAAAAACGGTTAAATGGAAATAAACGAACGAGGATTTTCAGACAAAGCGCTAGAGGATTTTGAACTGATCGACAAGGCCGTCAGGGAGAAGGACCAGCAGGCCTATGCCACGCTGATGAAACGCTACAAAAAAGCCGTTTATTTCATGATTCTCAAAATGATTCGGGATGCGGATGATGCAGAAGACCTCACCATGGAAGCTTTTGCCAAGGCATTCCGAAACCTGCATAAATTCAAAAAAGACTACACCTTCAGTACCTGGCTCTTTCGAATCGCTACCAACAATACCATTGATTTTATCCGGAAAAAGAAGCTCAAAACCATGAGCCTAAACAATACCATGACCGACGACGGCGGCAACTCGGTCACCATTGATATCGAGGACGACGAAAACAATCCCCAAGACGAATACATCAAAAGTCAACGAAAAGAAATGGTGCGGATTTTTGTTTCCAAACTGCCTGCCAAATACCGCAAATTGGTAAAACTACGTTATTTCGATGAACTTTCGTACGATGAGATTGCCGCGGAATTGGGGAAACCACTGGGCACTGTAAAAGCCCAGCTGCACCGGTCCCGGGAGTTGCTTTTTGAAATCGCTCAAGGCAAAAACGAGCATATCTAAGCCATGAACCCTGATCATACCCTGATTCAATCCTATTTCCCAAACCTTAGCCCCCTTCAGATCGAGCAGTTTGCACGCCTGGGGGACCTTTACCAGGACTGGAACAGCAAGATCAATGTGATCAGCAGAAAGGACATGGAGCATTTTTACGTTCACCACGTGTTGCATTCCCTGGGAATTGCCCGGGTAATTGATTTTCCTGGCGGCAGCAAGGTACTGGATATTGGCACGGGAGGAGGATTTCCCGGGATTCCCCTGGCCATCTTGTTTCCCGAAGTGCACTTCCACCTGGTGGATTCTATCGGAAAAAAAATAGCCGTGGTCAAGGACGTGGTCCGGCAATTGGGATTAAAAAACGTGGAAGCGCAGCAAGCACGGGCGGAAAACTTAAACCGTACCTATCACTTTATCGTCAGCAGGGCAGTTACCCAAATGGAAAAATTTTACCCCTGGGTTCAGCGTAAATTCCGAAAGGAAGACCTGCACAAGGATTTCCAAAACGGCGTTTTTTACCTTAAAGGAGGCGAGGTAGACGAAGAATTGGAAGCCTTGCAGCTGAGTTATGTGTCCTTCTTTCTGGAAGATTATTTCACCGAACCCTATTTTTCTACAAAGAAGGTTGTTTACATTCCCTACGAAGGAAAACGGTAAGGGCAATCCATGCGCAACCCGCCGCTAACAACAGCCGATGTGTTTTCCAAAAAAAACGACCGTTTCCAGTGCAGTGCGATCGGGTTTTCTAGCGGGTCAATAGAAATTCTGCACGAGCTTCACCTACCGTCACCCCTTCGAAATCGAACTCCTCAAAATCGGAAGCATCCGGCACAGTGGCTACGCGAAGCCGGTTTGGCGTGAATTCAAGCACATCCATGACAAACGAGTCGTCCAAATCTTCCATCAGTAGCTGTCCATCCTTTAGCTCCCAATTTCCGGTAAAACGCTCGTTTCCTTGTATGGGAAACCGCTCGCTACGTACAGGAATGCCTGCAGCGCTTGCTTCTACCAAAAAAACGAAGCCCCCTTCTGCTTCTACCGATTTGGGGTCTTCACCGAATGTCACGCTCATCTGGTACTGTTCGCCGGTACCGGTAAGGGATACGGGGATCGCTACCGGGGAGCCCGGCAGCATGGCACTGCCCGAAGCCTGTACGCTGGCCGCTTCCAGGTTCCAAACGCCGCCCGACAGTTTGGGCTGCTCCGGCGTTTCTTCCGCTGGATCACAACCAAACAACACCATCAAACTGAAAATCGATAACGGAAGCAGTCTTTTCATACGCTATTTCTTTTTGTAAGTAATTTTGACCGGAACACCTTCAAAATCAAAATTTTCCCGCAGCCTGTTTTCCAAAAACCGCGTATAGGGAGATTTAATGTATTGGGGCAAATTGCAGAAAAAGGCAAACACCGGATTCTTGGTCGGCAACTGGGTAATGTACTTGATTTTGATGTATTTTCCCTTGTTCGCAGGGGGCGGGTATTTTTCGATTTCAGGCAGCAGCAGTTCGTTTAACTTGGAGGTCGGTACTTTCCGGTGCTTGTTTTCGTACACCTTCATGGCCAGTTCCATGGCCTGAAAGATCCGTTGCTTGGTCAATGCCGAGATAAAGATGATCGGAATCCATTTGTTTTCCCCCAGTTTTTGGGTCATGTCGTCCTTAAATGTTTGCATGGTCTTGTGATCTTTTTCGATCAAATCCCATTTGTTTACCATGATCATGATTCCCTTGTTGTTTTTGATCGCCAGGGAGATCAGGTTGACATCCTGCGATTCTAGTCCCCGGGTGGCATCCACCATGACAATGACCACATCCGAGTCTTCCAGCGTACGCAAGGACCGCATGACGGAATAAAACTCAATGTCCTCCTTTACCTTCGCTTTCTTACGTATACCGGCCGTGTCGGTCAGGATGTAATCCTTGCCATAAAGTTGATACCGGGTGTGGATGGCATCCCGGGTAGTACCCGCTTCGTCCGTAACAATGGACCGTTCTTTTCCAATCAGGGCGTTAAGAAAGGAAGATTTTCCCACGTTGGGCCTGCCCAAAATGGACAGTTTGGGAACGCCTTCATCGGGGTCTTCTTCACCTTCGTCCGGAAACTTTTGGATTACGTCGTCCAACAGGTCGCCGATTCCGCTTCCGCTAGCCGAAGAGATGGGGAAGATCTTTTCTTCCCCCAGGCCCAGGGAGTAAAATTCATTGGCCATCAGCATTTTATCCAGGTTATCCGCCTTGTTGGCCACCATAAACAAGGGCTTGTCCGTGCCCCGGAGTTCTTTGGCAAATTCGGTATCCAGATCGGTCAACCCATCCAAACAGTCTACCACAAACAAAATCACCGAGGCTTCTTCAATGGCCAATCGTACTTGTTTTCTGATTTCCTTTTCAAAAATATCGTCCGATCCGGTCACGTACCCCCCAGTATCGATCACGGAAAAGAACTTGCCTCCCCACTGTGCATGGCCGTAATGCCGGTCACGGGTCACTCCACTAAGGTTATCTTCGATGGCTTTTCGCTCTTCAATGAGCCGGTTAAAAAGCGTGGACTTCCCCACGTTAGGTCTCCCTACAATTGCTACTATATTAGCCATAATGTGCTGTTTTATTGGTCGTAACCAAATTTTCTAAGTTTGTTTTTATTTTTCCGCCAGTTTTCCTCCACCTTTACATAGGTTTCCAGGAAAACTTTTTTGCCGAAAAATTGCTCCATTTCGTGCCGGGCTTTTGTTCCCACCTTTTTCAGTGCATTTCCCTTGTCCCCGATGATGATGCCTTTTTGGCTCTGTCGCTCCACGTAAATAATGGCCCGCATGCGGATGAGTTGGTCCGTTTCCTCAAATTCCTCCACGCGCACCTCGGTGCTGTAGGGAATTTCTTTTTTGTATTGGGTGAAGATTTTTTCCCGGATGATTTCGGAAGCAAAAAAACGTTCCGGACGATCGCTTAGTTCATCCTTGTCGTAAAAGGGTGGATGTACCGGCATTCGGTCCAGGATTTCCTGCAGCACCTTCTGCAGGTTAAAGTTTTCCAGAGCAGAAACCGGTATGGTTTCCACCGCCTGAATGCGTTCCTGCCAGTATTGGGTCACTTCCTGTAGCTTCTCGTCCTTATTCAGGTCTATTTTATTGATAAGCAACAGCACCGGCACACCGGCGGCATTGATTTTCTGAATGATTTCCTCAATATCCGCATCGTCTTCAAACAAATCCGTCACAAACACAATCACATCCGCATCCTCCAGGGAGAGGTTCACAAAGCTCATCATGCTTTTGTGCAGCTCGTACTTGGGTTTGAGCATGCCGGGTGTATCCGAAAAGACGATTTGGTACTCCGGTTCGTTCATGATTCCCAAAATCCGGTGGCGTGTGGTCTGGGCTTTGGAGGAAATAATCGAAAGTTTTTCACCCAACAGGGCATTCATCAGGGTGGACTTTCCCACGTTGGGTTTTCCTATGATATTGACAAAGCCTGCTTTGTGGTTGCTTTCGGACATGGACTCAATTTTTTTACAAAGGTACTTGATTTTTGAGAATATGTCCTTACCTTTGTATCACAATAACGGACAGGGCAACAAAAAACGTTTGTTGCCGTATAAAATACCGAAAAGCGATTATAAGTATTTAAAAGATATATCGCGGGATGGATCCGCCGCGGCGGATCGTTGGGCTCATATCCGCCGCGGCGGACACAGGTTCGAGTCCTCAAAAAATTGAAATGTTGAATTAAAAATATATCGCGGGATGGAGCAGTTGGTAGCTCGTTGGGCTCATAACCCAAAGGTCACAGGTTCGAGTCCTGTTCCCGCTACACAGAACCCCTTATACGTTACGTATTTGGGGTTTTTCTTTTTTTTTAGGGGGCCGTATAGGGGGCTGTTTGCTGTGGGTGAACGTAAAATAAGTTAGAAATTCGATCACTCATTATCCAGGACAAGTTCCCCATTTTGGGTGATTTGAAAAAGAAAAAAGACTGTTGTTTGAGAAACGAGGTGGTTCGGATACTATTTCTATTACGCACCATTTTGAAATATTTTGGTTGAATTGAGAATTATAAAACATACCTCTCATATCTGTAACATTACTAACGTTCCAATCTCCAATAGATTGGTTAAAAGGTGAATCCCAAAACATTGCGCCCATATTAAACACATTGCTGACATCCCAATTACCAATTGGTTGATTGAAAGGTGAATTTCGAAACATATAACTCATATCGATGACTTTGCTGACATCCCACTGCCCAATAGGTTCGTTAAATGGGGAATCCCAAAACATTGCACTCATATTATTAACGTTCTTTACATTCCATTCTTCAATTGATTGATTAAAAGAGGACAACGTAAACATTGTTCTCATGTCGGAAACGTTACTGACATCCCAATTGCCTATCGGCTGATTGAAAGGAGTATTGAAAAACAAATATTCCATATCAACTACCTTGCTGACATCCCAATTACCAATTGGTTGATTAAATGCAGTATTAAAAAACATACTTTCCATATTCCTAACATTGCTGACATCCCAATTTCCTATAGGTTGGTTAAAATCAGTTTCAGAAAAAAGTTCTTTCATATCTGTTACCAATGAGGTACAAAGCGTTGTCATATCTACCCCCTCATCCCTTCGCTGTCTTAGTAGTTGATTGTCTACTACTTCATATTCTACCCCATCCACAATCCCTTTAACTCCTACGGCACAATCTTCGCATTTTATAGTAACTCCATTGATGTCAAGGTAGACTTTTGGTTGATCGGGATCCGGATTTTGGGTTGTTTCACATGAATAGAAAACAATACATAGTACAAAAATGCTTAGGGCTAACTTCATGGTTAGTTTTTTATTATTCGTTCTAGTTGTATTAACACAACCAAATTAAGACTTATAATCAGTTAGTTAGTCAGCTTTACAGGGGTTTAACCGGGTAATCAAGTAACTTAATGGTAGGAATCAAAAATTCAACTTATCCGATTAGCAAATTTAGTCTGGACAAGTACCCCATTGCGGCGTATTCTCAGGAGCAAGGACAAAACTGCTGGCAAAATCAGCGTATTGTTCTTCAGATGTCATTAGTTCGACACACCAATTTGAAATATCCTGATTAAAGGGTGACAATGAAAACATCGCTCTCATAATAAATACATTGCTAACATCCCAATCGCCAATAGGTTGATTGAATTGAGAACTATTAAACATAACCCCCATATTGGTAACATTACTAACATCCCAATTTCTAATAGGTTGGTTAAATTGAGAAAGCCAAAACATACCCGTCATATTATTTACATTACCTACATCCCAATTTCCGATGGGTTGATTAAAAGGTGAATTCATGAACATTACGATCATGTTTTTAACATTGCTGACATCCCAATTTCCAATAGGTTGGTTGAATTGAGAATTTTGAAACATTCCACCCATTAGGTTTATATCACTTTCATTGCCCATCGTCAATACATTGCTCACATCCCAATCTCCGATAGGCTGGTTAAATGGGGTTCCATGAAACATCCCGCTCATATCTGATACATTACTTACATCCCAATTTCCGATGGGTTGGTTGAATTCACTTTCAATAAATAGATCACTCATATCTGTTACCAAAGAGGTACAAAGCGTTGTCATATCTACTCCCTCATCCCTCCGCTGCCGTAATAACTGATTGTCCACAACTTCATATTCCACCCCATCCACAATCCCTTTATCCCCAACGGCACAATCTTCGCATCTGATGGTTATTCCGTTGGAATCAAGGTAAATCTTAGGTTGATTGAGATCTGGTTCTTCGGAAGATTCGCATGAAAAAATTAAAATTACTAAGGTTAAAAACAGGGGAAAAATCTTTATGGCAGGCTTCATTATATTTTAGCTCTTTGTTTCTTATAACTAAATGTACGGATTTTTAACAACCAAATCCAAAATTAACTTAGTTAGTTAGCTAGGTGTATAGGGAGTTGACCAGGTAACTAAGTAGAAATTCTCCCACCCATACTGAAATTAGGTTTTTACCCATTCAATCCCAGGGAAAGACTGACCAAAAACCCTGCTTATTAATTCCCTTTTTTGTTCCTGCATGTTTTTTTCATCCTCATTCGAATAAACCCATTCGGCAGGTCCTATGTATTTGCCATTTGCTAGTAAAAATTCCATTTCATCTTTCGAAATCGTATTTTCAAAATAAGCTTGCAAAATTTTGGCTTTGTCGCTCCTGGAAACTGGCATACTATCGAAATAAAGGTGAAATGATCCCCATTTTTTCTAAACCTAGGATATAGTCTCGCAACGGGTTTGGCCCGTTTTCTGGAAAATCAAAGAACAAAGGTAGTTCTTCATTTCCAAAACCCCTTTTTAGGCACTCCTTAGCCTCCACTTTGGAAATAATGCCTTCGTAAAGGGCCTTTACTACCTCTTTTCTGAAATTGCATTTAGGGCTTTTTACCATTTCCTAACGTGCCATTGGTGAAAAAGTGCTGTTGTACGGGAAACAGCGTTGGATATAGTAAATCAAAAGCATCCAGCTTTCCATCTCTGGACAAATCCCGTTACACTTACCAGCTCCGTTTCTGGATATCCGGCCATTTTTTAGGGCTGCCAGGATTCAATTACCCGATGCCTTTCCCAATCAAACGCGGCAAGATTGTACCCAGAAAAGGCGATGCGCTCGAATAGAATGCGACCTATCTGAAGCCGTTCCGCTGGTACCCTAGCCGGTGATGCCTAATGAAAACGTAACAAAATAGTGATCTTATGCTTCAAGAGTTACAGCGAAAAAACGGCAAATTGCTAGCTAAAAACAATCCAATGAAACAAGCATATTCTATCTTCCTGACCGCTTTATCCCTTCTCGTCCCCCTACTTCTACCCGCACAGGGTCTCAAACTAAATGAGATACAGGTCATCGGCAGTCACAATAGCTACAAAAGCGCCATGGCGCCGGAAATTTTGGAATACCTGGCGGGCATCAACCCTGCTTCCTCCAAAAGCCTGGAGTATTCCCATATTCCCTTAGAGGCCCAGTTGGACCTGGGGTTGAGAAATCTCGAGCTGGACGTATTTCACGATCCCCTGGGCGGACGGTATGCCAATCCCCGGGGCTTGGAAATTAGTAAGGCCAAAGGAGGGAGCCTTTCGGACTTTGATTCCGCAAAATCCTTGCTTAAACCCGGATTAAAACTTTTTCACGTGCAGGATTTGGATATTCAGTCCCATTACCTGCTATTCGCAGACGCCCTAAAGGCATTAAAAGCATGGAGCGAAGGGCATCCCGAGCATTCGCCCGTCTTCGTTTTAATCAATGCAAAAGACGGCACTATTCCCGGCACGCAGCCAACGTTGCCGTTTACTGCCGCTGCGCTGGATAGCATCGATTTAGAAATCCGTACCCATTTGGGTATGGACCACCTCATCACTCCGGATTTGGTCCGCGGGGAGTTTGCCCATCTGGAAGCGGCAGTCTTGGCGGGCAACTGGCCCTTGCTGGACGATGTCAGGGGGCGGTTTCTTTTTGTATTGGATGAAAATGAAGAGAAAATTGATCGCTACCTGAGTGTCAAGCCTGAATTGAAAGGAGCCGTATTCTTTGTGAATAAAAAAGAAGGAAATCCCACGGCCGGTTTTCGAATCATCAACGACCCCATCAAAAACGAAGCGTATATTCAGGAATTGGTCCGAAAGGGCTACATGATCCGAACCCGTGCGGATTCGGATACCCGCGAAGCGCGCACGGAAGATTACACCAAATTTGAACATGCCAAGGCTTCGGGGGCACAGGTACTGTCCACGGACTACTACCAACCATCCACCTACTTCCCTTCCAGGTATCGCGTCCGTTTCGAAGGAGAGCTCTTCGAAAGGCCAAACCCCCTTCTTATTCCAAATCCTTAATTCTCACCTAAATTGACAACAAAATACTTTCTCCTGCTCGTGTTGACTGCCGCATCGCTGCGGATGCTCGCCCCTTCGAGCTCGCTTGCACAATCACGGGAGATCGAGGTTGCATTTCTTTCCGACATCCATTTACAGGATGTCTATGCTACATTACATTCAGCGGATTTCAAGGGGGTATTCCATCCCAAAACGGGTAAGTATGCGACCATTCGAAGCATGAAAAGCCAATTGAATTCCACGCGGCTCTTCAATGAAAACTATTTTGCCTTTATCCAGGCCTTAGAGGACCTGAAGCACAAAGGCATACGACTGGTGGTCCTACCCGGAGACTTTACCGATGACGGACAGCCAATGAATGTGCTGGCTTTACAAGGGATTTTGGAACGATACGCGGAAGCCTGCGGGATGCGGTTTTTTTTGACTACCGGAAACCACGATCCGGTGAAGCCTTATGGAGGAATCGGGGGAAAGAAAGATTTTCTGGCAGCGGATGGCTCTGAACAAGCCATTGCCGGAGATGCTGATTTCTTTCCATCCGAAAAAGTGGCCGTTTCAAGTCAGATCAATTATTGGGGGTACGAAGAGATTACCCATGCACTTTCCGATTTTGGCTTTTTTCCCGCCGCGCAAGACCTATTTTGGGCGCATCCCTTTCAGGAATTGGATGTGGATGGATATGACTTTCGCCGGGCAATGGAAAATTCCCGCCTGGATCAACGCCTGTATAAGACCGAAAATTCGGAAAAGCTAGTGCCGGATGCCAGCTATGTGGTCGAACCGGTTGCCAGGGTTTGGCTTTTAGCGCTGGATGGCAACGTGTATACTCCTTCTGGAGCGAATTGGAGCGGCTCTTCCGTAGGGTTTAATCAGGCGGTAACAGCGAAGCGTCACCAGTTGGAATGGATCAAGAAAGTAGCCCTGGAAGCCGCGAAACGGGGAAAAACCCTGATTTCCTTTAGTCACTACCCCTTGGTGGATTTCCACGATACCGCTTCGGATGCCATGAAATCACTATTTGGCGAACAAAAATTCCAGCTGGCCAGAGTCCCTTCCCCGGAAACCAGCAGCGAATATGCCAAAGCGGGCATACGCATTCATTTTGCCGGACACATGCACATCAACGATACCGGGATGTTCAAAGAGGCTGTAAGCGGTAAAACGCTCTATAATGTACAAGTACCTTCTTTGGCGGCCTTTCCCCCTGCCTACAAAATCCTGACCCTTCCGGAGCCGGAAACCATGGAGATTTCTACGATTCAACTCGAAACGGTGGATCGCATGGATGAGTTTTTTGACCTGTACCGCGTGGAGCAGCAATGGCTACTACAGACCGACGATCCCAAACGCTGGAATCCACGTATTTTGGACGCCAGAGACTACCTGGACTATACACGAAACCACCTGCTACAACTGACCGAATCCCGATTTATCCCAACCGATTGGCCGGAAAACCTGGCGGCTGTATTGCAGGAACTCAGCCAAATGGATTTGGAACGCTGGGCGGGCATGGGTTCCGAAGACGGCGAAAATTTTTTGATGAAAAAACTGGAAGAAACAAACCAAACAGAGCGACCGGATGATTTCCAGGGAAAGCTGATTGAGGACTTCTATTTACTAAAAAATGGAGATGAGTTGGGGAAAAACCTGATTCCCGCGGTAAGGCTACGTTTTTACGAAAGCTTTTTTTTAAAATTGCTGCATAAGCCATTGTCGGAAAGTCAGGTGCTGGATGCCCAATTGGTTCGGTTTTTTAGTATTTTCAAACAGCTGTATCATTCCTTACCCTCAGATCATTTTTTAATCGATCTGCGACAGGAGGAGATCAGGCGGTTTGAAAAAAAACCAAGCAGTTTGGAAACCACGCCGCAACGATGAAGTTACAAACCGCAATGGAGGAACTGATTTTGAAATATTCTCAATCCTAAATCGGATTCCTAAAACAATGCTGGACGGTGCCGGGAGCGAACCGGCAGCACCTACTTCTCCTCTATCCGATCGCTTTCTTCTCTGAAAAAGGTCTCTAACCGATGTATCCCATACCGGGGCGCTATGTTGTCCTTTGCCGCCATGGTGAGAAAAAACTCGATCGGTCCATAGATACGCGAAGCCGTACAGGCACGAAGAATCCCGATGGCCGATTTTCGCAGCCAATCGGGCAAATGGATGATACTTCCCTCTTTGTGCATTGCCTGTAGCGCGAGGGCAGCGATTTCATTTTGAGTAAGAATATCGGGGCCACCTACCTCCACTTCTTGCTGATTGGAGTCAATTAGATCGACCACTACGCGCGCGAGGTCGAGACCATGAATGGGGTTGAGTTTGTGTTCACCATCCCCAAATAGAAAAATCCTACCCGATCGGGCCATCGCAAGAAAATCCTTCATGTCTGAATAGAATCCATTGGGCCGGACAATGGTATAATTCATCCCCGAAGCTTTCAGCACATCTACGAATCGCTCCTTGGCTTCCGTGATTTTCAGCTTGCGCATTTGATCCCCATGAAGAACGGATAGGTAGATAAATTTCCGTGCACGATGCCTGAGGGCAAAGTCCAGAAGATGGATATTCGCCTGATAATCTACGTCCATGTAGCTGAGGCCATCCTTTTGTCGGGTAATGCCTACCGTCGATATCACGGCGTCAATGGGGCCTTTCAGACGGGGAAACGTGGTAGAATTGGTGACTTCCACCCGCTCTATTTCCTTTTCCTCCAGCCCTAATTGCCGAAGTTTTTGCGCATTCCGCCCAAAAGCCAGGAGGGGCCTACCCTGCCGTTTAAGTTCTTTCGCAATAAACCCTCCCAGGTATCCGCTGGCTCCTGCGAGAATGATTTTACCGATCATATTCATCTTGATTTTTTGGACAAATAGGCATTTTTTGGATGCAAATCGAGTACGCTCCTACCTGCTAACGGGCGACAGCCATTGGTTTCACACCTTGGTGTCCCGCATATGCCGTAGCACGTCGATCAGAAATTTTATGGCACCTTTTTGAAATGCCGACTGATTAAAAGTTCCGGTCAGGTAAACGTTCAATTCAGGGCAGTAGTACATAAATGAGCCGGTGAATCCGGAGTGTCCGACGAGGGTAAGGTTGGGCAACAGTGGGAACAATTCATTTAGCCTCCATTGCATCAAGCCATACCCATAGTACACCCCTTTGCCGGCCGGAGTCCAGTCCTGCATGGCTTCCAAACTTTCTTTTTGGATCATTCGTCCCTCGACTAGCGCTTTTAGAAAGGTTGAAATATCCTGGGTAGTGCTTTGGAGACCGCCGCCCGCCTAATCACTGGAAAGACTGCTCATTCGAGACACCTCCAGATCACCAAAGTAAATCTCGGTCATGGGACCGACCGGTTTTTTCCGCGGTGCAGATCTCAGGTGCATGGAGGTACTGGCCAAGCCTAGCGGGGTAAAAATCCTTTCTTCGAACACCTCATGGAGCGGCTTTTTCTCCAATTCTTCGATGATCAATCCCAGCAAGACGTATTCGGTATCTGTGTAGTGATAGTCTGTTCCAGGAGCAAAACGCGCTTGGAACCCCGCCGTGTAGAAGTCCAGAATTTCTTTGGGAGACCAAAACTTGTCTCGGTTGTGAAGGATCTCTTTCAGCATGTTTTCTCCGATACTGGGCCGGTCTTCGAAGTAATCCGAAAGCCCGGAGCGGTGTTGCAAAAGATGGGCAAGGGTTATTTCCTTCGTCCAATCTTTTCCTTCCCAAATATGAAGTCCCTGGGCTAGAGTATCCGGAAGAAAATGGTGCATGGGGGAATCAAACTCGATTTTTCCTTCCTCCACCAATAAGGCAATGACCACTGTGGTGAAGGTCTTTCCCAGGCTGGCTGTGTGAAAAGGACTCTCGGCAACTACCTTTTGACCGTTCTTAAATTGCCCAAAGGCCCAACTTTTTTCTAAATCCAGTGCTTTGGATTCAAGGCGAAAGACTCCCTGTTTTAGTAGCTGCTTGTTCATCGTCTTTTGAAAAAGACGATCAAGCTTTCGTTCCATTTTGGGAAGGCCCTGGGTAGCGAGGAATTGGAAAATAAACATGACTGGAATGAGTAAATAAAGGTTTCGGGATTTCATTACTAATGAATTATTTGGTTGAAGAAACCCGGCAGGGGCAAGCCAGGAAAACACCATGGCTATCCCCTACTGGTTTCCGGGGCATTGGGATTATCGCTGATTTTAGAAAAGCGAAATGCCCACTCCGATCGAGAAATTGGTTCCATCCAGGTTTCCGCCCTCATCGCGGCTCACCCGAGCCATATAGAGCCGGGTTTGAAGATCCAGGGCCCATCTTTCGCGCTGCAGCAGCTCATATCCAGTGGCGAGCAAAACCCCTTTTCCCCAGTCTGATTTTCGGGACTGGCTTTTCGACTCATACAGGGCACGGGTATCCAACGAAGCTCCGTACCCGCCACTGAGCCACCATTTGTCGGTAGCCCAGAATTGGATGGAGGGAACGATGCCTTCAAAGCTCCTATCCACTCCCTCGGACTCGTAGATTTGTCCGACTGTATTCACATAAATGGCTGTTCTGGGGGATATAAACCAACCCATTTTCAGGTTGGGGAGGGATATTCCTCCTCGCGTGGCTTTTTCGCTCATGCCTTCGGTGAAGTGCAATGCGCCTACCCCCACGAAAGCTCCGGCAGTGAAGCCTTTGCGGATGGGCTTTTCCGTTTGTGCCTGAATGTTCAAGACGGCAATCAGGGCGATAATGAAGGTGAAGATTAGCTTTTTCATTTTTTTGTTGTTTACGTTTGACTTGTTTTGGTTTTAAGTTGATGGGACAAAGTTGGGCGATACGAAACGGTCGGTCGTCCTAAATGATGATTTGGGACGTTTCGATGAAATGCCGGACCTTTGCCGATTTGATCATGAATTACTCCTCCCCGGAAGATTTGAGCATGAAGTTAACGAGGCCGATTCCTCCACCTACGGCCATGCCCGTACTGATCCAGAAAGTGATTTGATTATCAAGGTCCACTCCCAATAATCCGAGTGCCGTGATTCCGATGGCCGTACCGACGGCCACTCCGAGTAAGGTGCCGATGGCAACACCAATACCTGTTCCCAGTGTAATTGCTTTGTTTTTCATTGTTGAATGAGTTGTGTTTTTGATAAATGAGTGGGACAAAGGTAGGCCGGAGCAAGCCGCCAGTCGTCTTGATTTATGATTCGGGACGTCTTGGTGAAATCCCGAACGTTGAAGTAAAGTGGGATTTAAAAAACAGGCAATTGGAGTAGGGGTACCGAAAGATATGCCCATAGGAGAGTGGATCCCTACGGCCGATTGAGCCAGGAGGTAGTAGATTCACGCCCATCAAAGAAGCGAATCGACTTGCTCTCCGGTCAACTGCTGTGCATGCTGGGTGATTCGCTCGATTGGCCAATCCCACCATTTCAACGCCAAGAGCTGTTCAATTCTTTCCGTAGAAAAACGCTTTTTTATTTCCCGGGCTGGGTTGCCTCCCACTACGGTATAGGGATCGACGTCTTTGGTGACTACCGACTTACTGGCAAGGATGGCGCCGTCTCCGATTTGGACTCCTGGCATGATGGTGGCTCCAAAGCCTATCCACACGTCATTCCCGATCCTTGTATCTCCCTTATTAGGGTAGCTTTTCCCTTCCATGGCTTTTTCCCATCCTTTTCCGAAAATGG
The DNA here is from genome assembly GCF_900109255.1 of Cyclobacterium xiamenense. Lineage (NCBI taxonomy): Bacteria > Pseudomonadati > Bacteroidota > Cytophagia > Cytophagales > Cyclobacteriaceae > Cyclobacterium > Cyclobacterium xiamenense. The sequence goes on along the minus strand of NZ_FNZH01000002.1, from coordinate 1,013,764 downwards.
CAAAAGGAAAGGAGGAAATCGATTTAGAAAGGTGATTGGCTCCGTTCATAATGAAGGTCACATCCGAGGCAATCATGCAAAATTTACCGATAATCAATCGGTCCCCCACGAAATCAAAGAGGTATTTGACATTTTTTTCAAAATGGTGAACATCCTCGAAGTCATGGTAATAGGTATAGTCGCCTACGTGGATTTGAGGATTCTTGATCACATTCTTTAAAAAGCAAAGGCGCTCATAGGCTGCTAAAGGGAAGGCCTGGTCTTTATCTGGTCCGCTCATGGTTTGATCTTTATTTAGTAGAAATCAAAAGTCGCGGATACCAACGGACAAATCGTCCGGGTGTATGATTTCGGACGTTTTGGTAGACACATTTATTCGGTCAATCCGATTCCGAATAAGGGTTGGCTTCAACCCGGGCATTCACCAAAAAGATCATCCCCGTAGATAAAAGCATCAAAACTACGACCAACGTACCGATCTGGGGATAATGGAGCAGTCGTCCATCCAACGCCTGAAAAGTAATCCAGCCTGCAATCGCTGCTGCTAAGCCTCCTGCCAATTGCTGAATGGAAGCATCTATCGCCAGAAAAGCTCCGCGGTCGGACGTTCTGGGAACTGCCGTAGCTAATGCCGTGGCAGCAACCATGCGGGCATTCACTCCCAAAAATAATCCCACGTGGATACCGAGTACCCATTCGAAGGTTTGAATGCCTCCCCAGGCATAAACCGCTACTGCAGCTATGGCGATTAGCGTACCCGAAACGAATACGGGCCATTTTCCAAATCGATCGGCTAGTTTCCCCAGGGCCGGTGCTGCTAACAGGCTGGTGAGGCCGATTGCACCGTACACATAGGGCAGTTGACTGTCAGCTATTCCCAGATTATTGGTGAGAAAGGCGGCATTGAAAGTCATAAAAATCACATCTCCACCCACGATCAATGTGTTGGCGCCATATACTGTCCAATAGGAGGGATTTTTAAGGTTCGAAAAAAGGTGATTCCAGGGAGAGGACGATTCGGGCGAGGATTTTTCCAGCGGGCGAATAAGAAAGACGACTAGTAAAAGTGCAATAACTCCTATGCCGGCTATCATTCCATACGCCATTTGCCAGGAAAAAGAAATTGCAATGAACAGGGACAAAGGAAGGCCAATCACCAGACTGGCAGCAAAAGCCATTTGAATCCATCCCACGGCCCGCCCCCGTTGGGCAAGGGAAAACAAATCGGCCACCATTGCGTAGCAAATCGAAGCCATCACCCCTCCGAAGGCACCTGTAATGACTCTGGCTACCAGAAGTGCGGAAAAGCCAGGTGCCAAAGCGCAAAGCAAGATCCCCAGCAAAAACCCGGTATAAAAAACTAAAAGAATGGATTTTCGGTCAAATCGATCGGCATACCCGGAGGCGAGGAGGGCAGAAATTCCGGCACTTACTGCGTAGGCAGAGGCAATCAGACCAAATTCCTGTGTACTGAGGTGGAGTTGGTCGAGTAAAGTGCTGCTCAAGGCAGGAAGCAACATGTAATCCAGCACGACGGTAAAAAGTAGGCCCGCTATTCCCAGAATGACAAAGGATTGGTACGAAGAAAAAGCTTCCTTTTTGGCCATGAAAACTCAGTTTCGATGGGTTTTTACCCAGGCTTTGGGCGTTAACCCCGTGGATTTTTTAAAAAACTCATTGAAAACGGATTTGGAGGTGAATCCACTTTCATAAGCCAATCCCAGCAAGGTGATGTGGGCGTTTTTAGTCTCCAGGGCTTTGGTTTGAAATACTTTTAGGCGATGGGAGTTAACAAAATCGTTGAAGTTTTGGCCCAGCTTCATGTTGATTAGCCAGGAAAGCTTGTTGGGATGCAGCGCTATCTGCTCAGCCAAAGAGCGAAGCGTAAGGTTGGTATCCGTTACCACTTCCTCCAGGGTCATTTTTTCTCGCAGGGATTGAAGGAAATGCGCGCATTCTTCTTCCCCCATTTGACTGGATTGGGTGATGACGAGTTGTTGATTGGAGGGATGCTGTCGATGGGCCTTATGATCCTGAAAATTCATCTGACGGTAAATCTCCTGAAAGCGCTCGTCCTCTCTGATATTGTCCCAAACCCACCAATATTTCAGGCTGACCATCATACTTGATTTTTCCTCCAGGCCTTTTTGAAGAAAATGAATGGCTTCATCGGGTCGATTCATCAGGCTGTACAAGGCCGCTGGATCGCAGGGATCAATGTAGTGACTGTTTTCCAATTCCTCAAGCACCCCATCAATCTCTCCACTGAGTACTTTTACCGTCATCACATCCAGCTTGACCAAGCCTTCCCCGTTCGTCAATGCGATCGCCCTATCAAGGGTCTCAAAGGCTTCTTCAAACCTCCCCAGATACCCCAATACCAACCCTTTCCAGCGAAGGGCCTCGCTGAAATTGGGCTCGATGCGAAGGCTTTCTTCAAAAGCCGGCAGGGCATCCTCAAACCTTCCGGACAGGTAATAGCAGAGTCCCAGCCACCAGTAGCTAATGATGTGGAGGGGATCCCGGGATTGATTTTCTTTGGCGACGGCAATGGCCAGATCGTAATCCTTCTGGATAAAAATGTAATAGTTGGTAATAAAATCGATCTCATTGCTCAATCCCGCGGCTACCGCCTCGTTATAGGATTGAATGGCTGCCTCCCAATTCCAGTCGTGAAAGAGGTGTACGTAGGCCATAACCTTGTGCGCGCGCATGTCGTTTGGGTGGATCGCCAGGGCTTTCTGGGCATATTCCCGTGATTTTTGAAAGCCTTCTTTTGCAGAGATCAGATTGAAGCCCGCATGGTGTAGATAGGTTTCACCGATATAGGCATATGCCTCTGTGAAATTGGGGTCCAGCTCCGTGGCCCTGGTGAACAAAACCAAGGCTTCTTTCACATCGACAAGATCCTTTCGCTTGAAGTGATGGCTTGCTTTCAGAAAAAGATCGTATGCCTCCGGGTTGCTGGTTTTGGTAGAAACCAGGCTGTCCCTGATCTCCATGTGTCCAAAATTTTCCCGCATTCGATCTGCTACCAGGATGCTGATTTCATCCTGCAGTTCGAAAATATCCTTCAACGTACGGTCAAAGGTTTCGGACCAGATTTGAAATCCGTTGTCCGTTCGGATCAGTTGCACCGCAATCCGCACACGATCTCCGGATTTTCGGATGCTCCCTTCGATGACCGTCGCGACGCCCAGTTTGTTTCCAATGATTCGTACATCCTCTTTTTGCCCCTTGAATGCAAAAGAAGAAGTACGGGCGATTACTTTAAGTCCGTTGATTTTGCTGAGGGCATAGATAATTTCCTCGGCCATGCCGTCGGAAAAGTATTCGTTTTCCGGGTCTGGGCTAAGGTTGTCAAAGGGAAGTACGGCTATGGAGCGCTGATTCATCAATTTTTTGTTGCACCGAAACAAGTTTTGGCAAATAAAACTTGGCCAAATACCAGCACTAAGATAAGACTTCCCCGATAAATGGGAATACTCTTACCCCGCTAATTACAACAGTGGAGAAAAAAGCAGGCCATCATTTCAAAGGAATAAGCGGAGGATCGCCGCTTTTCCAAGGAGTGGGTGGTGAGTCGGTTAGAAAAATGCTGATGGAAAAAAGCCGGTGAGGAATCCCCCACCGGCTTTTGCTAGCTATCAAACCGAAATGCGATCAATACCCCGGGTTTTGAACCAGGAATCCTTCTTCATTGGAAGCTCCGTCAATGGCGCGTTGGGGGATGGGAAACAGGCGTTTGTTCGGGTCGCTGTCGGTTTTTTCCGTCCAGCTGTCCTCGTATTTTCCATACCGGATCTGATAGACCCGTCGAAGCCCTTCCCAATAAAGTTCAAAGCCCGACTCCCGGAAGAGGATATCCAGATCAATCGCGCTCAGGGGAGCAGGTGTCTGAGCAGGGCGGGCATTTCTGGAAGTTCGCAAGGTATTCACATCGGCGAGAGCGGCGGTATTGTCTCCCTTGCGCAATTTGGCCTCGGCTCGCATCAGGTAGATTTCTCCCAGTCGGATCAACACAATGTCCACGCTACTGTTGGTACAGCAATTGGGTGCGGTTCGGCTGAATTGGTATTTGGAGAAGCGGTGACCAGTATTGTGAAGGCTGCCTTCGTTGGTAAAATCTACCTGGAAGGTATGGTCCACATACCGGATATTTGCTCCGCTGCTTCTTCGGTTGATTACCGGGTAAACCCGTATCTTTCCGTCTTCACAGGTCAGGATGTTTCCACTTTCATCTTTTCTCGGACCCCAAATGACCCCTCTAAGAAACCCGCGATTAATTTCAAATTCTTCTGCGTCCACACAATAGTAGTGGTCAGCATCATTCGTTGGGTTTACGCCGGTCAAATCCCTTAGGTTTTCTGGGATAAGCGTGTTTTCCTGGAAAAACCGAGCATCCGCTTCTGCGGGGTCTACGTCCCCATAAGCATCCACCCACGTTTGAATAAAATCAGGAGTGGCTGCGACGGCGTCGGTACCCCGGGTATTTGGGAATTCCGGTCGGGGAGTAAGGTCTCCTGAGATCGACCAATACTGCCATCTGCTATGTTCTGTTTGAAGTACTCCCCGCTGGTCCAGAGAAAATATAATCTCTGGATTGGTATTGTTATCGTCGTTAAACAAGGCAAAATACTCCGGTGATAGGGAGTAAGGCCCGTTGATGATATTGGTGGTGTACTGGATAACTTTGTCCATATCCTCCGATCTAAAATCCGGCGTACCGTACGGATCGCGGTACACCGCCGCATTCAGATACAAGCGAGCCAACAAGGCCTCCACGGCAAACTTATTCATCCGACCGGGACCGCTGCTGTTACCGATCACATTGACTACGGATAGGAGTTCGGATTCGAGGTAATCAAAAGCCTCTTGTCTCCTAAGGATGATCGACTGTTGATCAGAGGCATCCTTTCGGAACACAAGGCCCCAATTGTCCATCGCCAGCATGTTCAGATAGGCCTTCATGGCAATCATTTCGTACAAAGGATTTTGAGCGTTGTTGTTGCCATTTTCCACTTCCAGGCGCAATTGCTCTTCTGCGGCTACTGCCCGTGACAAGGTAAGGGTAATAAACCTCCAGGCATCCCCCACCAGGCTATTGCTCGGTGTCATCAGGTGCTGGTGGACGGCTATGAATTTGCCACCGTCGAACCAGTCTGTCCCGCCCCGGTAGGGAAGAATCCCCTCGTCGGAAGCGACCTCCTGAAGTCCAAAATTGACTGTATGCAGCCAAACCTGACGCAGCATGCCGTATACCGGAGCGATGGAACCGCTGACAATCTCCGCCTGTCCGGTGCCGGTCAGGGATTCATCGAGGATTTGTTCATCCAGGTTGGTGCAGCTTAGAAATGCTAGCAAAAAAGCTGCGGTTGGTACTAAAATTCTTAAACGTATCGTCTTCATCTGATGCTTAATTTTTGAGATTTAACTACCTGTTTCCAGGTGTTTTAAAAGGTTAGGTTGAGGTTAACCATAAACGTTCGCGCCCTGGGATAGGTAAATCGGTCGATCCCGAAGGTTTGAATTCCGGCGGTGGTCGCCCCTGTATTGACCTCCGGGTCAAATCCTGTATAATCCGTAATAACAAACAGGTTCTGGCCAGTCAGGGAAAGCCGGATGGCCTGGAAAGCATTGCCTATTCCCAGTCGGGTTGGGTTCACCGTGTACCCTAACGAGGCGTTGTTTAGCCTGAAAAAGGCACCGTTTTCCAGAAAACGGGTCGATACCGTATTCGAGTTATTGAAGGACTCTTCCGGAAACTGTACCGCAAAATCGGTTGTGTTATTGGAGCGGGAAAGCTGGGCCTTGGTGAAAAGGGACATCGTCGTGTGATTGTAGATCTTGTTTCCAGCTGCTCCGTTGAAGTTCAAACCAAGATCAAAATTTCGGTATCGGAGATTGGTGTTGAATCCATAGATGATCTTTGGAATCGCACTTCCTACTACCACTCGGTCGTTGTCCAGGATTTCTCCGTCTCCGTTGGTATCCACAAACCGGTTTAGCCCGTCTTCCCCGATCCCGTCAAACTGCAGCATGTAAAATGCACCAATAGGCTGGTTGTTGATGTAGCCGTTGATGGTCGCGCCTGTCTGTCCGGCGCCTTGAGCCGCTCCTGTGGTCAAGACCGAATACGGAGAGTCCCGGACTTCGTTTTGGATAAAGGTAACGTTGCCTCCGATGTCGTAAGAAAAGCCCTGACCCGCCCCACTGCTGTAATTTAAGGCCAATTCTACGCCGCTGTTCGCGATTTTCATGTTGTCGATATTGTCCCAAAACGTGGAAGTAGGCTGTATCGGATCCGCAGGAACGACTTCCAGCAAGATATTGGAAGACACCTTGTTGAAATAATCCACCGTACCGCTTAGGCGATTATCGAGAAGTGCAAAGTCAAACCCGATATCAAACTGGGTGGATACTTCCCACTGTAGGTTTGGGTTAGCCAATCGGGTGAAGACAATCCCATACGGATAGCTATCCAGGGTAGTACCGTCGGTGTCAATTGGGTAGGTACTGAGACTACCTGCACCAGTAGCCAGTCGGTCTTCGGAAAAACTAGCTTTGGTGATCTTGGAAGGAATCTCCTGGTTGCCTGTTTGACCCCAGCTTGTGCGGAGTTTCAAGTTGTCGAAACCCGAGTTGGCCATAAAATCCTCCCGACTCAAATTCCATCCCAGGGCGAACGAAGGGAAGTAGCCGTATTTGTTGTTATCCCCGAATTTGGAAGAACCGTCCGCACGGAAGGTGGCTGTAAAGAGGTACTTATCATCGAAGGTATAATTCACCCGGCCAAAAAAGGATTGCAATTCATTTTCGGTAGCCGCAGCGTTGACCGTCGTTGGAAACTCGCTGGTACTGTTGTGGTCCTGATAGCGCGGGTCAATGTTGTTTGCAGCAAAGCCCCTGGAGGAAGTTCTCCTGAATTCATCTAAAAAAATCTGGTAGGAATGTCCGGCCAGTACCGTGAAATTGTGCTGGTAATCGTTCCAGTTGTAGGTCAGCGTATTCTCTATAAGGCTGTTGGTGTTGGCGGTGATCAGTTCGTCCAGGGTACCATCCGAGACATTGGATTCGTTTACCACCTCTGTGAAGGGCCGGTATTGGATGTACCGGGCCGTATTGGAATAATCCACCCCCAGATTCATCTTGTAGGTAAGTCCGTCTAAGATTTCGAAAGAGGGAGCTATTGTACCCAAAATTCGGTTGTTTGCCGCGTCATCGCTGTAGAGCTCGTTTCGCTTCAGGGGGTTGAGGGCATTGGTATTCAGCAGTGTGGGTTCCCCATTCGTGTAGGCAGGGATGGTGGGATTCAAATACAGCATGTCGCTGGAAATGGAACCGATAGCCGGCCGTAGGTTTTCGGTAAAGGAGGCCGTCAGGTTGTAGTCTACGATCAACCGTCCCTCAAAAGCCTTTTGATTCATGTTCAGCTTCCCCGAATAACGCGTAAGCTCACTGTTCTTTAATATACCTTCCTGTTTCTGGTAGCCTAATGAGGCAAAATAAGAGAATCGCTCGGTATTGGCTCCACTCATGGACAGGTTATAGTCCTGCGAAAGGCCCACCTGAGTCAGTTCATCCTGCCAGTTGGTATTTCCTCCAAAATCCTCCAAGGCGCCCCCAACGGCCTGCACTTGTCGACGAAATTCATCCGCACCGAAAACATCGATTTGCCTGGCCATAGACGACCAGGCGGTTGAGGCAGACAGGTTTACCTGAGACGATCCGGACTTGCCTTTTTTGGTGGTGATGACCACTACCCCATTTGAAGCCCGAGAGCCGTACATTGCCGTGGCACTTGCATCCTTCAAGACATCGATGCTTTCAATATCGTTTGGATTTAGGAAATTAAGCGGATTAGAAGCGATGCCGGTATCGGAATTATCGAGAAGAAATCCATCCAACACATACAGCGGTTGCGTGCCGGACCGCAAACTCCCGATGCCCCGGATGATCACGTTTTGGTTGGCACCCGGCTCCCCACTGGTTGAGGTGATGTTTACCCCTGCGATCTTCCCTTGTAGCAAATCCACCGGATTGGTGATCACGCCCCGGTTAAAGTCCTCACTTTTCACGGAACCAATGGCACCGGTCACATCCGAACGCTTCTGTGTACCATAGCCTACCACGACCAGTTCTTCCAGCTGAGTAGCGTCCGGCTCTAATTGAATTTCCAGGATGGACTGCCCATCGACGGCAACTTCCTTTTGCAGGTAGCCCACGTAGGAAACCTGGAGAATAGCGTCCTCGGGTACATCCAGGGAAAATTTACCGTCCAGATCCGTGACGGTTCCGGTGTTGGCGCCTTTTATCAAAATGGTGGCTCCCGGTAATGGCATACCGGTTTCGTCGGTCACTGTTCCGCTAATTGACTGGAGCAGGATTTCCTGGTCAACTTTGGACCTCTTTGTTTCTATTTCGGTCCCTAAAGCTGCTGCTTTGAGTGGGACAGGGCTGGTAGCTAAACCCGCCCAGAGGATAGAACATGCGGCGGCATAGCGGAGTTTTGATACGTGTACTCGTAAATCCATAAAACGTTGGTGTTGGTTGATTAATAGACTGTTACCTAGCTGATTTAAAAGGTAATGGGCACTGGTACGTTTGTTACCCAGCGGCAAAAGTAGGCCAAACGATGATGCGGTGTGGCATGGGTTAGCCTTCAGAAATACGAATTAAACAAAACATAATAGTCGGCAGAAAAGTATAATCGAAACGTAAAAAAATGATCACCTTACCGTTATAAAAAAATGGTACTATCAGGTGCGTTCGACCTTCGGCTCGGCCCGCATGTAGGAAAAAGGCAACGTCTGGGAATACCTATTCCAGCCAGGGTAATTTAACCTTTCAGCTTGTGTGATCAACCATCATTTGATCCGGTTGGGAACGGTTTCACCGCCGGGCAAAGTACCAATTAGCTGTGGAAAAAGTTGGCGGTGTCCAATTAGTAAAACATGCGGCGTTTTACTCTTATTTTAGAAAGTGGAATAAAAGAGAGGGAGGGGGAAGCTAATCAAGATTTCCCGTTAGTTGCGCTTTCGGATTTCAAGCAGATCAACCAATTTTCCATCTGCTGCATGCATGCGAAGTTCGAGCCTACCGTCGGTGATAGCAAGGGTACCGTAGTGAAACCCACGGAAGGTTTTAGCAGAAAACGGCACCCGATTCGGCGCAAAATCTTCCAGATTACCCCCCATTCCACCTACCTGTACGTAGGTAATTCCCCTCTCTACATCTACTTGATCCAGGTAAAGCGGAAAGCTGCGCATGTAGGTATGTAAATGCCCAAAAAACACCATATCTACCTCAAAATCCTCCAACAACCTCAAGAGCGGCTGAAAACGCCTATCCCCGTAGGTTCCTTTTCCCTGCCAGGTATTCCCGTAGTCATCCTCATCCATGGAATAGGGAGCATGGTGCATCATTACAAATTTCCAGGGGCTATTCGAACGGGAAAGTCCCTCTTTCAGCCATTCGTATTGGGCACCTCCTTTTTTGAGTTCATCGGGTTGGTTGGAGTTGAGTACAAAAAATGTCGCCGACCCGTATTCGGTGCTGTAACAGCCTAACGCATTCGCTTGCGGATGATAGGCGGTATACCAAAAAAGGTCACCTTCCCCATTTCCCGCTGCCGGGATGTTCGGAATTCTCGAGAAGAGCGCCGAGGTGCCTGGAAAAAATTCCTGGGTCCATTGCCATTTCTCCGGTTCGTTACCTCCATCGGTCATGTCCCCCAGATGCACCACCGCGTCTACCCGTTCCTCCCAAAGCTGCAGGCCAATTTGCTCGTTGATTTGGGGGCGGGATTCGGTATCGGACACCAGTCCTACCAGAATCGGTGAGTTCTTCTCCGGAGCCGTTCGAAACGTCAACGGTCCACTTTTCAGGACGTTTCCTTGGTCATCGGCTGCCTGGATCTCGTAAAAATACGGAGTATTGGGTTTCAGATCATTCAATTGCACATGGTAGCGATTCTCCTGTTCGGGGGATAGCTCGAAGGCCTCCAATGACCGGATGGCTTCACCAAGGAACAATTTCACGGCTGCTTTTCGATCCAATTCAAAAGTGATTTGCATTTGGCTCGGGCCGGGGACGTAGAGGTAGGGTTCTGCCAGGAAATGAAATTTACCGGGGACGCGAACGCCTTCTCTTTTCCAGAACTGGTGCCGCGCAAATCGCTCGCTTGCCCAGTTTTCAGGCATCTGCCCGGAGAAAATTGCCAGGTGTTTTACCCAGTGGTCCAACTTCATATAGGGCTCTTCCTGTAAGTAGGAACGCAGCAATAAGGATTCACCCCTGGCTTTTTCTCCTTGAAAGAGTAGGTTTCCATTTTCGTAGATCTTCAGATCATTTTCCCCAGTCGCCAAAACGAGGTGGGTAAAGTACTTGTCCCAAAACCGCTGTGGCTCCTCGAAACCGGGCAACAGCCATTTTTTGTTCCAATTGGCGAGAAGGGGGCGCTGGTCCAAAAACACTTCAAAACCGATGGGCTGATTGACGTGATTAAGCAACCAAAACTCGATGATCCAGGGCTGCTCCGTATCCAGGAATCCGTGTAAATCAATGCTATACGCCGCACTGGCCGGTTGGTTCACCAGGGGAAAAACCTGAGGTTCGTGAAACAGCTTCAAAGGCCGCAGGCTAAGAGAGTCTTGAAATAGGGGGCTATTGGCATTTCGAGGCAGCCCCCTATTTGGCCAAAACCACCTTTCCCACCTGATTTCCTGGGCGGTTGCGCTCGTAAAACAAAGAAAAACAAATATTAAATAAAGGAGATTTTTCATTGGTGTGATCCTTGGCACTGGTTTCTCACGTTCGCGTTCCCTGAATATAAATAAAAAATGAATACCCTTACTGGTTTTATGGTTTGGCGGCTGGCAAAAAGGCCAGCATCCAAAAAAAAGGCCGCCCTACTTGACTGGGCGGCCCCTCTCATTTGGATCCAATGTTCACTTATTCAAACAGGTCAAACTTCAGCCCGAAATTAAACCGGGCGTTGTAGTATTCCATTTGCATCGTGCGTGATCGGATTCCCTGGTAGTAGCGTAAAGGCTGGTTGGTGAGGTTGTTCCCCTCGGCAAAGAGTCGCCATTTTGGTGTGATGGCATAGGAAGCGTTCGCATCCAGAAAAACCTGTCGATCGTAATACCGGTCTTCAAAGCCTTCCCCGCCCAATTCATCCAGGTAATCGGAGGCGTAGTTAAGCGCCAGTCGCAGTACCAATTTGTCCGTTTCGTAGGATAGCGAAGCGTTGAACATGTTCTCAGCCGTACCTGGCAACACCAGGTCATCGTTGTCTCTTCCCTCTATTCCTGTGGTGGACGACCGGGTATACGTATAGTTCAGGTAAATCCCCAGGCCTCTCCATATTTGTCGCTGAAAGGATGCTTCAAGTCCGTATACACTGGCCGTACCGCCGTTTTCTGGTCTGGAGTATTCTAGATTTGAGCCAAAAACAGGATCATTGTATCCTTGGGTAGTAATCGTGTAAATAAAATCATCAATGTCCTTATAAAAGGCACCCGCAGATAGGATACCGACACTGGAATAATACCGCTCCGCCATAAAATCAAAATTCATAGACGTGGTTGCCCGCAAGTTTGGATTTCCCCGGGCCAATTCCTCGTCATCCGGGCTAAACTCTGCGTAGGGCACCAGGTCAAAATAATTAGGCCGGGCAATTGTATTGGTCCAGGCAAACCGGAGAACGGTATTGGCATCGGCATCGTATTTCAAATGAAGGCCTGGCAACACGTTGGTGTAGTTCTGTTCGCCAGCGGTGGGACTGATGGTTTCTTCATCGATATTAAAGCTATTTCCCCGGTAGTCAATGGCCGTATTTTCTACCCGAAGACCTGCAATAGCCGAAAACCTTTCCGAAAACTGATGGTCAGCCATCGCATAGGCCGCCGTGATGTTTTCATTAGCGGTGTAGTTTCCGGGTGCATACTCCTCTGGCAAGTCGGTGCCATCAAAAAGGCTGGAATTCCCCAGATTTAATCCACCAAGAAATTCAGGTGTCGCAAAGTATCCTGCCTGATATTGGGATCCAGCCAGGTAGTTGGGATCCGAGTAGTCTCTGTTTGGGACGGATCCGATGCTTGCTCCAAAGCTGTCTTCATCCACTGGCTCAAATTCAAAGAAGTCATTCTGACGCTCCTTTCGTTTGCCCCTGTAGCGCAAGCCGAATTGTAAGATTCCTTTGTCGGTGTAGGGCAATTTAAAGTCCAATCTGGCATTCAAATCCCGGTCAAAGGTAAACTGGTTTTCCTCCGAAATCTCTTGAAATCCTATACCTAAATTATCCTGAGGATTGGATAAATTAACGTTCGGGAATTCGGGATTGGTTAAATCTACGAATACGTCCTGGTTGGAGGACCTGTAGGAGATGTAACGCTCATTCGGACGCTCTTCGGATGCGCGGGCATAGGTGGCGCTCCAGTCCATTTTAAGTCTGTTAAATAAATGATTTCCTCCCAGGCTCATGTTATAAACCCGCTGATCTTCAAGTCTTCGGTTACCGACTCTCCCACCGTCTATGCCTCCTTTGGTCTGGTATTGCACCCTCCCTTTGGTCTGGAATACATTGGGAGCACTCTCGGTAAAATCTCCGTCATCAAAGGAATCATCTAACCTTCCAACGCGCATTCGGAATCGGTTTTCCCAATCATCCCGGTGGTTATACATCCCGGATAGAAACAGTTGGTTGTTGTCATTGATTCTAAAATCGGTTGCAAGGTTTATGGATCTTCGGACACGCTGCACCAGGTATTTTCGGATGTCAAATTCTTCCAGTGCCACGCCGTTATCTGAATTGTACCAAACAGCCTCGACATTGTCTGAGCCAAAGTTGTGGTTGTTGTAGGAGCCAGAAAGGATCATGCCCAATTTGTCATCCAGGAAGCGGTCTCCCAAAACCAATCCCCCGGTCCAAATGGGCTTATTGGAAAGCAAGTTGATTCCGCTTGCAGCGGTACCAGATATTCTCAAATTATTCGGTGCCTGACGGGTTACCAAATTGACCGAACCTCCGATGGCATCGGCATCCATGCTCGGCAATACCGCCTTATTAACTTCGATCGTTTGGATCATATCCGAAGGAATCAGGTCCATTTGAATATTTCGGTTGTCACCTTCCGCGGACGGGATTCGCTCCCCGTTTAGCGTCACGGAGTTTAACTGCGGAGCCATTCCACGAATGATGATATCGCGCGCCTCTCCCTGATCATTTTGCATGGTAATGCCCGGAATACGCTTCAGTGCATCGCCAACGTTGGCATCGGGAAAGCGCCCGATCTGGTCAGAAGAGACGATATTGGTGATATTGGCATTGTTTTTTTGCTGATTCAGTGCCTTGGCCTGCCCCTTCAGCCGGTCACCAAATACAATAAATTCTGCTGCATCCAGCGCCGTCTGATCCATTCTGAAATTCAGCGTGGTTGTACGCCCTGTTTGAATTTCCACAGGTTGGGAAAGCTGTCCGTACCCCAGGTAGGATACACTGACTTCATACGACCCTTCCGGCAGGTTGGATATGGAAAAGTCCCCTTTCTGGTCCGAAATGGTCCCGTAATTGGTGCCGGTCAATACCACATTGGCTCCTGGCAGCGAAAGATTCTCCGCATCGATCACTCGTCCTTTCAAGACTCCTTGTGCCCATGCATTTCCTGCCAGCAGGAAAAAGAGCAAAAGGGAAGAAAATAAACGTAGGTGTTTTTTCATGATTGCTTATTGTTGTTGGTTGATAAACTTTTCGAGTTGTTCCCAGGAATAAATCTGGAAGGTCTTGTCATCCGACATGGCGACAAACAGTCCTTTTGAAAAATCTCCTCCCATGTTTACGGCCGTGACATCGTTGCCATCACTGGAAAGGGTACTCAAAGGGATTTTAACCAGGAGAGGATGATCGTGCGGCCCCTTATCACTTCCTTCTCGTGGAAATGCGTGAAAGAGATTGGCTCCCTGGTCGGAAACCAACAGGTAGCCTTCCGTAGCAGAGGATTTGTAAATGGAGATTCCCTCGTGATCATCCGTAAATCCTTCGGTAGCAAAAAGGGCCAACTCCTCGTTTCCCATCTGTGGCTCCGCATGGTACTTTCTTACTCCTGCACCCTCATCGGAATAATAGATATAGCCCAGCTCCTGATCCACGGCAATGGCTTCGATTTCTTTCTTTCCGGAAAAATTCCCGAATTTTCGCACCAGCTCAAGCGATACCTCGCCCTCCGCTCCCTGCACTTCGTATTGCCAGAGGTACGTCCCATCTGTCGGTCCGTTTTTTCGGCCTGCGATGATATAGGTTTTGCCGGATTTGGGGCTTTGGTACACAGCAATCCCCATCAGGTCGCGGTATTCTTCGCCAGTTTCTCCCGCATAGACCTCCAATCCTCCGGGGTTGATTTCCTGCATGTCGGGAAGCGAGTAAAAGCGAACGCGTGAGGTCAAGCGTTCGCCCGTGATGGCAAAATCCACCGTATCCCTACCCAGCGGCAACCCGTAACCCACATCCACATTGTTGGGGCGTTGAATACCGCGCCTGACCAGACTGTCGATGACTTTTCCCCTCAGATCAAACACGTATAAGGCACCGATGGAATCTTTGTCGGTCCCGATGATGAGACTTTGATCCGGATTTGATGAATTGATCCATATAGCGGGATCGTCGGTATCGTGGATGACCGGGTCACTCACGTAAAGCGGTTGGATGATTTCGGTAGTAGTTTCCGCTGATTCATCGCCTTTCTGGGTAGTCCCTTCACAAGCAACGAGTCCCGACAGAATAAAAAATGAGAAATAGTACGTACGTTTTTTAAGCATGATTCACCTTTTTTTTGACCCTACAAGATTCGGAAAAGCGGCGAATAAAAAAGGAAATTAACGGTTAAGAATGCAGCGCCGCTACCCAATGAAAACCGTTAACAAAACCGAAACAGTTTTAAAAAAAAATAGTGCAATGCATTGATTTTTAAACTGTTAAAAAGTATTACCCTAAGATTAAGAAATCTTGAATCATAAACAGTGAAGGTAATGCTGCAGGTCCCTGCCCTCTGAAAGCTGCAAACGCTTTCGGAGCCTGTACCTGGAAATCCGCAGGCTTTCCATGGAGATTCCCAGCGTTGCGGCGATTTCCCTGCTGCTCAAGTTCATCTTCATCAGGCAGGCAAGTTTGACATCTCCCGTGGTGAGCGCTGGGTTCCGGCAGTTGAGGTTTTTTAAGAAATCCTGATGCACGTTTTCGAAGGTATGCTTGAAGCTTTCCCAGTCGCTGTCTTGTCCCAGGTTCGCGTCGATTTGTTTCATGAGGTTTCGAAGTTTCTTTCGTTGGTCCTTGGGATCTTGCTCCAGGGCAACCTTCAATTTCGATTGGATTTCTTTGAGTATTTCATTTTTCTCGATCACGTGAAGGGTTTGGGCAGACAACGCCTTCTGCTGGGCTCCCACCTCGGCAGCCATTCTTGCCTCCAGGAGATTGATGTTTTCCTTCTCGGTCTGAATCAAGCGTTCGTTGATTTCCAGGAGTTCCTCTTGCTTTCTGAGGGTACTCTTTGTGGCGCGTATTTTCAGCCGCTGCCGGGAGATCAGGCCCCATCCAAGTCCCAATAGCGTCAAAATTAGCATCATTAAAAGCCAACGAATTCGGGTTTCGAAAACATGAATACCTTCCAAATGGGCTATTTTCTGCTGTTTTTCTTTGATTTCATAGTGAAACTCCTGTGTGGCCAGCTGCCGTGCAGCTTCTTCAGAAAAAATCGTTTCACTCAACTTGCGGGCTTTGGCCAACTGTTCATAAGCCTTCTCAAAATCCCCCAATGCCGCATACGCCTTACCCAGGTCCACCGTAGCACTTCGTTCCAAATAGTTGTTTCCAAGCTCCTGACTTATCCGGATAGCCTCCTCGTAATACGAAAGTGATTCCCCGGCCCGATTGGTTTTTCTCCGCGTATCCCCCAGGTTATTGATATTCCCCGGCATGTTCAACTTGTTTCCCATGGCGATGTTTAGCGCATAGGCCAACTGGAAATAACGCTCTGCTGAATCGTATTTTTCCAGATCCTCGTAGATGCTCCCAACGTTTTCGAACAGAGTGCTCAAGTCAGTCGAATCACCGCTACCTCGAATCAGCTTGATGGCATCGTTTTGATAAATCAGTGCCTGCGTGTAGTCGCCCGACTTCTCATACATCGATCCGATTAGCCCTTTGGACCGGGCCATTCCCTGTATATCCTGCTCCTCCTCGTACAAGTGAAGCGCGGCTTTGTGCCGCTGTAGCGCTTCTGAAAGGCTTTTCGTTTTGTAATACAGCTTCCCAATTTGGTTGTAGACGTTCGCCAGACAAGCGGTGCAAGCCATCATTTTAAAAAGCCTTTCCGCTTCGTAAAACTTCGTCGTTGCTTCGTTGTACAAGCCAAATTCCATCAAGAGTTGCCCCTCCAAAAAAGTGGCTTCGGCTTGTTCGGCTAAGCTAAGGGGCGGATTTTGCCCCAGGAAATCCGAAAGCTCCTGATAGGCTTTCCTGGGATTGGTCTCGAAAAGCCGTTGTAGCCGATCCAAACCATCGGCCGGATTTTGTCCAAACACGCTTCCCAATGGGATGAAGCAAGCAATGAGACAGCATACTTTCACAAAACGAACCATCTTACAAGATACTTCGCTCATGTAACGTTATTGTGACCGGAGTTTTGTCTTTTTGTAAAGTAACGTTCTCCAACTGGAAGGTAAACCGAAGACCGGGCTTTGCGCGCCAGTTCAACGCCGGGAAGTTTAAATTTTCCGATAAAAACAGTAAATGTTGTATATTGATCCCTGGTTACCGTTGACCTAAAATTGCATCATCCATACCATGCCTTCTTTTCAACGCATTGCCTGCATTGTATTTTTTCTTTATTGCCACCAACCAATGGCCCAAACCACCTGGCAAAACCCTATCCAAAAGCAGGGGCGGCTGGGATCTCCACTGGTGGAAACCTCGCCCTTCGTATTCAAGGAAAAGCTCTACCTGCTGGAAAACAACCAACGCTTTTGGGACATCCCCGGGGCCAAACCGGGAGACCACTTTCAGGAAGACGAGGTACGCATCCGGGATCTTGCCACCAACGAAATCGTTTCCGTGCCTCTGAAAAACCATGCCTTCGGGACCGTGCTGACCTGGGAGGACCGGGTGTACGTGTTTGCCGGCTACTATGGAGAAGGCAAACCCTGGCGGAAAATCACGGAAATCGTCGTCACCAGTTCAGCCGACCTGAACGAATGGACCAAACCCGAGACCATCCTTCGGGCAAATCCGGAGGAATATTTTTTCAATACGGCCGTCTGCCGGGGCAAGAACGACTTCATCCTCCTCTACGAAACCAGCGATCCCCAATGGACTCCCTTTACCTTTCGCTATGTCAGGTCCGCAGACCTGAAAAACTGGCAGGAAATTCCGGAAGCCATTTATGGCACAGATAAGTACGTAGGCGGGCCTGCCCTGTACTACGAAAACGGATGGTACTATACGCTATACCTGAAATCCCTGAAACCTGGCTACGAAACGCACATTACCCGCTCCCAGGACCTGATTCATTGGGAAGATGCACCGGAAGACCGGCCCTTTGTTACCTTTGATCCTGGCCACAAAAACATTCCCTTAATCGATCCCTCCATCGCGGAAAGCAATGCCTCTGATGTGGAATTGTGCTATTTCAAGGGGCAGACTGTTCTGTATTTCACGGGTAGCGACCAGACCACTGCGGGCGATTTACAGTGGGCCACCTTTCCTGGCACACCCGAAGAACTATTTGTGCATTTTTTTGATGAGGCCGGCACAATCGACGCAGAGCCCCCGAAACCGCAGGGCAACTGGCTGCCTGTCTTACTGGCACCGAAAAAACCAGCGAAAGGCATCGATTCCTCTTCCGAGAACCTTCAAGTCCTACCCACTCCCCAGCAATTGGCCTATCAGGAAAGGCAATTGGGCGCCTTTATTCATTTCGGTCTCGCCACCTACGCGGAAGCAGACATGATGATCGTACCGGAGGCCATGCGCTTCAATCCGGCACAACTGAACGCCGAACAATGGGTAAAAACAGCCCAATCCTTTGGTGCCAAACATATCGTACTTACCGCCAAACACCACAATGGCTTTTGCCTTTGGCCAACTAAAACCACGGACTATTCGGTGAAAAACAGCCCCTGGAAAGGGGGTAGCGGCGATGTGGTCGCAGAATTCGTGAATGCTTGCAGAAAATACGGTATGAAAGTCGGACTGTACCTCTCAGGAGGGGACACCCATTTCGGTTGCACCAGTAGCCCGGATCCCCAAGGTGAACGAGTGATCCGGGGGGATGTTCACCGCTATTTCCCGGTTTTCCTGGAGCAATTGCGCGAACTTTTGACTGGGTACGGGGAAATTTCTTACCTCTGGTTTGATGGTGCCTACGATCCGTTCGGGTGGGATGTAACGAACCCGGTTACCGGGATTCCCCTGGGCACTTCCTATGGCGATGCCATTCAGGCAATGGTCCGGCATCTGCAACCCAAGGCCGTCATCATGGGAGGCACCAAACCGGATGTGCGCTGGTCCGGAAGCGAACAAGGCTGGGCACCCTACCCCTTGGATAATGTTGTAAAACCGGGAGAAGGGCTGGCAAAATGGGTAGGGCCGCAAAATGCCGGCTACATTCCAGCAGAAGCCAACCTGCACACCCGCTCTACCTGGTTTTGGAGAGCCAATTCGGACCATACCCTAAAAGATTCCTCCTACCTGATGAAGGCCTATCTGGAGTCAATCGGCAGAGGGGCCAATCTGCTCGTAAACATGACCCCGAACGACAGCGGCCGCATCCCCGAGGCAGAGGTAAAACTTCTGGAAAAATTTGGTACGTCCATCCTAAGCACGTTCGCCAATCCGCTTGCGGTGACTTCTTCCAAAATGCACCCCACCTCCGAGATAACCTTATCCTTGACCCAACGCACAGCGGTTGACCTGCTGGAACTGGAAGAAGTGTTGGAAAAAGGACAGCATATCCGGCAATATACCCTGGAAGCCTGGCTCGATGGGCATTGGCAGCCTGTTGCCAGCGGAGAGACCATTGGACGAAAGCGTATCCAGTATTTCGCTCCGGTCACCACCGACCGGCTGCGGCTCCGTGTATCGGGTGACAGCCCTAATTTAGCGTTGGAACGTTTTGCGGTGTATGGCCCGGATTTTTAAGCAGGCTGGGCAGGGCACCGCTTAGCCACCTTCCGGCGGATGCCGGTTTACCATATGTTGTGCGGCCCGATAGAAATAAGTAGACATGGCTTCTCGTGCTTCCGCTTCCATTGGGATCTGATCCAAAGCCTTCCCCATGCAGCCTAGCCATCGATCACGCATTTCCGGGTCAATGGCCCATTGAAAATGCCTTCTACGCAACATGGGGTGCCCCCTTTTTTCCAAATAGGTAGCCGGCCCTCCAAAGACATGAAGCAAAAACCAATACAAGCGCTGCCGGGCAGGTTCCAGGTCTTTTGGATACAATTTTCTCAGGTCGGGTGTACGCTCCACCTCCTCGTAAAAATGGTCCACGAGTTGGTGAATTTTTTCTTCACCCAGTAGGGTATAGACGGAAAGCGGGGCTGACATGGGGCAAAGATAGAAAAAACGGCGCTTCTACCGAAGAAAAGTACTTCGAGCAGGGATTGAACTGGTCTGCACCCAGGTAAACAAAAAGCCACCCGCGTATACGAGTGGCCTTAGTAATCGGTGGAATGCAAGACGTCTAATCTCGAACAAATGGATAGTCGTCTTCGACGTACACGTCTTTGAAGGCGTCCTCTCCTTTCGGCCAGGGGGATTCTTCGGCAAATTTCACCGCATCGGCTACCTGCTTCTTCACCTTGGCTTCTATTTCTTTGATCTCGTCTTCCGATAGAATTTTGTTGTCGAGGATGGTGGCTTTCACCTGCTCCACCGGGTCGCGCTGCTTGTACTCCTCCACCTCTTCTTTGGTCCGGTATTTTTGCGGATCGGACATGGAGTGTCCTTTGTAACGGTAGGTACGGAATTCCAACAAGGTTGGGCCATCTCCTTTTCTGGCGCGATCGGCTGCTTCTTTCACCGCTTCGTGCACTTCCTCCACATTCATGGCGTCTACCGGAAAGGAGGGGATATCATACGATTCACCCAGGGTGTATAACTCGTCCACATTGGAGGAGCGTTTTACCGAGGTACCCATGGCATACCCGTTGTTTTCGATTGCGAATATCACCGGAGATTTAAACAGCATGGCCAGATTCAATGCCTCGTGAAAGGCTCCCTGACGCACCGCACCGTCCCCCATATAGCAAATGCAAACATTTTTTGTACCCTTGTACTTTTCGGCAAATGCGATACCCAATCCCATGGGAATCTGTGCACCAACGATGGCGTGCCCTCCGGCAAAATTCTTCGATTTATCGAATATGTGCATGGATCCACCTTTGCCTTTGGTGGTGCCGGTTTCCTTTCCAAAAAGCTCAGCCATTACCGCACCGGGATCCGTTCCCAGCCCCAACGGCTGCGCGTGACAGCGGTAGGCCGTGATCCATTTATCGTCTTTCTCAAGAGCCGTGATGGCTCCAGCGGCGCAGGCTTCCTGGCCTATGTAAAGGTGACAAAATCCACGGATTTTCTGCTGTCCATACAATTGTCCGGCTTTCTCTTCAAAACGCCTCATGAGCAACATGCTTTCGAACCAATAAGTGTAGGTTTCCTTGGAATATTTTGCTTTAGATTTACTCGTAGTTGAACTCTTCTTTGCCATACCGTATTCTATAAAATATGCTAACTTTGGCCTCAAATATAATGAAATCAACGCAATTTTGCGCCCGTTTGCGAAAATAGTAAAAAACATCCGTTGAATCCCTCATGCACCTGAAAAACTTAGAACTGATCCAATTTAAGAATTACGAACGGGAACAATTGGAATTCAATGCGGAAGTCAATTGCTTTTTTGGGGAAAACGGCGCTGGAAAAACCAATCTGCTTGATGCCATCCACTACCTTTGCCTAACCAAAAGTGCCTTTTTACCCCTGGATAGCCACCATATCCGGCACCAAGGCAGTTTCTTTACGCTAAAAGCAGTCTTCGAGCGGGAAAATAAAACCCTGTCGGTGACTTGTGCTTTTGAAAGCAATAAAAAAAAACGACTGGAGGTAAACGGAAAACCCCACGATCGCCTGAGCGAACACATCGGCTTGCTCCCATTGGTCATGATCGCGCCGGACGATACACAGATCATCACCGGAGGCAGCGAAGAACGAAGAAAGTTTTTTGACGGCATGATTTGCCAGACCGACAGCCATTACCTGCAGCTGCTAATCCGGTACCAACACTACTTAAAACAACGAAACGCTTTATTGAAGCGATTGGCCGAAGAAAAACGGCCCGACCGGTTGCAGCTGAGCCCCTATAATCACCGGTTGATTCAACTATCCTCCGAAATTCACGCCCTACGCCAACGCTTTCTCGAAGCGTTCAATCCCTACTTTCTGGATCACTACGCGGCTATATCCGGAGCCCGGGAAACGGTGGGAATTGGCTACAAAAGTCAGGTCGGTGAACCGGATTTTGACACAAGGTTCGAGGCCTCCATTAATCAGGACCTGACCCTTAAGCGAACAAGCATGGGCATTCATAAGGATGACTTTGTCTTTCAGCTGAACAACTATCCCATCAAAAAATACGGCTCACAAGGGCAAAAAAAGTCGTTTTTGATCAGTCTCAAACTGGCGCAATTCTTTATCTTTAAGGACCTTAAAGGGACCAAGCCTATTCTGCTACTGGATGATATCTTCGATAAACTCGACGATCAGCGGATTTTCCATCTTATGGCAAGGGTTGCAAAAAAAGAATTCGGACAGCTTTTTATTACCGACGCACGGCCGGAACGATCCAAAGAAATCCTTCAGACGATTCAGCCAGCCGCCACATTTTTTACCATCAAGTCGGGGACCATAGCGAATCGGGAAATGGGCTAATACCGGCGTCGCTTCAAAATCTGCCCGTCCAGGGAAAACTTACCTGGGCCGGTTAGCATCAGCACCACAAATACCAGCAAATACATCAAGGCCTTTTCCTGCTGACCAAACGGGTCGCTTCCGTGTACCACGAAAGCGATAACGGCCATGTTAATAATCATGGGGACAAGAAAAATCCGGCTCATAAATCCCAGTATCAGAAAGATGGCACAAAAAAATTCGGCAAAGATGACCAGTTGCAAGGATACCGCCGAACCCAACCCAATCGGATCGGCAAAACTGTTTAGCCGATCGCTGAAGTTGGTTATCTTGGACCATCCGTGGGTCAGTAGCATCACGGAAGTACCTACCCGCAATAACAATAATGCAAGGTCTGCGCCTATTGGTGTATGAAAAAAAACAATTCGCTTCATCTGTTTTTAAGTTGTTTTTTATGGCCACTTAGCCAGCCCCAATCAGAATTGCGAGATTCCTGCCTACCGGAAGGCGGGTCGCATGGTTGAATGGCATTCCTCTGTATGCCGCTTGCATCCTGTCGCCTACAGGCAGCATCGATTTCATTGGGAGATAGGTTATTTATAACGCTTTACCGAAATAAAGTTACGCAAAATTCTTTCCCCTCAACAAAATTTTCTCAATTGTTTTCTCCTGCTGCAAGAGGGGCTTTGTCTGAGAAAAACGCGACAATGACACCCCTGCCCGGGAAGATCCTACCAGAGCTTTTCGGGATAAACTCCCGCTGCGTGGAGCTTCTGAAGCGCATTCACCACATACTCCCGGTCCTGCCCGTAGGTCACGCCGAACCATATTTTGCCCCCCTCCAGTATTTTTATTCGGGCAATTCCTTCTTGAATCAGGGAATTGACCACTTTTGGGATATAGAATTCGGACTTGAGGTTTCCCTGATTTTCTGCCAGAAAAGAAGTCCACAATTTTTCCGTTTGTGCAAAAACTGCCGGATGAAATCCCCAGCAATTCATGGAAACCGGGTTGTCCGGAGCAATTTCGAGTTTTTCTGCCCCGTCCTTATGAAAAATTCCATCGGCAGTACGTGCAATTGCCGTGCGCTCGACCATGCCAGTCAAAAACCCTTCGGGCGTAGACTCGCAAACGCCCCGACTTACCGTTCCGTAGTCCGACAGCACATTTTTGATCGCGTAGCCTACCATGCAGTGTAGCTGAGGACCGACTTCGTTGCGCAAAAACGCGGAAAGCATTTGAAACGCCTCTTCTCCGTAAAAATCATCCGCGTTGATTACCGCAAAGGGTTCGTTGATGACGTCCTTCGCACATAATAGCGCATGCGCCGTCCCATAGGGCTTTTTCCGCTCGGGATCAACGTAACGATCCGGCACCATGCTATCCAACGATTGAATGACAAACTCTACCGCGACTTTACTGCCAAATTTCGGCACAAAAATCGCCTTCGCCACATCCAATATTTCCTTTCTGACAATAAATACGACTTTACCGAAACCTGATCGGATGGCGTCGTAAACGGAGTACTCCAGAATCGTCTCCTGATTCGGACCAAATCCATCGATCTGTTTGTCCCCCCCGTACCGGCTGCCCATACCGGCCGCTAAAATTAAAAGTGTTGGTGTATGCATACTTGATTAAAGATGGCTGATGAATTCCTGTTACAGGAATAATTTTATCTTCCAAAGGTACTTTTTTTGGGCTTTCCCGCAGATCTATCCCCTGTTTTTTTATTCACCTAGGCTCAATAAAATGAGGGAAATAGGGATATTAATACGAACTAATAATCTATCGATTAACATTTTTTTTACAAGCATAGGCTCTTTTAAAAGGTATTGTTATTTATAATCTCACTTTTTCTGCTAGTTTACGTCTTATTTGATCCCATTTTCTAGTTTTTTTACATTTTTTAGCTAGATTTAATTGCGAAATCCGTTTTGGTTTTTAATTTTGTAAAAAACAAAATTTTTAATCATAGATTTAGCAACAAAACGTTAACCCTGTTGAAAAAATGAAAAAAATTGAAGCATTAATTAGGACTTCGAAATTTGATGAAATTCACCAATGCCTGTCTGGACTTGGTGTAAAATTTTTGACCTTCTACGAGGTCAAAGGAATGGGGCTGCAACATGCCCGCACCCAGACGTACCGGGGAGTGGCCTACGAACCCACCTTTATTCCCCGAACAAAACTGGAAATCATTGTTCCCGATGAGTTGGAAGAAGATGTAATCAGCTGCATCCTCAGAGAAGGAAGAACCGGCGAAGTAGGAGATGGTAAAATCTTCGTCTATGATGTGGGAAAAGCATTTCGAATCCGAAATGACGACGCTGGAGAAGCAGCGCTATAAGCAGCAGCTGCCCGTATTGCTAACCATATTTTATTCCAACTTATAAAAAAATCGAAAAATGAATCAGGAATTATTTACCGTTAACAACCTTTGGATCATGGTGGCCACCATATTGGTGTTTATCATGCACCTGGGATTTGCTGCCCTGGAAGCTGGCCTTACCCGGGCAAAAAATACCGTCAATATCCTTTTTAAAAATACAATCATCCCTGCACTTGGATTAATAACCTACGCATTTATTGGGTTCAACCTGATGTATCCCGGGGAGGCCTTTTCTGGTGGGTTCTTTGGGCTTTCCGGCCTGGGGTTGAGCCTTCCCGAGGGATGGGACAGTGCTGCTTACAATGAAGGATACACCTTTTTTACTGATTTTATTTTCCAGGCCATGTTTGCCGCTACTGCTGCTACCATCGTCTCAGGTGCAGTAGCCGAGCGAATCAAGTTGGGCCCGTTTATTTTCTTCTCGTTGCTCTACGTAGGTATTTGTTACCCCATCGTCGGTATGTGGAAATGGGGTGGCGGATTCTTGGATGCGATGGCCACTCCCTTTTACGATTTTGCCGGGTCCACTATCGTCCACTCTGTTGGTGGATGGGGTGCGGTCATCGGTGCCTACCTGCTCGGTCCACGAATCGGCAAGTATAAGGATGGAAAAATGAATGCGATCCCCGGACACAACATTCCCCTGGCGACCTTCGGTGTTTTTTTACTTTGGTTTGGCTGGTTTGGATTCAATGGGGGTTCGGTACTCTCTGCCGACCCTGGCGCCGTCTCCCTGGTATTTGTCACCACTGCATTGGCAGCGGCTGCCGGAGCGTTTGGAGCATTGCTTGCCTCCTACCTAAAATTCAAAGCCTACGATATAACCATGGTTCTAAACGGTATTTTGGCTGGATTGGTTAGTATCACGGCAGGGGCAGATCTAATGTCTCCGACAGAATCGGTTATTATTGGTTTCATCGGCGGAACACTGGTCGTTTTTGGTGTGGTATTCTTCGACAAAATCAAAATTGATGATCCTGTTGGTGCCATCTCCGTACACTTGGTTTGCGGTATATGGGGTACACTGGCCGTCGGTATTTTTGGGGATCTCGCCGGTGGAGCGCAGATTTTGTCGCAGCTGATCGGTATTGGCGCCATCGGTGCATTCTGTGTGCTTTTTAGTTTCCTTGTGTTCTTTATCTTGAAAAAGACTACCGGCATCCGGGTGGACGAGCAGGAAGAAGTGGAAGGACTCGATATCAACGAACACGGCATGCATGCCTATCCTGATTTTGCTACAAAAGAATAAGTTTTTGACTACAGCTATATTTACGGTTTAAAAGAGGCAGGTAATCCTGCCTCTTTTTTTGTCCGCGATGATAGGTATTCCTCCCTACGCGATGGATACTTCTCCATTTTGTAATCCTGTTGAAACGCGCAGGTCAAGTACCGTGCCGCTCCAACGTAGACACAAATTCCTTGCTGAATACCGGGCAGCGCCATACCCACCCAATCTCCCTACACATGAATTTACTGAAGGGGCCTACAAATATACGGGGTGCTTGGGGTCAGAATAGATAAAGACCGGGGAACCGCAGCGTTAGCACAGCAGGCAGTATACGGGAGTAGGGACTTGGAAGGATCGGTGAATATGCAAAAAAAAGAAAGGTACGTTCCCTGCCTGGAGGAGAGAACGTACCGTATGGATCAAAGCCGAAGTCAATTCTCGGCTATTTTTTCTTTTTCATGGGATTGGGGCCGGTGGAAGTTCCCCGGGCTGGCTGCTGCTGTTTGAATAACTCGAACTTTGACGGCAAAAATTGCCTTGGCCAGTAGTTATTGGATTCGTCAATATCGGCCGTTTCCCGATAAGGGTCAAGCACAATTTGTTTCACCACTTTCTCTTTTGCGAAGACCTTGCTTACCTGGTATTCATCCATTCGCCAGATCTGTGCGGGGATATGCTCGATTTCGGAAGTACCGTCCTCGTAATGGAACTCGAGAATGATCGGCATCACCAATCCACCGATATTTTCGAATTTGATTTCATAAAAGTTTAGCCCACTCTCCAACATGGCACGCTCTTCCGAACTAAGGCTGGCAAGAAAATCTCGATACGCTTTTTCATCATCCGGCCCCACACTGAAGCGGTTGTAACTGTTGTAAAAGTCGGCTGCTTTCGGGTCCCTTTCTACCACCGTTTCCGGAATATCCTTCGCATTCCGTAACCGGGAGATGTACGTTTCTTCCCGCTCGTATACTTCCCGCTCGTCGGCTTTCACCTCCGCAGGTTTTTTGCTATCAATTTTATACCAAGTGACGTCCTGTATGGCAATATCGACCGGATCGGTGCCAAAAAACCAGCCCCTCCAAAACCAATCCAAATCCACGGCGGAAGCATCTTCCAAGGTTCGAAACAAATCGTCCGGAGTCGGGTGTTTGAACATCCAGCGCTGCGCATAGGTTTTAAACGCAAAATCAAACAATTCTCTTCCCATAACGGTCTCCCGCAGGATGTTTAGGGCAGTTGCAGGTTTGGCATAGGCATTTGGTCCAAACTGAATAATGTTCTCGGAATTGGTCATGATTGGTTCGAGCAGGTGCTTTTCGCTGCGCATGTAGGGAGCTATTTTATGAGCGGGTCCCCTTCGAGAAGGGTATTCGCGCTCCCACTCCTGCTCCGCCAAAAATTGCAAAAAGGTATTTAGTCCTTCGTCCATCCAAGTCCACTGTCGCTCATCGGAATTGACGATCATCGGGAAAAAATTATGACCAACTTCGTGGATGATTACCGAAATCATGCCGTACTTAATGGCCTCCGAATAGGTGCCATCGGTATCGGGCCTGCCGTAATTAAAGCAAATCATGGGGTATTCCATACCATTGGTCGCTTCTACGGAAATGGCCACTGGATAGGGATAGTCAAAGGTGCGGGCAGAGTAGGACTTCAGCGTGTGCGCGACGACCCGGGTAGAGTACTGTTCCCAGAGTGGATTCGCTTCTTTGGCGTAATACGACATGGCCATGACCTCTTTGCCTCCCAAGGATACGGCCATCGCATCCCAAATAAATTTTCGGGAGGAAGTCCAGGCAAAGTCTCTCACATTCTCGGCCTGATAAATCCATGTTTTGGTTCCTTCGGCTTTCCCTTTCTCCAACTTTTCTGCTTCGGCCTGGGTTCGGATAATGACCGGGGCATCAAAGGTCTTTTTGGCTAGTTCCCAGCGCTCCATTTCTGTTGCGCTCAGCACTTCCTCCGGATTTTGCAATACCCCGGTGGCGCCTACCATGTGGTCAGCCGGTACGGTAATGGCTACCTTATAATCCCCAAAGACCAGCGCAAATTCACCTCTTCCGGCAAATTGCTTGTTTTGCCACCCTTCAAAGTCGGAATACACCGCCATGCGTGGAAACCATTCTGCCATGGTATACAGGTAATTACCATCGCCTTCAAAATACTCATAACCTGGTCTGCCGCCAATAAAACTCATCCGATCGTGAATGGAAAAACTCCAGTCGATGTGAAAGGAAACGCTTTCTCCGGGCAATAAGGGCGAAGACAGGTCCAAACGCATCATGGTATGGTTGACCGTGGCAGGGATTTCATTTCCCGCTGCATCGGTAACCGAATAAATCTTCAACCCCAGGTCCTGATCGTGCCAAAGGATACCTTGTAGCTGCCGCAGACCCATTTTGGGTTGGATGCTGCTGCTGCTCATTTTAGGGGTTTCCGAATCGCTGGCCCGTTGGTTCTGATCTAACTGCACCCATAGGTAATCGAGTGGATCGGGAGATTGGTTGTAATAGGTCACCTTTTCCTTGCCTCGAATGGATTGATTCGCATCATTCAATTCGACCTCGATTTCGTAATCGGCCTTTTGTTGCCAATACTCGTGGCCGGGAGCACCAGAGGCTGTCCGGTAAACATTGGGAGAACGAAGCATTGTACCCAATTGCTCGAAGCGGTTGCCGTGTCGCTGTTCATCCACCTGAGCAAAGGCGGCCACTTGAATGGCCATTCCTACCAGAAATGAGGAGAAGATACGTTTCATAAATACGATTAATTTTTAGATGGGGATAACATGGAACCCAAAAGTTAAACTATGGTCGGAATTTACGCAATTAACCCCATTTATTTTTCTTATGGTAAGCAAAAGTGCATCTTTTTTACCAATACTTGCTTTCCAACAACATCATGATCGCCATTCCAAGGACAACGGAGGAAACCACCAAAACCCATTCCTTACGGTTTACACCAAATATTCCTACTGCCAGGGAAGAAACAACCAAAAAGACGATCACGATGACTAACTGTCCCACTTCCAGTCCGAGATTAAATGCAAGCAGGGGCTGAAAGATGGATTGTTCCCTTCCGAGTAAAGAGCGCAGGTAGTTGGAAAAACCCAGGCCATGAATCAATCCAAAAAACAGGGCAAATATATAGTTGATTTGTAGTCCCCTTCCACTGGAAGGACGGGGTTTGAGCAGGTTGGCAAAGGCAGTGATCGCGATGGTCACCGGAATCAAAAACTCCACCAGATCGGTATCGATGCGGACGACTTGCAAGGTGGCCAATGCCAGGGTAAGGGAATGCCCGATCGTAAATGCAGTCACCAAAATCACAATTCTCCCCCAATCCCGCATGAGGTAAACGACCGCCAGTGCAATGACAAAAAGAATGTGATCAAAACCCTTCAGATCAAGAATGTGTTGGATTCCCAGATTAAAATATAACTGAAATTGGCTCATACAACGGGTGATTTATTACTTTTGATACGAAAATTTTGTCGTAATATTAATGCATATTTCACAGATAAAACAAAAATCCTTTCTATAAATGCCTGGAATCAACCCCCTACCTGTCTTCCTCATTTTTTGGTCCCTGCTACACCCCTTTTACATAAGCCTGACAGACATGGTGTACAACGAAGGGAATCAGACGATTGAAATCGCCCAAAAAATATTTTGGGACGATTTGGAAGTAGCCCTTTCCCACGCAAACCAGGCGCCAGTAGACTTTCTTGCTCCAGCCGACCCGGCAGCACTGGATAGTATGGTTGCCAGCTACCTGCTCGCGCACAACCGCATTCTGATCGATGGAGATACCATTCGGCTTCATTACCTGGGACATGAGGTGGAGGCCGACGCCGCCTGGTTTTACCTGGAATCGGAACGAATTTCACCACCAACGCAGGTAACCGTTTTCAATTCCCTGCTGATCGATGTTTTTCCGGAACAACAAAACATTGTCAATTTTTACAAAAACCGAAAGCCAAAAAGCCTGCTTACCCGAAAAGACAAGTTAGAAGGCCTGTTGATCCTGGAAGACTAATCCACCCCATGGGTTGTATCGAAAAAGCCACCCCGGTTTTTTTCCAGGGTGGCTTTGCCTGTTTAGCGAGACGTTGTTTTAATTGTACCCGTCATTCTGAACCAATTCCGGGTTTATGTCCAACTCGCGTTGTGGAATGGGCAAAATGGTTTTATTCTGGCCTGCCTGAGAGGCTTCAAATTGCTCGTCACCGACTGGACGCAACGCCCTGCCATAGCGTAGCAAATCCATTCTCCGGTGCCCCTCAAACGCAAGCTCTTTGCGTCGTTCTTCGAGGATGAAATCAACGAAATCCGTTTTTCCGGAAAAATCAGCCGCGGCTACCGCAGACAGTCCGGCCCTTTCCCTGAGTAAATTGATCAAATCCAGTGATTCCTGATTCACCCCGTCAAGTTGAGCCAATGCTTCTGCTCGGTTCAGCACGACTTCGGTGGTTCGGATGATGGGCGAATTATCCGAATGGTTTACCGGATCTGGAAATTTTGTCGTATACATTCGTTCATTTTCCCCTTCTTTGGAGAGTTCGGTCAAGCGTCGATCGGTGGGATCGTATGACTCCAGCAAGTATTCCGAAAAGGGCGCATCCCCTCTCGCGCCATCTTCTGCTGGGTTGTAATACGAAGCCCATCCGCCGGAACCGGTCCGTCCATTGTCTATCTCCGAATTCTGGATGGAGAACACGTATTCTGCGTTGTTTTCACCCCAGAAATCGTAATTGGAAGCCAACCCATAGAGCGCTTCGTTTTCCAAAACATCTTCCGCACGATCGGCGGCCAATTGCCAGTCCTCGCGGTACAGGTGAACGCGAGAAAGCAGCGCATTGGCGGCTCCCTGCGTGGCCCTTCCCCGTGTGAAGCTCGACGACTCGTAGGATACTGGCAAATCATCCAGGGCATTCGTTAAATCACTTAGAATGAATGCGTGTACTTCCCCTACAGTACTTCGGGGATACCCGATGATTTCGCCAGTGAATGCCTCTGAAACGATGGGAATGCCTGTGGCACCTTCACCGCCAACCTGCACAGGTTGCGCGAAAAGATTGACCATTTGGAACATCAACAAGGCCCGCATAAACCTGGCTTCGGCCACAAACTGCGCCCTTTCTTCCGCTGTCAGGGATTCATCCGGAGATTCCGGGGTGAATTGAATGACGGCATTCGCTGCCAGGATGGCGCGGTAGTGCCTTCTCCAAAGATCCCGGATCGTGGCATTATCCGATTGCGTGGCGTACAGGCGAATGTCCTGTAAGGTCGGAAAGGACCCGATAAAATCCACGTTATCGGATTGGAAATCAGCAATCACGTGGGGCAGGGATCCGAAAACTTCAAATTCCTGACTAAGCGAGTACACACCCAATAGCGAGCCTTCGACGGCTTGTTTGTCGGCAAAGGCCAATTCAGTTGAAAGAGATTGCTGCGGATCGATGTCTAAGTCTTCACAGGAAAACAAACTTCCTCCGAGCAAGCCTATATAAACGATTGTTTTTAAATTTTTCATGGCGATACTTGTTTTAAAATTCCAAAGACACACCCAGGGTAATGGATTTCGCCTGGGCGGGAGTAAAGAAGGACTCTCCCTGCCGTTGATTGTTTCCTCCACCATCGTTCACTTCAGGTTCCAAACCCGCTTCGAGGTTAGACAAGGTGAAGAAATTTTGGAGCATCCCATATACCCGGGCGCTTCGGATGATCTTGGTACGTTCTATAATCCCGGTTGGAATGGTGTACGTTAGCGATAAATTCCGCAATCGGATATGATCCCCCTTTCTCAGGTGCTGGGTGGATCGCTGCGCAAAGGAAGACTGGGTATCCCCGTTAAGTTTGGGAGCAAAACTGTTCCTGTTATCGTCTGTCCAATAATTCAGCAATTGCGGATCCAGGTTAAACGAATTCAGGTTGTTTGGATTGTTTAGGAATCTCAAATCATCGTACATGATATGATTTCCCTCGACGAAGGTGATCAGTGCTGACAATACCAGGCCTTTGTAGGTAAAGGTATTTGTCAAACCGCCGGAAAGCCTGGGGATCGCCGAACCCACAATCACCCGATCGTTGGCGCTGTATGTATTCGTGGTTTCTCCGTCCTTGGTCAACCATTCCGCTTCACCCGTTTCCGGATTAATCCCTTGGTATCGCACCAGGTAAAACGTATTCACCGGGTGTCCCTCGATGGCACGCTGACTGGAAGACCCTTCCACAAAACGGCGGTCTTCGTTGTCTTTGGAAGCGCCTGGCAGGTCCAAAACTTCGTTTTGCAGGAACCCTGCGTTTAGGATCGTTCTCCATTCAAACGAGGGCGTTTGGATATTGGTGGACTGGATCATCAGATCGACCCCCCTGTTTCGCATGGATCCTGCATTTTGAGTCAGGCTGGCATAACCCGTGGTGTAGGGAATGGGCACATCCAGCAAAAGGCCCTCTGTGTCTTTGTTCCAAACCGATGCTTCAATGTCCAATCGGTTGGATAACAGGCTGGCGTTGACGGTTAGGTCAAACTGTGCCGACTCCTCCCAACCCAATAGTGGGTTTGCTGGCTGGCTGGGATAAATACCCGGGCTGCCGGCATAATCTCCCAGCGTACCTGCCTGGTAGAGTCCCAGCGATTCAAAATTACTGATCCGGTCGTTACCGGAGGTACCGTAACTAACGTTTAATTTAAGGAAATCCAGCCAGCTGTTGTTTTGCAAAAAACCCTCTTCAGAAAGGATCCATCCGCCCGACAATGCCCAAAAGGTACCGTACCGATTATTTGCGCCAAACCGGGAAGATCCATCTCTTCTTGCACTTCCTTCGAATAAAAATTTGTCGTCGTACCGGTAATTCAAACGGGTAAAATAGGAAGCCAACCGCCAATTGGTACCCGTGGCACTGGTAATGGTAGGCGTGGCTGCAGAGGCAACGTTGGGCAGTCTATCGCTGACAAAACCAGAGCCCTCTACCGTGATGCTGGAAAAATCGGACTGTTCGTAGGAATAACCCAAGAGTCCTCCCACATAATGGTCTCCAAAATATTTCTGGTAATTCAGGGTATTGGTAGACAACCACTTATAGTCCTGTATGATGCGTTTGTAGCCACTTCCGGTGGGTTCTACGATATCCGGATAGCGAAACGTCTCCTCGGTCTGAATCTGATCAATCCCCCAGTCGGTCCGAAATGTCAGATCGGGGAGTACGTCTACCTCAAAAAACGTATTGGCAGTGGTCCGCCGCGTGATGTAATCCGTGATAGCCAGATCTTCAATGGCCAACAAGTTGGGGACAAATCCAAGACGGGTATAATTTCCATTCTCGTCGTAGGGACGATTGTAGGGCAAGTGCAGAAACGCTGAGGTAAGTGGCGCGTACGTACTGTTATCCGAATTGATCCGGTCGTTATAGGTTTTGGCCAACCCGATGTTGGCACCAAAACGGGCCTTGTCGGAAAACTCGTGGGTCATGTTCAGACGACCGTTAAATCGGTCGAGCTCGTTTCCGATCGCATACGTATCCTGTTTGAAATAGGTTCCGGAAATGAAATACGTAGTCCGATCGCTCCCTCCCGACGCACTCAGGTTCAGGTTAGAGATGGCTCCCTGCTGTATTACCGCATCTGGCCAATCGAATCCCTGCTGCGGCAGGTCCGTGATCGGCGTGCCCGTACGAAGAGAGCGGTATTCGTTGTATTGTTGCAAGGACATATAGGGACGTACGGTCGTGGGATTTTGGATCCCCTGGTAGTAATCCACGTTGATTTTGGACTGCCCGCTTTTTCCCTTCTTTGTTTCAATCAAGATGATACCGTTTGCACCCCGGGAACCGTAAATGGCAACTGCCGATGCATCCTTCAACACCGAGATGGACTCGATTTCGTTTGGATTCAGTTCCATCAGTGGATTCAAAGCCACCGCTCCGGACGTATTGGAATAGTCGTCGCTACTTCCGTCATTCAGGGGCACGCCGTCTACCACGAACAACGGCGAACCACCCGCTGTGAGCGAGGCCACGCCACGAATTCGGATGTTTTGCTGCGAACCGCCCACTCCGGAAGTACCGGTAAGCTGCACGCCGGCTGCCTGGCCTTGCAAGGCTTCCTGTGCAGTAAACACGGGCATACGCTCGATCTGCGAATTGTCGAGGGTAGAAATGCTTTGCAGGGATAATTTGCTCGACTGCGTACCATAGCCCACAACGACCACTTCTCCCAAGGTCTTCACATCTGGCTCCAGAAACACATCCAGCTGATTTTGATTCCCAATGGTTTTCTTCTGGGTTAAAAAACCCACAAAACTGTATACCAACACATCGGACCCTTCGGGTACCGTCAATGAATAGGAACCATCAATATCTGTGATTGTCCCTACCATGGTACCTTTTACGCTCACATTCACACCGGGTATCCCCTGTGGCTCTTCTTCGGAAGTGACCGTACCGGTCACCGTCCTACTTTGAGCCTTAAGGGAGATTACCGCCACTAGCACGAATGCCAAGCTAAGTAAAACTCGCTTCATTTGAATAAATAGATTTAGGTTTTTTAACAATAATTAAAGTGCAATATTCCATTAATTTATTTATAAACACAAAATGATTGCTAAATCATAGTGCAAACCTCAATCAAAAATATTTTGTATTCTAGAAGAAAAATAAAATGGGGATGTTGAAGAATTTTCGTTTTACTTGAATAATTATAGATAAATTGATTATTATTGTTATTTTTTAGAAAATATTATTTTATTTGATGATCTTATATGTCTTTTAAATGATTTTTTCGAACCATAGACGATACTCCCTGATTGATTTTATTTGATTAGTCACCATTTTACCAGTGAAAATTTGTTAAATATGCCTACAACGCGAATTTACTTAACAGTATGTTAACAGTATCTTCCCGATAAAAACATGAAAAACCAAACTTAATATAGGTAGTGATCTTTTTTACAGAATAATCATAATTTTTAAAAAAAGTATAATTTCTATAAATCCAATCCGGTAGCTGCCGGTTCCGGCCCCGTGTGCCTCCTAATAAACCAAACCCTAGCCCTTTAATTCAAACCAGTCCAGCACTTCCCACACGGATCCTGCTTTTTTTAATAAAGCTACTCGCTGCACGTCCATTTGCCGTGTTTCAAATCGCTGCCGAAGAAAATTCATCAAGGCTTCAAACCGCTCCTTTTTTATATCCCGAAACGCAACGGTAAGATGGGGTTGGTAATTCAAATCGCTCAACTCAATCTGTTGGCCCAGTTGCCGCTTTCCTAACCGGACCAGGCGCGCTTGCAGGTCTGGTAAATCCGGTGGCCCATCTACACGCAGGTAGGCTACTCGCATGCCGAAATGCCCGACGCCTGACAACCCCAACGAGAAAGGCTTTTCCGCTTCAAAAAACCGCCTCAACCGGTTGGCGAGGTGCTGCTCTTTGTTCTCGTTGTGAGAAAACGGCATTTTAAGGGTAATATGCGGAGGTGACTTCAGAGCAAATTTGAAACCAAACCGATCGTTAATCGCTTGTTTCAAGGCCGAAATTTCCTCCCGCAGCGGATCTTCGGGAACGATGGCAATAAAATATTTCCGAATTGGTTTTGGCATTGGCTGACTATTCTGCACAAAGAAACGGACCTGTCTGCGACCGGTGCTCTCTTATTTTTCGAAATTTGAATAAAAAAAACGTGAAAAGAAGTACTCAAAAGGTTAAATTCCTAATTTTAAGACCTATTCACACGTCATAAAAACGACCAATAAAGGGAAATACCAATGAGTCAATTCAAAAAAGCAATGGTAGGCTTGGACCTGTCACCGATGGATGAGACCCTGATCAATCAGATCAAATCGCTAGCACCGATTTTTCGCATGGAAAAAGTGTATTTTGTTCATGTCGCAAAAAATCTGATTTTGCCTGAGGAAGTAAGCCAGTCCTATCCGGATCTGATCGCTCCGGTGGACGAGACCATTGCTTCGGAAATCGAACACGAATTGGAAAAGGTGCAACCTGCCCTTGAGATTCCGTATGAAATCATTGTCAAAGAAGGAAATGCCCAGGAAACCATGTTGCGATGGGGAAAAATCAAGGACATTGACTTGCTGGTGATGGGAAGAAAGAAAGGGAAATCCCCTTCCGATTCGCTGGTAAACAATCTATCCCAAAAGTATCCGCACCCGGTACTGTTGCTTCCTGCCGCATACAGCCGAGGCAGTTTTCAAAAGATCCTCTTACCTATCGACTTTTCACGGCACTCCGTGGTTAGTATTTCCCTGGCTACCGGAATTGCAGCAAAGACAGGGGCTGAAATCCAATGTTGCCATTTATACGAGGTGCCGCGTGGCTACAGCAAGACCGGGAAATCGTTTGAGGAATTTTCTGCGATCATGTTGGAAAACGCTAAAAAAGACTACAAAAAGTTTCTAGCGGAAAACAACTTGCCTGATTTTCCTTGTGAATTTATCCTGCGTCATGCCAAAGACGAAGCCGATAACATCATGCAGCATGCCCGGGAGGTCGGCGTGGATCTTTTGATCATTGGTAGCCGGGGAAGAACCAAATCAGCCGCGGTATTGCTGGGTAGTGTAGCCGAAAAACTGGTCAACACCAACCACGAAATACCCATGCTGGTCATGAAAGAACCGGGTGAAAACATGAGCTTTTTCGAAGCATTGTTTCGCTTGTGACGGAAGCGGTTGCTAGATGGGTTTCCGAAAATAAAAAGCAGCCTGATCTCCCTTTTGCGTTTGGTTCAAAAGTTTCGCTCTTTGTTCGTAGTCCCGCATCTGTTCGGCAGAAGGAATTTTCGAAGGATTCCTGTCGGATAGCGAAGCGCCGTCCCGGTACCGCTGACTTCCCCAAAATTGAAAGGAGGTGCTGTCGAATTCGGTACGAAAAAGTTCCAAACCGTATCGCCGGGCGAGCCGTTCCATGCCGGTGACGCTGGGTATGAAATAATGCCTCGGGGCATCTAGCTGCACCCAGTGTTCACGAAAGATAGACCAGGCTTCTCCGTCCGAAACGGGTACACGAATCAGCAGCCTTCCTCCAGGTTGTAGCAAGCTGGCAAGTTTGGCAAAGGAGGCATCGGGGTCCCGCATGTGTTCAAACGCATGATGCAACATGATCACCTGAAAGGTTCCCAGAATCTGGTGCAGCTCTAGTTTAAACAATTCCAAGCCGCTGGCAACGCGCAGGGGCTCCGCCAAAAAGGGGTCAAACCCCGACAAGTGTTTGTATCCACTGGCATGCATTTCGTACAACAGCTGACCATTTCCACAGCCTATGTCTGCAATTTGATCGCTTTCCCGGGCAGCCAGGTGGTGCAGCCAGTTTTCGTAAACCGG
Organism: Cyclobacterium xiamenense; assembly: GCF_900109255.1. Lineage (NCBI taxonomy): Bacteria > Pseudomonadati > Bacteroidota > Cytophagia > Cytophagales > Cyclobacteriaceae > Cyclobacterium > Cyclobacterium xiamenense. Next base: position 976,844 of record NZ_FNZH01000002.1, on the reverse strand, counting down.
TCGGAACAGGGAAAGTCCAGAAGCACGGTACAAGACAAGCCTGATCTTCTTCATCCAGCGCACGGGTACAGTGGAACGGGACAACCCGGTAAAGGAATAATATGCCGCCGGATAGTAGCTACCCATATTCGTAGGGGGAGAAAGCTGTTGGATGGTTCCGCACTCGGGGCATTGGGTGTACGCAAAGCGTTCACCCGAACCAAACATCATCTCGCTTACCTGGTAAACCGGACCTTGCATAGCACTAAAGCAGATCAGGCATTTGTATGCATCCATCAATAGATTTCGTCTCTTCGGGCAATTAATTCGCCCATGGTTTTGTAAACAATGCGCACATCCAGAAAAAAGGACCAATTGCGTATGTAAAAATGATCGAGCCGAACCCTTGAACGTATCTGCCAAAGGTTCGCTATTTCACCCCGGTACCCCAGCACCTGCGCCAATCCGGTGATTCCCGGCTTTATCCGGTGCCGGTTGTCGTAATAGTCCAGTCGTTTTTTAAATTCTTGGTTCATTGGCACCGTATGGGGTCTGGGGCCTACCACCGACATATCGCCTTTTACTACATTGAAAAACTGCGGGAGCTCATCCAGGGAAAAGCGCCGCAAAAATCTTCCAACCCGGGTTACACGGGGATCGTTTCTGGTCGCCTGAAGGGTATCGGCCCATGGATTGTCCAACATGGTCCGGAATTTTATGCAATAAAACTCCCGGTTGTTGAGCCCGGTTCGTTTTTGAAGAAAAAATACCGGCCCTTTGGATTCCCACCTGATCAACACTGCCACCAGTGGAATGAGCCAGCTCAACACCGAAACCAATACAATCAGGGAAAAAACAAGGTCAAAAACACGTTTAAAAACCCGATTCATCAAGCGATCCAGTGGTATTTCATTGACATTGACCACCAAAAATGACCCGTACCTGCTGAAGGACATCTCTTTGTTCCATTGCAAATGAGGACCAGGGATGATTTTAACTTTTATATGGTTTTCATCTGCATGTGCCACGATTTTTCGCACCAACTCCGGGGAAATTTCCTGGCTTAAGTACACCAGATCGAGCGCTTCTGTTGCTTCCGGTAAAAAAAAATGCGCTACATCCCCCAGACTTTCCTCTCCCCCCCACTTGGTATCGTAAAACCCCAGGAATTTGATACCCAAGGCTTTGTTGGTCTGCAAGGTATGGGCCAGCCGGATACTCAATTGATCCCTTCCCAAAATAACCGCTTTCAGGTAATTTCTTCCGCTCCGTCGGTACCGCCGAAGTGCTGCGTGTACCGATACCCGGAAAAATGCCAAAAAAGAGAGGCTCAGTGGATACACATAAAACCCGAATGCCTTTCCATAACCAACCGCTAGCTGCTCGCGTAGCAAAAAGAAAACAAGCAGCCCCCAGGCGAAGGATAGAAAAAACTGATTGAGGGTGTCCCAGTAGTGGGACGTGCGACCGATTTTGTAGTCCTTTCTAAAAAGCAAAACCAGCACCCAGACCAAGCCAAACAAACCGAACTCCCAGAGGGCCGAAGGAAGTGTGGATTCCGTACGTTCAGCAAGCAAAAACGTGATCAGGCCCAACGTTATCCAGAGAACGATCAACTCCGCCGCTACAAATAGAAAAGGGAAATACCTATAAAAACGTTTTGCCATGAATCAATTTCAACTACGATGGTTGGGCACAGCAGGCAAAAAACCTGATCAATCTCTGGCTACAATTCCCCGTTTCTTTTAACGCACTACCTGCAATATCGAATTATCTGCAACCAATTTTTTGATATTCACTTCAAAGTACACAACTTTGTTGTAAAATTAGGAATTAATTACCATTCAGCCATGGATAGCGGGGAAAATGCCATTGACCTGATCGCCCCCATTGCCTGAACCGACTCCAGGTACACTGGTTGGAAATTTAATCAATGAAACAACAAATAAAACGACTTTTTGCTCCCTCAGACGAGCCAAAATCAATCGGTGGAAGATTCAGGCAGCGCAGATTTCGCTTTTTTGAAACCTGCTTTCGGGAAACGTTCGGGAATCAGGAAAAAATCAAAATTCTGGATGTCGGAGGAACGGAGAGCTTTTGGGCAAACCATACGTTTATTCAACCCGAGCGGATCAGCATCACATTACTGAATCTGGAAAAAGAAACTACCCGACTTCCTCATGTACAAAGTTTGGCAGGAAATGCTACGGATCTCTCGCAGTTCGGGGACCAATCGTTTGACCTGGTCTTTTCAAACTCGGTCATTGAGCACCTGTATACCTTCACCAATCAGAAAAAAATGGCCCGGGAAATTCGTCGGGTAGGTAAAAATTACTTTGTACAAACCCCGAACAAATATTTTTTCCTGGAACCGCACTACGCGCTTCCCTTTTTTCAATTTTTCCCGAACTCCCTTGCCTTTTTTATTTTAACACGTACCAAATTCAGCCGCATGCAGAAATGGGACCCTGCATTTGCCAAGGGCTACCTGGAGGAAATCCGCCTACTGTCCCTGGAAGAAATGAAGAAGCTTTTCCCGGAATCCAGCATCTATTTTGAAAAGGTACTGGGACTAAATAAGTCCTTCGTCTTCCACACATTGGGCAAAAAAAAGCCCGGCATAGCCAGGCGTTTTATCAGTAGTTAATTTCTACCAGATTTTCTTTAAGCTTTCGTTTACATAGCACCTTAAATAAGGTTTCGTATTCATCGGTGACCGCATCCCAATTGTATTTCTGCGTCAGCCCTTCCCGGGAGTGGTTGCGCAAAGACTCCATTTTTTCCGGAGAAGCCTCGGCCCTATCAATAATCTGAACCACCGATTGGGTATTTTTGTCAAAATACCATCCGTATTTTCCTTTTTGCAGCATCTCCTGGTTAAACCGGGTGTCCATCGCCAGGATTGCGCAGCCGTATCCCAGCGCTTTAAGCATGGCCGGGTTGGTGCCCCCATACTCGTGCCCGTGGAAATAAGCGTAGCAGTTGTGGTACAAGGCAGCCAGTTGTTCCTGATCCCGTACGTAACCGGTAAATACCAGCCGCTTGTCCGGAATGCTTTTCATTTTCTGCGCAAATCGGTCGTGGTACGGCACATCGCCGACGATGACCAGCTTGCGCTTGGAGTTGGACCGCACAAAACCGTCCACGATCAGGTCCGCATTGTTGTCGGGTATCAGCCGGCCCACAATCAAATAATAGGACTCCTTCTGCAGACCCCAGGTCTCGATTGTCGTGCTATCGGAAGATGCCCGGGGATTGGCGCCGTAAGCAATCATTTTGGAGGGTGCGTTGAATTTTTCCAGGTAGATTTTCTCCATCTCGTCGGAGTCGGTAATCAGCTGATCGTAGAGTTTAGTGGCGAGACGGGAAGCAAACAGGTAGTACCGGGCGCCGAGACCTTTCCACTTCGGGCGGAGCCATTCCAGCCCATCCACGTTGATGGCCGAGGGTTTCCCGAAAATCTTCGTAAGAATACCGAATGGGCCATTGGCACTATTGACAACAAAGACCACGTCTACCTTCGAAAAGCAGACGTGAATCATGGACAACAGGGAATTGGTAAGCTGACTCAGGGATTTGGTTTCCACACAGGGCATGTAAACCAAATTAATTCCATTGACTTTTTTGGGCTTTTCTTCAAACAACGGGGCATGGCAATAGACCGTCACCGCAATCCCTCGTTGGACCAGTCGTTCTCCCATTTCTTTTACAAACGTCTCGTATCCTCCGTATACGTACGGATATCCCCTTGTTCCTACAATCGCCACATGCAACGGCTTGCTGTTTTTTGACATACTGCTTTTATTTACTAAAATCAAGAAAAAATTTCCACTATCTTCTTGCTATAAGCTGGCAATGAAAAATTTTCCAAAACACACTTCCTCGCATTTAAACCTATTTTTTCAATTAGGTTTTTGTTTTCTATAAGCTTTTCGATGGTATCCGCAGCCCGTACAGGATCGTCCCAGGGAATATGAAAGCCGGTTTTCCCATTAGCAATCATCTCCAACGCACCCCCATGCCCCGTCGCCACTACCGGCTTTGCAGCCGCCATCGCCTCTAAAATCACGGTAGGAAAGGGATCCGGCAAAATGGAGGGAAGAATAAAAATATCCATGGTAGCCAGGGCCTGCGAAATATCCCTTCTAAACCCTAGATTGTGTATTCTATGTCTGTACTCCTTTTCCAATATTTTTCGCTCTAACCCTTCGAACAGGTATTCTTCACCTGGAAACGCATCTCCCACCAAAACAAAATGTAAATTTAAAAACTTTTTAGCTAATTCTTCCGAAATAGCCAAAAAGTATGATTGTCCTTTCCAGCTGTTGACCCTTCCCACCATGCCAATCACGTAAGCCTCCTCCGGAATAGCCAACTGTTCCCTCAAATCAGTCGTGGGGTAAAGATACGGATTATAATCTATCCCATTATACACCAAATGGAGTTTATTCGTCGCTATGTACTTTTCCCAATGCGCTTTTACTGCTCCGGAGACCACGATCACTTTATCCGCGGCCCGTTGTACCAGTATCCCCATCAGCCTGGCAAACCATCCAGGTCTGCCAATGATCTCGTGCAGGTGCCAAATGTGGCAATACCCCTTTTGCCTCGCCAGGATCGCCCCCACCCATACGGCCGCCGTATTGGAATAAATGTGGGTAACACCCATTTCTTCTGCCATGGCAGCAAGTCGGTGATAGGCTGCGAATAAAACCTTCACCCGATTTATCAGGCCCCTTGCATTGAAATATTTCCTCCGGATAATGCCCAGCTTAACGAACACAACCCGGACCCCCTCCCGCCTGAGTTCGCTGGCCAGGGGACCGTCTTCGGACAATACCACCACTACCGCGGCTCCGTTTTTCTTCAACAAGCTTGCTGTCAGTAAAAATATCTTACTGGCACCGTACAAATCCGAAGATCCATGAAGCATCAATACCTTCGTGTTTTCTAATGACATGGACAGGGCATTACGGAGATTGTTTTTTTTTGAGTGTATAAAAGGCCCCAAGGTGGCCGCCATGGTTGGTAAACTCCACGTGCACCTCGTCCGAATACGCGGCAAACAAGGCAAACAATTTCTCGGGTGAATAGTGGTTCATTTGCATGACTGGCTCCCGACAAAACCTGCGGTGCTTTAGGGAAGAATACAAATAATTATACAGGGGAAATCGGGTTCTGAGATAAAAATGAGCATATACCCGTCGAGGCAAACAATGCCCATAGGTTACCTGCACCTGAAAAACCCCTCCATGCCGGGTGTGCTCCAGCAAATCCCGCATCAACTTCATGCCTTGCTTCGGTTCAATGTGTTGGAAGACGATGTAGGCGTTCACAAAATCAACTACCGGAATGTTGGCGATACGCGCACCATCGTAGGCGGAAAAGTGAAGATGCTCCAGACCCTGGGCCGCTGCGTGCGCCTTTGCCCTGACAATGATGTCCTCCGAAATATCCAAGCCCCACACCTCCTTTTGCGTGATGCGGGCAAAGGGAATGGCCAGCCTTCCCACACCGCATCCAAAGTCCAGAATGCTTCCCTTCGCAATATCCAGCCCAAATCGGTCCTGAATTCTTTTTCTGCTTTGTGCGACAAACGCTTCTCCCGTTTCAAAAAACTCCGTTAATGCCTGTTCGGAAAGGTGCTGCATGCGAAATTTTTCCTCCGATAATACACCGTAGTAGGGGTCTTTTTTTCCCCACTCCTTCCAATTTTTGAGCGATGCGGATTTCATTCCTCTTTCCTGCTTTTAAGAATCCTTGCCGGATTTCCCCCAACTACACTGTATGGGGGAACATCCTTGGTGACGATGCTGCCTGCAGCTACTACGGACCCCTTTCCTACCGTCACTCCCGCCAATATCACCGCATGCGAGGCGATCCAACAATCGTCCTCAATCGTGACAAACGAACGCCGCACCCCCTGATCGATCATGGGTAGGCTCGTGGATTCGAAGACATGGTTTTCGGAATAGATACTAACCCGTGGGGATATCATGACGTTGGCGCCGATTTCGATGTACCCGGAACAACCAATGTAGGCATAGGGACCAATGCTGGAATTGTCCCCCACACGCAGCCCCTCGCCCGGCTCGCCCCCGTACAAATTGGTCGGCCGGATGAGGGCAAAACTACCCACGGTCACCTTATCACCAAAGACGATGCCCCTACGCGAAAGACAATTGATCTCGCATTGATCCTGTGCCACAAAATTCTTCCCTACACGAAAATAACTCGCCTGCCGGATGGTAACACCTTTGCCGATGAGTAACATTCCCTGAGCCGATTTCATCCGCCATCGGAGCCCCAAACCGCGGAGCCACCAAATACCCATTCTGGCCAAAACCGAAAAAGCAGACAAGTGGTCCCACCCGGGCCCAAACCGGTCCGAAAAATCCATTCCGGAAATGGTCGAAATCAACTTTCCTAACCTAGTCGCCATGCAAGAGTTTAGTAAAATACGCCTGTAAAGATAGAAAAAACTTTTCCCCGGTAAACGCCTGAAGTCGTTCTCTCCCAATCGAGGCCAGCTTCGACCTCATTGCCGGGTCGTTTGCCAACCGTCCCATGGCCGCTGCGAAGTCCTCCGGGGCATAGCTGTCACTGACCAGGACTCCGGAGCCACCCACTTCCTTAAGCGCTCCCTGAGGACCGATGATTACGGGCAAGTCAACGGAAAATGCCTCCAATACAGGTAACCCAAATCCTTCATTTTTTGATGGAAATACGTAGGCCAATGCAAACCGAAAATACCTGTTCAGATCGCTTTTACTCAGGTAGCCCGGTAACAGCACCTTCCCCGCCAGGTCCAGGCGGTCGATTTCCTGAAGTACCCCGTCGTAGGCATCCAACGTAGGCCTTGGCCCGCGTGCTCCCACCAGCACCAATCTAAAATGTTGCCCGTAATCCCGGACGAAAACCGCAAACGCCTGTACCAGTGTCACGAGGTTTTTTCGGTGCTCCATCACACCTACATGTAAAAAATACGGGGAATCAACCGGAGAAATCTCAGTTCCGGACTCCTGCCGGGGACCGGCATCCAGACCGGTGGGGATGGCCGTTATGGGTTCGGGTGTTTTTAGAAAGAATTCAATGCGGTTTCTTGCATATTCACTGACAGTAAGTACCCGAGCTCCACGCTGAATTCCCGCTTCTAAAAAACAAAGGTAAATTTTCCGCCATAGGGGATGATAGTGCTCCGGGCTTTCCCAGAAAAATGCATCGTGTATCACCACCACGCGCCGCCCCTTCGACCAAAGCGGAGGAAGTATATCGGGACAAAAAACCAGATCGGCGCGAAAGCGAATGCTTTGCCAGGGCAGTATTACCAGTTTGTGAAGGAAATACCTTCCTTGAAACAACCAATTTTTCCAACGAGGCGTCTTACCTTTAAAAAAAGTGCCCTTTCTGATTTTCTCCGGAGAGGGGTACACGACAAAGTGAAAATCGGATCCCAGATACGAAGCAATCTGCCCAAGAAGGCTATCGGTATAGGTCTTTATTCCGGTCTGTGCCAGGTGAAGGTAAAACACATCCACGAGAACTATTTTTGGCCTGCTTTTCATGAAGGAGCAGAAAGGTAGGAGGAACGTTTAACGGAGGGCAAGAGCCTGTTGTATACCGAGAGACTGTACCCAATCGCCCACCAGGAAACAAGAGAAACGTAGGCATACAGTTCTGCATTCGCCGTAAACAAGGGGAGCAACAATCCGAATTTGGTACTGGCCGCCACAAATGCCACCCGCGCATCGGAGACATTTTCGGTGTGCCTAAACACCTGTAGGGATTTTACGATCCCCAGGGCCAATGCCCCGATGTACAGGAGCATTCCGAGAACACCCAATTGTACCCCGTAAATCAGAAACTGGTTTTCGCCACCCACCCGGACATCGTCCTCCACACTTCCGGTGTTGCCACTCATGGCAAGACCGATTCCCTCCGGATTTGCCACCATGGCATCCAATGCCAAAAACCACTCTACCGCGTGTCCAAGACTCGAGGCGTTCTGAAACGTCAGCGTATCGTACACAAAATAATAAAAATCCTCGGAGGCAAAATACACTACGTACACAACAAAGCCAAACAGCAGAAACACCCCCATAAGCAACAGGCGGTATAGTCTGAAAACCAGCGCAATAAAAAACAGCATGGCAAAAAAGGCCCCAAAAGCAGCGCGGGAGGCAGAAAAAAACAAACTCCCTACCGCAGCAAGCATTACAAACAGGTAAAAGCCACTTTCTTCTCGTTTTTTAGTGAGGAACCAAATCAAGCCCGTTGCAAAGGCCAGCAAGCTCGAACTGGCCATTTCCAGCGGATCGGAAAAAAACGAGGCCAGGCGCATTCCGGTGGTTTGGGTTTCAAAGGTCCAGGAAAGCCCATAATTTCCGGAAGGTTCGATGCCGTTTACCGCAAAATTAAACAGCGCATAGCCTGTCCATTGTTGAAAATGGACCCCCATTACTTTTTCCAGACAATTCAAAGCAAAGGCGCCGACGGCAATGAGCATTACCCATCCAAAAACCCGGTCCAGTTGTTCTCCCGCCAACCGGGTATTTCGGCCAAGAAAATAGAATGCACCGATCAGTAAGGTGTTTTTTAAGTAAAGCAACTTATTTAGAAACAAGGCCTCCCCCAGGGGCAAAAACAAATACAAAGTAGCCAATCCAAAAAAAGCCAGAAGCACCACATCCACGGTATTCAAGCGAAAAGGATAGTGCCAAAAATCTCTTTGGTAGAGGAAAAAACCAAGAAACGCCAGCAGCAAAAGCAGCTCTTTCAGGTATTGAAAAAGCCCCACAACGATCTCCGATCCAGTCGCCTGGTAGACAATGCTCAGGATCGAGATGTAAAACGGCAAATAAAGGATCATGAAAACGATGATAAATTCCCATTTTCCCTGAAACACGATCTTTCTGACGGTGATTACGACCAGCAGCAGCACGTAGAGGAGTACCAGAAGAAATAATATCGTACCGATCATTTCGCTTCGTTTACTGAAAATTTCAATCCATCGATTATGCCGGAAAGTACCGCCTTCCGCTTGGCTGTTCTGCCTCTCAAGGTGAAATACCCCATGAACAGGCCAAATTTAATCAGATGGAACGGCCAGGACAACCAGTTAACCGGATGCCTCCCATATTTTCTTAGGTGAAAGAGCTGGTTGCGTACATTCAAGTAATGAATCGTTGGATTCAAAAAGCCCTCCTTTCCCGGTTGTTTGGTTTTGGAGGCGGCACCAGCCTCGTGAAATATAACCGATTCCGGAACCACCTTCAATCTGTACCCCCGCTTTCTAATCCGAAGCGACCAATCTACGTCCTCAAAATACGCAAAATACCGCTCGTCCAATAGCCCAACTTCTTCCAATACCGCGGACCGGACCAGGAAGGCGCAGCCGGTAATCCAGTCGGTAGAATAGGGGGCCTTACCCGGCAGACTATAGCTGGTTTGGGAAATTCCCAGCCAGGATAGGTACCTACCGCCTGCATTCCAGATTTTGGTTTTGTCGTGAAGAAAATAGATCAGGGGCTGCACTGCTCCGGTATCCGGATACCTGTCCATTTCCTCGAGCAGTGGTTTCCAAAAACCCGCGCTGACTTCCGTGTCGTTGTTGAGTAGCAGCACAAACGCATAGCCTTGCGCAGAAGCGGCCTGTATGCCTGCATTATTGCCTCCGGTAAATCCCGTATTTATTGGATTCCGAATTAGCTGAACGGTTGGAAAGCTACGTTGAATCTCGTCCGCTGATCCGTCTTCTGAGCCATTATCGACCACAATAATATGCTCCATTGCAAATCCGGAAAGACGTAACGATTCCAGGCAAGGACGGGTAAATGCCCAACCATTCCAATTAAGAAGAACGATGGCGATTGAAGAATGCACGGTAATGATTGGTTAAAATCTGCGGCTGGTTTTTCCACAACAAAAACGTGGTCAGCAGGTACACCACCAGTTCGGTAGACAGCAAGGCTACGGCCAAGCCCGGGCTGCCAAAAAAGGTCGTCAGCAAAACCGAAGCACCCAGCATGTACAGCCCGAATCCCCAGGTTGCGTGGAAGAGTATTTTCTTTTGGTCGGTCACCAGTATGATCAGCATATTGCCAATATTAAGCCCCGCAAAAAAAGGCAAAAAAGCGAGTATTTTTAAAATGGCAACGGCTTCGCTGTGGCTTCTCCCTGCGACCAACTGAATAATCATCGGGGCGAAAACATGGACCAATACGCTTATTCCCCCGCCCAAAAGCAAGGAGGCCCACTGGACCTTCCGTATAAACGCATAAAAACCAGCTGCATCGGAATAGAAAAGAACACTTGCTCTCGGATAGGCTGCCTGGGTAATCAAGGTGGGCGCTATTCGCAGAACCATTGCCACCCGTTCTGCCATTCCGTACAGGCCCAATACCTGTGCAGTAGCGAAAAAACTCAGTACGATCACCCCTCCGTTAACGGCAAGATGGGCAGTCATCCCTGAGAAAAAAAGCAGCAGGTTATCTCTCCAGGATTGCCATATAACACCCACTCTAGGCCAGCGAAAGCGAATTTTCAATCCAAAATGGATGTAGAGCAGTAAGCCAATGTTTGTTAAAAAGGCCGTTCCACCCAGAAAAAAATTGGCCAGGTAACTTTGCGAGGGATCCTCTACCAGGCGAAGAATCAGACCAAGGTACATCAACTTTGCAAAAACATTTGCCAGGGAAGCCCAGTGGAGGCTCTCCTTTCCCTGAAAAAACCAAACCGTCGTGGTAGCCTCACTCAGCAACAATAGCGTAGACCAGGCCAAAATAACCCAGTAGTCGCTAAAAAAACCGAACCCCAGCCCCAAAACAAAAATACCTGCAAGCGCAATCAGTGCCAGCAGGCATTTACTTCCAATTACTTCGGAAAAAGCTTTGCTTACTTGCTCCGGATCTGCCTCGCCCAGGGCTATATTTCGTGGACCGCTCAAGTTGTACCCATAACTTACCAGCACATTAAAAGCCAGAATTACGGAAAAGGAAAGGTTTACCAGACCAAACTCTGCCACACCGATGGCCCGGATAAGAACGGGCATGGCCAGGAGGGAAACAAGGATGTTGGAGGATTGGATCAGGAAGAGAAAGCCAAAATTCCTGATGGACTTGTGTCGTAAAAGATTGAAAAATGGCAGCCGATGAATGATTTCGCGCATAAAAGACCGGGCAGGCTACTGCTTGAAATGCCGGTAAAACAAAGTCTGAAGGTATACGAATGCCAGTCCCAGGAGAAAGAAAATAATTGCCCCGAGCAGTATACCGGTTATCAATTTTATCTCAGAACGCTCGAGAGGGTATCGCGGCTGATCAATGATCTGGATTAGCGGTGTATTGTTCCGATGGTTGATTTTGGCAATTTCCAGATTGGTGACAATTTCCTGGTACACGGCGGCTGACGCCTGTATATCTATTTGCAGGCTTCTGGATGCCACCATGCCTTCCTGCAGCAGCGGGTTGGGATTTGGGTTCTTGTCCTGAAAACGCGCCAGTTGCTGGATCTTTTCATCCAGAACGGTACGCACACTATCTGCCTGCTGCTGCAATACGGAAAGATTTTCAGCCGTTTTTTTGGTTTTGGTTTTGAGGTAAAAGTCATTTACCGTCTCGACGAGCGTCTCATTGAAACGTTTCGCAAAGTCTTCGTCTTTTGACGCGACGGTGACCTTGATAATGTTAAGCTTTCGATCGGGCTTATCCACCAACAGGCTCACTTTTCGAATCTCCTTTACCACTTCCCGAAGCACACTGTCCTGTTGTACCGAAAAACGCTGCCTCGGAAGGCTAAAATTGAGGGATTCGAAATCGACCTTTCGTTTCCATTTTTCATCCAGTTCATGAAAACGGATGTACCGTTCCACCAAAAGCTGGCTTTCGCCTGCAGTGTCAAATGGAGCCAGTAGCGCCAGGGAGAGCATGGCATCCGATCGGTACAATTCCAAAATATTGTCTCCCTTAAACAAGCCGCTTTCGGAACCGACGGATCCCAGGTTTAGTCCCAACATGGAGGCAATCCCGGAGATGTTCCCCAAACCTCCCATCTCGGACTGTTCCAGCACAAAAGTAGTATCCGCATAGTAAACCGGCTTTTTTAGCAGCGCTACGGCTACTCCCAACAGCGCGCCTAGTAGCACCATTGCTGCCAGAAATCTCCATTTTCGAAGAAACACAAAAAGCCATTGATACAACCTTTCCACGAGTTCTCCGAAGGTTAGTTTGTCATCGAGAATATGTTGGTTTTGCTGTTGCATCAATTGAGTAGTTGGGTGATTACCAGGGCAAGGGTAGCCAGCCCAGTGGTGATACCGACCAAATCTCCGGGCCGAACGGGGAGTCTGGGACCCTTGGTAGGTACAATGATCTCCGATCCCGGTTCCACCTTGGGATACACATTAAATAAGACGAAATTTCTCGTGCGCGCTACCTGCCCATTCGCATAAACCACGTAGGTGCGCCCCTTTTTTGCACGCGTCGCAAAGCCTCCAGCGCGGTTGATGTAATAGGACATGGATCGGAAATCTTCGTGCCGGACAGTGGTGGGATAGATCACGTCGCCCCGCAACCGTACCGTTTGCAATTGACGCGGGACGCTTAAAATATCACCTTCCTCCACAATCAAATCGTACTTGGAACCTGGATTGGCCAGGATCGCTTCCAGGTCAATCGCAATCGCTTCCGTTTCCCTGATTTTAATCGGCGCCACGTTTTCGCGGGATTCTGAGATTTCATTCAGCAGGTTTTCCCTGGCCTGAATTACCCGCTCCTCCAAGTCGGTACGCGCAGAATCGGGGTTTTCAAACAGATAGTTGCTTATCCGCTCAATCAATTCCTGCTGCGATTCCGTCGGGTCCAGTTCCTCCCGATTGATCCGTTCCAAAAGGTTGAGGAGGCTTCGCTCGTTGCGCATGCCCTCTGATTCGGTTTTGTAGAATTCGGTACGCCGAATCAATCGGGCCCCTTTGGCATAGGCAAAGGCCGTCAGTCCGCCGGCGCGATTAATCAAGTCGGATATTCTTTCCTCGGCATGCTGAATGGCAAAGGTTCCCGGTGAATTCACCTGTCCTTCGATACTGGCCATTCGCTCCAGGCCAAAATTGGTTTTTCTTCGGACAGTCAGCTGATCAAAGGGACGCAGTTCAATGGGCTTTTCGGGCAAACTCAGGTCCCGGCTGATGGGGATTGGGATGATTTGTGAAAACTCCCTCCCTTCAACATCCGAGGCCCGTCTGGCGAGTTCCACACTGGCTTCGGACGCCGCTTCTTTCAACCCGCCTGCCATCAATATCAGGTCCTCCGGAGTCATCTCCTCGGAATAAGGATAGGTGCCCGGGTGAACTACTTCTCCGGCTATTTTTACATATTGTTCTTCCCGTAGCTCATAAATGGACGGTATCCGGATCAGGTCTTCCCGCTTTAGGAGAATATCCGGTTCGTTGCCATTCCGGATTTCTTCGAGGTTTACCTGCAACATGCGGGTACTTAGGTCTTCGTTGGTTCGCAAAATTTGTATGCGCTTGCTGTACGCTTCTCCCCGAAGGCCCTCTGCCTTTTCCAAGAGTTGGGTCAGGGTCAACCCCTCCTGATAGGCGTAATTTCCCGGCCTGAAAACAGCTCCTTTTATTTGAATACGGTTGGTGTACCGGTCCAGCACTTCCCCCACCTCGAAGCGGTCACCCCCCTTTACCAAAAACATGTGAAACTGGTCGTTGTAAATATCCGATACCGATCGCTGTTTATCGGTAATCCGCTCGACGTTTACCTTATCCCTGAATGCCTGATCGGTAAAGCCTCCGGCAAAGGACAACACATCGGCGAAAGTCTCGTCTTCTTTCACTTCAAATATTTTGGGCCGCTTGACGGCCCCTTCTACGGTAACCCTACCTAAATAGGGAGGAACCAAAATGATGTCCTGATCCTGCAGCATGTCGTTCATGCTGGGATCTCCATTTGTTAGGAAATCATAAATATCAATTTCCGCAATTTCTTTACCACTCCTTATCAACCGAACACGCCTCATACTCCCGTTTTGATTGGGACCCCCGGCCGCATACAGGGCATTAAAGACCGTGCTAAACGCACTGAGAGTAAACGTGCCGGGCAGCCGGACTTCACCGACCAAATTTACTTTAATGGTGCGTACATTGCCCAAGTTCAGTTGCAAGAAGGAGGTCGGCCTGCTTCCGCCAAGACCTGTGTAAAAGGCAGAAAGGCGGTTCTGCACAACCTGCGTGGCTTCTTCCAGGGTAAGTCCAGAGACAGAAATGGGTCCAATGTTTTCCAGAATTAGTTGGCCCTCTGGTGTGACCGATGCTTCGTAATACCGCTCCGATTGCCCGTAAATATCGATGTATACCTCATCCCCTGGACCCAAAATGTACGTTCTCGGTGTTGCCATATTGACGCTCGGTTCAAAAGTCAATCGCCGGTTTTTACTGTAAAAAAGATCCATCCCAAAAATCGGATGCTCTTCTGCCAGGTCTGTCCCGACATCTTCCGGAGAGGGAATAATTCCCCGGGTTATTTCATTGAAGTCCAGTTGCCTCCGGGGTTCCCGTTTTCCCTGACGTGCTCCGGAACTTTTCCCATCCGTAAGGCCAAAAACCATCCCCTCCAACCGTTCTTTCAGTTTCTCTATCTCAGCTGCCGGTACTCCCCTTACCTGAGCCATTTGTAACAACTCGGCCTCCGAAAGCCCCGCTTCCATGGCCCTGTTCATTAGTACCTGCAATTGTTGATCCGATAACTCATCAACGTCGAGGGACGAGATATCCTGAAGCGATTGTGCCTGCAGCAGGAAAGGCAGCAGAAGCATCATTCCAATAAAAAATAATCGGTACGGGTTTACATGCCTAAAACAAATCATGCGGCTGATTTTAACGTTGATACACAGCTTCGCCAGGTTACCCACAGGCAGTATTCCACGGGGTTATCCAGCATGGATTTAGAAAAATCCGAAAAGCACCCGTAAAGATACGTATTCCTTTCTTTTTGGAACGGATGTTTGGAGATTAAAGCGGAAGAGAAAAAGTACGCAGGTATTTTTTTAAATGAAAAATAAGGGAAGCGCAAATGCCAATGATCCGGCATGAAATCCGGGAATAAAAAAAACAGGCACCGACATGGCACCTGTTTTTCCACAAAAAAACCCAATATCCAATTTATGGTACCAATACTTCGTCGATGACGTGAATGACCCCATTGGTAGCGTGTACGTTCAACAAGTCCGGAACGAGCCCGGAAGTGTTGATTTCCAGATTTGCCAGATTAACAGACAACTCTTCTCCCTCAAGCAAGGTAGGCAAATTGGCTCCTTCCCGTAAGTCCTGAGAGAAAGCCCTTGCAGGAACCACGTGGTAAGTAAGAACTGCCGTTAACGTTTCCAGCGGAATGTCTTCGTATCCATCTACCTCCAAGGCCTCGTAGAGTGCTTCGAACGCGGCATCCGTAGGCGCAAATACAGTGAGGTTATCGTCCACTCCACCGCTGACCGCGTCTACCAAATTTGCCCTGGTCAGCGCACCGACCAATTGCGTAAATTCAGGTGTTTCTGCCTGTGAAAATCCTACCGCAATCTCAGCGATGGATTGTGTAGGAGGTGTAATGACATAGTCGATCACATGGATTATGCCATTGTCCGCCTCAATATCTGTGTTAACGACCTGGGTGTTGCCGTTTATCCAAACGTTATCATCGGGATCAATGCTCACATAAAACGGAACTCCCGAAAGACTGGGAACACTTCCAGCAACTACTGCAGATGCAGGCACTTCTCCATCTACCACATGGTAAGTCAATATGGAGGCCAAATCAGGCGACTGCAAAAGCTGCTCTGCTGTCAACCCATTGTCTGTAAGGTAAGCTTCCAAGGCCGCATTCGTAGGGGCAAATACGGTGAAAGGCCCCTGCTCCAATAGCGTTTCGTCCAGGTCAGCAGCCAAAACCGCTGCGAGCAGCGTGGAGAAATCCTCATCCCCCATCACAATATCAGCGATGGTGTTGCTTTCCTCTTCCGGCATAAGAATCCCATCAATCGCGTGTATGACACCATTGGATGCAGACAGATCTTGTGTGATAACGGTAATATCATCGTTGATGGTGATGGTGCCTCCATCGACAACAACGTTGAGGTTAAATCCTTCAAGCAGGGTAGGTACCTCTCCTGTGCTCACCTGAC
This sequence comes from Cyclobacterium xiamenense, assembly GCF_900109255.1. NCBI lineage: Bacteria > Pseudomonadati > Bacteroidota > Cytophagia > Cytophagales > Cyclobacteriaceae > Cyclobacterium > Cyclobacterium xiamenense. The sequence goes on along the minus strand of NZ_FNZH01000002.1, from coordinate 960,683 downwards.
TGCCCATCACCCTTCCATTTAGTACATGGTACAATAGAATATCTCGGAGTTGTTCTACAGGAACAGCGTTAACATCGGTAATACCTGCGTCGGTGAATGCTTGATTGGTAGGAGCAAACACCGTAAATGGTCCGGCAGCATTTAGCGCATTTACCAGATCAGCCCGCTGAATGGCGGCTACCAAAGTTGAAAAGTTCGTGTTACCGGAAGCTATGTCAATGATGCTTTCCTCCTCGGGTGGCATCGGCGCCGGGTCGTCATCCGAACAACCGAATGAAAATAAAAGCGCTGCTGCGAGGAACAGGCTCATTAATTTCTGCGTTCTCTTTAGGTTTAGTTCCATAATAAATATTGGTTTAGTTAAAACGTAATACAGGTAACGAACAACTAAACAGGCAGATAGTTTGGCTGCAAAAAATAAAAGTCACTTATAAGTAAATAAAATACTATTTTATATAAACAAAAATCAATGTATAGACAGTTACCGGAACTTTTTTCGGATTTTATCAACCTCTTCTTAACCATATTCCTATAAAAACGAGGTCCTGTCCTTGTCAACTAGCCATTCCTTTGCAGCAATGTCTTATCTTTGCAGCTATGACAAGAAGTGCGTATGGACTATCCCTGGGATTCGTTTTCCTGGTTTTTTCTAGTTGCGGGAATTCGAACGAACCCTGCACCCTTCCAGATTCCTATTTGGAGATCCCGGTTGAGGTGCGCCTACACCGGATGGAACAACTGTTTTTTGAGGATTTAACGGAAGAAAAACTGACCGAACACCTCGAAAACTATCCCGAGTTTTCCTCGGCTATGTTTGGAAACATGGGCTTTGAAAACGAGGCACAACTGAAAACAGAGCTATTACTCATCCACAGCGATAGCGGCATGCAGGAATTGTACGAGGAAGTAGCCATTCATTTTGACACCGTTGCCGAGATTGAGGAGTCTTTGGAGGACGCCTTTCGAGGTATTTTGTTTCATTTCCCAGAATTCAAGGTTCCCGAGGTATATACGTTTGTGACCGGCTTTGGTACCGACTTGATTGTCGAGGAAGACATTATCATCATAGGACTCGACTATTTTCTACCGGAGGACCATCGCTTTCAGCCGCTAGAACTGCCGCAATACATTGTAAAGCGGTATACCGAGGAACACCTGATTCCTACGATTGTGACGGCAATTTCCTCCCAATTTAATCAGACCGATTTGGGGGATCGCACACTTCTGGCGGAAATGATATTTTACGGCAAAGCCTACCATTTCGCCAAAACCATCCTTCCCTGCACGCCAGACGAGTACATCATTGGCTATGAGAAAAAGGAAGTCATCGGAAGCTATGCCAATGAAGAAATGATTTGGGGCCATTTTATCGAAAACGAATTGTTGTATGAAACCAATGCCTTTGAAATCAGACGGTATGTTGGCGAGGCTCCCTTCACGGATGTCATAAGTCCGGATGCACCCGGGAGAATCGGCCGGTGGCTGGGATGGAATATCGTGGACGACTACCGGAACAATAATAACCTGAGCCTCTCCGAGTTGATGCAGCAGCAAGACGCCCGGGAAATCTTTAAATTATCGGGATACAAACCGCGCTAAGCCGGTTCGGTCCTTGTTTTGGCAAAATTCGACTACATCCAATAGCGAAGCGACGGCCCTGTCCTTCGCAAAAGAGCGCTCTGCCAGGGATCGGGCATTTTTCCCCTTCCGCGCCAATGCCTCCGGGCAATGTTCCAGCGCCTCCAAGGCCTCCAGCAGGGTTTCATATGGCTGCTCGCCCTGGTACCAGCCCAGGTCATGAGCGCTGACCAAATCGTTGATCCAACCCTTGAAATTGATCAGAACCGGCATACCCATGGCCAGGGCATCAAAAAATTTATTGGGACTGCTAACTTCCAAAACCCGGAGCCGAAGAAAGGAAATATAAGCTATGTCGGCAGCTTGCATCCGCTCTCGTACTTCCGCTTTATTTCCGAAAGGAATGAATTCCACGCGGCTCAATCCTCTTTTAGCTGCCTCCTCTTTTAGTGCAGGCAGCCATTTCCCTTTGCCCATGAGCTGAAACAACCAATTCTTTCCTTTCCTCTTTGCAGCTTCTGCCAAATCCAGGTACTGCAGCAGTCCATTTACTTCTCCTATTGCCCCGGCATACAAAAACGTCAGGGGCTGTTGGTCAAATTGCCTGTTCGGGTACCGATCCTTCTGGACCTGAAAAAAATCCAGGTCTGCAAAATTTGGAATAAGGACTACCGGTTGTTGCGAAACTTTCTGTTGAATGTACCGCTGCATCCCAGGAGAGAGGGCGACGATTTTCCAGGCCTTCCGGTAAATGGTTTCCTCCATCTTGTACAAGACCTTTTTCAACAGGGAATTGCGGATACTTTTGATCGCAATGGGAGCTTTGGGCCATAGATCCCGGACTTCAAAAACAAAAGGAATACCCCATTTTCGCCGGGCCCAGGTACCTATGAGCCCGGTTGAGAGCGGGGTGGATGTAATGTACAACAAGTCAGGCAAAGGCATGCGACCAAGCAACTTTTTTGCAGCGCGTACAAAGGCAGCAAACGCCCACAGCCGCCGAAAGGCAGAAAAGTTGTTGTCGTAAGGCACCGGTAAAAGGTGTACCTGAACTTTTCCGTCCCACCGGACTTCGTAATCCGGTCGGTTGTGCGCGGTGACCACAGTTACTTCTACCCCTGCAGCGGTTATGCCCTGGGCCAGGTGGTAAGAGCGGATGGCTCCACCCTCCTCGGGCTTAAGGTAATACTGATGGATGTAACAGAGCTTCATAGCTGATTTTCTTCGATCCAATCGTTCAAAAGAAATAGGTTGTACAAGAGCAAATAGTGGTTGCCCAGGTGTTTTTCCGGGTGACGCGTTAGCGGTTTCCATTCGCTCGGAAGAACCTCCTCAAATCGACGACCAAAATGGATGACGGAAGGCACAACGCGATTCCGAAATCCAGCATGGCCCTGCAGCCATTCTTTCAGTGGCAGGCCAAACCCAAATTTCGTTCGCCTGGCATGCGCCGCCAGCCCTTCCTGTCTTAACAAAGATTTGATCCAGTGTTTGGGGGCGGCATTCCGTCTATCCGCTTCGCTTCTCCGAAGGCTCCAGTCCACCACTTGCCAATCCAGAAAAGGGACCCTGCCTTCAATCCCATGTGCCATACAAGCGTTGTCATGAATTTTCAGCAAATCATGCACCAAATATACCTTTTTGTCCCATGCCAGGGCATTGGTAAACGGTCCATCCTCTTTCGGATACAAACCGCTAAGCTCAGTGGCCAGGCTATCCGGCAAGGGGTAAAGCCCCGCAAAATTCATAAAGGTTCTAATTGGATCGGGGTGAATTCCCCCCAAAAACTGCCGAAGCCTCCTTCCACCCACCGGGAACCTTTTGCCTACCGATGCGGCCCGGTTCCAGAAAACGGGGTTTGCCAGGTACCTCTTGTACGCTGCATGGCGATTGTATCCGGCAAATAACTCATCCGCTCCAGCCCCACTTAGTAGGATCTTCACCGTATTTCGGGCTTTTTTGGCCACCGCCCAGGTAAGGTAGCTCGCCGCATCGCCAACCGGCACATCCAATTCCCGGATGTAGTCGGGCCAGGTTTCCAGAAACCAATCCGGAGAAATGGTAATTTCCTGGTGAAACGCCCGCTTGCCTGCCACCAACCTCGCGGCAAAATCCGCGTCAGCAAAAGCCCGGCGGTAAGGCCGTTGAAATCCAACGGTAAATGTCGGCACCGCCCCTCCACCGTGTTTGTTCCAAAGGTGGTAAATCAGGGAGCTGTCTGCTCCTCCACTTAAAATCAATCCTGCTGGGACATCGGCGTGGACTTGCTTCAATACAGCATCCGTTAACAACTCTTCGGCGTTTTCACCGGTCTCTGCAGGCTTTGGACCCGCTGCTTTGAAGGGGATTTGTGTCGAACCCAGAGGCTTGCCCTGAAGGTCCCAGGTCCTCAGTTCTCCGGGGAGCAATTCCTGCACCCCCCTGAGGAAGGAATGGGAAGGCAAGGCATGGCGCAGATACATATAAGGTACTATCTGGGCTTCATTCAAGTGGCCAGGTACCAAGCCGGATCGTCGCAGGCATCGAAGTTCAGAAGAGCAAAGCAACACGCCCTTCTCCTGCGCGTAGTACAGCGATTTTACGCCCAGCGGGTCCCGGGCCACCAGGACCCGTTCGTTCTTCCCATCGACGAAGGCAAAGGCATACATTCCCTGTAGCCTACCGACTCCGGCTGCCCCTTTGCGAATCAGCCAGTGAAGCAATACTTCACCGTCCGAAGCAGTTTCAAAATGCACCCCTTCCTGGAGCAATTCATTTCTAAGATCCTGGTAATTGTAGAGGAAGCCATTCCAGGCCAAGTGGGCCTGGGCCGCCCTGTAAACCAGCGGCTGATTGGCCCGATCGTGTAGATCCAGTATTTTTAGCCGGTTAGCCCCGAGGTAGACTCCCGGCGCCACCTGCGACCAGGCCGTATGGTCCGGGCCCCGGTGCCGACAAGTTTGGGTCATGGCTTGTATGGCTTCCTTGTTCCGTTGAGGAAAGGTCAGCAGCAGGTGTACCCCACACATGCTATTTTTTTACGGATTTGGAAACGGAAGGCTTTCCCATTGCCAACGACCCCCCGTTTTTCTCGTAGTAGCGGCAAATAGACGTGATGCTACAGGCCTCACATTTGGGACTCCGGGCAACGCAGGTATACCGTCCGTGAAGGATTAGCCAATGATGTGCTTTATGAACCACTTTGCTGGGAAGGTGACGAATCAGGTGTTTTTCTACTTCAAGTGGAGTTTTGGCACTTTGGGGCACCAGGCCCAGTCGTTTGGAAACCCTAAAAACATGTGTATCCACCGCCATATTGGGTTGGTTCCAAATGACACTGGTGATGACATTGGCCGTTTTTCTACCTACTCCGGGTAGCTTAACCAACGCTTCGACCGTTTCAGGCACCTCTCCGTCGAATTCTTCCACAAGCATCTTTCCCAATCCAAGCAAATGGCGGGTTTTGTTATTGGGATAGGAAACCGACCGCAGGTAGGGAAATAATTGGTCAAAATCACTGGCTGCCAGGTGAGCCGGGGTGGGAAAATCCCGGAAAAGAGCCGGAGTAACCATGTTGATGCGCTTATCGGTACATTGGGCACTCAAAACGACTGCCAGCAGCAACTGATAGGGTGTCTCGTAGTGAAGTTCTGTTTCTGCCACGGGCATATTTTCCGTGAAATGTGCAACGAAGGCCCGATACCTTTCTTTTTTTAACATATCCGCTGTCGTTCAAGGTGATTTCTATATGCCCGAAACTACTACATCTTTTCGATTGAAACCACAGAAATAAAAAATCCTACCCACAGAAAGCCGTGGATAGGAAATAATCTTTTTTGTTGGTGTTACACTTTTTCCAGTCCTTGAGACCGGGCCTTTTTCTTAATGGCGTTTACGATGCTTTCGGAGGGTTCTACTACTAGGTGATTCAAGTTTTCCAGGGTGTCCAACAAGTCCATGTACTCTTGCATCAAAAATGGTTGGTGTCGCAGGGCTTGTACCACTTGTTCACTTTCCTCCTCCGTCATTTCCTGATAAAGATACCGTATCAGATCACTTTGGGTAAAAGATTTGGTCATAGGCGATATTTATTTGTTTTAGTTTTTTCCTTAAATTGATCAGCGCATACCGCATGCGCCCAAGGGCGGTATTGATACTAACACCCGTCTGCTCGGCAATTTCCTGAAAACTCAAATCCATGTAATGCCGCATGATCAATACCTGCTTTTGACTCTCGGGAAGCTCTTCGATCAACTGCCTAACCAATGCATAGGTTTCATCCTTTACCTTGATCTCCTCCACATTTTCTTCCGCAAAATGCAGGGTATTAAACACATTTGATCCGTCTTCCATCACCACCATGGGGTGCCGCTTCACTTTCCGGAAATGGTCGATCGCCAGGTTGTGGGCTATACGCATGATCCAGGGATGGAATTTTCCCTCTTCGTTATACCGATCAGAGTTGAGTGTCTGTACTACTTTTACGAATACATCCTGCAATAAATCTTCTGCCACTCCCTGCTCCTTCACTATCATCAAAATGGTCGTGTACACCTTGTTTTTGTACTTGTCAACCAGCCTTTCAAAAGCAAGCTCACTTCCATTTCTGTATTGTGAGATTAACTCACTGTCTTTAGGTCCTACCCTTTTACTCATAAAACTGATGTTTAAATAACGTAGAGTTTTATCCCATATTGTGGTATTTAAGGTCAATAAAAACGTATCGCATTTTCAAATGTATCGAATCGAATAAAATAACGCAATCATTTTTGTATTTTTTTGCAACAAATGGTACCGTACACCAAACAGTTCAGAATAATATCCTTTTTGTTAAATTTCCTGCCAAATACACTACGGTGAGGATGCCCTGTGGACCGTACCTTAACAAGAACAATACCAAAATAAGAAGCAATCTACGGTTGATCCATTTCCGGAGCCTTGGAAAACCCTTTGGCAAGTAAACTGTACACGGTCCCCATCAATCCCAGTAATCCACTGATGTAGGCCGATGTTTCGTTCAGAATGGTGGGGTCGTAAAAACTGATCAAGGCGATGGAAATCAATACAAAGCTAAACACGGCCGCTTGTATCATTTTGGCGTTGCCTGATTTCCGTTCGTCTTGTTTGAATCGTTCCACGTCAGCGTCACTCACAAAAAGGCAGACGAAATTCCGAAAGCTATTGCTAAACAATACCAGTCGGTCCCGTTCCGCATTCATTTTGATAATGCCCTTTTGGATCAGCGCTGTCATGGTTTCCTTATTAAAAAAATTGATGAACCCTTCTTTGGCATAATTGTACACCATCTTGCGTTCCTTCAGGCTCAATTCGGCCCATATATTCATAAAATAGGCTTTGTTGTACCGTTGGATGGACAAAATGCACTTTTCATAACGCTCCTGAGAGAGCGGTTCATCCAGCGGATCTCTGGAAAGCTCCTCCGTAATGAGGGTAGCGATCACGGCTGCATGAGGACTGCAGGAAATTTCAGCGGCTAACTCCTGCGTTTTCTCGTCGTTGAATAGCCTGCTGCCGACCTGCATCTTTAACACCTCCCGCTCCGTTTTGTCCATTGATTCCCACGCCTGACCGGGAAACGGGAGCGAGATGGAACTGCTTTCAAAATCCAATGGGACGTATTGGAAGAGAAAGTCAGAGAAAATCTCCGTGATCAGCAGGCGCTTTGATCGGGCGGTATTGGGCTGGATGATCTCCTGTAGTGGCTTTCCAGAGGTAACGAAAAGCCACCGGTTTTTGTCATTGTAAACGTGTTGAAACGTCCTTACGGCCTCCAGCAGGCCGTCGGCTCCTTCCAGGCAATGAATATTTTCAAAAACTACCGCCTGATGCAGGGGTTCCGGATCGGGCATTTCTGTCGGGACCGAAACCGCATTTACCCGCAACACCTGATGCTCGGACAGGCCAAACTGCCTGAGGATCCAGTTCCTGCTCTGGGCAGCATCCACCCCGATAATAAAGCTTTTCTGCTGCTTGCGGGAACGTTCGGGGAGCAAGGCTATACCATGAGTAAAATGGTAGTCGATAAGGTAGATTTTATTTCCGAGGCGCATGATCATCTGAAAAAACCAGATCAGTACCACGGCCAACCCAACCAAAACCAGGAGATTCCCTTTCAACATTTGCAGAAAACCTCTCGTGGATAGGAATTCTTTGAAGCTAAAGTTTGGCGGCATATGAAAAGCTTGCACCATGACCTCGTGTGGGGGTGCCACAAAATTGCGAATCAATTCATCTTCGTGGTTGGAAAACCTGCCAAAGTTGGTTCGCCTAAATTCTTCATGCACCTTGATCAAACCAAAATAAACCTTGTTATTGGATTCCTTGGGCACATCCAATTGGTACGGCTCGTCTTGTTCCACCACGTTCCAGATGAAACGCTCCTGGCTGAAAATCTGTCTGTGGATAAAATATCCCGGCAAAAACCCGATTATCAGTAGCCATAACAGAAAATTCAGGGCATAGACCCGTTTATCAACGGGCACTCCGGTGAGACGGTTCCAAAAGTCACTAAGCCGTTGGTGTATCCGTTGTAATCCGGCATGTCCTTTCCAGCTACCCGGAGCAAGCGAAGGCAGTTCACGTACACGTGCAAGGCGAAAACACAGGACTTGTAATAGCCCAAGTAAGAGCAAGAAAAACAAGGTCAAAAACAGGTGAAAATCTATCGATTGCAACCAGGACAGCTGAAGCAACAGGTAAGCGGCAAGCAGCCAAAGCAGCACCGAAGCGATGGAAAAGGCAGTGCTATTTTTCAAGTGCCGGACCTTCGGGGAACTGGAAAGCAGTAGAAAATTGCAGGTACCCGATTGGATGGCAAACAGGGCCGACCAAAGGAAAATTTTGAAAATACTCAGTGGCAAAAACAAGTAGACAGCGACAAAGAGCAAAAGATCCAGAAACAATACCAAATTAAGCCAAAGAAATTTGTTTCGCTTGGTTGGAGAAGGACTGTACCACTCAAAGGAAAAGGGAGTATATGCGAGGTAAATACTTGATTTGCTGGTGACCAGGGTTAAAAGTGCCAGTAGTACCAACACCAATACGTAAGGGATAAAAACGGTCAACGCCTCCAGGGAGGAAAGGGAGTGAAGGGAGTGCTGCAGGTTTTTATTTTCCAGGTAGAGTAGCCAGTTTTCAGCGACGAATTGCCCGGAAGGTATTCGGCTAAGCAGCGCCTCGTATTCGTAACCGTTGACATAGATAGGCGTTTTCCATACCTGACTTTCTCCGGCATGGCGGTTGTTTTCGATGAGCGTCTTGATCTCATCCCACTTTTCAGCACCTATTCCTTCCTGCAGGTAATTGATGGGAATATTTACCTTCTGGCTTTTCAAAAGCACTTTTCCATCCGGCTTGAAAACGAAAAAGCGCTGATTCCTACTGATTTTTGGCGCCAACGAATCCAAACGAAAAGTCAACGCATAGCCAATTTCTCCCTGGCTTTTACTGATTACCCCCTCCAGGTTGCCAGTGGATTTGGAGAAATGTGCGCTAATAAAGTGTTTTTCCGGCTCCTTGGGTCGTTCCTGTACGTAATCCCTGTTTGCAATGGATACAAAGGGAAAATCGCCAAAATCAATGGTTCCATCTACCGCATCGGCATCAGGAATGAGCATGTTAAGGATTTTTCCTGAACCATCAAATTCCAGAAATTCATTGGCATTTTTATCGGGATTCAAAGAATCTGCCCAATTTGCAGCTCCATTGTGGGTGCGGAGTTCCCTGCTAAACCGCCCCAGGTTTTCTATAAGACCATCTATTTCGTCAGAAAAAGCCTGCTTTAAATCCCGCACGTAGTCATCCGCCGGTGAGATGCTGCGGTAATTTTGCACCAGGGAAAAGGAAAAAAAACCAAGGATCAACATCACCAGGATCAACGAAAGTCCCAATCCCATCACTCGTTTTTTCGTTAGCACATCGCCGTCACCCAGGTTGAAAACGCTGATAATCGGAATGGAAACGAAAACCAGCAGCAATAAGGTGAGAAAGGTACTCAAGAGTCTGAAATCGATGCGGAGTGCTACCCGCTCAAATTGGGCTTTTTCTTTGATTCCCAAAAGATAAAATACGTTATTACCAATGATTGCCGGCGACAAAAAACCCTGGTATTCATTGCCAGAGAGTTGTAGGCTGAGTTTTTGCTCGCCCACCGACCGACGCCCACCGAGGGAATCCAGCGGAACCACAGTCAATCCGGCGACATCCCGTGGGTAAATGGCCGTACCGGAACTATCCAACACAAACATCCGGTCAAAAAAGAAACTCTGCAGGTTATTTTCCATCAAGGCATGCACCGGAAGCTCGTGGTCCACTTCGAAGGCCCTGCCGAACAGGGAATCTTGCTCCAGCCTGACTCCCAGCTTTTCTTTGAGGCTACGCGCCAGAAGTTCAGCGCTCAATTCCGGAAGCGTCCCCTGCCGCGTTCGCTCGTCCAGGAAAAAGCGAAAGCCCTTGACACCGATTACATACAAAGAATCTTTCTTTGCCAGTGAAATCCCCCGATGATGGAGAACCGACCGGTCGTGAGTGGGATCCATTTCAAACGACTTGATCCCCTTGATTCCAAATCTTGATTTGCTATCAATTAGTTGAACCATGCGGGAAGCCGCACGGTGCTTCTCAGGTCCAGCCCAGTTGTAGAAATTTCGCTTGAAAAACCCTTCTAATTGAACGTGGTAATTATAAAAAGCTTCGACAAAATTTTGCCTGGCAAGGTGGACTGCCTTGATTCCCTGAGTTTCCAGTTGCTTCTGGTTCGTTTTGGAATGCTGGTACAGGTAGGCACCGATCAGCAGCATGCCGCCAAAAATAAAAATCCAAATGCGTAAGTCCTTGAATTTCATGGTTGGGAGACCCTATTTCTCGGTGGAGGATCAATTTAATGAAATCGACTTACAATAAAAATTTTACAATCGGAATCTCTCCAAATAAACAAACCCAAATTAAATTCCGAACCGTTAAAAATTTCGAAGGGCCTGGGTACGACACGTTCATTTACCCTTCTTCAGAGGCAGCGTCCTTTTCATTCATCCACAGGGGCGCCGTCACAAACCAAAGTACGGTACCCAAAAACATCAATTGTTTGCAGGTATCCGTGTCCATTTCTGCGGAAAAGACCAATATGGCTGGAATGATCGTTAATCCCAGGCCGATAAAAGAAAGGAGTTTTAGGATGATTTTTTTCATTTTTTCTGATTGATTTTACTGGCTACGACATACACCAAAACGGCTACAAACCACCCAGGCAAGCCGAGAAAGAATATTTCCACCCCTGCAACCAAATTGAGCAGCAAACAAAAAACCAAGGTAACCAACCAAGTGACGGCTACGGAACCATTGAGGCTGCTACCACTCACAGCGGCATAATTGGATTGGAGCCCCATCTTCTCCAAGAGGTACACATCCATAAAGATGACGGCGCCCACGGGCATCAGGATCAGCCCGTATAGCGCAACGAATTCCAGGAGCATCATAACCAGGGCGGGGAAACACGCCGCAATTGTCGTAAACAAGCCTACAAATAAGGTTACCTTCCAGGTTTTCCATTGGGGATTGATGGATTGGATGGCCAGGCCTGCCCGATACAGCGTAGGGTTTGCGGTGGTCCATCCGGCAACGACCACACAAATGGCTCCCGCCACCCCTACCGCGCTGTAAGCGATGGGGCCCGGGGCAAACGTGAGGCTTCCTTCGGACTCAATTAAAAACAGGGAATACAAAATACCCGAGGCTATCCAGGCAATAAAATGCCCTAGAAACACCCCTGTGGCAGAAGAAAACCCATACTCCCATTTTTTGGCGTAGCGCAACAAGGAGAGGTCCGCCATGCCTATGTGCATGGCCATGTTGCAAAACCAGGCAAAAAACAAAATGTGCCAGAATCCAAATTTACTCTGCCCTTCCAGAGGCACTCCGGTCCAAATGGTGCTTTCGGCAACAGACCAAAACGACCCCAAATCCGTCACTCCGAGCCGTGGCAAGACGGCCAACGCTGCAGCAATGAATACCATGATCATCCAGGGAGCCGCGACCATGGCAAATTTCGACACCTGTTCGAAACCAAACATGGCGATGATGGTCGTGATGGTACCGACGGCAAACACGGTAACTACCCATCCCAGGTTGTTGGGGTAGATATCCGTGAGTTGCGGCATCGCCATATCAAACGGAATGCCCACCGCCGTGGCGGCTACAGCGATCATGGACCCAGCCAAAAAGCAGAACAACCCGGCATTTACCAGGTTGTAAATCAGCGTAAACCGCTTACCCGCAATTTGCTCCAGTAAATAATACAGCGTAACCCGGGTCTTTACCGCTATTTTTGCCGTCAAAAAAGCCCAACTCAACACCGCCAGTATGTTTCCAAAAATCAAGCCGGTAACCAAATCGATGGCACTCGCACCATGGGCTACAAATAGCGGTCCAATGACGAATTCCGTTCCGGCGGTGTGTTCGCCGGCATAGGTTCCCAAAAAACTCCTCCAGCCCTTTAGCTTATTGGTAGGAATGGGCTGTTGCTCGTATTCATTGACCGAGTTTAAGCGGGCTACCAGACTAGTATTTTTTTTCATAGTGAGTCGATTCCTCAGGTAGTTGGGAGCTAAAAGCTCGTTGATATTTTTGATTACAGTTTGAATTTCTTGAAAAAAGCAACAAACCCATGCTTTGGCCCCCGCAGTGCGCAGCGGCGACTAGACGAGCCGGTCACTTGAGGCAGGGAATCCCTCCAGAGTCATCCTAGACCGAGCCCCGATTGATAAACTTAAACACGTTTTTTACGGATTCCTTTTTGTTCTTTTTTATCATGTAGGCAGCGGTTTCACCCATAAGCCTGAAATCCGTGGAAACGACGGTAATACCCAAAAGTTCTTTTAAGGGAGTGTCATTATAGGAAATGATCCCGATCTCTTTACCCAATTCGTAGTTTTGTTCCCGGACCTGTTTTACCAAATTCACCAGGTCGTTTTCTTCGATTACGATGTACGCATCCTTGGCCCGCAATTCCATGTCTGAATAGACGGTTTCCAGAATTTCAAAATCAAAATCAAAATCCTGACAGAACTTTTTAAATCCTTTGAGTATTTCCTTTGGATAGGGATACACCGTATCGCGGGGATAGACAAGCATGAGCTTTTCGTAATGCTGCAACTGAAAAATGCCCTCGCACAGTGCGTTGTAAATGTCATTTTTAAAATCCTGGTAAATCGCTGCCACCTTTTCTCCCAATTGGGGTACCTGATTGTCCATGATTACTACCTTATCCGCAGGTAGTTTTTTCAGACAGTTCATCACCTCAGCATCCAGGTTGTAATGCGCGTGCTTCTCGTCTTTAAAATGGGGCATGAGCACGTAATAATCATAGGCCCCGAGGTTTTCATTCAGGATATTGATCAACAGTTTGGGATCGCAATGGTAAATGGTTAGATCTACTTGCGCATCTGCACCCATGCTATCAATGAAGGAATTGTACGTCTTAAGCTTATAATTACTGAGTTTGTTCAATAAAAACAGCACACGTACCTTCGACGTAGAAATATTCTTGGCGACGTAGTATCCCTTCCCCTTGACCGAGAGAATGATCTTTTTTTCCTTTAGCTGATTGTAGGCCTTCTCTACGGTGTCCCGTGAGAGGTAATGCTCTTCGCTGATTTCATTGATGGAAGGGATTTTATCTCCTACCAGCAACTGGCAACTTTCGATGTCCTCAATTATCGAATTGACAATTTGCTGGTATTTGGGAATTCGCGAATTTTCATCCAGGCGGATGAGGGTCTTTACTTCAATCATGGGATTCAGGTTATTTTAAGCAGCTACAATCCATCGCACTTTTCCATCCAAGTACTCTCTAAATTTAATTAAATATTCCACAAAACGTGCAATTCGTTTCAATTAATTGAATTTGGGATTGCCTTCAACCAATAATTTTATTAATGGTGGATCTCGAGGGTAACCGGCCCTACAAGCCCGGAAGGCATTACTTCCCAGGAAGAAGCGTCAAAGGGCTGGTAATCGATGTTTACAAAATTGATTTCGTGGTAATTTCGCCAGGTCACCCCTTGCTGATCCAGGTAGCGAATGCGGTTGGCCATCAAATTCGCCACCTCTACGGTAATTTCATTGATCCCGTCTTTCAGGTAATCTCCTACATCCAGTCGAAAGGGTATACCGAAAGCAAAGCCAACTTCCTGCCCGTTGATCCAAACACGGGCACTTTCCCGTACCTTGCCAAGAGAGAGCTCGTAACGGGCCCCTTGCTCCAGTTTTAGGTCCAGGCTGGTTTCGTACCGGGCCTGCCCGGAAAAATGCAGGCTAAGCGTATCCGCCGACTCGGTCCAGGGCCCAATTTTTTGCAATTGCCGGGATTTGGGTAACCCAGGTCCTCCTTGGTGAAAACTTAGCTTCCAGGGGCTTTCCAGCGTACGTATTTCCGGATCTGAAACCCGGTAATGCCAGTTCGGAATGCCTTGACTCTCGTTGCGCAACACATGCACGATCAGCGATTCGCCCGGTTCCAGGTGTACCCGAACAGACAGTTTTCCGTTTTCCCGCCTGGTTTCCGCCAACCCCACTTTCCCTTGCTCCGGAGCCATCAACACAGCGGCTTCTCCCTCCTGGTTTAGCGGAATAGGGGTAGCGATGGTCTCTGCGGTATGGTTGACCAAATAGTAATACCGTTCACCGGCCAAATTCCTCCGGATAAACCGAAGACCCTGATCCACCAGGGTTTCCCGTTCCAATCCGGCCAGCTTCATGCCCTGAAGCAAGTCTTCCGACAGAATAACCTTGCCTTTCCCAAAAGTCGCCACCTGGGTAGATGCACTCGTTTCGAAGGAAAGGGTCTTCCAGATGCGCTCTAACGCTTCCCTTCTTTCTGCGTAGTCCTTAAAGCCCGGTACATCCGCAGGCTGCTCCTGAAAAACGACCGTGGCCCCTGCCTCAGCCAGCGATAGGAGTCGCTCCAGGGTGGCTAGGGGCAGGTAGCGAAGCCCAGGCACCACCAGTACCTGCGCGGTATACGCGCCATCCGCTGCGGACAGCTGTCCCTCCGTAACCTGCAACTCCTCAATCAGGGCATCCGAGACGAAATCCAAACTGTATCCCTTTTCCATTAGCAGCTTGGAACCTTTATAAAATGGCGTCGGATGCAGCCACTCATCGATGCCGTGCACGGTCAGCATTTTGGATACCCCCTCCAGGTCGGCCCAAACGTCGTACACCGGCCAGTACATAAGCAGTTCGTTATCCGGGGTTCCGGATTGCAGCACCGACTGAACACGCTGTATGTACGCATTAAAGCCTCTAAAATGGGGCCATAGGCTGTTATGTGTATTCAGATTTAAAGAAGCATAAAATAACCATCCCGGAAAATCCACCTCTTCGGGAGAGTAGGTTACTCCATGGTAAAACATATGGTTGATTCCCGCCAGAAAGGCCTGTTCCAGTTCGGGTTTTGCCTGGGAGAAAGCGGATTTAAAATGCTCTCCCAGCCAGGTAAAGGTTTCGGTGGACACCAGGTTTTTACCCCTCAGGTGGGCTGCCGAAGAGGCAAATTTCAGCATGATGGGATCGGGATCCACGTTTCGGATATCGGCACTATCCCTTCGGATACCAGGAATGGGGAAATAGCTGGAACCAAAGGTTTCGCCTTCGGGAATGTCTACCCGCGCATAAAGATCCAGCAGGTTTCCCGGCGAGCCATGTGCTTGATTCTTGGTCATTTTTCCCCGCTGATTGGCCCAGTCGGTCCATTGCCCGGTAAAGTTTTCTAACAGCATGTCATGGATGGTCTCCCGGTAATCGGACTTGACTCGGCTGCTGCGCTCGGCCGGTTCTTCTGCCAGCAACTCGGGCAGGTAATCCCGTAAGTCATACCCGCGCTTTTCCAGAAAATACCGAAAAAAATCCTGTGTAAAATCCGCCCCGTACACTTCAAAGCTATCGTTATAGAATGCCCGGATTCCGGGAAAATTTTCTCCAAAGGCCGAATCAAAATGGGAAAGGTAATTGCCGACAGATTCGTAGGAATAATGATCCAGCGTAAAACCCTGACCGCCCGGTGCCGCACGTTTCACCCGTTGCCCCGTCTGTACCCGAAATACAGCGATCAATTTCCAGGTTCCAGTAGCACTCCAGGACAGTTGCCCGGAATCGTCAATTTGATCGGTAAGGTTTACCGGAGATTCGTTTTCTTTATAGGCCATTACCGTATGCAGCACATAGTCAAAGCGAGCGGCGCGGGTATCTTCCAGCAAAATGGGTCGATCCAATCCTTCCGCTTCGGAATAGGTATGCTGTTGCATCACCATGCGCTGGGCGGCCATTTCCGGCTCCACCATGGGACCGCCAAAAGGCCATCCCGTGCCTTGTGTAAGATCGATACCCAGTTCCAGACTGTCTGCGGTAGCCACCGTATGGTGCAACATTTCCATCCATTCCGGGGAAAGGTAGGGCAAAAAACGGTCTTCAAATCCTTTGGCCCCGTAAATGGGTGCAATCTCCAATCCGCCTAGCCCTGCTTCCTCATAGGCTTTCAGCAAGCGACTCAAATTATCCTTGTCCACGGCACTCCCCATCCACCACCAGCGTGTCCAGGGCTTGGAGGTTTGGGTTTTTTCGGGCCAGGCGCCAGCACTTACCGCAGTGCGAACCGCACGGTCCTCCTGTTTGCAAGCAAGCGTGCCCAGCAAAAGTGCAGATAGGAGAAGTAAGGATTGCAATAAATCGTATCGGCTTGTCATAGGCGGGCAGGCGTTACAAGGAAAAAACATGGCGTAGCGGCAGTATTTTGGGAGATTGGTCTGCATGGGTCTCCATGAGGTCTGCCATGTAGGCCCACCATTTTTTCATGATTGGTTTCTCCGGAAGGTGGTCCGTTCCGGCACTGTCCTCGTTCAGGTTTTGAAAGGCGAAAAGCGTCCCGCTGGATTCATCCAAAAAGATGTGGTATTCGGCAATGCCGGCCTCCCGAAGAAGTGCGGCCAATTCCGGCCAGATTTCCCGGTGCCGCTTTTCGTATTCCGCTTCGTTTCCGGGTATCAACTTCATCGTGAACGCTACCTGTTTCATACAGAAATTTTTTAGGGCTACATGGACTAAAATAGATGCATGGGTGAAAATAAGGAAAACTTTTGGAAAAACTTACCTGTGCTTTCCGGTTGATCCTGAATGCCAATTTTAATTCTGCAGGTTATCCACTACCTTTGTGAGTCTAAACAAAACCTATGAAAATCAACGAAAACACCGTCGTAGGGCTTACCTACGAACTAAAAGTGACCAATGAAACTTCTGAGGAACTGCCCTTTAGCGTGGAAGTACGGGACGAGGCGGATCCCTTTTACTTTCTCTATGGCAACAGCGGACTGCCGGAGGCCTTTGAAAAAAAACTAAAGGAAAAAACCAAAGGCGATCGCTTTCAATTTGTGCTGGAAGTAGCCGAAGCGTACGGAGAAGCCGATGACGAACTCATTGTCTCCGTACCCAAGGCGCAGTTTAACACGGAGCGGGGATTTCAGGAAGAAATGCTGCAGGAAGGCAACTTCCTTCCCCTGGTAGACGAAGACGGCTATCCCATGCAGGCAAAAATCGTTAAGGATCTTGGCGAGGAATTGCTTTTGGACTTCAACCACCCACTCACGGGCATGACCCTGCATTTTGAAGGCGAGGTTTTTGAAGTCCGGGAAGCGACGGAAAAGGAAAAAGAAGAGGGGTTTATGGCCTGAGGCGTGCTCAGGCGGGCAAATGCAGGACACGCGACTCATCCCAGGTCAACTGAATGGTTTGCCCCTGGGAAAAACCACGCTGGG
This sequence comes from Cyclobacterium xiamenense, assembly GCF_900109255.1. Classification (NCBI taxonomy): domain Bacteria; kingdom Pseudomonadati; phylum Bacteroidota; class Cytophagia; order Cytophagales; family Cyclobacteriaceae; genus Cyclobacterium; species Cyclobacterium xiamenense. Next base: position 943,302 of record NZ_FNZH01000002.1, on the reverse strand, counting down.
GATCGGCTACCTGCCAGGGTTGCGCAGCTCCCGCTACTGCCACGGTGAGCAGATCGTGTTCCGGAAAATACCGATTGATTAGCACCGTGCCGGTTGCCTTACCCTTCCCTTCCGGTACCGTAACATCCGCGGGCCGGAGATAATATCCTTCCCTACCGGGTACGGCATTTAGTGGACCAAAAAAGCCCGCTACGTAGGGCGACTGGGGATGCTGATGAATTTCCCGAATCGTTCCCTGCCTCACCAGCTTGCCTCCCGGGGATACCACGCAAAGGCGATCTGTAAGCAGCAAGGCGTCCTGAATATCGTGGGTTACCATCAGTAACGTGAGCTCCAACTCACGGAAAATCAGGTTGAGCTCGTCCAGCAAATCCCGTTTCTGCAAACTATCCAGCGAATTAAACGGCTCATCGAGCAACAGCACTTCCGGTTCCAGACTTAGCGCCCGGGCGATGGCCACCTTTTGTTGCTCTCCGCCCGATAATTGCCGGGGGTAGGCGTCCCGTTTGCGCAGAAGCCCAAAAAGCGCAAGCAAACTTTCCAACCGTTCAGCCCCATACGTTTTGTCGTACTGCAGGAGTGGACGACGGATATTTTCAGCCACGGTGGAATGGGGATAGAGCCCATTGTCCTGCCGGACCAGCTGAATGGCATCGTATCCGGCCACGAGTTTTTCGTTGGAATTTTTGATTTTTTCTCCGTCCAGCAGCACCTCTCCGGCATCCTGGGCTTCCAGTCCTGCGATGAGCCGAAGCAAGGTGCTTTTGCCGCTACCACTGGATCCAATGACCGCCCAACGTTCTCCCTTTTGGATTTCCAGGGATAAATCGTGCAGGGCAACAATATCTCCGGGGTAGGTTTTATCCAATCCCCTGATGCTCAAAAATACCATTAACTAAATTGTTCTTTAATTTTCTTGGGAAGACCCGCAAAAACCAGGTCATAGGAGTGGTCCACCAATTCCAGAATCAACGGGTCGCTAACAGATCCGTCGAAAGACACGGTGTTCCAATGCTTTTTATTCATGTGGTAGCCCGCCTGAATCCCCGGGTATTGCTCACGCAGTAGCAGGGCTCTTTCCGGATCACATTTTAGGTTCACGCTTTCAAAGCGCTCGATATCGATGATTGCAAAAATTTTACCTCCTACTTGAAAGCAAAGCGTGTCTTCGCCAAAAGGCGTGGACTCCGTTGCTCCGTTTTTTTTCAAGCAGTAGTCTCTGAAAAAATCGATCTTCATTGCTACACGATGCGTTTGATGATCCAGAAGATAAGTGCAGCGAGGAACACAAGTATGGATATCTTATTGATGCCGTGCATCATGCGCAGGTTGAAATTACTCTTTTTTGTGGGGTCCGGCTTTTGGAAAACCCGGATAAAATAATTCCCAACTTCTCCTACCTGAAAGAACTCCTTTAATTTATTGGACATGGTTCGTGTTGATTTAGTCGTTAATGATGGTGTTCACTGGCCTCGGGCTCGATCCACTGCCCGTCCTGCCGGATGATTTCGATCAATTCATCCACGGCCCTTTCGGAGGGTACGGCGCGTTTGACCACTTCTTTTCCCTTGTACAAGGTGATCTTACCTTTACCCGAACCCACGTAGCCGTAATCGGCGTCCGCCATCTCACCGGGACCATTGACAATGCAGCCCATGATTCCGATTTTTACCCCCTTCAGGTGATCGGTCCGCTTTCGGATCATCGCGGTGGTTTCCTGTAGGTCAAACAAGGTGCGACCACAAGACGGACAGGAAATGTATTCGGTTTTTGACATGCGCGTCCGGGCTGCCTGAAGCACACCGAAACTGACCGAATTGTGCAATTTAACCTGGTCCAACAACTCCTGCCGCTGATCCAGTTTCAGCCGATCCAGGCCGATCAGGATGCCGTCTCCGAGGCCATCAATCAATAAGCCCCCCACATCGGTGGCAGCATAGAGCGTGGTCTTTTCGGTATCCTTCTGTGCATACGTGACCTTGGGTACAACCGGAAGCTCAATTCCCGCTTGAATCAACGTCACAAATGCCCGTCTCAATGCCTGCATCTGGTGATCCTTTTCCGTAGCCAGCACAATCACCAGTGGATGGCTATTGGTGAGCAGCGGTACCGCATCCTCCATTTGCTCGCAAGCAAGAAAAAGGAAATTCACCTCCGGATGCAGCTCCCTTTTTTCGCTCAAGACTTCCGGCGAAATCGCCGGGTAGCTATTTTTCTTATCTGAATGGCCGATCCACACCTCGTAATCCACAATCTCCTTCACCCCATTGGGAAGCATAAAGGGGACGGGCTTACTTCCCGAATACAGGTAGTCGCATCCTTGATCGTTCATTTTCCATTTGTCCAGTTCGGGCAAATAAAAGTGGCCCGTGCCTTTCAGCTCTTTTGGCTCCAATTGTTCAAGTCGGGAAATGTCGGTTAGCACACGGGGCACGTTTCCGCCGCCAAAATTACCTACTTCCACCGTTTTTCTTTTGGTGTAGCCAAAGGGATCCAGTGGGTAGGAATCCAGCGGAGGGATGCCCGATTTTTCCGGACGGTGCAGGTAGCGATCGATGAGTGTTTTGACCACAGGGGATTCAAACTCCGGATCTTCGGTCAGGGACACACGCACCGTATCTCCCAGTCCGTCTTCCAACAGGGCCCCGATGCCTACGGCAGACTTCACCCTACCGTCTTCTCCGTCACCGGCCTCGGTAACACCCAAATGCAAGGGATACGGCTTAAACCCACCTTCGTCCAATTTTTGAACCAGGAGACGGTAGGCCTGAACCATTACCTGGGTATTGGACGATTTCATGGAAATCACAATATCGTGGAAGCGTTCGTCTTCGCATATACGTAAAAATTCAAGGGCGGACTCCACCATTCCAAGCGGTGTGTCCCCATACCGGCTCATGATCCGGTCCGAAAGGGAACCGTGATTGGTTCCAATCCGCATGGCGGTACCGTTTGCTTTACAGATTTTTACCAGGGGCAAAAACCGTTCGCGGATGCGTTCCAACTCCGCCTGATAGGACGCATCGGTATATTCCAGAACTTCAAATTTCTTTTTATCGGCGTAGTTCCCGGGATTTACCCGCACTTTTTCCACGATCTGGGCTGCCACTTCGGCTGCATTCGGCGTGAAGTGAATGTCTGCAACCAGCGGCGTGCGGTATCCCCGTTCGCGCAATCCTTCCTTGATCTTGCGTAGATTCTCCGCTTCTTTGATACTGGGTGCTGTGATTCGGACGAGTTCGCAGCCACTCTCAATCATTCGGATCGCTTGATCAATGGACCCTTGGGTATCCATGGTATCCACCGTGGTCATTGATTGTACCACGATGGGATTATCCCCTCCGATGATCAAATCACCTACCTTTACGGGAATAGTCTCCCTTCGGGAATAATCGGTAAGGCTATTGCAATAGCGGATCTTTTCTTCGATGGTTTTCAGTTCCATAGTTATATATCACCTAATTGTGGCCGGATTACTATCTCTTCAACAACAGAACGGGGTGAAAGGTTATACGCAGCCCATACTGATTCTGCTACATCGGTGGCTTTCATAAAGCGGTCTTCGGGTAAATCCACCCCTTCCCAACTCGCCGTGTAAGTCGCGCCGGGCAATACGGAGGTTACCCGTATGCCATGCGGCATTAATTCCTGACGAAGGCATTTGGTAAATCCCAGCATGGCCCACTTGGAAACGGCATAGCTACCGCCATTGGCATACGCAGTGAGCCCGGCAATGCTTCCAATGGAAAAAATATGTCCGCTTTTCCGATCGATGAATGCGTCGGTAAATGCGCGGGTGAGGTAGTAGGCACTGAAAAGGTTGGTATGCATCGTTTTTTCAAAATTACCTTCTGGCTCCTCATGCAGGCTCCCGGGAATAAAAATACCGGTATTATTTATCAAAACATCGGGGATGGTGTTTTTTTTTACAAAGGCCGCAAACGCCTTGACCTCCAGTTTTTGTGACAAGTCGGCCTGCATCACCTGTACCTGGACCTCCGGGTACAGGTCCGCCATTTCCTGCTGCAGCGAATTCAATTCGCTACCGTTTCTACTGCAGCTGAAAACATCAAACCCCTCTCGGGCAAATCGGTGAATGATCGCCTTCCCAATCCCTTTGGTACCACCTGTGACCAGAATACTCTTTGCCATTCGTTTGTATTTTAACTATTCGTACAACAACCAAATAATCCGCACAAAGTTACATTTTTTCCCGGGCTATGCCTAATCAGAACAAGGCAGAAACCTGCATGCGACCTGTATGTACCAACCGATCCAGGCCTTGGGAATTTCTGCCCTCATAAATCAGGTTTAACTGGAGGCCCTCGCCAATTTTTTGGAGCCAGTTTACCGTCCAGGAGGTATTGTTTCCGGGAGTAAGTGCTTGCAGCATTTCGTACCCTACCGGACTGTTTACCTTTCCGTTATACTCAATATAGGTGTAGGCAACCTGTGCATTTAGCGTCGTTTGGGTGGCTTTCGCCAGGCGTAGATTAAGCGCCGCTTCCTGAAGCTGTGCCCGCTCCTCAAATTCCAGATTGGCTAGATTCTGTTTTCCTGTCATCCGGTATTTTAATGAGGCACGGAAAGCTGGCGATGGCTGCAAATTGAATTCCGGTCCAAAGGTGTGCTCCCGGATGGTAAAATCGCGGTTTTCCAGAAAATCGGAGGCCGAATTTCTCCATCCCCTGTTCCAGTAAAACAGCATGTTCCACTGAGTGTTTAACGAGTACCGGGCATTTACACGCCAATCATCCCGGGAAAAATCTTCAAACCCGCCGGTGAGCAGCTGTTTTTGGTGGGTATTAAAAAAGGAGACATCCAGCCCGTAGACCGACGAGGCACGGTTAAAAAACAAGGACGAGCGAAAAGATTGCCGAATGGAAAGCAGGGAAGTATCGTTGGCGTTGGCTAGCAAGGGACTGATGCGCTGAAAGAAATCAGAAGAGGTGATTTTTTTTTCCACATTCCAATTGGTCTGATTGGAAAACCGGGAAAGCCATTTCTTTAACCCCGATGCTTCTTTCCAATCCGTAGGAAATTTTGCCTGCAACCGATAGTTGAAAAGCGTGGTGTAAGCTTGCACGTATTCATCGGTAGGTACGAATACTTTGATGTAATTCTTTTCCTCCGGGTTGATTGCCAGGTAAAACTCGTTTAATTGCTGCACGCCGTCTTCGTTATCGTCCCGCCAGGTGTGGGTGCCCTCTCCGGTGGGCACCGGCAGAAAGACGAACTCCCGCCGCAATTCCCGTCCGTTGCCCAGGGCATAGGTCAACTCATTGGTCAGGTTGTTTTCAAAAACAGAGCTGCGGTAGTCCATTTTACCCATGACCGTGATTTCCTCCAACTCCTCCTGGCGCAGAAACAGCAGCTCCCGGTAGGTAAACGAGGCCTTGACCGAATGGGGGCCAAAGGTTCCTCGCAACCCGTAGCTGCTTACAAAGGCCCGGGTATCCGGCACCAATGTGCCATTTGCTACAGCCTGGTCCTCGCGAATACTGGCAGTGGCAAAGGCCTGATAGGCCAGGCTATCGTTGGTTTGCAGGGATACCTGATGTTCCTTAAAGTTCATCGCCGTTCGGATCACTTGTTCATTTTGCGGGTTTGCAACCACATTTCGGTCTACACTGAACCGGTACGCCGGCACCAGGTACCGGGAACGGTATTTTAGTTCTCCTTGATACCGCAACCAGTCGGAGCGAAACGACTGAACCTGACTGGCCAGGTGAAAAAGCTCGTTGGATAGCAACCAACGTTTTCCAAAACGCTGATTAACCAGTGCGTTTTGTTGTACCCCCGAAAGCTGCCCGGCGCGTTCCCTCAGGTCCAGGGTATAACTCACCTGATTTTGTGGGTCCTTGGTCAGGGCAACTTTCGCCTGAAAGAGCTTTTCGGAGGCATTGGGAAGTGTTTCACCGGCGGGGAGTCCCCAATCCCTGTCGAATTCAATGTACCGGAGCCGGTCAATAAACGAAAAATTAGTGGAGTTGTATTCCACGGTCGTGTGCGCATCAAATCGGTAGCCCTCCAAGGAAGATACGGTGCGGCCCTCCGACACGATCCCGGCTTTTAGGGCAACCCCCGTATTATCTTCGTTGTCCAGGGGCGAATAGCGATTTTCATCCCTGTTTGAAAGAGCAAGTTCCGAAAACACCTTTTCGTGCGCGCCAATACGGATCGAGGTACCCCCGGTAATCATTTGCCGCTTAGTGGGAGCGGGCAGCGGGGTACGAATGGAATAATTGCCTTGGGGCACACCATCGATAGGAGGAACGAATGCATACACCACACCACTGGCCAGTTGTTGTTGCCTTCGGTAATGCCCCCTTCCCTGTCCGGTTTCGGTAAAACTGACCGCATAAAAAGCCTCCTCCGGATCGGTACTGTAGGCATAATACGTCAACGTTTCTCCCACTTCCGTGATCTCGGTAACCTTTCTGTACAAAATCCGGTTTGAGTCAAACGCGATGCTATCAATGCGGGGAACAGCAGCTGCGTTGATATCGTCTCCCACAGCCGCCAATAAGTTCTTATCGGCATCCGAGAGTTCCATAAAAAGCGGGCGGTTGGGATCGTCTTGTTCGCGGTAAAAATTAAAATAAACCGAGACGTTTTCGTTTTCCTGCTGGTGACTGGCGGTTAGAATGGATCTGGAGAAATTTCGCTCGGCGTATTCAAAATCCACGCGCACCCGGGAATACTGGGTGATCAGGACACTGGGAGTAAAGGTAATCTCCCCTTGGTTGTAGTCAATGGTATAGTCATTGTTAAACCCCCGCCGGAGTTGTTTGCCATCCAGAAACACTTTTTCGGAGTTGGCCATGATGATCACAAAGCGTTCTTCTCCGGGTCCCCGAATACGGTAGGGGCCGCTGACTCCCTCCAAGACTTCCAGTACCTGCGATGCAAATTTGCCTTTGGCAATGGCGGCACCGGCACGGGTAGATGCTTTCCAGTCGGCACCCATTTCGTATTCCCTGGTAAATTGCAGCCCCTGCACGTTTTTGTAATAGCGCAAAAATTCAGATTTTCGCTGCTGTAGCACCACATCGCCCCCGGAGAGGTTGAATTGATCGTTGTAGAGGGCTATCAAAACATTGTCAAAATCCTGAATCTGTTGGGTATTTCCTTCTGGCTGAAACGGTACGTTCTGGTCGGTGATACTGGCCCGTATTTGTAGATTGTCCGCCAGTTCCCCATCCAGCTGCAGGTTCAACGCGGAGTTAACGAAGACGTTTTGAGAATTCCCAAACGAGATCCCCCGGGTCAGGTTACCGGATTGATTGAGTTTGTTGGAGGTAAATACCTCCTCCCGAAAATCCATGACGGGTTTCTTTTTCGGGGGCGTATCCCTGAAGAAGGCCAGGGAATCGTAATCCCCCGACAGGGAGCGTTTTTGATAGGTATGGTGAAAGGAAAAAGGCAAGCGCTCGTAGCAAAGCCGTACTGAGTCGGGTAAATCAGCCTCTGCTACGCCAAAAGAAATCTTGCCGGTACTCAAGGTGTAGGAATGGGGAATTTGATCACCGGAAGGTCCAAAAACCCGGAGGGAAGACGGTTGTATGCTTAGGGAATCCAGCAGCAATTCATTGCCATTACTGCCAATTTTTTTCCAACGGCAGACCGCCGGCATCGACTGAGCCAAAGCCTCCAGCCCCGAAAACGCTGTCAAAACGGTTAAAAAATACTTCGCCAACCACATAACGCAGACTATTACCGGGCACTAAAGTAACAAATTCCCCGGTATAAATTGTGTAGCTACCCAATTAGGGGAAAATGCAGGTAAAAGACAGTACCTGAGTCCTTTGTCGTACGAAACCAAATTTTCCCGCCTGCTGTCTCCACGCCACGCTTCGCAATTGCCAGCCCCAGACCGGAGCCATCTGTTTTCGTGCTGAAGTTGGGCAAAAACACTTTGGCTTTTAATTCCTCGTCGATCCCTCGACCATTATCCCGGATAGCCAATTGTATCGTTCCTTCCTTTTCGTAGCTGAGCCGAATCACAATCAGCGGTCTTTTCCCCTCGGGAACTGCCTGTATACCGTTGATAATCAGGTTTGAAATTACTCTTCCGTATAGTTTTTCATCCCCCATTATTCTGGCGGAACTGCCTTCTGGTGTGCAATCTTCGAATTCCAGCTGTACGTCCTCCCGGGTGCAGAAAAGCGAAACGCATTCGTTCACCACCGCACGGAAATCAAGTTCCTGGTTTTTGGGAAGCGGCATTTTGGCAAAGGTAGAAAAGGAGCTGGCAATGTCACTCAGGGTATCCACCTGGTGAATGATGGACAAAATGGGCCTTTCCAGCGCGTCGCCCTGTTCCAATTTATTCTCTGCATTCAACCGCAGCAGGTGCTGAAGGGTCAGCTTCATTGGCGTGAGTGGGTTCTTGATTTCATGGGCCACCTGCTTGGCCATTTCCCTCCAGGCAGACTCTTTCTCGTTGGAGGCCAACACCTTCTTACTGGCTTCCAGTTTAAATAGCATGTTGTTGTACTCATTGACCAACAAGCCTATTTCATCCCGGGACGGCCAGACCATGTATTCGTTGTTTTCCAGGTTGGTATCTTTTAGTTTTTGGGTAAGTAACTTAAAGGGGTGGGTGAGATGCCTCGAAACAAAGTAGGAAATGACCAAAAAGATCAGGAACATGACCACAAAAATCACCAGGATATTACTAAAAACCTCCGTTATCATCGCATTCAATTCCTCCTCTGCTTCAAAAAAAGGAATGGCGATGATGGCCTGCAACTGTTGGTTTTCACCATTTTTTAAGGCCAGGTATACGGTTTTAAATTGCATATTGCCTACACGCTCGGTCTGCAAAAGACGATTCTCAAGCGATTCAATAAACATAGCATAGGCCCGGGGATGCAGGTAATTTGTCAGGATTTTTTTATCGAAAATAGCGGGCTGGTTGGTTGCCAGGAGCAGCCCATCGGGTAGATACAAGTTGATATCCGCATCTGTGGCATTGGACAGTGCATACAATTCGCTATTGATGTCGTCCTTATTCATCCCGCTAAACTGATCCCCTCCCAGGTTACGGTTGAGATTGTCCCGAATGATACCGGCTTTCTGGAAGTACTGCCGGTGCAGGTCCTCCGTACACGAATGACTCAAAAATCCTACGGCGATGATGCTGATGATCAGCATGGGAAAGAAAAAAGCGAAATTCAGGTACAGCTGCAGTTTGGTGGCATAATTGAACCGTAATCTGTTCACCCCGGCCAGAACCAAATAGACACATATTGATAGCAGCGTGACGATCAGGTAACTGACAAAGAAAAAGGCGATGTCTCCCAATATGTAATTATCCGGGTATTGGGGGGAGGTTACGACAATTATTTTTTCACCGTATGGCACGCCAAAATGATGGTAGCCACCCTGGATAACTCCCCGTGTCATCAATGCCGGATCGCTTAAAATCTCTTCTATTTCTGGATTGCGGTAGCTGTATACACCCGAGCTGTATTCCAGATTTCCCGACTCAAAAATCGCAAAATCAAAATCTACCTGTATGTAATTCGATGCGTACTGATTGTCCATTAGCAGTTTTGGAAAGGCCTTGCCGGATTCCAACCGCTGCTGGTTCAATTCAATCACGATGGTTGCTAAAAAATTCCCCTCTTTTTGGAGTTTGATGAATGCAACCAACCGGTTTCCTGTGTTGGTTTCTGTAGTTTTCACGTGATACAGATTGTACACCTGCGTTGCGTAATCGCTATTCATGTACTTCCGCTTGTATTCGTCCAGGCTTTGCTCCTCTCTGCCCCCAACAAGCAGCTGACCCGATGAATTGTAAATAGAAATGTGTTGGCTGTACTGATCAAAATAGCCCGAGAGGTAGATTTTTCGTAATTTCCGCTCAATGGGATCCTTTGAAAGAAGCGGGTCTGCCAAGCGGTTTATGATGAACAAGTCTTCCTGAATGCGGTCAATGATTTCCTCCAACAAAAATTCACCCATAACATCCCTGTCCAACATGATTGTATTGGCAAATTTTTCCTTGGAGCGGATTTCGTCGTTTCGGTTGTGCTGGTAAGAAGCCGCACCCGTGATAATCGCCCCGACCAGACACGCAAAAAAGAAGGTCAGAAACGTATTGAATTCAAGTTTAAAAAGCTTGTTGTACAACTTAAAACTAACGATACCGATTACCAATATCAAATGGGCCAGAAAAGCCAACAACAGGATAAAATCCGCAAAAAACAGCAACAGGATCACTGGAAACGAGATGGCCAGCACTACCTTTAGCGGATAGAAAACCTGGTCCGTACGCTTGTAGAGCACCATGTTCAAGCCAATTATGGAAAACAGCAAGTAGGCCGCACCTCCAAGGAAAACCACCAGCAGACTAATTCCTTTCAGGTAATTGAAGGTGGGAATAGACGCAATACTAAGATTCCACTGGGCATTTTCGACAATGTTTAGGTAAAGAAAGAAAAACAAAAACATCAAAATCGTGGACAACAGGAAAGCGGCTGCCAACTGTACCCCATACCCGTACTTTTTTCGGAATTGAATAAAATTTATCAACACCCGCTTGTTCCCGAGTATCGCAATGACCATGCTTAATACCACCAGGTAACATACGACATTAAGCAGCAAATCACCCAGGCTGGGGTTGATCCGGGAAGAGGCATACAAACCGGGATCAAAAATGCCGGTCTGAAAAAAATCTTTGGGAAAACTAAAGGCAAGCATCAATAGTCGGATGCAGGCCAATATCAGAAAGGTATACAAGGTGGCCATAGATCGCCTGCCTTTGTTCCACAGGGTGTAAACGAAATCACCTCCTAAAATCAGGACCAAGCCCAGCAGGGAAAAAAAGAAGACCAATAGGGTGTGATTAAATGACTGCCCAACCGAATCGTACCCGACCCTATAAAAAATGGAGTACAGGTACTCGCCTTCCACGGCAACATCCTGGTAGCCCGCTTTGGGTTGATTGGATAAAATGAAGCGATCATTCCCAAAAACCTCCTCATTGAAGCCACTTATCAGGTATTCATTATCAATGTCCACCTTACTCACGAGGGGATACACCTGAAGTAACCAGAAAGCGGAATCGTTTCGGTCCATCCTCCTGAGCTTTGCAAAATAAAGCCCACGCTCGTTTTCCAATAATTGATACTTTCTCGAAAGTGAAAGGCTTTCAAACCGAGGTACCATTTCTACATCGGACCAATAATACAACTCGCCTCCTTCGGAAAAAAGGTAAAACGCATAGTGGCTGGAAAAAGTGAGGGAGTGAAAGGTTGGATTTTGGTTGGGACGGTTACGCATTAGAATTTCGATATAATCCTCATCGAAACCCGCAATTACTTCGGCCATTTTGCCTTCCAGTAATGAACGATGTACTTCCGGTGCCTGTCCCCGATCGTTCCCCATAAAAAAATTCACCGACAACACGATCCCAAGCATGAGAATGGATGCGATAAGTATGAGTCTTCTTTTCTTTAGCATTGTCGTTCGGCCAGTCTATAAAGCTAGAAGCAACCAAGCAAAATCCGTTCTACTTTTGATAAAAAAAGTAAGCCTTGGATAAGAAAACAAAACACAGCGGTAACCGCCAAAAAAATAATGCCTATGAACGTAACGAAAAGCGCTTCTTCTGTTTCGCTTTTTTGTACCAAAAATAGCCGATAATAGACAATAGAAGGTAAGGAGCCAGAAACAGATACAGGATACCTACATTCAATCCAGCGCCCACGGTGGTGTCGCCATTACTTACATTGTTTTCAATGGTCGCCCGGCACATGGCGCACTGCGCAGCCACTTGCTGTAAACTTAGCATTGCCGTCACCAGTCCGGCAATAAGGTATTTCGCACGATTTTTCATCTGTATCCTAAACGGTTTCCATGTCAACAAAGTTCTCGCATGCGGAACAAAAAACCTCAATGCGTGTAGTAGGGGCTGATCATTAAGTAAACGATTACACCAGTGACCGTCACATAAAGCCAAATCGGAAACGCGTATTTTACCACCTTCCGATGCCGGGCATACTGCCCGGTATAGCCATAATAGTAAGCCCAAAGGATGGGAAACAAGGCCACAGCGGCCAAAATGATGTGCGTAATCAAAAGAAAATAATACAGGCCTCTAATCCAGCCCTCACCGCCAAAACTGGTACTTTCTGCCGAAGCGTGGTACAACACGTAACTGACCAAAAACAATGCGCCTAATGCAAAGGCAATGGTCATGGAAGCCTTGTGCCAGGCGACCTTACCCTGCTTGATAAAGACGACTCCGAGCACCAGCGCCAAAGTAGCCGCGGAATTGATAACCGCATTCAAATGGGGCAAAAAATAAACCCATTCCTGTCCCGTATCAATTTTTGAAGGCATAAAAAGCAATACGGCCACCACAATGGGCACCAATACGGATATTAGGGTAATCCAACGCAACATGGATTTATCCTGGTTCTCTAATTCGATTTTATTTTCCATCGTATAATAAAATTTTTGTTTCTACTATCAATTCATCCACACTTTCTCTTTCGGTACCGCTGTAATACCCCCTAATTCTACCCAACTCATCCACCAATACGAATTTATCACTATGGATAAAATCTTCCGGTACCGAGTCCCCATCGATGGTAGGTAGCACAAATCCGCACCTGGCCAGCTCGTAAATGGAACCCTTGTCTCCCGTAAGGAAAAACCATTTGTCCCGTTCTGCCCGATGCCTGTCGGCATATTCGGATAGTACTTCAGGCGTGTCGTAGGTAGGATCAATACTGATGGAAAACAACTGCACCCGATCGTCGTTTCGGAAAGCATCCTGCACCCGCTCCATCTCCGAGGACATCACCGGACAAATGCTGGGGCAGCTGGTAAAGAAAAAATCGACTACCGTAATCTTTCCCCCCATATCTTCCCTTCCGATACTCCTGTCGAATTGATCTACCAGGGAAAAATCCGGTATGAAATGCTGTCCGGTATTTCCCCCGTAATCGCACTGCTGGTAAGGATCTTCCACCCCTTGCTCGTATAAGATGGGAATGGAATATTCGTTAGACGTAAACCCCCGTAAAAACAGAATAATCAATACAGGGATCATCAACACACAGATCAACACCAGGATTTGAAGAAAGCGTAACATTTTCATACTATCTCATAACAAAAAAAATGGTTGAAGATTCCACTCCAACCATTCATTGATATACATTTTTACCGCCTACTTACCAACGCATCAAAAAGATATCCGAACCTTCCTTGAAAAGGGCGATGATCAACCAGATCAAAAAGATAAGCGGAACAATAATCGAATAAAACAGCGGTTTTGCTTCTTCCCCAAGGTGCATGAACTCCATCATGATGTATTTGGCTTTCACAATCGTCAACACGATGAAAATGATGTACAGCAACATTCCCCGCTCCATGGTAAAAGCAAGCAGAAATTCCACGGCAGTCACCACAAGAAGGATCAATGCCGTCATCCATATTTTCTTAATCTTTGCCGAGTCTCTTGGAATGACTTCCAACCCGTTTTTACTTTCTTGTGCCATAATTCAACTATGCGGTTAATGTTCTAAATCAAATAGAAAAAGGTAAATACAAACACCCAGACCAAGTCCACAAAGTGCCAGTACAAGCCAATTTTTTCAATCATTTCGTAATGTCCTCGTTCTTCGTAGACGCCAACTGCTGCCTGGTAAAATGCGAGAAACAGTAGAAATACACCAATCGTTACGTGGAACCCATGAAATCCGGTAATAAAGAAAAACAACTGTGCGAAAGGTGCCGGTCCGTATTCGTTAACCAACAGGTTAGCTCCATAAACCGTCTCGCTAACCACGTTGTTGAATGAATTGACATAGGTAAGCATTGCTCCCTCATCCGTGCCATGAATAAAGTGCGTCCACTCCCAGGCCTGACAGCTAAGGAAAGTTATCCCTCCAAGCAAGGTCCACAGCATCCACTTAACCACGTCTTTCTTATCGTTCCGGTGCCCGGCCTCTACCGCCAAAACCATCGTAACCGAGCTCAAAATCAAAATGAACGTCATTAAGCCCACAAACACCAATGGAAAATGCCCCCCATGTACGAATGGGATCGCATCGAAAATCATCTCGGGTATGGGCCAGTATTCGTTGGAACTTACAAAATCGGCCACTTCTCCCCCATAGGCGGGATAACTAACCCGGATTGCCCCATAGGTAATCAGAAAGGCAGTGAAAGTAAAAATATCAGATAGCAGAAAAAACCACATCATGAGCTTGCCGTAGCTTGCTTTCAGCGGCTCGTTACCACCACCCCATACGCCTCTTTTGGATTGGATTTCAATAGCAGTCGAAGACATAATTATTAAGTTAACTTAAATTTTAATGATTTAGAAGCAAAAACATAAACAGATACAACCACAAGCCTCCCAGAAAGTGCCAGTACGTCACACACATCTCCAACTGGGGCATGTTTTGGGAATGGATTTTGTTTCCTAGTGACGAAATTAATACAATAATTAGAAAAATCACACCACTAACCAGATGTAATCCATGCAAACCCGTAAAAACATACATAAACGAACCTGCTGGATTACCTACAAAATACACATCCTGCTCCACCAGCGCGATCCAGCTATACCATTGACCGACCAGAAATGCAAGCCCTAGGAAAGTCGTGGCAATCAATCCAAGTTTGAGTGAATTAAAATCATCCTTTTTCGCCGATAGATACGACCAGTGAATGCTTAAGCTACTCAGCACAATGATCCCCGAATTGTACCAAAACACATCCGGCAGATCAAACTCCAGCCAATTACCCTCCGACTGCCGAACAATGTACGCACTAGTCATTCCCGCAAAAACCATCACCACACTTACGATAAACAACCACAAAGCAAACTTCTTCGGGTGCATGGATAGGGGCTGCTCTGCACCTTCTACAAACGCTAATTTCTCTTCCATTCCTACTAAATTTTATCCAATAAATAAGCGATTTGTACAATCGGTAAGTACAAAAAGGAACCGAACATGATCTTTAATGCAGATTTTCTGGAACAATCCCGCATTAGTGAGAAGGTTTGCGCCAAAAATAACACCCCGCAAATAGTAGCCACAATTCCGGAATTCAACCCGGTAAACCCAAAATAGGTCGGCAATAAACCTAAAGGCAGCAGAAACAAGGTGTAAATCATGATCTGTATTGCGGTGTTCAAATCCTTTTGGCCACCGGATGGCAACAATTTAAATCCTGCTTTCTTATAATCCTCGTCACTCACCCAGGCGATAGCCCAGAAGTGTGGAAATTGCCAAATAAACTGAATACCAAAAATAATCAATGCTTCGTAAGAGATTCCCCCTGTAGCCGCTGTCCACCCCAACAAAGGCGGCATCGCCCCGGGCACCGCGCCTACCAACACCGCTATGGGCCCTACGCGTTTTAAGGGTGTGTAAACAAATACGTACAACACCATGCTTAATACGCCCAACCCAGTCGTCAGCCAATTGGTAAAATACGCCAGCAAAAGAACACCGGCTACCGCAGCGATACTAGTAAACCAATACGCTTCCCTGACGGAAATTAACTGCAACGGAAGGGGCCTATTTTGCGTCCGCTTCATAAGTTTGTCGTATTCCCGCTCCATGATTTCATTGGCCGCACCCGAAGCTCCACTAACCAAAAAGCCACCTGCAATCAACCCAAAAAACGTTGTCCAGGAAAACACCTGACCGGAATGGCCGAGAATAAACCCAAACACCGCAGAGAACGTCACCAGCGCTGAAAGCCGTACCTTGAGCAAGTCCATGTATGCCCGGTACCGCACTTTCCAGGCATCAAAAACCAATTTATCCGATATATCTAGCGTACTCATACCAAAACATTCTTTTTAGGTTGGTGGGCCACAACACCCATTTCCAGCCATAGGTAATATTGAAATCCAATTATCAACGACCCCAGCAGTAAATGCAGGGGTTGAACAAACGCCGGGATACCTAAATAAGCCATCACAACGCCTGAAAGCACCACGGTAAGCATCAATCCTACCAGCCACTTAAATCGGTTTATTAACCCGCTCTCCCAGCCTCCGGATCGAATGATGCGAAACAACAAATAGGCGTGCATGCCAATCAATACCAACGAAAACGAGCGATGAATGTAAAAACTGCTGCCCAATCGAGAAATCCACAATGAGCGATCTTGGTAACCCAACTCCACTGCTATCAGGTCAATTTGCTCGCGCACCTGCGTTCCCAAAACTACCTGCACAAACATCAAAAGAATCCCTACGCCAAGCCAAAACCGGACCCGACTCCGCTCGTCCGGACCCACATCTTGCCTATCCAACACCTCACCAAAATGAACCAATCTTCCAGAACGGAAGTAAATGTACAACAATAGGCAAACTAAAACCAATGCCACAATCATGTGTACGCTTATCATCCACTGCAGCAAGTTGGTCGACACGACAATGGAACCTAGCCAACCCTGAAAGAAAACCAGAACCAACGCCAGGAAAGACAAAAGCGTTGCAGTTAAATCAATTTTTCTAAGCCGTATGGATTGCAGGAAAGTCAAGACGATCAGGAAGCCGATAACGACACCGATTAGTCGGTTAATGTATTCGATCCAGGTTTTCGTTGCATTGAATGGCTCGGACTGCAAGATCGAATCGTCTTCTTCAATCTGCTGCGCAAGGGAAGAAAAGCCCAATCCGCCAAGCAACGCAACAAACCGCTCATTTTTAGCCACCCGCTGGGCCACATAGACCGACGCATAATCGTCCGGAAGCTGTTCCTCTGAAGTCGGAGGTATCCAGCTACCAAAGCAGGTTGGCCAATCGGGACAGCCCATACCGGCTCCGGTACTACGAACAATCCCGCCTACCAAAATAAGAAAGAAAACAGCAACCGTCGTAACCAAACTGATCCGACGGAAGCTGCTTATTCGTTTACGATCCTTTTGATTCATCGGCTACCAACACGTCACCTTCCTCCGCCATAATCTCTTTTTCTAATTGCACCAGCTTATTTTCATGTGGCAGGTTTGATTCAGGAGTAGCGGAAAGAGGCACCGTTTGAGGGATAAAATCTTCCTTAGCTCCCGGCTTGCTGTAGTCATACGGCCATCGGTACACAGCAGGAATCTCACCCGGCCAGTTTCCATGCCCTGGGCTGATCGGCGTCGTCCATTCCAGTGTGTTTGACTGCCAGGGGTTAGCGCTCGCCTTTCTTCCTTTATACATGCTATAGAAGAAATTAAAGACAAAAATCATTTGTGCACCAAATGTCACAATCGCCGCTACCGATACGAACATATTCAGATCGGTATACATATCTGAGAACGAATAATTCGTCCAGCTATAGTACCTTCTAGGAAAACCCGCGATACCAATATAGTGCATGGGGAAAAACACCATGTACACACCAACGAAGGTCAGCCAAAAATGAACATGCCCTAATTTTTCATCCATCATGCGACCAAACATCTTGGGGAACCAATGGTAAATACCAGCCATCATCCCAAAGAAAGAGGCAGAACCCATCACCAGATGGAAGTGCGCTACCACAAAGTAGGTATCGTGTAACTGAATGTCAATCGCAGAGTTTCCCAGGAATATTCCCGTAAGACCACCCGAAATGAAAAACGACACCAAACCAATGGAAAACAACATCCCGGGTGTGAAGCGCAGGTTTCCTCGCCAAAGAGTGGTCAGGTAATTAAACACTTTCACCGCTGACGGAACCGCAATAATCAGGGTCAGAAACATAAAGATGGAGCCCAGGAATGGATTTAAGCCTGACACAAACATGTGGTGTGCCCAAACCACGAAAGACAAAATCGTAATGCCCAACATGGAAATGATCATCGCCTTGTAACCAAATATTGGCTTCCTGGAATTTGTAGCAATGATCTCGGAGGTGATTCCAAGAGCGGGCAAAAGGACAATATATACTTCCGGGTGGCCCAGGAACCAGAACAGGTGCTGATACAATACAGCACTACCTCCCGTATTTGGCAAGGCCTCTCCTCCGATATAAATATCGGACAGGTAGAAACTTGTCCCGAAACTCCTATCAAACACTAACAGTAATGCTGCCGAAAAAAGAACTGGGAAGGACAATAATCCAATCACAGCCGTAAGGAAAAACGCCCAAATCGTAAGCGGCAACCGAGAAAACGACATGCCCTTGGTTCGGAGGTTAATTACTGTTGTAATGTAATTGATACCACCCAACAACGAAGAGGCAATAAAGAAAGTCATTGCAATCAACCACAATGTCATCCCCAATCCGGAGCCCGGGATGGCTTGCTCAAGCGCCGACAAGGGAGGATACACTACCCACCCGCCAGCGGCGGGCCCTTTTTCCAGAAAAAGTGACGCAAACATGATGACTCCGGAGATAAAAAAGAACCAATAAGAGAGCATGTTCATGAATCCGGAAGCCATGTCCCGGGCGCCAATTTGAAGCGGGATGAGAAAATTTGAGAACGTTCCGCTCAATCCGGCGGTCAACACAAAGAAGACCATGATCGTGCCGTGCATCGTTACCAATGCAAGGTAGAAGTTCGGATCCAACTTCCCGCTAGAATCAATCCATCCGCCCAGGAGTGGCCGCAAAAAGGAAAGATCCATCTCGGGGAAACCTAGCTGTAACCTAAATAGCACCGACAAAAACCCGCCAATAAATGCCCAAAACATTCCTGAAATCAGGTACTGCTTGGCGATCATTTTATGGTCTGTGGAAAATATATACTTCGTAATGAAGTTTTCTTTGTGCTCATGGTCGTGATGGTCGTGATGCGACACATCATGCGCTGAAACGTTTGCTACTGCCATGTTATACGTAGTTTATCAATGAGTATTATTCTTCGTTAATATAAATATCCGCCAATTCCCTCAAGTCAGCTGGCAAATCGGCTACCAAATCCGGGTTGCTTTTGATAAAAGGCGTTTGTTCTGCCATCCATTTGCGGTATTCATCCGGCTCAACAACGGTAATCGTCTTTCGCATGGAGAAGTGGCCACTTCCGCAAACTTCTGTACACGCGATCTCGTATTCAAACTCCTCGTCGCCCAATTCCGCCCGCATTTCGGCGGTCGTTTTATTTGGAACGAACCAGAACCGGGTCGGCATGCCTGGTACTGCATCCATTTTCAGTCGCATGTGAGGAGCAAACACCGAATGCAACACGTCACGTGCACGTATCTTGAACAATACCGGCTCGCCTTTGGGAATTACCACATTTTGGGCCGGAAAATCGTCAAAGGAGTTCTTGTCCGTAAAATCAATACCTCTGGAATTCATGGCCGTTGTCAAGCGGTAATCGTAATCGCCCAACTGATTGTCTGTGCCAGGATAACGAATGTCCCATGCAAACTGATATCCCATGATTTCCACCACGTGGGCGTCTTCAGGAGCAGGCCCTGTGATATCCGACCAGGCTTTCCATCCGGAGATAACCAAAACAGCCAGAACAACTGCCGGAACGAGCGTCCAAATGATTTCCAATTTGTTGTTATCCGGATAGTACGCGGCACGCTTATTTTCCTTGTATTGGTAGTGATAGCTAAACCAAAACAGCAAAATGTGGGTAAGGATAAAGATAAAACCGGTAACGGCCATGGTAATCCAAAACAGACGATCCGTGACAATGCCGTGTTCAGAGCCAATCGGTAGTTGGTAATTATCAAATTCTTTGATAGAATACCAAACCATCAACCCACCTGCTCCAATGAGAAACAACATGAACAAGGCCGCATTTACTTTATTACTGGTGGTCGCTATTTTCTTATCGGAACCCTTGGCAACCGAAATCAGGGTCTGAATTCTGTACACCATCCAGATTACCAGAATCAGAAGTAATACACCTATTGAAATAAGAAGTCCGTACATAATTTATAACTGTTTCGGAATGTAATTAAATGTGATGATGATAACTTTCTTCCAACATGGGATGGTTTTTGGCGATCAGGTTGTGCTTGGAGAGATTACTGAGCGCCACAAAAGCGAAAGCAGAACCATAAACCAGTAACATTCCCAACTCCATCAATCCAACGCCACCGTTATGCCCGAGTGTTCCCGGCTGAACCATCAGAAAGAAATCAATCCAATGCCCAAGAATTATCAGCGTACATACCAGTTTCAAGAAGATATTATGCCTTTTTGCATCTCTTGTCATAAGAACAAGAAAGGGTAAAACAAAGTTTAACACAATGTTTACAAATATATACGGTCCATACACGTCACTGGAGAGCCTTTCTATAAAATACACTGACTCTTCTGGAATGTTCGCATAATAAATCAACAGGAACTGAGAAAACCAGATATAGGTCCAAAAAATAGAAAAAGCAAAAACGAATTTTCCAAGATCGTGGATGTGATTTTGATTGACCATTTCCAGGTATCCCTGGTCCTTCAAGAATATAGTGACCAAGGTTATGGCAGACAAGCCGGCAACAAACCAGGATGCAAAAACATACCATCCAAACAACGTCGAAAACCAGTGGGTATCAATGGACATCACCCAGTCCCAGGCGCTTATGGAGGAAGAAACAGCAAAGAAAACCAGAAAAATGGCTGACCATTTTCGGATGGTATACCAATACGAGGTACCACCCTGTAGGTCTTCTTCGTAAGATAAGGACTTCAATTTATTAAAGAAAAACACCCAAAAGCCAAAAAACACCACCATCCGAACGATGTAAAAGATCGGGAAGGTCCCTTTTTCCATCGGCCAATAGAAAAAATTTCCTTTTCCATCGATGATGCGGTCGTAGGCCGGGTCGGCTTTGTCAAATACATAACTATGCGTCCAATGAAACAGGTCGTGGTTGGCTACGAAAAAGGTGGCAAGCATCAAGACAGCTGCGATCGGTAGCCAATACCCGAAAGAAATCATTATTCGTAGCAATGCCGTGGACCAGCCCGCCTGCGCCGCATACTGGATCGCAAAGAAAAAGACGCCAATTATCGCTATTCCGGTGAAATACACATTATTAATCCAGATATTGGCAAAAAGACGCTTGGTCCAATGAAAGGCATGTCCGCCCTCTTCTCCCGCTCCATGACCACCACTTAAAGCAGCGGAAAGAATCCCGATCACCAACAGCAAGGCACCAATGCCACCCAGAATGAAAATAACCTTCTTTACCGAAGCGGTAAAATCAAATCTCTGATCCAAATTGTAGTTGTTTGCCTGTGCCATTATTGCGTCTGAATTTCTTGTTTAACATAGTGTACGATTTTCCACCTTCTGTCAGCAGTAATCTGCGAACCATGTGCACCCATTCTACCTTTGCCGTGTGTGATCACGTGAAAAATATGACCTTCCGGTAGGTTGATATAGGCGCCTCCTTTCAAATTGGCTACACCTCCGATCACTTCTCCGACCTTTCCGTCACCTTCTCCTCCGGTACCATGGCAGGAAGAACAATACTGTACGTACAATTCCCTTCCTTCAGCAAGTACCTGATCGTCCACCTCAATGGGGTTCTCTACCAATGCAGCGCCTTCCAAGTCTGCTACCCGCAGCCGGTAGGGCAATACACCTCGTGGATCTCTCGGTACCGTATTGGGAACAGGCATACGCATGTTCATCTTGTGTTGATTGTTGGGGTTACTATTGTAAAACTCTCCCTTACCATCTTCCCGGTTAGAAAGCCACATGCCTTCTTCTTCGTTCGGAATCTGGCTCAACGGCTCGTAAGGGACGGAATGATACATTTGAGGCGCGTATTCTGTTCCCGGATAGTCTCCTTCGGCACTGCAGGAAACCATTCCAAGTGCGATACCGACCACTGCCAGGCTATATATGGATGTTACTCGTTTCATTTGATAGCGATTACTTAGTCAAAACTTTTACTATTCACCTCCGTGGCGCCGGAGCTCTTCAAGGCATCCTTGATTTTTTCCATATCCAAGGAAGCATTGGTGGCGACATCGATGGCCATAATGTGCTTATCATCGGTACTTCTCAGGTCAAAAATCCGGGGTTGTCCCCAGGGCTTTAGGTTACTGCTAATCATAAACACCCCGACCATCCCAAAAGCTGCCAACAATACGGTCAGCTCAAAGGTAACGGGAATAAAATCCGGAAAAGCTGCGTGGTCCTTGCCACCGATGATCATCGGCCAGTCGAATTTCATCATATAAAACTGCATGGTCAAGGCCAAGGTGGTTCCCAAAAGTCCAAACAGAAAAGCGGCAATGGGAAGACGGCTTCTTCTGTAACCCAGTTCCTCGTCCAGTCCATGAACCGGATACGGGGAAAATACTTCGTGAATTCGGATTCCAGTGGCGCGTACCTCTCTAACGGCATTCAGCAGAATGTCCTCATCATCAAAGACCCCCAGAATAAAATGCTTGTCTCTTTCCATGATTAGTTAAGTTTTTTTTCAGATGAAGATTTCAAAACTGACTTTACCTCTGCCATATTGATCACTGGGAAAAATTTGGCAAACAATAAAAACGCGGTAAAAAAGAAGCCAAAGGTAAAGAGGTAAACGCCCACATCGGTGATTGTCGGATAAAACATCACCCAGGAAGAAGGGAGGTAGTCGCGGTGTAGCGAAGTGACGATGATCACAAAACGCTCAAACCACATCCCTATATTTACAACCAGGGAAAGAATAAATGTCGCTACGATCGAAGTCCGGATCTTTTTGAACCAGAAAAGCTGTGGAGAAATCACGTTACAGGTCATCATGGACCAATAGGCCCACCAATAGGGACCAAACATCCGGTTTACAAACGCATACTGCTCAGCCGCTACCCCGGAATACCAGGCGATAAAGAATTCCGTGATGTAGGCGATCCCCACAATTGACCCGGTAATGATGATTACAATATTCATCAACTCTATATGGCCGATGGTGATGTAATCTTCCAACTTGAATACTTTTCGGGTCACAATCATCAGCGTGAGTACCATGGCAAACCCGGAAAAGATCGCCCCTGCCACAAAGTAAGGAGGGAAAATGGTGGTGTGCCATCCAGGAATCACCGAAGTAGCAAAGTCAAAGGACACAATCGTGTGTACCGAAAGTACCAAAGGCGTGGCCAAACCAGCCAGAATCAGCGAAACACTTTCGTACCGCATCCAGGTACTGGCAGCCCCGTCCCATCCAAAACTCAACGCCCCGTAAATGGTCTTGCGCAAACCCGTCGCCCGATCCCGAATCGTGGCGAAGTCCGGAATCAACCCGATGTACCAAAAGACAAGTGAAACGGAAAAATAGGTGGAGATAGCAAATACGTCCCAAAGCAGGGGAGAATTGAAATTCACCCACAGCGACCCGTACGTGTTTGGCAGAGGCAATGCCCAAATGGCACCGATCCAAGGTCTACCCATGTGAATCAAGGGAAACAGCGCCGCACAAATAACCGCGAAAATCGTCATGGCTTCTGCGGCCCGATTGATCGATGTCCGCCATTTCTGTCTGAACAAAAGCAAAACCGCCGAAATAAGGGTACCTGCGTGGCCGATTCCGACCCACCAAACGAAATTGGTGATATCCCAGGCCCAGCCTACGGTCTTGTTAAGCCCCCACATGCCAATGCCCTCCCAAAGGGTAGCCACCAGGGCCAAGCTGCCTATCAAAAGTGCACCTAAAGACACCGCCAATCCAAGCAACCAACCGACGGTAGGCTTTCCTTCGACCTGCCTGGCAATATCATTGGTGACGTCCTTGTATGTCTTACCGCCGGTGACCAGCGGATCGCGTACGGGTGAAGTAACCTGCATAGTTTATCGTTTTATTTTTTAAGCTTCGTTTTTGTCCTTATTTCTGATCTTGGTAAAGTACCACACGTTCGGGCTCACATTGATTTCCTCAAGCACGTGATAAGCCCGTTCCTCATTGACCTCCTTGATCGCCTCGGTTGAATTCTCTTCAATCTTCAGCATGCGGGAAACTTTTGACTCCGGATCGTTCATGTCACCAAAAACCAGCGCTTCGGAAGGACAAGCCACGGCACAAGCCACGTTAATATCTCCATCCTTGATCTTTCGGTTTTCACGCTTGGCAGTCAATTTACCCGCCTGAATACGCTGTACACACATGGAGCATTTTTCCATCACCCCTCTGGCTCTCACCGTTACATCCGGATTCAGAACCATTTTGCCCAAATCATCATTTTGAGCCGTATTCACACCCGCAAACTGCTTGTTGTCGTGGTACTTGAACCAGTTGAATCGCCTTACTTTATACGGACAGTTGTTGGCACAGTAACGGGTACCGATGCAACGATTGTACGTCATTTGATTCAAGCCTTCGGAACTGTGCGTGGTCGCCACAACCGGGCAAACTGTTTCGCAAGGTGCATTATTGCAATGCTGGCACATCATGGGCTGGAAGGTCACTTCCGGGTTGTCAGCAGCCTGCTCCAATTCCTTGTTGGAACTGGCAGCTTCCGGCGAACTGTAGTACCGATCTATCCGGATCCAGGCCATTTCCCGGCGATTAAGCACTTCCTGCTTCCCAACAACGGCCACGTTGTTTTCCACCTGACAAGCGACGGTACACGCCGAACATCCGGTACAGGAATTCATGTCAATAGCCAATCCCCAGTGATGTTGGCTGTATTTATGTCCAGACCACAGCGAAATTTTGCTTGGCTTTACAAACTCTCCATCCTTGTATATTTCCGGATGATACCTTCCGGCACTTGCGTCTTCTTTGTATTCGCCCAGGGTAGCTTCTTGTATGACAAAACTCCTTCCCATGTACGTCTGATGCGTCTGGGTCTGCGCAATGCTGTACGCTTCTCCACTAAGACTCACACTCACCCCTTCGGTCAGGTCGTAGTTGACAAAGCCCTTGCTGCTGTTCAACAAAGCGTAGGCATTCACACCCAATCCGTCGGCGACCCTACCGGCAGCCGTACGCCCGTAGCCAAGCGCCAGCCCGAAGGTACCATCCGCTTGTCCAGGCTGCACCAATACGGGAACCGTAAAGGAAACCCCATTGGCGGAAACATTCGCCAACTGCGTGGCTCCCTCCTTCATCTGCAAGCCGTTCTCATTGGCCCATTTTTGGGATACCGTGAGGTAATTGTCCCAGGTAGCCTTTGAAATCGGATCCGGCATTTCCTGCAACCAGGGGTTGTTGGCAAATGCTCCGGAACCAATACCGGTTTTGACGTATACGGCCAACTCGGATCCAGATCCTTGCGCCTGATAGGTTTTGCCTATGGCCGCAGCCGCTGCTGCAATGTCTCCACTAGGGACAACCGTCGTTTCTTCGGCACCTTCTACTTCCGGAGCCTGATAGACCCCGTCGTGCAGACATTTGTCCCAGAAAGTTTGAAAATCGGAACCGTCGTCCAATCCTTCGTGTACTGCTTGCCAGGCTTCACGGATAAAATCGTAATAAGAAGTCGTATTTCCGGCCCATTTCAAAAAGCTTTCGGGCGCCTGTCTGGTATTAAACAAAGGAGAAATGGTTGGCTGAGCCAGGCTGTACATGCCTTTCTTCGGCAGGTAATCATTCCAGGATTCCAGGTAATGGTGATCCGGCGCCAGGTACTGCACCAGCGAGGCGGTCTCGTTTTTCACTTCAGCGGTGGATACCGACACTTTCGCCTTGGCAATCCCTTCGGCCAGGGCCTGTCCACCACCAAAATCGTAGACTGGGTTGCAATTGTAAAAAATAACTGCTCCCACACGTCCACCGTTCAGGTCCGTGATCAGCTGATTCATGCGCCGATCGTCACCCTTGCGGAAATGGACCGGATGTTGAAAATCTACGGTAGTACCGGCATTTCCCAACAGTTCGTTGATCGCGTGGATGACCACCTGCACGTTCGGATCGTTGGACCCGGACACAACCAGAGAATTTCCGCGGCTGGCCCATAGTTCATCGGCTGCTTTTGCCAGGTAGGGCAAATCCACTGATGCGCCCCCAGCAGTGCCGGACCCGGCCTTTTTGGCGAGCAGGTTATAAAGTGACAATACCGCCAGTCCGCTTTGGGAAGGGCTAATTGGGCTGCGGTAATCTGCATTAGCTCCGGTAAGGGATAAGTTGGATTCAAACTGGAAATGCCGGGACATTTCTGGTTTGTCTTTTGAAATTTTTCTACCCTTGCTGTATTGCCGGGCAAATTCGATGGGAGAAATCCAGCTGCCCAAAAAGTCTGCACCAAAACTTACAATGACCTTCGCCCGGTCAAAGTAGTACGAAGGCAATATTTTCGAACCATAAAAAGATTCGCTGGCCCGGGTAATGCCGTAGTTGGAAATTGGATCATAGGTAACCAAATCCACGTCCCCAAACCGTTCAGCAAACTGCTCGATCGCACGTTCGGTGCTTGGGGAGAGGATCGTATTCGCAACGATTTTGATGGAGCCAGCCGATGCCAGTTTGCTACCCAATTCCACGTCCAATGCAGTCCATTCGGCGGGTTGTCCGTTTATTTGAGGACCGGTCAGTCTGGCCTTATCGTACAAGGAAAGCACCGAAGCCTCCACAATGGCGTTGGTGCCGCCTCCCGTAATGGGAGAAAGGGTGTTTCCATCGATCTTTATGGGACGCCCTTCCCTTGTTTTTACCACAATGGAAGCATAATCACCGCCATTGGCAAAGGTAGATGCGTAATAATTGGGAACAGATGGATTGATATCAACGGGCTTGTTAACGTAGGGGATGGCTTTTCTCACGGGAGCTTCGCAAGCGGCCAAAGAAGCTGCTGCCACACTAAATCCCATCATCTTCAAAAAATCCCTTCGGGAAGATCCGTTATCCTCGGCCTGGCCTTTTTTGGAAGTAAAACCCGGAAATTCCTGATCGGCATGTTTTACAAACTCGGGATCGTTTGTCAACTGTTCTAAGCCTTTCCAATATGTCTTTTTATTTTCTTTCATTGTATATTAAAGAAAAGAAGGTTCGTAAAGATTTAATAGTGACACTTCGCACATTCCAGTCCACCAATATCCTTGACCTTCAAGGCATCTTTGGATTCGGAATGCAACTGCACGAGTTTATCGTAATATTCATTGCCTTGCGTGGTTATCTCCGTATTGCGGTGGCAATCGATGCACCAGCCCATGGTGAGGGAGCTGTGTTGGTACACCACTTCCATTTCCTCAATGGGACCATGGCAGGTCTGGCACTCCACACCGCCCACGGCCACGTGCTGGGAGTGATTAAAGTAGGCCAGATCGGGTAGGTTGTGGACCCGCACCCACTCGATGGGCTGATCGTTGTCCACGGCTGCATAGATTTTGGCAATTTCCGGAGAAATGCCCTCTTTTCCTCCGACATTCTGAATATGCATGTGGCAATTCATACAGATATTGGCAGAAGGAATATTCGCTGACTTGCCGATCTCTACACCTGTGTGACAGTATTGGCAGGGGATTTCGTACTGTCCTGCATGCAGCTCGTGGGAGTACGCAATGGGCTGAGAGGGAGCGTATCCCTGCTGCACGCCAATGGTGTACAAGCCATCAACCGCTGTTTTGACCACAAAGGCCAAAACAATGGTGGTGACGATCACGATAAACCCATCACTTTTCAATATGGATAGGTAATCGGTTTTCTGATTAATAAATTCTTTGTCGTCGGCATCCAGCTTGTCGCTGTTGTTCATGTATTTGGTAAGTACCGACACGATCAACCCAAGCACCACCAGCACCAAAATCAGGACGATCACCAGGACCACCAAAATAATGGTCAGGTATTCACTGGGAATTCCTCCTCCGGAACCGCCCCCCGCTGCTGCCCCGCCTGCTGCCGCACTGGCCGCAGCCTCGGGGTCTGCCTTGTCGCCGTACTCGATGTAGGCCAATAGGTTCATCAAGTCCCCATCACTCAAAAAGTCGTGTGCCGGCATGACGGCATTGTTGTATTCTTTGTAGAGCGCAACCGCTGTCGCATCTCCACTCTGAATCACTGCCTGTGAGTTGAGGATAAACCGCTTGGTCCAGTCTAGCTCCCTCCGTTCGGTAACGCCTCGCAATGCGGGACCGATTAATTTCTGATCCAGCCTGTGACAGGTTTTACAGTTGGCATTGAAAATAGACTGACCCGCGGAGATAGCGTCCTCGCTATCCGGTACTTCAGGGTCCACCGCGTAGGCCTGCAACCCCATAAAGAGGAAGATAAGGACCATCAGGTGGAATACGCGAAAGGAAACCCCTAATAATGAGCGTTTGATCGACATAGTTATGTATACTTTTTCAGATTATCTCAGTGCAATTCAAATTCCCCACAAATGTACTACCCAACTTCTATTTTTCAAACTTGCTGCGAAGGGGGGTAGCTGATTGGTTAAAAATTGTAAAATGATTGTAATTCTTTGTATTTCAATGTATTACAAAACAGGTTGCGGCCAACCAATTAATTTAGAATTAATATAAATAAAGCTATTTGCACATAATTTGCAAAATATAATTACCAGGGGATACAAAGGCCGGCTCCGGATCAAAATATTCGCAAAAAACAGGGGCTTTCATTGAAAATAATATTTTTTAACCGGTTGATTTGAATGGGGAGTATTTAATCCCTAAATTTGCGCTTCGATTACAAATCAGGTCGAGTGGCCGAGTGGCTAGGCAGAGGTCTGCAAAACCTTGTACAGCGGTTCGAATCCGCTCTCGACCTCCGAAAAGCACCCCAAAAAGGGTGCTTTTTTTTGTTTCTCCTCCCGGGTACGCGTCAACTCTTGGCGGCTAACGGGAAGGAATTTTTGCCAAAAAAAGTACCCATTGGTAGAAAAAAGAGAACAAAAAAAGCGCTAACCGTTTCCGGAAAGCGCTTTTGTATACCAATCGATTGCTCGATTACTTTTTGGACTGATCCATCTTTTCCTTCAATGCAGACAAGGCATCCAAATCCCCCAAGGTGGACTTTTCCGCTCCGGCACTGCTATCGGATCCGGTAGTCTTTTTCTTGGCGCCGGTAGCCGCTTTCTTTGGAGCTGCTTTTGGCATGGCTTCCTCTTTGAAAGTCGCCGTATGGGAAAGTACGATGCGTTTGTCGTCTTTAGAAAATTCCGTTACCCGGAAATCCAGGCTTTCGCCCGCTTCTGCTTGCGTTCCATCTTCCTTTTCGAGGTTTTTGGCAGTAGCGAAGCCTTCGAGCCCGTAAGGCAACTCCAATACGGCACCTTTGTCGTTCTTGGAGATAATGGAGCATTTGTGGCTAGAACCGATCGGGAACACACTCTCGAAAGTATCCCATGGATTTTCCTCCAGCTGCTTATGGCCAAGGGCCAGCCTTCGGCTATCTAGATCCAATTCCAAAACAATGACATCCAACTCGTCTCCCACCTTCACAAATTCGGAAGGATGCTTGATCTTCTTGGTCCAGGAAAGGTCGGACACGTGAACCAGACCATCGATTCCCTCTTCCAGTTCCAGGAACAGGCCGAAGTTGGTAAGGTTACGCACGATTCCTTTGTGCTTGGTACCGATGGCGTATTTTTCGCCCATTTCTGCCTTGGTCCAGGGATCTTCGGTCAGCTGCTTGATGCCCAACGACATCTTGCGCTCGTCCTTGTCCATGGTCAGTACCACGGCATCGATTTCGTCTCCTACTTTCACAAAGTCGGCTGGGTTTCTCAGGTGCTGAGACCAGGACATTTCAGACACGTGAATCAGGCCTTCCACACCGGGCGCCAGCTCAAGGAATGCTCCGTAGTCGGCCACGTTGACAATTTTACCCTTCACCTTAGATCCGACTTCCAGACTGGCTGACAAGGAATCCCATGGATGCGGCGTCAATTGCTTCATGCCCAGGGAAATTCGCTTCTTATCATCGTCGAAGTCCAGTACCACAATCTGCACTTTGTCGTCCAGGTTAAGCACTTCTTCGGGATGATTGATTCTGCCCCAGGAGATATCGGTAATGTGCAGCAGTCCGTCTACACCACCCAAATCGATGAATACACCGAAGTTGGTCATGTTTTTGATCACGCCTTCGAGTACCTGACCTTTTTCCAGGTTGTTTAGGATCTCGGCTTTCTGCTTTTCAAGGTCTTTTTCTATCAATACTTTGTGGGAAACCACCACGTTGTCATTGGCATGGTTGATTTTCACCACTTTCACTTCCATCTTTTTGCCCACGTAGATATCAAAATCACGGATAGGCTTCACATCAATTTGCGATCCGGGAAGGAAGGCCTCCACACCGTAGATGTCCACGATCAATCCGCCTTTGGTTCGTCGCTTCACCAAACCTTCGATCACGTTGTCTTCTTCCAATGCCTCTTCGATGGTCTGCCAGGCTTTGACCATCTTTGCTTTCTTGCGGGATAGGACCAACTGCCCCAGGGAATTTTCCTGCTCCTCAATGAACAATTCCACCTCGTCGCCAATTTTCAGGTCTTCAAGGTCACGAAATTCGTTCAACGGAACCAGCCCGTCTGATTTGAAACCAATGTTGATGATCACGTCCTTGTCGTTGATTCCCACTACCGTACCGGTAATGACTTCCTTCTCGGTGATCTCCGTCAGGGTCTTGTCGTACAGCTTTTCCATCTCGGCCCGCTCAGCCTTGGTATAGCCTTCTCCAAAACCTTTGGTTTCGAATTTTTCCCAGTTAAACTCTTCTTGATTTGACATATTACTTAGTACAACCCTGATTTTCAACAGCCTTAGGGTCATCTGGCTGAGGTTTTATTTCGGATTTCCCCGCGATGGAGGAACCGTTCACCCGAACGGACTGCAAATTTACGAATTATTTTACCAATAGAAACGGGTAATCCACAAAAAATCAAGTTCTTTCTATGCCTGTTCCAAAACTAGCCCACTGGCTTGACCTCCAGAAAGGGCAACCACTCGGCCGCATGCCGTTCGGCATATTCTGCTAAAAAATAAGACAGCGTAGGCCGGAACGGTAGGGTGCGCAGCGTCATGCCTGCCTGTTCCGGTGTCTTGTCCCCCTTTAAGGTATTGCAGCGGTGGCAGGCCGTGACCAGGTTTTTCCAACTGCTCTTTCCTCCCTTTGACCGGGGAATCACGTGGTCCAGCGTCAAACGCTTATCGCCACCACAATACTGACAGGTATGCTGATCCCGCTTAAACAGGTTGTTTCGATTCAGCATCACCCCCTTGTAGGGAATGTTTTTGTACTCGTACAGTCGGATGACAGCCGGATACGGAAAAATACGGTCGACGGTACGGATTTCCAGGTAGTCAAAATGAACCAGTGAAGTTGCCTTTTCCAGAAAAGTCAGTACCAGTGCCTTTTGCACGTTGACAATGCCTACTGGCGTATGATCCAGATTCAGCACCAGTACCCGTTTTTCCATTCGCTCCTTCATTTTTTCATGAGATTTTTAACATGGAGAACCTGAGCGTTAGGAAATTTGTTTTTCGAAGGAAGCCAATTTTCGGGATCAAAATCCAAAAAACGAACTTTCCCGTCTATTCGCAGCAATTGCCCCTCCCCTGCATACAGACCGGCCTGGGAAGGGATCCCTTTTTCGTTACCAAAAATCACCACGTCCCCTGCCTGCATACCGGACAGGCCCACCTCCTCCCCGGCGGTCAGAAGTTCGGACAGGTAGTTCGGCACCCGATAGCCACCGATTTTAAAGACCAACTGCAGCCAACTTCCGTCAAATAGCCCGAAAAGACTTCTCCCACCGGAAAGGTAGGGTGCGTTGAGAAACGACCCGGCAATGGTAAGTAGTTGCCTTCGTGTCAGCTTTTCCGCGAAAGGCCGGCTTTCCCCCCTGAATGAAAATGAGGCCGCCCAGTCAAAAAGCTCGTTTCGGTCGGCGTGCAGCTGGCTTCCGGGCAGTAGGTGCAGCGGTGTTTTGTCCCAGATTAGTTGGCTGATAGGACTCGTGGTGACGTGTAAAGCCAACTGCCCCAACTGTTCAAACTCCGCTTCCTCCAGCGCATGGTGCTGGGAGGCCAGCATCCAGCCGGAGCCTGCCTGATTTTCTCCGGCTGAAAATAGCCATTTTCCATCTTCGCTCCGGCGGGAAATACGGTACCGTTCCCCAAAAAGCAGCTGGGAACTCATCCCGGAACCCGGCACCGGCTCCCGGTACAAGGAAAGCACCGCTATCCGACAGATTCCAAAAGCCGCTTCAGAAAGCCATTCGTTGGAGGTCGCGTTTTGCATCTTTTTCTTTTATGGATTGCCTTTTATCGTGTATTTTCTTTCCTTTCGCCAGCGCAATTTCCATTTTGGCGAGGCCCCGATCGTTGATGTATATCCGTACCGGTACAATGGAAAGGCCTTTTTCAGAAAACTTATTTTGAAGTTTCCGGAGTTCCTGTTTTTGTAACAGAAGTTTGCGCTCACGTACCGGGTCGTGGTTGTAATGCGTGGCAAGGGTGTAGGGCGCGATGTGCATCTGCTTGATAAATAACTCTTCGCCTTTAAAATAACAATAGGCCTCAGTCAGGGAAACCTTGCCCTCCCGGATCGATTTTATTTCCGAGCCCCGCAGTACCAGGCCCGCTTTGAATGTATCAATAAATTCAAACTCGTAGCTCGCCTTTTTATTTTTAATGTTGATGATCTTATCGAACGTGTTTTTCTTAGCCATGGTATCCAATTTTCATTTTTGCCAGCGGACTGATGTCCAGTTCGCAAAATTTCCCTTCCAGGAACTTATAATGTGCCGCCATGGCCACCATGGCGGCATTGTCGGTGCAATATTCCAGTTTAGGGAGATAAACTCGCCAGTTGTTTTCTTGCGCTGCTTCATTTAACGCACGGCGCAAGCC
Source organism: Cyclobacterium xiamenense (assembly GCF_900109255.1). Taxonomy (NCBI): domain Bacteria; kingdom Pseudomonadati; phylum Bacteroidota; class Cytophagia; order Cytophagales; family Cyclobacteriaceae; genus Cyclobacterium; species Cyclobacterium xiamenense. Next base: position 910,662 of record NZ_FNZH01000002.1, on the reverse strand, counting down.
GGAGTTTGCCGAAACCCCTCCTGCAATGGCCACCTCCCGAATCCCCCGTTCCCGGCTGGCTTTCACCAGCTTCTTCATGAGCATTTTGATGAGCGTATGCTGTACCGAAGCGCAAATGTCTTCCAGATTTTTGGCAATAAAACCCGGCTCTTTTCGACTATTTTCCCTCAGAAAATACAAAACGGCCGTCTTGATTCCGCTAAACGAAAAGGCAAGGTCCTTCATGTCGGATAGGGGAAAGGCAAAGGTTCCTGGGTCACCTTTTGCCGCCAACCGATCCAGATGAGGCCCACCGGGATAGGGCAATCCCAGTATTTTGGCAATCTTATCAAAGGCCTCTCCTACTGCATCGTCCAAGGTCTCACCAAGCACTTCCATATCCAGGTGGCTCCTGACAAGCACCAGCTGCGTATGCCCTCCACTTACCGTCAAACAGATAAAGGGAAATGCTGGTGAAGGGGCTTCGATAAAGTGCGCCAATACATGCGCCTCCATGTGGTTTACGTCAATCAAGGGGATATTCAACGCATACGCAAATGCCTTTGAGAAGGAGCCGCCAACCAGCAGTGCCCCCATCAGGCCTGGCCCCCTGGTAAAGGCCACAGCGCTCAGGTCTTTTTTGGAGACGCCGGCTGAGCTAAGGGCTTCCGAGACCACCGGTATCAGGTGTTGCTGATGGGCACGGGAGGCCAACTCGGGCACCACCCCCCCATATTTCTCGTGCACGGATTGCGTGGCCACAATATTATTAAGTATTTTGCCATCAGAAATCACCGCTGCCGACGTTTCATCACAAGAGGATTCGATAGCCAATATAGTACAACTCATTTAGCGTCTGTTGGAAAATAAACCGAAAGTTAAGGAAATTTTGCTGAAAGCCCTCAGGAGAGTCTCTCTTGTCCTGCGCTACCTGCTGTTCACGCTGCTCTTCCTGACACTGCTCCTTCAAATTCCGGGAATTCAAACCTATCTAGTCGGGATTGTCACCAACCGGGTTTCTGCAAATACAGGCTACCAGACCGATATTGGCCGGGTGAACATCCGCTGGTGGGATGCAGTCAGCCTCCGGAATGTACGAATTTACGACCTTCAGGACAGCCTAATGGCCGATCTGGATGAAGTATACATTGACTTTTCCGTACGGGGATTACTTGACAGCGAAGAGCCCGGCCTGGACGAAGTGAATCTACGAAATGGAAACGTCCGCCTATTGACCCATCCGGACGGAGAAGGACTGAACATTTCGGTGTTTCTTGAACGCCTTCGAGCTGCCTTTTTCTCAAAGCCCAGGGAGAAAACAAACCAAACGTCGACCTTTCACATTTCCTCCATTTCCTTTGATCAGACCTCGCTGGACATCATTGACTATACCCAGCCCGAAATAGACATCCCGTTTGATTATGCCAACCTGCTGTTTCGGGACCTGGTGGCCAAGGCCGAAGATTTCTACGTGCGCCGGGACACCCTGGGATTTGACCTACGCTACATGAAGGGGGTGGAAGCCAATTCCGGCATGGTATTTCAACAGCTGCGAACCGATTTCACCTATTCCAGCACCGGGATGGAGTTTAAATACCTCTTCCTGAAATCCAACGAGACGGTGATCAAAAATTACCTGCGCCTGGATTACGAAACGGTCGCCGATTTAAGGGACTTTAACCGAAAAGTGGATTTAATCGCCCAACTGGACGAAACGGTGCTGGACATTCGCGACTTGGGCTATTTTTCGGACAATATTCCGGCCATTGACGACCGGATTTACCTCAGTGGGGAGATTATCGGTAAAGTAAACTCCATCTTTTCGGAAGAACTCCTGCTGCGGTTTGGCGAACGAAGCGCACTTTTCGGCAAATTCAACATCGAAGGGCTGCCCCAGGTCGCAGAAACCTTCTTTAACCTCTCCCTGGCAAATTCCGTGTTGCTCCCGGAAGACCTGTATCCCTATATCAGCTCGGAAGCCCGGAGGGAACTGGATAAATTCGGAACAATCCGGTTTGATTCCGATTTTGACGGGTACCTGACCGACTTTGTGGCCAAAGGAGATTTTCGCACAGAAATCGGTCTGCTCAAAGGGCAACTCAACTACCGGGACGAAGCCGGTGTCCCTACCTATGAGGGGCAGTTGGAAGCCCGTGAAGTGGATTTGGGAGTATTGACCGAAGAACCCGAAAATTTTCAAAAAGTTAGTTTTAACGGAGACTTGAAAGGAACCGGACTTACCGTAAACACCGCACTTATCGAGTTGGATGCGCGCATCAGTAAAATCGGCATCAATAGCTACGAATACACCCAAATAGAAACCAAGGCTACCTACGGAAAAGACTTGTTTCAAGGGACCCTTCGTGTAAACGACCCCAACCTGGTGATGGAGGTGGACGGAACCCTGGATTTGCGTAACAACAAAGATTCCGCAAACCTGACCCTGCGATTGGATACGGCATTTCTCAGCCCGATCCAACTCACCGAAAAAGACATCTTTCTGAGCGGAAATTTCGAATTGGATACCAAAGGGATTCACTGGGACACCATCGAAGGCGTGACCCGATTCCGGGACGTACTGATCAGCTACGATGGCCGGGATCTCTTCCTGGATTACTTTTTATTCCAGTCCCTATTTACGGAGGACTCCCGGGTCATTTCCCTGAATTCGGATTTATTGGTGGCGGGAATCAGCGGGGATTTTAAGGTGCAGCAATTGGGCCAGGACCTGCAGCGTCTATGGGAAGACTATTATGCCATCCTGACGAACGACTACACTCCACCCCCTACGTCCCAGATGCAAACCGGAGAACCGTACCACATTGACCTGACGTTGGACCTGCGGGATCCAAACCCAATTCTCAACCTGATCGATCCGCGAATGTTTATTTCCAGCAATACGCAGGTGGAGGGCGCTTTTTATAAAACCGAGCGCAATACGGTATTTAATTTCTACACCGGGATCGATACCATCTATTACAACAGCAATTACTTTTTCAATACCGATATTGATCTCAATACCTCCAAATACAAAGACAGCGAGGAGGTCTTGGCCTCCTTTTACGTAATTTCCCAAGAGATCCAGTTAAACTCCGGATTTAATTTTCACAACCTTTCCATGGAAACCATCTGGGACCAGTCCCAGCTAAACCTTTCCTTTTACATGGACCAGTTGAACACGGAAAGCTATGCGGATATTTCTGCGGCGATCAATCTGTCAAGAAACCAGACCCAGATAACGTTTGCCCCCTCTGAAATAAAGCTATTGGAGGATTACTGGCAATTCGAACCGGGAAATAGCATCACCATTGGCAGTGGCGAAACACAATTTGAAAATCTCAAAATCTTTCACGAAAACCAATACCTCTCCGGAGAGGGGAAAATTAATACGGATCCGGGTGATCAATTGGAAATCGCCATTCATGAACTGAATTTGGATTTTCTAAACTCTTTTGGGATGCGTGAATACGCAGGCACCGCCAACGGTGCGATCAGCCTGGCAGAAGGCTGGAATAAGGAAGGCATGCAGGGTAATCTCTCCATTGAAGGCATCCGGATAAACGATTTTCTGGTAGGGGAGATCGAAGCGACCGCCTATTTTGCTAACAATGCCATCAACCTTTCCCTCCAAAATTACCGGGAGGGAAAAAAGGTGATCGAACTAACCGGAAACCTGGCATCTAAAGCGAAAGACATGGGGCTGAACGCGCGTTTTGAAGAAGCCAATTTGTCGGTGGTCGAGCCCTTTATTTCCGACTTTCTCAGCCAGATCGATGGCAACCTGAGTGGCAACCTACGGATAGGGGGCAGCCTGACACGGCCCAGCGTCGAAGGTCTGGGAAAACTGGAAGGAGCAACTTTTCGGTTCAATTACCTCAACACCACCTACAAGGTCGATGGAAATGTGATCTTTGAGCCAAACGACATCAGCTTCCGGGGACTGGAGCTCCGGGATGTAAACAACAATACAGCCCGCCTTCGGGGGGGCATTACCCACGATAATTTCGACAATTTCATCCTGGACCTAAACGCCGCCTTTACCAATTTTCAGGTCATGAATACGAGCGCGGCTGACAACGACTTGTTTTTTGGAATGGCCTATGCCTCAGGTGACATCAATGTGTTTGGGGCCGCCAATAACCTGGACCTAACCGCCAACGCCACCTCCCAACCCAATACCCGGGTTTACATCCCCATCGGAGGCTCCAACGGGCAAACCCAGGAGGATTTTATCAACATCATCAATGTACGGGACACCACACGGGAGGTGAGCTTTGAAGAAAGCGTGGACAAACTAACGCTCAACAACCTGCGCATGAACCTGAATCTGGATCTCACTCCCGATGCCTATGTAGAGATTCAAATTGACCCAAAAACGGAGGAAAATATCCAGGGCAGGGGTAGGGGCGTCCTGAACCTGAACATCGATACGCAAGGGAACTTTACCATGGCCGGCAACTTTGAAATAGTGGATGCGGTGTATAATTTTTCTCTCTACAACGTGATCAACAAAAAATTCCTGATAGAACCCGGAGGCGTGATCAACTGGTACGGCGATCCCTACGAGGGGGTGATGGATATTTCGGCCCTTTACGAAGAAAATGTATCGCTGGCCTCCCTGCAGACCAATACCAGCCAAAACCAGTTTGAAAGCAATCAGTTGAAACGCCGCTTTCCGGTGCAGGTAATCATGGATCTGGATGGCCCCTTGCTTTCTCCGGATATCGGTTTTGATTTTGACTTTTCCGAATTTCCCGAAGATAGCGAATTGCAAACGACCATTTCGGCATTCCGAAACCGGATCGCAAACGACGAGCAAGAAAAAAACCGGCAGGTATTTTCCCTGATCATGTTGCGGCGCTTTTCTCCGGAAGGACAATTCAGCGGGGCGGGTATCGGCTTTTCCAACCTGAGTCAATTGATTTCTTCCCAGCTAAACAACCTGATCGCTCAGGTGGATGAAAACCTGGAGATCGATTTTGATCTGGTAGGCCTGGACGAAACCGCACTCGAAACGTTTCAGCTGCGGGTGGCCTATACATTCTTCGACGGGCGCCTCCGGGTGACGCGGGATGGTGGCTTTACCGACCTGCAGGGAAATGCCGATTTTAATACCATCGCAGGAGACTGGCAGGCAGAATACCTGCTCACCGAAGACGGACGGTATCGGGTACGGGTCTACAACCGCAACAACTTCAATACCTTCACTGCGCTCAACATCAACAACCGGGCCCCCAACACCTACGGGGTCTCGGTCTCCCAAAACCTGCTGTTTAGCTCATTAAAAGAGCTTTTCCAGAATTTCAGCAGAAGCAGAGATCTGCCGATCAGCGATTCAGACGAATACCTTCGGGGCGATTTTACCATTGATCTGGACGAGGTAGCTCCCGAATTGTTCCGCCCTGATCCAGCGTTGGATCCATCCGGTATCCGCATCCTGGATACGAATCTGCCCGAAAGCCCCTAAACATTTTTACACCGACCTGACTTATAGTTTCATGGACAAACTCACGCTGTTTTGGTTTCGAAGAGACCTTAGACTGGAAGATAATCTGGGATTGTATTATGCCCATCAACAAGAAAAACAGGTGCTTCCCCTGTTTATTTTTGACGCGGAAATACTGGACCGATTGGAAGACAAGACGGACGCCCGTGTCACATTCATTCACGAGCAGCTTTCCCGATTGCGGGAGGAACTGGCTGCCTACCACAGTTCCCTGCTTGTCCGTCACGGAAAGCCCCTGGAGGTATTCCAGTCGCTGACACAGGAATACCCCATCCAAAACGTATATACCAATAGGGACTACGAACCCTATGCCAAAAAGAGAGACGCGGAAGTAGCTGACTATTTGCAGCAGCAGGGCATTGATTTCTACGATTTCAAAGACCAGGTAATTTTTGAAACGGACGAAATCACCACGGACAAAGGTGATTTTTACAAGGTCTTTACTCCCTACAGCAAACGCTGGTTGCAAAAATTCGAGAAGACTCAAATTACCCCCGTAAAGCTGGATGGTAGGAAACAGGCGTTTTTCCAAACCAAACCACTGCCCCTGCCGAGTTTGCGTGCGATCGGTTTTGAAGCGTCGAAAATCAAGCTACCCTCGCCTGAAGTAGATGATACACGCATTCGGAACTACGACCAGACCCGGAATTTTCCGGCGAAAGCGGGTACCAGCCGCTTGGGCATTCACCTGCGGTTCGGCACCATCAGCATACGTAAACTGGCATTGGAAGCGGCTTCATTGAACGAGACCTTTCTGAACGAATTGATTTGGCGGGAATTTTACATGATGATCCTGTACCACAACCCCCAGGTGGTGGATAAAGCGTTTAAACCAGCCTACGACCGCATACCCTGGAGAAATGACGAGAAAGAGTTTTCCTACTGGTGCGAGGGAAAAACGGGTTATCCCCTGGTAGATGCGGGCATGCGGGAACTGAATACCACAGGCTACATGCACAACCGGGTACGCATGGTTACGGCCAGTTTTCTGACCAAGCACCTGCTGGTCGACTGGCGCTGGGGTGAAGCCTATTTTGCGAAGAAATTGCTGGACTACGAGTTGTCCTCCAACAATGGCGGTTGGCAATGGGCGGCGGGTACCGGCACGGATGCCCAACCGTATTTCCGGATATTCAACCCGGCTTCCCAATTGGAAAAATTCGATAAGGACCTGCGCTATGTCAAAACCTGGGTACCGGAATACGGAACCGATCAATATCCAGAACCCATCGTGGACCACAAAATGGCCCGGGAACGGGCACTGGCTGTGTTTAAAGAAGCATTGGATCAATAAGCCTCAGCGGATCAGGTGCTGATCAAATCCCAGGGCTACCAGGCGCTCAAAGGCCGCCCATACCGGACCCGGAATATCCTGGTGGATCTGGAATCCCATTTTCGGATATTCCCGAATGCGCTGCAAGTCGCCCACCATGGATTGGATGATTACCTCCAAAGAAATGGATTCGTTGGGGTACTGCTCGAAGGCAATTTGCGGACTGGTCACTCGTACGGATTTATCTGGCCAGTTTTTTTTAAAGGTCGCATAGGCCCGTCGTTCCATGTACGGTTTTTGCACGATAATAAAGGAGTGTGGATTCAACCCTCTGCTTTTGAGCAATTCCCGTGTAAACCGCATATTTTCGCCCGAATTGGTCGACCGGCTCTCGAGGAGCATGGCTTCTTCCGGAACCCCCATCTCTCGGGCAATCCGGCCGAATAGGACGGCTTCTGGTTCTTCCCAAAGCCCCGCAGTAAAGTTACCGAGCCCTCCTGAAAAAATCAGCAAAGGCGCCTTCCCGTCCAACCAAAGCGCTGCACCCCGTTCCGCGACGCGGGGATCGTGGCTCCCCAGCACCAAAATCGCATGGCTGTTTTCCAAGCTATGGCCAAGTAGGTGGTAATCCCAAACCAGCCTGGCCAATTCCCTGACTTCCTCCGTTACGGGAGGTTGCTTTCCTGTAATCATACGTAGTGAGAAAATATTCTTGCCCTGCTTCCCGGTTTTCGCAGCGCTAACCCTGCACGAAAGCGATACATGCTCAATATACCGGCGGGAATGGTTAAATTCAACCTTCCAGAAAGAAATTATCCAGAAAATGGCGAACGAAGCTCCGAAGAAGGGCGTATCCCTTGCAAACCAGCAGCCCTTGATTGATCTCTTTGACCGGTATGTACCGGTGCTAAGCATTGCCGAAAAGACCCGTCCCTTTCCAGCCACAAGCTACCTGGAAGAAATGGCCAGTCGGAATTTTCAATCTGTTCTGGTCCAAACACCCGAGGGGCTTCGGAAATTTGACAGTGGAGATCCCGCTCCGAGGCCCCTCGCAGCTGCAGACCTGCTTCAGGGCCCTACGCCCTTGATCCAGGCCTTCGAAAAACTGTTGCACCAGAGGCGTTTTTTCATCGAGACGGAGGGAGGTATATCCCATATCGTCACCCAAAGCGATTTAGACAAAATCCCCATGCGGCTGGTAGTAATCGGCTACATCAGCGTCTGGGAAACCTTTCTCAGAGATCGGGTAAAATCCCAGGTGCCGGCATGGCAAAACAGCCTGTCCTCGGAGCGGCTGGCTTCCGCGGAAGCATTGTATCAACTCAAAAAAAACCGCAACGAAGAGATTGACCTGATTCAGTGCCTGCAACTGGCGGATTTGGGCAGTATTTTTTCAAAAAACAAACGCTACAAACAACTGATGCTCGGGGCCAGCCGGGAGCAATACGATGCCATGGTTCGAAATATTGGCAAGCTCCGGGATGCCCTGGCCCACTCACAATCCAGGCTGCCCTTTTCCTGGCAGGAAATCCACGAGCAGCTTTCCTTTATGCGAAAAGCCATGCTGTAAGTCGGCGTTTCCTTGCCCGATTATTTGACGGGTATCCCAAAATGCGCCATCATTAAAATGGCTCCGGCGGTTCCATCCATGGTGGGTTCATTGGTGCTGTAGTCGCCTACATCGTCCTGATAGACCACATGGCGGTTTTGCAGATGGGCAAATTCATCCGGATCGTTTAATGTAAGGCCCAAAAGGCTATCGTGAATACTCCGGTAAATCGGACCGTCCACCAGCCCTCCCGGAACTTCCAGGCCAAGCATCACGTACACGCTGGTATGTACATCCTCCGGATATTCCCCTGCCGCGGGCATCCCGGTAAACATGGAGGTGCCCCATGGATTTCTTCCAAACAGCCAATCCCGCTGCGCTGCGAGGAAGGGGCGGAATTGGTCGTCTCCACTCATTTTTTCGTAAAGAATTACCTGGGCCACCAAGCTGTTCAGTAGGTTATTTGAACACCAAATGAACGGCACACCGATGTGAAACGGATTTTGAGCAGCACGCTTCAGGGTATAGGCAATGCCCTCCTGGTAATAGCCTTCCAACGTTTCTTTAAAATCTTCGTCTACGTGGCGGTGGAGTGCGTAGTGTCCCATGTTGATAAACGGGTACAACTGATAATGTGCCGCCGTATCGCGAACCGTCCAGGCATCCTGATTACTGCTTTGCAGTGCATAGGCTTTGGCCTGATCCAGATAGGCTGGTTCTTTGGTTAGCGCATAAACTTCGGCTGCCGCCCATTCCATATCGTCCGCCCAGGTTTCTTCGTTGTACCGGTACGGTGCTCCATAGGAATTGCCCTGCTGGTATCCTTCCTGGTTTCTTCCGAGTGCATACAGGGAAAGGGCTGCTTTCCTGCATTTGGCGGCATAGCTACTGTCCTGTAAGTGCTCTTCCCAGATTCGCGCTGCCAGGGCCATAGCGGCTGCGCTTCGCCCGGCCAGATTAGCCAACCCGGTGGCTTCACTTTTGTACGTACCCAGTCCCTGGGGTGTTCCGGTAGCCGCATAAGCCGCGCGATAGCTATTGGCTCCCCAGCCGTAGTCCGAATTATCCTGATTGGGGATTTTAAACCCCCGGTGGTCGCGGTCGTCTGCTACCTGATGAAACAAGACCTCGGGTGCAGGGTGCATTTTGTGGATCCAATCCAGACCCCATTTGGCTTCGTCCAGTACGTCCGGGATGCCGTTGCTACCGGGTTGGCCCAACGCATTGTAGGCGTCTGCAAACCGATCCGGGTACAGTTCGAAGGCCATCAGCAGATGAGCCGTGGCATAACTTCCAGTAATCAGGTATTTGAGCTGATCCCCGGCATCGTGCCAGCCACCGCTCAGATCGAGGTAGGTACTGTCCGGCATGGACCCATAAAAACTCCGGCCGTCCTTTTCGTGACACACCATGTCCAGGGTGGGGTTGTAGCCGCAACGTTGTTGCCGCATAAACTCCAGCAAGGTTTCGTGCTTCCCGGCATACGCCTGCGGTCCGACGGGAAACGCGATGGTTTTGATTCCGGAGGTTTTGGTTTGCAGGTAGTAGCTTCCGGGCTTGGCCACTGAAGAAAAATCAAAGCTGTAATAGTAATCAAAACTGCCCCATGTGGCCGTTTTCACGCGAAGGGGCTTGCCTTCCAGTACCAGGCTGGAATCTTCGGCATGCCGTAGCTGCAGCTTTTCGCGGAACGGCTGTTTGCTAAAAACCAGGGCCTCCTTCACATCTGACGCCAGGTATCCAAGTTGGTTTATCCGTAGGTGCACGGAGTTTTGCGCATTGCCAGGCCTTCCCCATGCGAGGAACAAACCGAGTAGCAACCAAATTTGTATTCCAGGTAACATTTTCACTGATTGATCTATCATGACTCGAATGTAGAAATTTTGCCCTGAATTTCAGCTTAACGGCTGATTTACGGGCTCAAAAAAAAAAGTAGCCGCTGCAGGGCTGATTTTAAATCTTACTCCCCCGATACTTTTTTGAAGGGATCAATGAATTTTGATATTCTATTTTTATTATTGTAGGATTTTCTATGGTAAAACTACCCAACATACAACGGGGAAAAATTTATATCATGCTGGCCATCCTGTCATGGCTGGCCTTGCTATTTGTAGATCTGGTCCGGCTTTTTGGTGAAATCAACCAAATGGAAGGGGATATTTCCCAGGAAATAACCTGGATCCTGGAAATTATTTTCTTTATCATCCTCTACATCTATTTCAATGACTCCATCAATAAAAAGGAGCATAGCAATTTTCTGAACCTGATCTGGCGGGCGGCCTCTACCGGATTGATTGCCACTGCTGTTTCGTTTCTGATCATTTACTTCTACTACCTGCTTGCCGGAAGCCGTCTTTCCGAAGATCCTTTGCTGCGAAATTTCTTTTACCACGTTAATTTTGCGCTGACCACGGTTTTTCTCATTTCCACTTCCCTGCTTTGGAAACACCTGATCCTGTACCAGAAAAGCAAAGCCGTGGTGCAACAATGGCAGGCGTACGAAGTAATTTTGCTGATTAGCATGTTTTTCGTGCTAATCAATCAGGAGAGTTTCAACTACGGATTCATGTTTGGTTTGATTTTCCTGATCATTTATGGGGTTATTCTTTCCGTTAACCTAAAATGGATTCCTTACCTTACCTTCCGCGAAAAATGGAAGTCCATTCTCTTCCTGGTCATCATCATCGCCTGTACCACCTACCTGCTGGTACAGATGGTATCCTATAACCAGAAAAACATCCATTTTATCAACCTCAGCGAAAACCTTTTCTTATTGGGAATATTTGCTTTTGTCCTGATCTATGCCGTTTTCAGCTTTCTGGTTACGCTATTTAACCTTCCGACCTCCTCCGTATTTGAGCAAAAGCTTACGGAGGCCATTAGTTTTCAGCGATTGAGCCAATCCATACAGCCTGGTGAAAACGAGGAACAGGTATTGGATATTCTGATGGACAGCAGCATGAGTGCGGCCTACGTGGATGCCGCCTGGCTGGAAATGCACGGACAGGATGCGGAAGGGCTGCCAGCGCGGGTACTGCATCAGAAGTTTATCAGCAACGGCGAGCGGCAGGAACTCCTGGACTTGCTGAAAAATACGGAGCCTTTTTCCGGCTACCTGAAGGGGCAGACGGATGCTAAAATCGAGTACATCAATGGGAAGATTCCGCATGAAACGTATCAATCGGTGTTGTTAATCCCCATACGGGCCAATAAAAAAGTCCTTGGAGACCTGTTTTTGCTAAAGGAAGTGAAGGACGGTTTCAATAAAGAAATGATCAATATCATTTCCACGTTTGTGGGGCAAACCTCCATCTCCATCGAAAATTACCGCCTGCTCAACGAGGCAATCAAAAACGAACGCTACCGGGAAGAACTGGAAATTGCTCAGCGGGTGCAGCGAAGCTTGCTCCCTTCGGAACTGCACCACAATGCCTGCTTTGAAATAGACGGGTTTTCGGCAGCAGCGGACGAGGTAGGTGGCGACTATTACGAAACCTATCGCTTTGATCCGGATAATTTCGCCTTGATTATTGGGGATGTATCTGGAAAAGGAACTTCGGCAGCCTTCAACATGTCTCAAATGAAAGGGGTGTTTCACAGCCTGGTGCAACTCAACTTACGTCCGAAGGATTTTCTCACCAAAGCGAATAACGCATTGAGCCGCTGCCTGGAAAAAAACAATTTCATCACCACTACGTATTACACGGTCAACACCAGGGAAAAAGAAATTCATTTTGCCCGTGCGGGACATTGTCCTACCCTGTTTTATTCAAAAAAAGCGGGAAAATCCCACTTTCTCGATATCAAAGGGATGGGGTTAGGAATTGTCCGAAATGCGAGTTTTGATCAATACCTGGAAGAGGGAAAACTATCCTACCATCCCGGAGACGTAATGGTGCTATACACCGACGGGATTGTAGAAGCCAAAAATGAAAAAGGGCAGGAATTCGGCTACGACAATTTGCGCTGTCTACTGGACCGCTTTCACGCCCTTTCGGCACGGGAAATTCGTATGGAGATTATTACAGCAGTCTATTCCTTTGTGGGAAAAGACATCCTTCCAGACGACGATTATTCATTGTTGGCAATCAAATTTAAGGCATAAACTTAATCCATTGTAAAGCGTATAACGAGGTATGTTATCAATCAACAAGGCGGCGGATCGTGATCATCTGATCATAGAATTAAACGGGGAGGTAGATGCCAGCAATTCGGTGGAGCTGGACGAAGTAATCCAGCAGGCCCTTTCCGAAGACAGCAATAAAATTCTGGTAGATGGCAGAAAATTGGAATACATCTCCTCCGCAGGTCTGGGCGTGTTCATGTCCTATTTGGAAGATTTTCAGGAAAAAAACGTATCCTTCGTTATTTTCGGATTGAACGAAAAAGTACTGAATGTATTCCATATTTTGGGTTTGGACCAACTCATTCGCATCCGGCAAACACAGGAGGAAGCCGAACAAGCACTGTATGAGGCATGAACTAAAGCTATATTGCGAAAAAAGTCGGCTGGCCGAACTTCGTTCCTTTATTTCAGAGGTACTGGTACCGGCCCAACTTAACGCCATTAGCCAGAATCAGTTGATTTTAGCAGTGGAAGAGGTCTGCGCAAACCTTATTATCCATTCGCATCAGTGCAATCCACAGCGTTACATCCTACTGACGATCCATCTACTGACGGACCGGGTTATTTTTGAAATTAAGGATTCAGGAAAGGCCTTCAACATCATCGAATACAAATCGCCGGAAATTAACGCAGTGGTGAAGGAAAAGCGAAAAGGAGGGCTGGGCCTGTTGCTTGTTCGGAAAATCATGGATAAAATCGAATTTGAAACGGACGCTTCGTTCAATACCTGCCGACTAATCAAAAAGCTGAAATCCAAATAAATGTTAAATCCCAGCACATATCCCTGGGAACCTCCCGAATTGTGGGGTAAAATTCGTAACATTGCAGCTTAGAAAGTACCGGTTATTCTATGAATGTAACGCATGCATGTTTCCTTTTTTGGGGAATGTTTTCTGCCAATGCGGTCCAGATTCCTGATACATACAGTGAGAATCAGCAGTCATCGGACTACCTGATAAAAATTGATGCGAGGACCTCTGACCGGGAGGAGTTCCTATACATTTTGAAAAAAAGCCGCCAACTACAGGAGCAACGCCTCAGCCGGGCGGAATTTGAAGAAAACCTGGAACTTTTCATCGACTATAAATTAAAAGTCGTGCACGCGCTGGATCTCGGGCTGGATACCACTTCCGAGTTTCAAACCGAATTTCGCTCTTTCAAGGAACAGTTAGTCAAACCCTATTTACTGGAAAACGACCTGCAGGAAGGAGAAGTACGAAAGGTGTACGATCGCATGCATGAAATTGTAAAAGCCAGCCACATTCTCCTTCAATTCCCCCCAAATGCAAGTGCGGAGGATTCAATCGCCGTAATTCGCATGGCCGAGAAGATCAAACAGGCCGCCGAAAGCGGAGAAGACTTTGCCCAACTGGCCTTGGAGTATTCAGAGGACCCCTCTGTTGAAAGCAATCAGGGTAATCTCGGGTATTTTACAGCGCTACAAATGGTCCTTCCGTTTGAGGAGGCCGCCTTTGCGCTTTCTGTTGGGGAGATTTCAGCGCCGGTACTTTCGGACTTTGGCTACCACATTATCCGCCTGGATGAGCGCAGACCCAATCCCGGCCAAGTGCAGGTTTCTCACCTGTTGGTCCGAAGCGAGTCGGATAATCCAGAGAGCGAGTCCCTGAGCCGACGGAAAATCGCTGAGCTGTACCAGAAAGTTCAGGAAAATCCGGATGCCTGGCCCGAACTTATCCGCAACTTCTCAGAGGATACCGGCAGCAAATCAAATAAGGGCCTGGTACCCTGGTTTGGCGTAGGTTCACTGGTGCCGGAGTTTGAGCAAGCTGCCTTTTCCCTGGAAAAAAAAGGCGACTTTTCTCCGCCAATAAAAACCGAATACGGGTACCATATCCTGCGCCTGGAAGACCGCAGGGGGGTGCCTCCCTTCGAAGAGATGCTGCCCACGATAAAATCACGAATCCTGCGGGACAGCCGTTCCGAGATGATTCAGAGCCAGGTGATCGCCCAGCAAAAATCCCGATTAAGAATGCGGGAAAATGAATCCCTGCTTCGAAAACTATCCGATGCATTTGGTGAAGGTCAAGGGAAGATCCTGGGAGAGCTGGTTAGCTCACTGGATTCCACCGATTGGACGCAGACCTGGCTGATCGAGTCCGTGCAAGGGCAGGTCCCTGCCGAAGCATTTACGGGATTTTTGGCGTCGCACTTCTCGGCAGAAGAAACCGTGGGAACCGATTCCTTTAACAACTGGTACCGCGCCTTTCTGGAAAACCAACTGGCTACCTGGGAAGAGGCCTACGTGTATGTGACCAATCCCGAATACCGGCAACTTCTCAACGAGTACAAGAACGGGATGCTACTATTTGAATTAATGAACGAAGCGGTATGGGAAAAAGCCCTTAACGATAGTAGCGGACAACGAGCCTATTTTCAACAAAACCGGGAAAACTACCAATGGGAGGAGCGAATTCCGGCGCTGATTTTAACAGCCGATGCGCGTGAGGACCTATCGCCTGTCAAAAGCTGGCTATCGGGCCAAACCTATCGCGATGGCTTGGAAGAAGAGGTAAAGAACCGGTTTCTTCGGGAAGATCCATTGAAGTTCAGTCACGAGCAGGGCCTGTTTGAGCGGTCAAAAAAAGACCTGCTCCAAAAGTTATCCCCGGAACAGTCGTTCCATACGATCACCGAGGAAGGTCGAACGGTGCTGGTTGTTACCGGAGAAAGAATTCCAGCCAAACCGAAAGAATTCAACGAAACTCGGGGAAGACTCATTCAGGATTACCAGCAATTCCTGGAAAAAAAGCTACTTGCTTCGTTAAAAGAAACGTACACCATCCAAATCAATGAGGATGAAAAAGAAAAATTATTCCGGTCACTGGCGCAGTAAGGCACTGTTGGGGCTAATTAGCCTGCTTCTGCTTTCTTCCTGTGACTTTTTCCGCATCAAAACCGAGGAGGAAGACCCGGAAAACCCCGTTGTGGCCAGTGTGGGAACGGCCAATCTGTACCTGGAAGACATCGACCATATCAGCAAGGAAATGGCTTCGGACCTGGACTCGGCAGAATTGGTAAACCGATACGTACAGAGTTGGGTGAAAAAACAGCTGATCATACGGGAAGCGCGTAAAAACCTTTCCTTCAATGAAGCAGAAATTAACCGCAAGTTGTTGGACTACCGCTATGCGCTTATTGCCTACGAATACGAAAAGAATGTAGTAGAAGCGGGATTGGACCGGGTCGTCCGTCCAGAGGAGATCGAAACCTATTACCAGGCCAACAAACAAAATTTTGCCTTAAAGGAAATCATCGTACGTACAAACTTTATCAAGCTGGAGAAATCCCTGCCGCAAAAAAGACAGCTGGAACGGCTGCTCAACAGCAATCAGGAGGGCCAAAAAGAAGAACTAAAGGACTTTGCTATTCGTTATGCAAACAATTACTTCATGGAGGATTCCACGTGGATCAGCTTTGACGACATCATTATCAATACTCCCCTTACCCAAAATAGCAATCAGGTCCAGCTCCTTCAAAACGAACAATTGATCCATGTAGACGACGATACGTACTCCTACTACTTCAAGATTCTGGAATACCGTCTGCAGGATCAGGTCCCACCCCTCGAATTTGTCAAAGACGAAATCTCCAAGATCATCGTTAATAAACGGAGGGTGGAACTGGCCGACAAACTTAAAAGAGATATTTACAACCATGCACTTGAAAATAATGAATTTACTATCTATGAATAACGGGTCCAAAAAATTACCCCTACTGTTGCTTGCCGGACTTGTATTCAGCCAGATCAGTTGGGCACAGGATACCGGAGATACCCTGGCAAGCAGCGAAAAACCAGCCGTGGAAGAAGAAAAACCCAGCGGACAGGTGTTGGATAAAATCATAGCCAAGGTGGATAACTACATCATTTTGGAGTCAGACCTACAGAAAGCCTACCTGGAAGCGATCTCCCAATCCCAACAGGGCATGGAAGCTCCCTCCCGGTGCCAGATTTTTGAATCCCTACTAATCAACAAGCTCATGATGGCCAAATCGGAAATTGACTCGGTCGTCGTGTCCGAGGCGGAAGTGATCATTCAAACGGATCAACGGTTTACCATGGTGCTGCAGCAATTTGGCGGAGATGAAGAAACCCTTATCGAAGCCTACGGGAAAACCGGGGACCAATTAAAAAGCGAGATTCAGGATGCCGTCAAGGAACAGTTGGTAGTAGGCAAAATGCGGGGCGTCATTACGGAAGGCCTGGAAGTATCGCCCAACGATGTACGTACCTTCTTTGGGTCCATTCCCAGCGATTCCCTACCCTTCTTCTCCGCCGAAGTTTCGGTAGGACAGATCGTCAAGAAACCGGAGGTTAGCCAGTCAGAAAAAGACAAGGTAGTCGAGCAATTGCTTTCCATCAAAAAACGAATATTGGACGGCGATGCCGATTTTGCCAGCATGGCTACTCAATATTCCGAAGATCCCGCCTCTGCCGCACAAGGGGGGGACCTGGGATTTTTTAAGCGCGGGGAACTCGCTCCGGAATACGAAGCGACGGCCTACGCCCTCAAACCCGGTGAAATTAGCGACCCCGTGGAAACCATGTTTGGCTTTCATATGATACAGCTCCTGGAACGAAGGGGAAACACCTTCAACACCCGGCATATCCTGCGGATCCCCACGCCTTCGGAAAGTGATATCGAAAAGGCCGAACGCTTTCTGGACAGCCTCCGTCAGCAAATCGTGGATGAAAAAATATCGTTTGCGAAAGCAGCCAAGGAAAACTCAGACGATAGGGAAACCTCGGATAACGGCGGTTTCTTTACCGATCCGGGCACTGGATCCAACCGCCTGACGCTGCGAACCCTGGAGGATCCGGTACTGTATTTTACCTTGGATAGCATGGAGGTCGGCACCATTACCCAACCCATTCGTTACGATGACGTAGACCAACGTACCAGGAGATCTGAGCCGGGGGTACGGCTACTGTATTACAAGGAGCGATTCCCAGCCCACCGGGCCAATCTTTCCGACGATTACGAAAAGTTAAAGGCTGCTGCCAAACGGAAAAAAGAAGAAGACATCCTATCCAAATGGTTTGTATTGGCCAAGGAAGAAGTCTTTATCGATATTGATCCGCAATACGATCGCTGTGAAGCGCTAAAAGATTAGCACTGGCCTTCAGCGTTGATGGAGGTACCTTGGAGCAATGCTACACCAAAAGCCCAGGGAATCCTATACGAAAGCTTGTCCACCTTCTTCGGTACGAAAAGGACTGCGTGACTTGGCGTATGATAGAAAATGGGCACCTGCTCAGCAACTCGTCCGAGAGCTGAAAAGGCAACCCCAACCAGCACCAACAGCTCGTATCATTCCCGTAACCTACGTCCAAGGCATGCCCAATACGGAAACAACCAAAGGTGCAGGCATTGAAATTCCTTAAAAACACGCCTTTCTACCATGTAAACGTGGACTTGGATTGATTTCGGGTAGCCCTATTTTCGGCGAAATTGGGCTACAAACTCTCCTAAAAAAACGGCGCAAACAACTCCCCAGATTAAAATTTTCGCAGCCCGCCTCCTACCGGGAAGCAAGTGCCAGTTGCTGCTTTAAAAAATGGCTAAAATCCCGAATCCGATCCGAATCGTGGTACTTTAAGGCCGTGACGGCAAACTGATAGGCAGCCAGGGGATTGTCTTCGTTGAAATACCGAATTGCCTGATTGAAGTACTGCAGCCCGAGGAGGTTTTGCAAGGTGATTTTTTGGTAAATGGGCGGAGTGGCGGGCGAACCTTCATTTTTCGTTTCTTCCCACAGCACCTTCGCCCCTAATTCTTCCAGGTAGCCGCTCAGGTATGCCTGCTGCCGCTCCGAATCGGCGATGTATCCCCCGCGAGGATCGGTCACTTCCAACAGGAGCTGTTTGTTCCCCATCGCTACCTGTAAAAACACATGGTAAGAGGTTTCAATCGCTTCGAAACGAAACCCGAAATGATCCAGGATTGCTGCCAAAATAAGGGAACCGCTCACACAGTCGTAGGCACCTTCGGTCAACGCATCCCGATCCAGGGTATACTGCTTGTACGAATGAAAAAGGTGTTGATGGGACCGGTAAAAGATGGAACGTACCATCCGCTCCGAATGACCGAACCGCTCAAAATCCTTTTCCAATTTCTCGTATAAGGACATAAAGGGGACACTTTCGGCCAGCCAGGCTTGAACGAGCGGATGTTTTTTGGGGGATGATTCGCGGTAGGTTGGTGCAAGATCTTCTACCCTCCCGGCGGCCAATAGCCCCGGGATGCAAAACAGCACTAACCAAAGAAAAACCCCACGCATGTCCCCAAATTAATTAAATGTTACCATAAGTTAACAATTTATTAACATAGAAACAAAAAAAATATCCTTTTCGTTTGGAAAGGATATTTTTTAGTAGGAAAGGTATTCCCTATTAGAGCGAATAGGAGAAACTAAAATTGATCAAGGTCCCCGGATTCAGGCTGGTAAAAATCTGATCTTCGGCCTGATAGGATCTAAATACCTCTTGACGGGATTGGTTCAGTAGGTTTTGCACGACCAACCCCGCCTTCATGCGTTCCTCCTGACCCAGCGTCTTGTTGATGCTCAGGTTAACGGCATGAAAGGGCACAGTATACGTATCGGTACGGTTACCGAAACCGATATAGTTCAGCGTAGATCCCTGTACGTTATAAAAGATCCCGGCCTCCAGGCCTGAGACAAAATCGTTGTAGGCGATGCCCGAATTGATGATATAGGGTGCCTGTCCGGCCATGTCCCGCCTGGCATCTACTTGCTCACCCTCCCGGGCCGTTAGCTGCCGGGACCGTAATTCGGAGGCAGACATCTGGATACTGGATTCAGTGAGCGTTCCATTAAACGTGAAAAACAGGTTTTCCAGGTTTGGAGCGACGAAAGACAGGGACTTTCTCAGTTCCAACTCCAACCCAGCCACCGTACCGTTTCCTACGTTTCTAGGTTGAAAGGCTCCCGGGTCGGACAAAAACTGCACCATCTCTATGGGCTTGTCAAAGGTTTTGTAAAAGGCACTTACGGAAAACAACTGTCCTGCAGGAAGGAATTTTTCCCATCTCAAATCAAAATTATTAATTCGGGTGGCCTCCAGTTGCCCGTTCCAAAGTACTTCGGTACCTCCATTGGTAGTCTCTTCAAACAGGCCTCCGACGAATGTCCGACCAGTAATGGGATCAAGTATCTCCGCGAAGGACATTTCCTTAAACGAAGGTCTGGCGATGGTACGGGAGAAAGACAAACGGATATTTTGGTTTTCCTTAATTCCATTGATCAGGTTAATGGTTGGGAAAAAGTCCATGTCATCGAGTACCCGCTCGTTATCAAAAACAATGGTTTGCGTCTGATTGGACCCGGTATAGTATTGGTCATATTTCTCCGCACGAACACCTACAATGGCTTTCCAGTTTTCGATAGGTGAGAATTCGCTATGCATATATAGACCGACGTTACTCAAACTGGCATTAAAGCTATTTGGATTGGTTGGTATAAAGAGTGGGTTATACCTAACGCCATTTCTATTGGATTCGGAGAAAAGGTTTTCCTCCCGAAGGACCTCGTTAGGGTCGCCCGTAAAACTGGTGGTTCCGGTAGAAAACTGGAAATCCTCTATCAGAAAATCCCGTTGCTTGTAAACATAGGAGGACCCAAACTTGAGTTTTGCGGTTTTTCCAAATAGTTGGTGATTATTGGTCAGATCCAGTTTTCCGACCAGGTTTTGTTCGTCCAGCGAACGCCAGATCCGTTGGGGCAGGCCTACCTCTGAAGAGATTGTCAGATTGGGCCGCCGAAAACGCAGCACGCGCACGTCCGGATCATCGATGGTGGATAGGGTAGGTGAAACCTTCCAATTAACCTCCCAACCGCCGTTTTTTAGAAAGTGTGCTCCGGAGAGCATCAGGTTGGTAAGCGAGCGCTGGCTGTATTCGATGTTGTACTGATCCGCTTCAAATACCGCGCCCAGGTTGGTGTTTTCAAAGTCAAAAACACCGACCTTCGATTCGCCGTTTTGCAAGCGAATCAGGTTCAATTTGTACTTGGAAAGGTCCGTCTTATAGGCCAGTCCGAAGAGGCCGCCCAGCAATACATTATTTACCCCAAAACTACCTTTCGACCGTTCCAGGGGCTCCAACTGGGTTTCATCGATATCCCTGGACTTGGCAAACAGGTTGTACTCGGCATCTTGAAAGTACTCGGAAGTGTTTTTATATGTAAGTGCCAGGTTGTAGCCCAGGGTATTGCTGCCAACAGCAACCTGATTGCCGAGCGAAAAGCCGAGGCCCATGTTCATGGCATTTGGATCCCTTCTGCCCCCAAATTCTGGGTTGAAATCGCGAAGAATGCGCTGGTAGAGTTGTCCTCTTTCTCCGGAAGGATTTCCGACCACATCGGCAAATTGCGGGATATCGGCAACCCCTTTGGTCGGAATATCTCGGAATCCGTTATCAAAGCCCAAAAAATCGGTACCACTGGTACCTGCACGTAGAAAATCTCCATTGAAATGCATGGAGGGATTGTACCCTCCGCTTACGGAAACCCGGATGGTCTTTTCTTCGGGAAAGTCCTTGGTCTCGATATCCACCACGCCCCCGGTAAAATCTGCCGGAAGGTTACTGGTAAACGACTTGGATACGATGATGTTATCAATGATATTGGTTGGAAAAATATCCATCTGAATGGTGTTTCGATCCGGGTCCAGCCCGGGAATATCCACCCCATTCAGTACCGTCTTGGTATAGCGGTCTCCCAGTCCTCGGATATACACGTACTTTCCCCCTTCGATGGAAACACCGGTCACACGCTTGATAGCAGAGGCGGCGTCCCCGTCACCAATCTGCCGAAAGGCAGCAGAAGATATTCCGTCCATTAGTTGGGGGGCATTTCTTTTTACGATCATCAAAGCGGCTTCCGTGGTTCGGATGGCATCTGCCGAAATGGTGACAGTCTCCAAATCAGAGGTGTACTCGGTCAATTTCAAGTTATCCAATACGGTCACGGCTTCGGCGGTGACGACAATTCCCTCCAAACTAAGGGTATTGTACGATATGAACGAAGCCTGCAGGGTATAAGTCCCTGGGCTCAACTGAAGTTCAAAGTCGCCATCGAAATCTGTCACGGCCCCAATTTGGGTCCCAACAACGGCTACCGCCACACCGAACAGGGGTTCACCGGTTCCTTCGTCGTAAATGGTTCCCCGCACCGTGCCGTTTTGCGCCAGGGCCAGGGTAGACATGAGTGCCAGTCCGAGAAAAAACCAGCTTTTTAGTATCATTTTCATCGAATTAATTTGTTTTGAATACAGCGATTTTAGCTAAAAAAGTAAGGAAAGGGATGGTTGAACCATCCCTTTCAAAAAGTGACTTATTGATTATTAAACTATTACTTTAAATCGTCCAATCCGCCGGAAACAGCTGCCCAAGACCATCCTTCAAATGCGGTCTTGTCTGCACCTACCGTGTTTTCATGAAGTGCAACTTCCGAGGCGTGAACGTGCGTCCCACTTTTGAAAATGGTAGAAAGCATGGTTCCAGGTGCGAGAGTCACCTCAAGATTTGAGAAATTTAAGATTCCATTGGTGAAATTATCCAGTGATTTATTTCCTATCGGATTTCCATCTTCATCCACCTCTCCGCTCAGAGATAAATCGCCCCTTCCTTCCGTATCTTCATCCGCGGGATTAGGGAAGCCAGCAAAGTAGATGTTTTCAAAAGTTCCTCTAGCACCGTCTCGGAAATCACCTAGTTCAGCAGCATCACTGCCGATGATCGTTCCGTTCCTCAGGGTGTGGGCTCCGTTTAATGAACCTTCCGGACCGTCAATCTCCAAAGCGTGATCGGTATTGGGACCGCAAACAACAATAAAATTATCCAGCGTTCCCGACCAAGCTTGGTCGGTATCCAATGCATCATCCGCACCGCTCCAAATAATTGCGTTTTTTACATTTACCGAACCACCAAACCATTCGATACCATCGTCTTCATTACCAACTACTTCGATATTTTCGATCTCGGTGAGTGAGCCTACTCCGCCAAGGGTCAATCCGTTGATTTCATTTCCTTCGCCAATATTGGCTCCTCCGTGTCGGATGGAGACCCACTTGAGCATTCCGGAATTATCATCCGGGTCGTTTCCTCCGTATAATCCGTTGGTATCGGATGGGGGTATGCCCTCGATCTGCACTTCCCCAACTCCGCCAGCGAGAGAAGCAGGAGCATTGCCTAAAATTAACAAGCCACCCCACAGTCCGTTTAGATTAGGATCCAAATTGGGACTCTCAATCATTCCCGGCTCAATTTCATCAGCTACCGAGGTGAAAATGATGGGTTGTGTAGGCGAACCTACTGCGTTGATGGTTGCTCCCCGCGCAATTAAAAGGGCGGTGGCATTGGCACCTGATCCGGCTTCTCCTTTCACCACAACTCCTGGCTGAATGGTTAGCTCGGTTCCACTGGTGACGGTGATTCGTCCACCCAGAACATATGTTTTTCCTGTTTCCCAAGTCTGGTCGGCGGTGATGTTGTCGGCCACGCGGATCACGCTAGGCGCCTCGCCTACAGTCAGTACATGAGTGACGGTTTGGCTGTCCCCGTTGCTATCCGTTGCCACGAATTCAAATACGATATTGCCGTTTGCATCGGCCTCCGTAGACGTATAGGAAAACTCATGACTGGCGGACGTTTCGCCGTTGAAGTTTACGGTCTCTATCGTACTGCCATCCCTACGTATGATGAGGGAAGCGAGACCATCCGGTGCACTAACAGAAGCAGTCACAGGACCTACGGTTTCACCGGCTTGAATCACTGCCGTGGCAGGAATGCCAGAAATGCTAACAAAATTGTTGGGGGTCTCCTCTTCTCCACAAGCGACCAACAGGCCGGCTGCGAGTACGAGTGAGATCATCCCTTTGAAGATACGTTTCATAATTTAGGTATTAGATTTAGTAAGTCAGATTATTTACTGCTGCAAAATTGACTTAATAAATCGTAGCCCCTGAAAAAAAGAAATTATCAAATTTTAAAATTATATTCCGAAATTTAATTTTAAGGTAACATTAATTCTAACAAATGCCCATTAGACCTGTAAATCCACTTTTCGGGACAATTCTTCCTTTAAAAATTGAGCGGTATATCCACCGCTGAAGGTGCACATTTTTTCCGGTGTGCCGCTAAAAAGTATTTCTCCTCCTTTCTGCCCCCCCTCCGGGCCCAAATCCACGATGTGGTCCGCCACCTTGATCACGTCCATGTTGTGTTCGATGATCAGTACCGTGTTTCCTTTATCCACCAACTTTTGAAGCACTTCCAGCAAATGCTCAATGTCCTGAAAATGCAGGCCCGTGGTCGGTTCATCCAGAATATAAAAGGTTTTTCCGGTATCCTTTTTTGATAGCTCGGTAGCCAGTTTCACCCGCTGTGCTTCTCCTCCAGACAAGGTAGTAGCATGTTGCCCCAGGGTAATGTAGTCCAGGCCTACTTCGTGCAGCGTCTTGATCTTGCGAAGAATCTTTGGCTGGTTTTCAAAAAAGGCCACGGCTTGTTCCACGGTCATGTCCAATACGTCGGCAATGGATTTCCCCTTAAAGCGCACCTCTAGCGTTTCCCGGTTGTACCGTTTGCCCTTACAGGTTTCACAGGGAATATGCACATCCGGAAGAAAATCCATTTCGATCAGTTTCATACCTCCCCCTTCGCAGTCTTCGCAACGTCCGCCTTTTACATTGAACGAAAAACGGCCCGGTTTGTATCCCCGGATTTTGGCTTCTGGTAACTCGGTAAACAATGCCCGGATATCGGTAAAAACACCGGTATACGTAGCCGGGTTGGACCGGGGGGTGCGACCGATCGGCGACTGGTCCACTTCGATCACCTTATCCAAATGCTCCAACCCTTTGATTTCCTTGTGAGGAAGCGGCTCCTTCCGGGAATTGTAAAACTGCCGATTGAGCAAGGGGTACAGGGTTTCGTGAATCAACGAACTTTTTCCCGATCCGGAAACGCCCGTGACGCATACCATGGTACCCAGCGGGATTTCCAGATTTACCTGCTTCAGGTTGTTCCCGCTGGCTCCCTTTAGCTTTAATTTCTTTCCGGATCCGCTTCGCCGTTTCTCGGGCACCGCAATGCGCAGCTCCCCATTCAGGTACCGGGACGTCAGGCTATCTGACTGGAGCAGCTGCCCCGGACTGCCACTGGCCACGACATGCCCGCCATGCCTTCCGGCGCCAGGGCCGATATCCAGCACGTAGTCCGCTTCCATCATCATGTCCCGGTCGTGTTCGACGACGATTACCGAATTTCCCAAATCCCTCAAATCCTTCAGGGCCCGGGTCAGTTTCACATTGTCCCGCTGGTGCAGGCCGATGCTGGGTTCGTCCAAAATGTACAACACCCCTACCAGCTGTGTACCGATCTGCGTGGCGAGACGGATACGCTGGGCTTCTCCTCCCGAGAGGGTGCGAAGGGGACGGTTAAGCGACAGGTAATCCAGGCCGATATCCAACAAAAACCCGATGCGCTTTCGGATTTCTTTTAAAACTTCCGCGCCAATCACCTGCTGCCGCTTGGTCATCCGCTCCTCGATGCTGTCAAACCAATCGCCAAGCGTTCGAATATCCATCTGGGCCAACTCGCCGATGTGCTTGCCAGCAATTTTAAAATGCAGCGCCTCTTTCTTTAGCCGATAGCCTTCGCAATCGGGGCAGGTACGGGAGCTGGTAAAATCGCTGATCCATTTTTGCATCTTGTCGGTACCTCCTTCCTGTTGCTTCTGAAGAAAGTTAAGGATGCCTTCAAAGGTTGTCGTCCATTTGGTACCCGGGTATTTTACAGAGTCTACGGCTACTTCCTGTTTATCACCGTAGAGCAAGATATCTACCACCTTATCGTCCAGTTTGGCAATGGGCGTGGCGAGGCTACCTTTGTAGCGTTTGAGAATGGCTTCGATTTTTTTGAATATCCAAATATCCCGGTATTCCCCTAGCGGGGCAATCCCACCGCGGCTGATACTCAGCGAGGGGTCGGGAATCACGTTTTCCCGGGTGATTTCTTCGATCACACCCAGACCGTTGCAGGTGGGGCAGGCCCCATAGGGACTGTTGAAAGAAAAGGAATTGGGAGCTGGCTCGTCGTAGCTGAGACCGGTTTGCGGATCCATCAGGAACTTGGAGAAATGGTGGATCTTGCCCGACTCGTCCAGCAGCATTACGATGCCTTTTCCATGTTGCAGGGCTGTCTTGAGGGATTGGGTAATGCGGTAGCGGTCGCTCTCTGTGGCCACTACCCGGTCGACCACGATTTCTATATCGTGGATCTTGTACCGGTCTACCTGCATTTTTGGCTGTAACTCACATACCTCACCGTCGATTCGAACACGGGAATAGCCCATTTTTCGTACCTGCTCAAACAATTCCCGGTAATGTCCTTTTCTTCCTTTGACCACCGGTGCCATGATAGACAATCGCTTTCCGGAAAACGACTGAAAGATCTGTTCGATGATTTGGTCCTCCGTCTGTCGCACCATTTTATCACCCGAGAGGTAGGAGAAGGCCTCTGCCGAGCGTGCGTACAACAAGCGCATGAAATCGTAAATCTCGGTAACCGTACCTACCGTGGAGCGGGGGTTTTTGGAGGTAGTTTTTTGTTCAATGGATATGACGGGAGACAGGCCGTTGATTTTGTCTACATCGGGGCGTTCCATTCCTCCCAAAAAGGAGCGGGCGTACGCAGAAAAACTTTCCATGTACCGCCGCTGCCCTTCCGCATAGATGGTATCAAAGGCCAGAGAGCTTTTCCCGCTCCCGCTCAGCCCCGTAATTACCACCAATTTGTTTCGGGGAATGGTCAGGTCCAGATTTTTTAGGTTGTGTTCCCGGGCGCCAAAAATCTCAATGTAATCCTGCGACGGTGTTTTTTCTGCTGACATACGAACGGCTTGCGCGATAATTGGTTGAATGGACAAAATTAAGGAATCGGATGGGAATGGCCTTAACCCAACCTAAATAACCTAAAAAACAACTGGAAGGTTTCGCACATTCCGGCAACTTATTTTTCCCGCATTTCCTCTTCGGTCTGCCCGGTAATGGTGGATTTGAGCCCGCTGAGTACCAAATTCCACCAGTAGTGAAAGACAAATTTGTGCTTTTCCCGCTCGAAGTACACGGCTCCCTTACTCAGATCTCCCGATTTCTTGGGATTTTGGGTGCGAATGACCACCTTGTTTGCCAAGAAAGCGCCAATTCTCCGAAACGCATTTTGGTTTCGTTTAAAATTTTTATCCAGAATCTCTATTTCCAGATCCTCGTACCTGGCGATGACCTGCCCTGTTCCCTCCAGGTCGTTTGCGCGGATATCAAAAAAGAGGTCGTTTAGTCTTCCACTTTTTAAGGCAACCCGTGTGGCAGGCATGATCATGTCATTTAGCATCGGTAGGTTCATTGCTCCCACGCTGCCCTTCAGAAAAAAGGTGCCTTTGCGGTCGTTGATCAGGTGGTCCGCCTGCAGGTCGATCTGCCCCTGGCCCATAAGCCTGCCCCTGGCGCTCACCCGGAGGGTATCGGTTTGGGCGGAGGTTTCTCCAACGGTACTAAACCCGCTGATTTCCCCCTCCACCTGATCAAAAAATATTTTTCCGGCAGTGGGTGCCTTGGTTTCCGGCCTCTCTTCATAGGTAATCCGAATGTCCGAAAAAGCAATGGCAGGCAAATGCAGCTTTCTCGGAAGCCCTTCCAGGATCTCGTGGATCATTTTGGGTCGTTTGCTGGTGTCTTCCACTTTTCGCTTGTCCCGAAATACATCCAGGTCCAGTCCCTCCAGACGCAGGGTATCCGCAGAAATCGTTCCTTCCCGGAAGTATGCCTGGAAATCCATTCCATCCAATTGCATGCGTGCATCGGTAAGCTCCATCCAGTTGGTTTCCTTTTCAAACCGGTTGACATAGGCGTATTTCCTCAATTTATTCCGAAAGGAGATCTCCTCGACAATAAGTCGCTGATCCCGGGTATTGAAGGACAGGTCTCGCGCTTCCACGACATTCAGAGAGTTGTTTAGATGCACCTGGGCGTTGGCCAGGTATCCCTCGATACTTTCGACCGAGAAAAGCGCGTCGGGCCTTTCCCTGTCCTCCTTGTCGAGGCGAAAGCCATCGGCAAAAACGAACAAATCCGTCAGGGAGAGGCGTACGGAATCCGTTTCGCTGTCTCGGTTTTCGAAGGAGACTTTATTTACCCGAAGGTGATTTAAGCCAATCGCCTGGTAATCCTCGCCTTTATCGGAGGTGGTGGGCTGCTGACCTGCTTGCATTTCTTCCAAATCCGGCGTTACGGTCTCCAAAACGACGTTTTCGATATAGGCCGAGTCCAGCTGTATGCTGTTAAAAAATAAAAAGTCCACCCACCGAAAGCCCGTAAGACTTGCCTCGTCAAACGTCAGTTGAAACCTGATTTTTTTATCGGGATCCAGGTCCTCACCGGGCCTGATGTCTACCGAATCCATTTTCAGGTACGTGCCTCTGTAATCGTAATCCAGGTGGATGTCGCCAAAGGACACCTCGTGTCCGGCAAAATCATTGGTCCGGGTAATCATGTTGGACACAATGCGCTCGGCATTTCGATTCAGGTATTGATTGACCAGAAAAGGCAAGACGGTAAGTAAGGCAGCAATACTACCTACCAGAATAAGGATTAGTACCAGCGTCTTCTTCATAGATAATCATTTGCCTCTCAAGATACTGATAAAAATGCATCCAATAATTAAACCGGAAGTTTTATTACATAGCGTTTGCCCCTTCGTACCTGCAGTTGCCGATTGACCAGCCAGGGATTGTAGGTCTTTATTTCTTTGTAGCTGCTTTTTTGTTCTTTCGCCCAGTCGGCCAGGTTGGATATGGTTTCGGTCACTTCGATTTCCCGCAGCGGGGGAAGATTGTACAGGTCGTCCTGCTGAAGCTCAAAGCCGTACTTGCCGGGATTTTCGAAGATTTCTTTTAGTGCCAATGCCCGGAAAAGATAGCGGCTGGTCTCCTCGTTTAGGTACAAGTCGTAATAATCCGGACTCAGTTGTTGGTTTTTCCTGCGCGTTATCCCGGCGATGCCCATGTTGTAGCTAGCCGCTACACTGGTCCAGTTGCCAAATTTACCGTAGGCAGCCCGCAGGTATTTGCAGGCAGCGAGCGTGGATTTTTCAAAATGGTACCGCTCGTCCACATCCCGGCTGACTTCCAATCCGAAATCACCGGCTGTGCCTTTCATAAATTGCCAGAAACCCTTTGCCCCGGCCGGCGAGGTCACGTTCATCAAGCCCGACTCGATCAGTGCCACGTATTTAAAGTCGTCCGGGATACCGTTTTCTTTCAGCGTCTGCTCGATGAAGGGGAAAAATTTCCCGGCGCGCTTCATCATCAGCAGGGTATTGGATTCCCAATACGCATTGACGTACAGTTCCCGCTCGTAGCGCTCGTAGACTTCGGGATCATCCATCGGAACTTTTTCGCCTGCGAACCCGGGCGATTCGGGCAATTCAAAAATACGTACCCGCGGGACACGCGTAGGCGATGCTTCCTGAATTCGGGCTGGGTTCTCTAGTGAATTCAGAGCAGAGCCGCTATCTGCTCCCCCAAACCACAAGTAGCCAATCAGGACAAACTGCAGCAGCAGAAGCAGGTACAAATAGGGAATGTGTTTTGTGTTCACCGGTTTAGAAATTTGAGGGTACCAAGCGGTTGCTGTAAAAAAAATCCATTCCATCAATGGAATCGACGTCAGTATCCACCCGTGCAGCGCAGTCCAACGCTTTGCCCATGATTATGATAGGCAAGCTCCTGCAAGTCTCCCCGATCGCATCGCTCCGGGACTCGTTTTCGATAACGCTACTGGGCAGGCACCCTACCATCTCCTGCAACGCAGGGAGGGCCATCTCTTCCTCTTTCAAATGCTCCTTTCGTTTACGGGTTAAAAAAAACCGCCTGTCATTTGTATGTTTCTGTAAAGGAAAGTAAAGGTTCCAACGAAAGCAAGCAAGTATGCTCGGATTTTCTAAATCGAGAGAAAAATTTCGACTTTTGCAAAAAACGCCGGATTTTTCCATTTTTTTTCCCTTATTTAAAGAATGGATAGCTTAATTTCTTCCCCATACTGGTCTTTTCTGGTGCTATTGCTCAGCATTTTACTGGTAGCACAACTCATTTCCCGATGGCGTTTTCATCCCTTTATTGCCTTGGTCATCGCGGCCGTTTTTGTGGGATTGATCAGTCCGGACCTGGTCCGCGATCGGGGATTGATCGCTGCCATCGAGCTACCCATGACCGAATTGGGTAGCATGGCGGGAAAAATTGCCTGGGTCATTGCGCTGGCTGCGGTCATCGGCACGGCCATGATGGAAAGCGGAGCTGCTTCGCAGATTGTCAGTCAGCTCCTAAAACGCCTGGGAGAAAAACAAGCAGGGCTTGCGCTGATGCTGGCCGGATTCATTCTGTCCATCCCGGTCTTTCTTGACACGGTTTTTTTTCTGCTTATTCCGCTGGGAATCACCCTGGCGGCAAAAACGGGTAAGGATTACGTGTTGTACGTGACTGCTATCGGCGGAGGAGCGGCCATTACCCACAGCATCGTACCCCCTACACCCGGACCACTGATCATGGCAGAAACGCTAGGCCTGGACCTGGGCCTGGTGATCAGTACCGGGCTGCTGCTGGGCATTCTCCCCGCCTTCGTGGTTCTATTCGTCGGAAAAAAACTGAACCGTGCCCTTCGCATTCCCTTGCGGATCGCTCCGGCACCCATCGTGGCCGGTGGCAAGGAGCTATCCCTGGGCCTCTCCCTGCTACCCATCCTACT
This sequence comes from Cyclobacterium xiamenense, assembly GCF_900109255.1. Lineage (NCBI taxonomy): Bacteria > Pseudomonadati > Bacteroidota > Cytophagia > Cytophagales > Cyclobacteriaceae > Cyclobacterium > Cyclobacterium xiamenense. The sequence goes on along the minus strand of NZ_FNZH01000002.1, from coordinate 880,390 downwards.
TCCCATCTTGCTGATTGGCGCTGCATCGCTGGTGGAAGCCCTCACCGGATCGGTGCCGGAATGGCTGGGCTTTTTGGGGAATAAAAACCTGGCCATGGCAGCGGGAACGGCTGTGGCCTTGTACCTGTGGGCCATCACCCGAGACCTTCAATCAACCGTACTCTGGGAGAAAATCGGGAAACCGCTGGAAATAGGGGGCCTGATTATTTTGATAACAAGCGCAGGTGGGGCCTACGGAGCCATGATCGGGCATACCGGTATCGGCGAAGCCATTCGCCTGAGCTCGGAAAACCTGCAACTCCATTACATTCCCCTGGCCTGGCTGATTGCGGCAGTTTTGAAAACCGCCCAGGGATCCGGAACGGTGGCCATGATTTCCAGTGCTGCCATTGTCTCGGCCTTGATCGGAGACGGGTCTGAATTGCCCTACCATCCGGTTTATCTGCTCATGGCTATGGGATTTGGCTCCCTTTTCGTATCTTGGATGAACGACAGCGCCTTTTGGGTGGTAGCCCGTATGAGCGGACTGACAGAGAAAGAAGCCCTGAAAACCTGGACCTTTTTGTTGGCAATCATTTCCCTGGCAGGAATGCTGCAGGTATGGCTGTTGTCCTGGATTGTTCCTTTAATTTAACCAAAAAACGCATCAACCCATGCATGTACTGATTATCGGTGGAGGGGGCTTTATCGGAAGCCGCCTGGCTAGTGAATACCGTCAACAAAACCCTGCTGCACGAAGTAGCCTGACCTTGTTTGACCGCCATTTTCCCGAAACCCTCGCGAATGACCCCGAATTTGATTGCGTGCAAGGGGATTTTGGCGACCCCTCCCAGATAGACGCACTGCTCGACAAAAAACCCGACCTGATCTTTCACCTCGCTGCCGTCGTGAGTGGGGAAGCAGAAAAAAATTTCGACCTGGGCATGGAGGTCAACCTGAATGGATCGCTGCACCTGCTGGAAAAATGCCGGGAGCTGGGACACCGGCCCCGCATTGTCTTTGCGAGCTCCTGCGGTATCTTCGGAGGAGATGTACGGCAGGTGATCACCGAGGAAACCGCTCCCAAACCCCGAAGTTCCTACGGCACCCAAAAAGCCATCGTAGATCTTCTCATGAACGACTACAGCCGTAGGGGATTTGTGGACGCTCGCTGCCTCCGGCTTCCCACCATCACCGTACGACCCGGCAAGCCGAATGCCGCCACTTCCTCGTTTTTGAGCAGCATCATTCGGGAACCGCTCAATGGACAACCCGCCAGTTACCCGGTGGACCCTACTTCGGAATTCTGGATTCTATCCCCCAAACAAGTTGTAAAAAACTTTCTGCATGCCGCCAGCCTGTCCCCCGAGTTGATTGGAGATGACCGGACCGTCAATTTGCCCGGACTGACCGTTTCGGTGCAGCACATGATCGACTGCCTGGAACGGGTGGCCGGCCCCGCAGTGGCCAAACGCATCAGCCATCAACCGGATGCTTTCCTTCAAAGCATCGTATTGACCTGGCCGCCCCACTTTGATACCCGGAAAGCCGATGCTCTGGGCTTTACGGCCGATCAGGACGTAGAAGAAATTATCCGGAATTACATCCGGGAGGAAAATATCCAATCCACCATTGCATGAATCAGCCTATCAAAACCGCATTGATCACCGGTGCCGGTTCGGGAATCGGCCGGGCAGTCGCTAAAGCACTGGCCAAAGAAGGTTGGACGCTGATCCTCTCCGGAAGAAACCAACAAAACCTGGAAGAAACAGCGGCGCATTGCAAGGGGACCAAACACCTTGTCGCTCCAGCGGATATCGCGGATCCCGCCGCAATCCGGCAACTTTTTGAAGCAATCGAGACAGGCTTTGGTCGCCTGGATCTTTTGTTTAACAATGCCGGCGTAAATGCCCCCTCCGTGCCCCTGGAAGAATTGGCTTTTGCCGATTGGAAAAACGTGATCGATACCAACCTGACCGGGGCCTTTCTTTGCACCCAGGAAGCGTTTCGACTGATGAAAAAACAGCGACCGAAAGGAGGGCGCATCATCAACAACGGCTCCATATCCGCGCAGGTTCCCCGCCCCCTGTCGGTCGCCTATACGGCAAGCAAGCATGCGGTCACGGGCCTTACCCGCTCCAGCAACCTGGATGGAAGGGCCCATGGCATCGTCTGCGGCCAAATCGATATTGGGAATGCCAAGAGTGCCATGACCAAAAAAATCGAAGAAGGCATCCTGCAAGCAGATGGGTCGCAAAAGGTGGAACCCACCATGGACCTGGAAGAAGTAGGACGGGCCATCGTGTATATGGCAGGACTGCCGCTGGATACCAATATTCCCTGGATCACCCTAATGGCCAACGGCATGCCCTACATGGGTAGGGGCTAATGGCCCATTTAGCCCCTGCCGGGGTAAATTACTAGTTGCCAATAAAATCCAACCGTATCAAAAAACAGCACCCATGCCAAGCTACCCGCAAACCGCTTTGTCACTTCTTGTCTCCTGCCTCCTGCTGGGAACAGGTTGCCAGAAACAAGCTACCGAAACCGCCGATACCGTTTCCGAATTTACCCGGGTCAATTACAACCGACCCGAGGCCAGTTCCTACCTGGGAGTGGGCTTGTGGGCCTGGCCGCTGCCCCTGGATTACGACGGAGACGGGGACATGGACTTGTTGGTGTCCTGTCCGGACAAGCCGTTTAATGGCCTTTACTTTTTCGAAAACAGCAGCGGAGAAGCTTTTCCCATCTTCGAACCTCCGGTACGCCTGGGAGATGCCATCCCCAAAGTTCAGATTTCCCACTACGGCCCGGGAGAACCCAAGGTGACCATCCCCGGAGCCGAACTGAAGGATTTCCGCAGGGCCCTGGATTCCGAACCGCAGGCCTTGTTCCCCATCGAGGAACTTACCAAAGATTTGGGGAAAAGCCCGCGGTTCAACCAATGGAAAATGGTCGATTACGAAGGCGATGGTGACCTGGATATCCTGGTGGGCATGGACGACTGGTCGGATTATGGTTGGGACAACGCCTACGATAGTACCGGCAATTGGGTCAATGGCCCCCTGCATGGCTACGTGTACCTGCTGGAAAACAAGGACGGGCAATACCACAACCGCGGCCGACTGCAGGCCGGAGGAAAAGAAATCGATGTATACGGCGCTCCTTCCCCCAACCTGGCAGATTACGATGGAGACGGAGACCTGGATTTGATTTGCGGTGAATTTCTGGACCGGATGACGTATTTTGAAAATGTCGGCAGCCGGGAACAACCGGTATACAAGGAAGGCAGGTTTTTGGAGAATGGGGAAGGCCTGATCAAAATGGATCTGGAGATGATCATTCCCGTGGCCATTGACTGGGATCAGGACGGGCATGTAGACCTGATCGTCGGCGATGAAGACGGACGGGTAGCCTGGGTGCGGAATACCGGCGAAATGCAAGACGGCATGCCGCAATTTACGGCTCCCAGGTATTTCCGGCAGCGAGCCGACCATTTAAAATTTGGCGCTTTGGTAACGCCGGTAAGCGTGGACTGGGATTCCGATGGAGACGAAGACCTCATCGCCGGCAATTCGGCCGGGTACATTGCCTTTATTGAAAACCTGAGCGGCGGCCCCAAACCCAGTTGGGCCGAACCGAAGCTCTTGGAAGTCGACGGCCAACCGATCCGCATTCAGGCTGGGGACAGAGGTTCCATTCAGGGTCCGGCAGAAGCCAAATGGGGCTACACCACCCTCACCGTCGCCGACTGGGACGGAGACGGCCATCAGGATATCCTTTTCAATTCCATCTGGGGAAAGGTGGAATGGATCCGCAATACCGGTACCGAACTGCAAGCCCCCCAACCGGTGCGGGTAGATTGGGGAGATCAGGCGCCGCCGTACCCGAGCTGGAACTGGTGGAAGCCGGCAGAAGGGGAACTGGTCAGCCAGTGGCGAACCACACCCTATGCCATCGACTGGGACAAAGACGGAGTCATGGACCTGGTCATGCTGGATCATGAAGGCTACCTGGCCTGGTATCAGGGCAGCCGAAAGGGTAAAGAAACCGTTTTGCAGCCCGGGAAACGCATTTTTTATGGAGAAAATGCCAGCGCATTGACCAGCAAAAACGAAGTGGAAGAGGCTGCACCCGGCCCGCTTCGGCTGAATACAGGGATAGCCGGCAGAAGCGGTCGGCGCAAAATCAGCTTTGTAGACTGGGACAACGATGGCGATATGGACCTGCTGGTCAATAGCCTGAACGTTTCGCTATTTGAAAATATCAGCCAAAATCCGGAGAAGGTGGTCTTCCGATACAATGCCCCGTTTACGGAGCAAATGCTGGCCGGACACACCACCAGCCCAACCTTTGTGGATTGGAACGGCGACGGTGTTTGGGAGATACTGGCAGGCGGCGAAGACGGGCATTTTTACCACCTGCCCCGGTAATCGGAAAACCGGCTCAACTCGTTCCTGTCGGAATTTTCTTGGCTGTTTGTCGTGAGATTGCCCGGAAGAAGTCTTACTGGTTTTGAGGAATAGTACCTGGTTGGGAACAGGCACGGCTTTAAGGTGCCAATGAATCCAAATATGAACGACGACTTCAGGTTTACCCCGGAAAAAGGATCCATTTTTTCCAGATTCCGATTGCGCTGTACCCTGATTTGCGAACCGCTTATCTGCACGGGTCCGAATATACTTTTAGGGGAGTTTATACAGGATCCACACCCGGCCTGATTTCCCTGGCACCGCGGAAATGGAAATTTAAAAGTTTGCTTCTGTAATTGCACTTTCTGAGAAATACCGATTTCCGAGGGAACGGGACACGGCAGGCGCTCGCAGGTATAAAAGTGGGTTCATACCGAACGCTGGATAGCCGTTTGCAGGGTATTCCTATACCAGGGAACGGCTACGCTTTCTGCCAATTGCTTGTTTTTCTTTCCCGAAAACCATTTTTCGTCGCAGAAATTTCCGGTTTCATCGCAGACCGTTTCCAGTTGGTCCCCTTCTCCGAAAAGGAGGGATTTTTCCGGGTAGGTTTGTAGCATAAATTATTTGTTACCTGCCTGTCAAACGGCAGACCTAAACATCAAAAACCATGAAAAATCTAATGAAAAGTGCCGCAATAGCCGTTTTATTTCTCGTATCGCTTACGAGCATGACCCCTGCTCCCAATCCAAACCTGCTGATTTCGGATGAGGGAAAAAATCTCTTTATTCAATTAAACTCCCAGTTACGGGGAACAACCATTTCCATCACCGATCAATCTGCGAACACCTTGTTTTTCGCCGATGCCTACGACGGGACCTATTCAAAAAAGTTTAACCTGGAGCAATTAGCCAATGGCACGTATTTCTTCCGGGTGGACAACCCGGAGGCGAGCCTGGTCTACACCTTGAAATTGGTTGAGGACCGGATAGAAATCGTCCAGAAAGAGGAAAAATCCTCTCCCTCGGTATTTCGGGTAGATGGAGCCACCGTGTTCCTTGCCCTGTCGTCAAAGGACCTCAAAAAGGTGGACATTAAGATAACCAATAGCCAAAATGCCGAAGTCTTCCGGACCACAGAAAACGTAGACGGCAGCATTGACAAAGTATTCAACTTTGAAAAGGCAGTGAAAGACAGCTATACGATTCGGGTAGTGGACGGGAAAACCACTTATTCCCAATACATCGAAGTGGGCTAATGGCTCCCTTCTCACTGAATGGGGTATTTCTTACCCAGCATTGGAAACCGGATACCAACCGGTTTCTTTTTTTTGCCTACGCCCCGACAGTTTTTGCAAAACGGGGTTCGCCTACGATTTTGTATATTGGTGCATCTAATTTAAAACCCACATGGCTAACCTTTTCACTTCGTTTCAAAAATACCAGGCTCCCATGCTGCACGTATTGACCTGGTCCATTTTTTTCCTGCTGCCCTTTCTCGTGGAGCAGGGCTACGGAGGCAGGGGACCACGATCCGCGCAGGCCGAAAACTTTCTGTACCTAAACAGCCTGACCAACATCTTCTGGGTCATCCTTTTTTATGCAAACACCCGGCTGCTGATTCCCCGCTTCCTGTACCAACGGAAATTTGCCGGTTACCTGCTCCTCCAACTACTGCTCTTTGCTGGCATCCTGCTCGTTCACCGCCTGCTTTTTGGAATCTTTCTGGCCGATTTGTCTTTTTCCGTTTACCGCTCCGCGCTTTACAATGCGGTTCCCTTTGTATGTATTCTGATGGCGGCAATCGCCTTTAGGTCCGTATCCGACAAGATCCGATCCGATCGGCTGGCTAGCGAACAACAACAAGAAAACCTGAAGACCGAACTGGCCTTTCTCCGGTCACAAATCAATCCGCATTTCTTTCTAAACGTATTGAACAACACGGTAGCCCTCGCCCGGATGAAAAGCGATGCGCTGGAACCCACCTTGCTAAAACTTGCAGCTTTGGTAAAATACATGTTTTACGAAACGGACGAGGAAAAAGTACTGCTAAAGCGGGAATTGGAATACCTGAAGGGCTATATCGACCTGCAGCAGCAACGCATCGGAGACCGACTGCGGCTGGATATCGACCTGAACCCTACCGAAGACTGGCACCATATCGAACCCATGCTGCTGATTCCCTTTGTGGAGAACGCCTTCAAGCACGGTACCGGACTGATTGCCGAACCCGCCATCCATATCTCCCTGACAACGCAGGGGAACCGGCTGCATTATTGCGTAAAAAACAAATTCGCCTCGGGTGACGCAAGTAACGAAAGTGGGTCGGGAATTGAACTGGCCAATGTAAAACGAAGGCTCGAACTGCTCTATGGAGATACGCACCAACTCCATATTCGCCGCTCCGATGGCTGGTTTACCGTACATTTAGACCTAACCCTCCGAACATGATCACCTGTATCGCCATCGATGACGAGCCGCTCGCTCTTGAACTCCTGAAGGACAACATCAGCAAGGTCCCCTATTTACGGCTGCTGGCCACCTGTAGCAATGCTTTTGAGGCCATGGAAGCGTTGCGCGCGCAGCCTGTAGATCTGGTATTTACCGATATTCAAATGCCCGGACTGACGGGGTTTCAGTTTATTTCCAGCCTGCAAACGAAACCCATGGTCATTTTCATTACCGCTTATAGCCAATATGCCGTGGACAGTTTTGACCTGGACGTGGTAGATTACCTCGTGAAACCGGTACCGCTGGAGCGGTTTATCAAGGCCTGCAACCGGGCCAAAGAACGCTACGAATTGAAGCGTGCAAAACCGGCAGATAGTCCCGGAAAGGCCCCCGACCATTTCTTTGCACAGGTAGATTACAGCCAATTGAAAATCCGGTTTGAGGACATTGTCTGGATGAAAGGCTATGGAGACTACATAAAATTTTACTTAAAGGACCGGGAGCAGCCCCTGCTGGTGCGCATGAGCTTTAAGGAACTGGAGTCGGTTTTGCCAGCAAATAAATTTATCCGTATCCACAAATCCTATGCGGTCGCCCTGGCTGAGATTACCGCCGTCCGTAAAAACAGCCTTTTTTTAGGAGACCAGGAATTTTCGATCGGAGAAGCATACCGGGAGGCGGTGGAAAAGTGGATGCAAAAGGGGCATTGAGCGCATTGTGGTACCCTTTCGTATCAACGCCTTTTTTAAAGGCGCTTATGTTTCCATTAGTGGTGCACTCCGAATTAGCAATTTTGGTGCCTATTCATTTACCGACTACAAAGAAATGAGTGTCTGTAAAGGAAATAAAATTCTCTTCCTATTGGAGCCTTTTTTACGTTTCCGCGTTTCTCATGTGACGTGTCTCCTGGTTTATATTTCATCTTATGGATAATCCTATTTTTTCAAATTTAGACGCCTAGTATAACGATGCTGGATTTCTTATAGATCGTTCCAAATAATCCCATGCATTATAAATTACATTTTGAGTTCTCCGGCTTCCATATCACCTCAATTTCTGAAAGCCTATCATAAACCTCATTCGTATTTCCCAATTCATCTCCAGCACAGTTCCGGATAATTGATGCGTAATTTGCCAAGGGGTCACAGTTGCCATAAAAGAAAATCCTTTCACCTTGATACAAAGCCGTGGAATAGTAGGAGTATTCATCAGTACGCACCTCATCAATGGCTTCTTTTAGCCAGGGTAATTCCTGTATTGGGTTTTGTACTTCACACGGATTTTTTGGTAAGCAGTCGTCTTTTTCGCATGAAATAAGTACGAATGAAAATACCAAAAAGGCCGATTTTGTTACATTTAGCATAGTTTTCCTTTTATTCATCATTTAATTATTTATTATAGTTTTATTAGTTGGTTACCCTTATCACTACATCCCCCTTTTTTCTTTCCGTGTCTACCTCGCCATGGGCGTGCTGCATTCCTTCAAGCGAAGATGTTGCATCGATTGTTGCTTTCATCTCTCCCTTTTCAAAATGAGTTTTAATAAATTCCAATTGGGCTTTTGTGCTTCTTTTAACCGAAGCACTTCGGAACTTCCATATTTGGTGCAAATAACCGCTTTCATTGCCTAAAAATTAAATCCAAAATGCAGCCCGGGCTCTCCATAGAAAAATTTCGACCATTTGTCATCTTGCTGCCTGAATCCATCAGGCATTTCTGTGTGAAAGAGACGATGGGTGATTGCAATGGATGGTTCAATGAAAAACCTGTTTTTGAACAGCTTAATATGGTAGCCAAGACGGTAGGTGTTAAAAATTTGAAAACCCTTGTCGATTTTCTGATTATTCTCATCTACAAAACGCTGCCAGGCATTCATTACATGAATTCCCGAATACAGACCTTTCCACCAAAATCGCTGATAAACCAGCGCAAAACCATATTCTCTAATGTATCCCGGAAACTTTTCTTCCGGTGCTTCATAAGAAGCTCCGTATGGAATACCCAGTGACCAGGCATATTTCCAGGTTTTGAGCTCTAAGGATACCACATCCTTTTGTGTGATCCGGTAGCCGGAATTAACCTGTACAAAATCAGGCCTGTTTGCCTCGGCGAAATTTCCAAGGACGAAGAAGGTGCTACCAACAAAAAATCTTTTAGAAGTACTATCCTGCAGGGCGTATTGTGCATTGACGTAAAAGCTATTTGCCATCAAAATGACAAAACCAATCCACCGTATTCTTTTTTGCATGTCTTTTTTTTATGATGATCATTCAAAAGTAGATTAGGGAGATGCCATAACTCGTTCACTTTAGTTAAGAAAGCAGGCTACTTGCGGAAAAAATTTTCCCCGACAGGTTCTTTGCATTCCCCTCCTTGTCAGGATGACGTTTTAAAAGTGGTGGAGCAGTTTTTCCTTCTGATCGGTTTGCTTTCCGAATTTTACTCCAGAAAAATTCGCATATTGTCCATTACTTGTCTCCGTAAAACCTACTGCAACTAGCTGCCAAAACGGAATTTTCACGGTTGCTGCACTAGTTGATGGGGCCTGCCGTCAAAATATTACCGCTACTCACGGCATCCCCTCCTATGCATCCCTCGAAGACGGTCTTCAATCAAATAGCCACCCACTCCGGTACTGCTTTAGCCGGTTCGGCACCAACGGCAGCAGGTTTTAAAAACGTCAAGTAATAAAAGGAACCGGAATTCTCCACATTGAAAACTCGTACGGGACTTCTGGAAATAGCCCCCCTTAGGAAAGACCGACGACTTGGTGTACAGGTGCGGCCGGGTCAACTCCCTTTCCCCATACGGCACCCCAGGTTCGGAGTATACAGGAGCTGTGTGCGGCTGAGAAGCACCTATTTCATGGGAATACTACGGATCAATCGTTATTTTTCGTCGGTCTGAAACGTCCTTACAGCTGACCAATCACTCCAATTCAGGTTTTGATCCCGGTAACGAACCCGCCAATAGTAACTTGTATTGGGAGCTAGGCGCTCCGTTTTTTCATCCGTCAAGTCATCATCCTTTTGCCGATTTTCTTTGTAGTACCAATTCTGGTATTGTTGCCAGCTCTCGTAATCCAATGTCTCAAACCCCATGGATCTGGATACCTGCCAATGGGACGCTGCATGAAACGTACCGGTATAGTCGCTCGTAAAGGGACCGGCTTTCAACACGGCCCCCTCGATAGAAACCCCGGATCCCGTTGGCGACATGGCTTCGGGGGTATTCGGTTTGCGTTCTTTTCTCCATACCGTAATGGAATCTCTCAATTCGTTCTCCCGGTGTTCAATGGTATTACCGCGGCTAATTCGTTTTATGGTGAATTTTGGGTCTTTTCGATCGCCGTCTATGGACACCATGACAAATCCGTACTCATCTTGTGTAACGGTAAACTCATCGTAATCCCTGCCCTCAAATTCACCCCAGTTATCGATGGCCCCTCCTGCCGAGGCCACATTGATCCAGAGGTGTTTGTGGTCCCTGGATTGTCCCCTGGAATATCCGTGCGTGTGTCCAAAAAAGTGAATACTGGGCTTTCCCGTTTTGGTCGAAAATTGTTCCAATTCCTTAACGATCCGCCCCGTAAAATCCTCTTCACCCGGAATCCAAAGTTCGGACTTATACGGATGGTGCAATTGCGCAAAAACGAAATCGATTTTATCGTCGTTTTCGGTGTCCGCCAATACTTCCTTCAGCCAGTCCAATTGTTCGCGTAAATCCCGGTACCCATCGTTTGAGTCCAAACCAATGACCCGGGTGTTGCCGTAATCTTTGTACCACCAATGTTCGGCATAAGCGGGCGTCCCATTTTCGGGCAGACTAAAATATTTAAAGTAGTAAACAGAATTGCGCTCATGGTTTCCGGGTACCGGGTACACCGGCACTTGGGCAAATAAATTCTCCGCCGGGTTAAAAAAGTGGTCTTTCCATTGATGAAATTTTGCCCCATTTTCTACCAGATCTCCCGGTATCAGCACCATGGCCAGGTTATCAGGCAAGGATCCGCCAAACTCTTTTTCCAGGTAGCCGATAACCCCTTCGTTCAACACTTCATGAAATTTATCGGGCTGATTGTAGTCGTACTGCATGTCGCTCATCGCAACAATTTTAAATTCTTTTCCATCGCTGGAAAACGGAGGCGTTTTAAATTGAAAAATATCGGAACGGGCATTTCCGGTTCGCACCCGGTAATAGTATTCGGTAAACCGTTCCAAACCGGTAATTTTGACGGTATGAACCCGTGCATCGTCATAATTGATCGCTTCAGAAGTACCCGAAGCACTTTCACCCAATTCGGGACTGGTGCCCCATTCCACGATGCTTTCTTCCCCTTCGGAGGTTTGCCACATGACAATGGCGGAATTCGGCTCTACATCTTGCAGGTAGGGTTTGATCTCTAGGGTCTGTGCCAGGGATTGAAAGCTAAGACCCGCAAATACGGAAAATAAAATTGCTTTGAATGCCATTTTTAACTTACTCGTTACGTAGTGGATTGGTTACAAAAATAGCGCACCAAAAAAATTCCAACCAGGAAATTATTCGGCGCAGTCTAAGGTACGATTTTTCGAAGAAAGCGAGTAACCGACACTGGAAATTGGCGGATAATTTTCCCATATTTGACTGAAATAAAAAAAGCCAGCAGCTATCCCCTACGGGCCTAACGCTCCTCGGGGAGCCCTGACTTAGGTCAGGCTTCGTTCTAGTTGAACCAACGACCTTCCTGACTACTGTCGGAATACGCTTCCTGGCTGCTGAGGGTTAAAATCTTTACCGATTATCTGAAGGTACCGTTTACTTCCGAGGTTTTTGATTTTTGTTTCTTTGCTGACCGCTTCAGTTCTGTCCGCACAGGTTTCAACATGAACCATTTCCCAGGGCATGCCTCCTTTTGTGGACTTATTTCTTCCGGAATTATGTCGCTGAAGGCGCGCTTCAAGGTCCTGGGTCTGGCCTACGTAAAAACGATCCAGCGAAGCGGAGTACAGTATGTATACAAACTATTCCATAAAAAAAGCCAGACTGGGAAACCAGCCTGGCTCAACTCTCGTCGGGGTGGCCGGATTTGAACCGACGACCCCTTGCACCCCATGCAAGTACGCTACCGGACTGCGCTACACCCCGAGATTTATTAATTAGCCAATATTTCAAATGTACTTTATGGGATTTGAACCCACGACCCTCCTGACTCCTGTCAGGATACCCTACCGGACTGCGCTACACCCCGAGATTTTAAAAGAAATGCTAGCATGGATTGCTAAACATTCCCTCCTATAACGGAAGGGCAAATTTATACTTTTTTCATGTAAAAAAAAGGGCGATGCTTAAAAAATCATGCGAAAGGCAATAGTGACTCGGAGCGAGCCGAAAAACTCAAACGAACCGATGCACCGATGGAAATTAACTCGCTGATACTGACACCCATGTTGGGATTGGTGGAAAATTCACGAAAAATCCGTGCACCCATATTTGGAAAAAAATAAGTAAGCTGTTATGTTTGCATCTCGTTTAAGGAAAAGCCCTGAAAACGCGATTATTCCTCCTTAGCTCAGTTGGTTAGAGCATCTGACTGTTAATCAGAGGGTCCTTGGTTCGAGCCCAAGAGGAGGAGCAGAAGTGACTAAATATCAGTAGGTTACGTAAAATGTTGACCAAAATGTTGTACGGGTGGTTTGTGTTATTTTTTAATTACTTACTATCGCTTCACAATTTAAGAGGGCTACAGATTCAATTCTGTAGCTTTTTTTGTGCCTTGCCCTGAATTCAACGAGACGGTGAAATTCCAAGGTGTAAAGAAAAAGATAATATACTCCGCCGTAGTAATGCCATTCATTTACTCAAAACCGGAATAAATTTGCTTCACGATCAATGGTTACATAGCCATTCCTCCACCAAAACCCCTGAATTAAATACCAATGTGCAAGTAGATCCTTTCAAAAACATCAAAAACGTATTAGATTGGGATACCGTTAAACGTTAAATAAAATGCAGAGTGCACTCAATTACCGCCTGTGATCAAGACCTTAATCTTAAATAACTATCGCTGCTTTGATGAACACGAGATTAGATTCAAAAAGCTTTCAATTGTAGTTGGGAAGAATAATGCGGGTAAATCGACCCTTATTGAATCTCTCAGACTTATTTCATTGGTTACAACAAGATATGAAAATCTCGTATTTAGAAATCCGCCAGCATGGACAGAATTACCGTTAAATTTTCGAGGTGTTTCACCATCGCTGAAAGGGATCGAATTTTCTAGAGATAATTTATTTCATCGTTATGGAAATGCCCCTTCCAAAATAGAGGCTATCTTCAAAAACGATTACAAAGTGATTCTTTATATTGGAAATGAAGGTGAACTTCATGGAGTGTTGTTTGATAAAACGGGACAAATAATTCAAACAAAGGGTCAAGCTAGAGAAGCTAGATTTCCAGTAATAAACATTCTTCCTCAAATCGGGCCATTACAAACGGTAGAGGAAACACTAAGAGCAGATTACATTCTCTCAAATATATCATCCTCCCTAGCTTCTAGGCACTTTAGAAATCAACTTAACCAATTGAATTCAAGGTATCAGGAATTTAAGAGAATGGCTGAAGATACTTGGCCTGGACTAAGGATAGTTGAGTTATCAGGGAGATCACAAACAACTGGCAGCAAATTGGCGCTACTAGTCCAAGACGATTACTTTGTGGCAGAGGTTGGGTGGATGGGTCACGGATTACAAATGTGGCTTCAAACAATATGGTTTTTAGCTAGGAGCCATAAGAACTCAACTGTAATTCTTGATGAACCTGATGTTTACATGCATGCAGATTTACAGCGGAAGCTTATAAGATTTCTAAGAAATAGGTTTGTACAAGTGATCGTGGCAACACATTCGATTGAAATAATGGCTGAGGTTGAACCAGAAGAAGTGCTCGTAATTGACAGGCAGCAAAAAAAGTCTTTTTATGCCTCCAACTTACCAGCTGTTCAAAGCATCATTCACAATATTGGAAGCATACAGAATATTGAATTAGCTAGACTTTGGAACACGAAAAAATTTCTAATAGTTGAAGGCAAAGACATATCAATCCTTAAGCGATTCCAAAACACCCTTTTTCCCAATAGTTCTGAACCTTTTGATTCTATCCCAAGTATGCCTTGCGGTGGCTGGGGAGGATGGAACTATGTTGTTGGTTCCCAAATGTTGTTGCGAAATGCAGGAGATACGAGAATATCGGTTTTTTCTCTTTTTGACTCAGATTATCACTCTTCAAAAGAAATTACTAAAAGACAAAATGATGCTGTCAAGCACCGGATTAACCTTAAAGTTTGGAGTAAAAAGGAAATAGAGAACTATCTCATTTGTGATGCTGCTATTTACAGAATAATTCGTCGTAACAAATCAGAAACAAAATCAATTACTTTACAGATTGTAACAGACAAAATTGACGAAATTGTCGACTCGTTAAAGGACGATGTTATTGACTCGGTGTCTACAGTAATTCATCATGAAAATAGAAGTTATACTGCTGGAAAAGCACATTCTGAAGCACGAGATGAGATTAATCCTAAATGGGATAAAGAAAAGCGGAATTTAGTTTCGGGGAAGAAAGTAATTAAGAGGCTTAGTGAATGGTCTAACAGAACTTGGAATGCTTCTTTAAGTACCCTTTCAATTGCTAGAGAAATGTCAATGAGAGAAATTCCACCGGAAATCTCGCGAGTTGTAAAAGCCATCGAAAATAATAAGGAAATATAAAAGATCCTAATTGTGAATGGCCCCAGGCCATAAGCCAGCAAAGCACCCCTCAAACCACCGTACATAGGGGTCTCGTATACGGCATTTCACCAGATTATGGGTTCTGCCGGCCGGAATGAGATAGTCAGGCAAGTTTTAATATACTTTGTAAGAATAAAAAACCGCAATAAAGATGGAAATTTCAATTAAAAATGTTTCTGAACTTACTGAATACTTTAAATACTTATTATCAGAAACACACGTGATTTGGTGGTTTCGTGGACATTCAGATTATTCTTGGAAATTACTACCAAGTTTGTGGCGAGAATATTCAAAAACGCAAGAATCATATATGACTCGAGAGTTTTTGTTCAAAGCAAGGGCAAGAACTACCTTATTTCCAGGAGCTGGTGACAACTCAGGTTGGCTTTCACTTATGCAACACCATGGATTACCAACTAGACTTTTGGACTGGTCAAAGTCTCCATTAATTGCTTTGTATTTTGCGGTAAATGATTATCACAGACATAGTAATATCAGTTCTGAGAAAGATGCATGTATTTGGATGCTATGTCCTGGACAAATGAATGAATATTTTGGGCATGAAAATTTAATTTATCCAGTTGACAGTAACTCTTCTTTGGAGTTGATAAATCAGGCCTTTTACACAGACAGGAATGATAATCTCGGTGTAATTGCTACATCTGCAATCGAAACCCATAAGAGAATAATAATGCAACAAAGTGCTTTTACGATTCATTCAGAAACGAATTCTTTAGAAAGCCTCCAACCTAATTCGAATTGGCTTAGAAAGATTAAAATACCTCAAAATACTTTAGCCGAAATAGCATTTGAACTAGAAATACTAGGAATCAAGCTTTCCAGTGTTTTTCCTGACCTAGATAACTTGTCCAAAGAAATAAAATATTTTCATAGATAAAATTCTTTCCTGTAAGCTTAGCCCTAACAGAATCAAATGGTACAGGCTGAGGCTCTCAAACCACTGGACATACGGGTTTCGTATACGGCGATTCTTATAGCATAGGAATGTCACTCTTTAAACCATATTCCCTTTCCGCTACATTTAAGATAAGGCTACGCTAACGCTTCTTATCGAATTTTCACTTCACAATATGTTCGGTCCTTCCATTCCCAGTGAGACCCCTGTAGCTCTTACAGATCGTTTTCGGTAACTACTATGACCTCCGCTGACTTCTCTAGGTGTTCCCGACACCCAGCGACCTCCCTCGGTAAGGTGAATATACTTGTGCCTATTCCTGCCATATCTACCATTTCGATGCTTCCTTCCTTTCGGAAGGCTAGGACTTCGGCGTGATGTGGCACCTCATCCGACCTCATGGTCTCAGTATAAGGTTTCTGTTCATCAGTACAGACACCGCAAACTGGCTTATTATTTATCCTGAAACTTCAGGGCGTCAGTGCATTGGTCACCCCACATCAGCCCTGTGAAAAAATTGGGCAGGCATTTCCACTTGCTTGGGTTCGAGGTGTTACCCCGGCGATTAAGGGACTTTCACCCATTGGAACGGTCAAATTTTTGACCTATATTCACCATTCAAGGCGCACCACCAAACCTATAAGCAATAGCGCCCTTTGGGAAACAACTGCTTATAGCTAAACTGGTGGTATTAATTTCGGCATAATACAAAAAGCTCATAAATAAATGACAGGAAAAGTAAAGCATATACTTGTTATTGAAAGTCTGGACGAAAGTGATGGTGTACATTTTACGGGTGAAGCATTATATAATGACATAATTAGAAGACGAATAGATTTATATGGGAAAGACTTTACACATCAGTTTCACAAAGTAAATTCAAAAGAATCATTTTCGCAGATTATCAAATATGTCCAATACAACGCTAATTTCATGCAGGAAGGAGTTGTTATTCATTTCGAAATGCATGGAGATAATGCATTAGAAGGATTAGTTTTATCAAATGGTGAACTGATTAAATGGGAAGAAATCTGTAATTTATTACGACCCATCAATGTCGCAACGAAAAACAAGCTCTTTGTAACTATGGGGACGTGCAATGGTAGATTTCTATATAAGGGAGTTGACCCATACAGGAAATCACCTTACTCAGGGTATATTTCAGCAAGCAAGACTGTAAAACCAGAAGAAATATATACTAAATTTGGTTTGCTTTTTGAACATCTAATAGAGAATGGAAATATTGTCGATTCCTACCTTGAAATGGAAAAATCGGAATCAAACTTTTACTATAAAGATTCAAAAAGAGTATTCAAAGAAGCATTTTCTAAAACAATGGAAAACCTCGCGAATGATTCAGGCTTAAAAGAAGAAATCTTGAAAGATTCAATTGAGCAGACAAAAATGGCAACTGGTAAGGAATTTAATAAACAGGAATCAGAAGTTATATTTAAAAAGGCATTAAAAGATATTTATAATAATCAACTTAAAGCCTTTGATTTTGAGGAAGAATAACTAATGCCAATCGAGCTCGACCTGAGCAAAATGACTCAGGTCGAGGCTCTCAAGCCACCTTAAGTACGGGGCTCGTATAGGGCTGTTGACCGGATGATGGGTTGTTTTTAGTGTAATAGGTGAGCATCGATTCGTATCCTTTTTACTTCGGTATGATAACGTGATAGTTGTAATTTTAATCCGAATTTGATCGGCCGTGGCGGGCCATCTTCCCATTTTCCTAACCCGAGACCTGAGCCTACGACAAGCGACTCCCGTTGATGCGGAGCAGGTATTGCGACTTGCTAATGTTTCGGGACACACCCAGTCCCGGCTAATATAGGGAACTCGGCACAAAAGGGGATATAGATAGAAATCGGTACAGGTTTTTCACCCTATGGAATAATTTGGTATTTTAGATGCCAGGTGCCCATGCTGGGCACACACATACACTATCATCCATAAGCTTACTGAGCTATTTGCAAAGTATAACGGGATGAGATACTTTTATAAATTTTGGAAAGTCCTGCTTACGGATGATAGTTGGACGCTGTACTCAAGTTAAAAATGACCATAGACCAGAAAATAGCGTTAATATCTACCTTAGTTGGAATGCTTGGAGTTCTGCTTGGAGTTGGACTTACATCCTTTGTGAATTGGAAGCTCAAATCCAAAGAAGCCCATTTGCGCATACTGGAAAAAATATTTGATAAAAGACTTCAAGCACATGAAGAAGTGCTAGAAATTTCTCGCCTATTAAGGACAACGGTATCAACAAAATCTGCAGACGAGGGCGATAACGTGATTACTTATCCTGTAATAATCTCAAGCAGAGAAGAATTTGATCAATTCATAAGAAGATTTTATGAACTAGTGAACTACAACACCCATTGGCTTGACATAGAGGTGTTCAGAGAATTGAATTTCATCCAGGACTATATTGCGAATGTGGACATTCTTCTAAAAGAAAGTAATGACGATAGTTTCAAAGAAGTAGCATTAATAATCAAGTCGGACATTATTGACTTAGCCGCCTCTTTAGAAGAAATAACTATGACCTTCTTTGATAAGGACATTTATGCCATAAAAATAAAGACAAAAAAGCAGCACCATAAATATAAGAGAACCCAGACTATCAAAAGACTGCATAGCACTGAGCTTTTCAAAAACTGGAGTGAAATAGAAGAAAAAGCTGAGCACAATCGAGCGGATGGTCGCAGGTCATAAGCCTGGGCAGCACCCCTCATATTTATCTACCGTAGCCATTACCTCCCGAGGTACCGATCTCTCCGAAATAGGACCAGGCCACCTAGTCCACGAGAGGGTATAAATCAAATAACATGAACTATTTTATTAGGTAATACTTTCCATTACCCGGTGAGTCTAAACTTGTTTCTCACAAATCATCACCACAAAACAGCCAGCCACTTCAATCTTTCAGGAATGAAATTCCAACTTTAGTGTTTTTTTCCCCCATTGCAACATTCAACTATTTAAACTATATTCACCATTCGAGGTATACTCAAAGGGTTAGCGTTATTGGCTCTAGCGTCGCAACTATCCTTTTACAAACCGTTGGAGCCCTTAAAAGAGAAAGCAAATGACACCTGAAATTCAAAGGAAACTGAGTGTTTGGGCCGGGCAATTTCCCGAGTCTCATCACACCATCGATTACGAGCGTTTTTACGAAGTTGTAATTCAAAGCTATAAGGACGATTATCGCCTTTCTGGTGATTCAATCCAAGAAGCCCTAGAGAAAGCCGGGAAGTTAAATGCACAACTTATTTCTGAACTGTCAGATCATTACTCTAATCTATATCACCACCTTTACAGTTTGCTGGAATTCACAAGGTTTCCAAGATAATTTTAGGTATTTAAACTGCCTGTATAAAAAAGACATGGCCTATTTCGGCAAGTAATAGCCTGGAATAATTTTGAAATGTGCAATTTCACCAGCATATGTCAATGAATTTTTGAAGATGGTTCAAATGAGCAAAGAACATCAAATAGAAGAAGATCTGGTCAAGCAGCTGACAGAGCTAAAATACACCTACCGACCTGATATTATTGATAGGAAAACGCTTGAGCGGAACTTCAAAGCCAAATTTGAAGCCCTTAATCGGGTAAGCCTTACGGATAGTGAGTTTTTAAGGCTTCGGGAAGAAATCATTGAGCCAGATGTCTTCAAAGCATCCAAGTTGTTGCGTGAAAGGCAATACTTCCAAAGGGAAGATGGAGAGCCCCTCCAATACACCTTGGTAAACATCAAGGATTGGTGTAAAAATGACTTTGAGGTAACCCGCCAACTGCGGATCAACACAGAAAATAGCAACCAAAGGTTTGACATCATTTTGCTGATTAACGGCTTGCCTGTGGTTCAGATTGAGTTGAAGAAACTGGATATTTCCCCACGGAAGGCCATGCAGCAAATCGTGGATTATAAAAATGAACCAGGCAATGGCTACGGCAATTCGCTGATGTGTTTTATGCAGTTGTTTATTGTCAGCAACCGGTCCAGTACCATCTACTTTGCCAACAACAAAAAGCAGCACTTTCAATTCAATGCGGATGAGCAGTTTCTGCCCATTTATCAACTGGCTGACGAAAAGAATCAAAAAATCCGGCACCTTGAGTCTTTCACGGACAAGTTCCTAAAGAAGTGCACCCTCGGTGAGATGGTCAGCAAGTATATGGTATTGGTGGAGAGCGAACAGAAATTGCTGGTGATGCGACCCTATCAGATTTATGCGGTTAATGCCATTGTGGACTGCATTCACCAAAACAGAGGGAACGGCTTTATCTGGCATACCACAGGAAGCGGTAAAACCTTGACTTCTTTCAAGGCTTCAACCCTACTCAAGAATAACCCTGATATTGAAAAGTGTTTGTTTGTGGTGGACCGTAAAGACCTGGACCGACAGACCCGGGAGGAGTTCAATAAATTTCAGGAAGGCAGCGTGGAAGAAAACACCAATACCGAAACCTTGGTAAGGCGATTACTTTCCACCGACTATGCCGATAAGGTGATTGTGACAACCATCCAAAAACTGGGATTGGCACTGGATGGAACGTACAAAAGGAATTACAAAGAACGACTAAAACCATTGAGTGACAAGCGGATCGTTTTCATTTTTGATGAGTGCCACCGCTCTCAGTTTGGGGATAATCACGATGCGATTAAAGAATTCTTCCCCAATGCCCAACTTTTTGGCTTTACGGGCACTCCTATTTTTGATCAGAACGCCACCTACAAGGTAAGAGAAGAGGAATATGAATCGTATAAGACTACAGAAACTGTTTTTCAACAGCAACTGCATGCGTATACCATCACTCATGCCATAGAGGACAGAAACGTACTGCGTTTTCACATTGACTATTTCAAAGGCAAGGGCAGCCAAACCCCCAAGCCTGGCGAACCTGTTGCGCAAAAGGCAGTAGCCGAATCAATCATCGACAAACACGATGCCGCTACCAATCAGCGAAAATTCAATGCTATTTTGGCTACGGCTTCCATTAATAACGCCATTGAATACTATCGCCTGTTCAAAGAGCTGCAAATTCTTCGACAGGCTCAGGATCCGAATTATCAGCCGCTCAATATCGTATGCGTTTTTTCTCCACCTGCCCAGTTGATTGCCAAGAACGGAGACCAGCAAAGCCAGAAAAATGCGGCAGATATAAAACAACTTCAGGAAGATTTAGCCCAGGAAAAAGAAGACAACAAACAAAATCCGGAAGAGAAGAAAAAGGCCTTGATGGAAATCATTGCTGATTTTAATAAGCAGTATGGGTCAAACCACAATATCAACGAATTTGATTCTTATTATCAAGATGTTCAAAGACGCATCAAAGACCAGAAATACCCGAACAATGAGCTGCCCCACAAAGAAAAGATTGACCTGACCATTGTGGTGGACATGCTACTCACGGGTTTTGACTCCAAGTACCTCAATACGCTGTATGTGGACAAAAACCTGAAATACCACGGGTTGATACAGGCATTTTCACGGACCAATCGGGTGCTGAACGATACCAAGCCCTACGGCAATATTCTGGATTTCCGTTCCCAGCAGGAAGCAGTGAACCAAGCCATCACCCTCTTTTCCGGTGAAGATGCCGGCAAGGCCGCATCAATCTGGATGGTAGATCCTGCCCCTGTGGTGATTGACCACTATCAAAAAGCAGTGGAAGCTTTAGACGTATTTATGGAAGAACACAACCTCGCAGCCGAACCGCAGGAAGTGTACAACCTGAAAGGAGATGCTGCACGAATTGCTTTTGTGAAAAATTTTAAGGAAGTACAGCGGTTCAAAACGCAACTGGACCAATATACCGACTTGGATGAGGAGCAGCAATCTCAAATTGAGAATATCCTGCCTAAGGAAACCTTGCAGGAGTTCAGAAGCTCGTACCTGGAAACCGCCAAGCAGCTTAGAAAGATTCAACAAGAGGAAGGCGAAGCCGCGACGGAGGACATTCAGCAGTTGGATTTTGAATTTGTACTTTTTGCCTCTGCTGTGATTGATTACGATTACATCATGAGCCTGGTTGCTGATAGTACGCAGCAAAAACCCACCAAGCAAAAAATGACCAAGGCACAGGTGATCAGTTTGCTGAAATCCAACGCCAACCTGATGGACGAAGAGGAAGACCTGACGGACTACATCAATCAAGTGGATTGGAGCGTTGGGCAAACGGCAGAGGAGCTGAAAAACAACTTTGAAACCTATAAAGTAGAGAAGTACGACAAAGAACTGGCGGCCATCGCCAAGAAGCACGGCTTGCAAACGGCAGATCTGAAAACCTTTGTAGAAAATATCATGAGCCGAATGATATTTGATGGAGAAAAACTCACCGACCTCATGGAGTCTTTGGATCTGAACTGGAAACAACGAAGCAAATCTGAAACTGCATTGATGGAAGACTTGGTACCCCAATTAAAAAAATTAGCCCAAGGGCGTGAAATTTCAGGATTAGCAGCTTATGAGTAAGGAGAAAAAACATACCATGACCGAAGTCGAGGTGTTGATACCGGACTTGCGTTTTCCTGAGTTTCTAAATGACAAAACCTGGGTAAGGGATACACTTGGTGCATTGTCGAATGTCATATCAAAAAGAAACAAAGAGAATAAGAACCTTCCAGTTTACTCAATAAATAATAAAGAAGGTTTCTTGCCGCAAGATGACCAATTTGAAGGAATTAGCAGTACCGAGAGGAATTATGATATTTCATTGTACAAAGTGATTGAGAGAAATACATTTGCATATAATCCAGCTAGAATAAACGTTGGCTCAATAGGATATAGCGGAGACCTTGACAACATCATAATAAGCTCTTTGTACGTTTGCTTTAAAACCACAGAGAAAGTTAATGATGAATTTCTCTTACAGTTCATTAAGACTCCCTTCTTCAATAAAGAAGTTGAGAATAATGTAGAAGGAGGAATTAGAAACTATCTGTTTTATCAGAATTTTTCGAACATCTCAATTCCTATTCCTTCGCTCCAAGAACAACAAAAAATCGCCTCCTGCCTGTCTTCCTTAGATGAACTGATAGCTGCCAACAAGGATAAGCTTACCGCCCTCAAAGTCCACAAAAAAGGCTTGATGCAAAACCTTTTCCCGCACCCTTCGACAGGATCAGGGTCCAGGGGAAAAGTGCCAAAGTATCGTTTTCCCGAGTTTGAAGAGGATGGGGAATGGGTTGAGAAGAAGGTAGGGGAAATGACTATCAAGGTCGGAAGTGGAAAAACACCTCAAGGGGGTGATAAAAACTATATTAGTTCAGGAAGGCCTTTTGTCCGTAGCCAAAATATAGGCTGGGGAATTTTATTGCTAGATGAAATAGCTTTTATAGCTGAAGAAATACACGCCACGTTCCGTTCCTCCGAAATAAAGTTAAACGATGTTCTGCTTAACATAACAGGCGCTTCTATTGGCCGTTCGGCAATTGCAAATGAAAAGATCGCAAAAGGAAACGTTAATCAACATGTCTGTATAATTCGCACAAAACATGTTTTAAATCCAGTCTTCTTGAATAAGTACTTTATTTCCAATTATGGACAAAAACAAATAGACGGTTTTCAAGCTGGAGGTAATCGTCAAGGTTTAAATTTCAGCCAGATTCGTTCTCTCGAAATCCCAATTCCACAAACTATTCAAGAACAACAAAAAATCGCTTCCTGTCTTTCATCTGTGGATGAGCTCATCACCACCCAAGCCGAGAAGATAGCGGAATTGCAACAGCACAAAAAGGGCTTAATGCAGGGACTTTTTCCGAAAATTAAGAATTAGTAGTATGACACAGAACCAACAGATACAGCTGGGTAAAACCCTCTGGGCAATAGCGGATCAACTACGGGGAGCCATGAATGCCGATGACTTCCGGGATTACATGCTTTCATTCTTATTTTTACGCTACCTATCACATAACTACACAGAGTCGGCAAAAAAGGAATTGGGGTCAGATTATCCAAAACTAGAAGAAGGTGTCAATCCTACCCTTCCGTCAGGAAGGCGCACTGCTTTGGGTATTTGGTATGCTGACAATGCAGCAGATGTACCCGAGTTCGAAAAACAGATGCGTAGAAAAGTGCACTATGTCATTAAACCGGAGCATTTGTGGAGCAACATTACTGAATTGGCCCGTACTCAGGATGCCGACTTGTTAATCACCCTGGAAGAAGGTTTCCGCTATATTGAAAATGAATCCTTCGATAACTCCTTCCAAGGATTGTTTTCAGAAATCAACCTGAACTCTGAAAAGCTGGCCAAAACCCCTACCGATAGAAACAAAAAACTCTGCACCATCATCCAAAAGATTTCAGAAGGTATTGCTGATTTCTCCACAGATTCAGACACACTTGGTGATGCCTATGAGTATTTGATTGGTCAGTTTGCGGCGGGCTCAGGGAAAAAAGCAGGAGAATTTTATACCCCTCAGCAGATATCAACCATTCTTTCTGAGATTGTCACCCTAGACAGTCAGGACCCATCCACAGGGAAGAAAGGCAAGCTGGACAAGGTATTGGATTTCGCTTGTGGGTCAGGATCATTATTATTGAATGTAAGAAAACGTATCAAAGAAAATGGTGGTACGGTGGGTAAAATCTACGGACAAGAGAACAATATCACCACTTACAACCTGGCAAGAATGAACATGCTCCTACACGGCATGAAAGATACCGAGTTTGAGATATACCACGATGATACCCTGCTCAACCATTGGGATTTACTAAACGAAATGAATCCTTCCAAGAAAATTGAGTTTGATGCCATCGTAGCCAATCCACCTTTTAGTTTACGCTGGGAGCCGAATGACACGTTAGCTGAGGATTTCCGCTTCAAAAGTTATGGCCTTGCTCCGAAGTCGGCAGCCGACTTCGCTTTCCTTTTGCATGGTTTTCATTTCCTGGGAAAAGAAGGCACCATGGCTATCATCTTGCCTCATGGCGTATTGTTCCGTGGGGGCGCAGAAGAACGCATACGGACCAAGCTTTTGAAAGACAACCACATTGACACGGTGATCGGTTTACCGTCCAACTTGTTTTATTCAACAGGTATTCCCGTTTGTATCCTGGTGCTAAAAAAATGTAAAAAAGAAGACGATGTGCTGTTCATCAATGCCAGTGAGCATTTTGAAAAGGGAAAGCGGCAAAACACGCTGAATGAAAAGAACATTGAAAGCATTGTAGAAACCTACAAGTACCGAAAAGAGACCGAACGCTACTCTCGTAAAGTCCCCATGGAAGAGATCGAGAAGAACGGCTACAACCTGAACATTTCGAGATATGTGAGTACGGCAGAAGACGAAGTCCAAATTGACCTAAACGAAGTAAACGAACGTCTGACTTCAATCAATGAACGCATTGAAAAGAAGACCCAGGAACACAACGAGTTTTTGAAAGAGTTGGGGCTGAAGACAATATAAACCAGCGACACCTAAATCCTTTTTATTAACTACGCTTTATCCGTTAAATTCTATTCATTGTAGCTGACAGAAAAAGCAATCCACAAAATCACCTGTTTAGTTATCTATATATCTGGTATGTAAAGTATTACCTGAATTATTGTACGGCGACAACACTGTTTTGAAAGTCAAATTAAATTAATTATGACCAAGACAGATTATTTTCGCGACTGCACCTCTCTGGATGAGGCCCGTAAAACGTACTACCGCTTAGCCATGAAGCTCCATCCCGATAAGGGAGGGGATGAGGAACAGTTCAAGGAGTTGGCCAACCAGTTCCATGCATTTAAGCCGAGCGAATTCAAGTACGAAAACGAATTCAGTGACTGGAATTCCAAGGCCTATTCCGGAATTATTGAAGCACTTATGGAAATTCCCGGCATCGTCATTGAGATTTGCGGCTCCTGGATTTGGATATCAGGTGAGACTAAGAATCGGAAGGATCAAATTAAATCCATCCGGGCCGGTGAACATTACCAACGAGGATTCTCCGCGAAGAAGAGCATGTGGTATTTCTCACCCAAAGGCTATAAGAAGAGATCCTCCGATGAGCTGGACATGGATTCGATCAGGAACATCTACGGATCTGAGGAACTCCGTGGTAACTCGCAGAAGGCTATTAGGGAAGGGGGGTAACCTCCCCTTTTTTTATTTAGCCCTTATGGTTTTTACCCCAACCCCACATTTATAGCCGCCATAGTTGTTTCTTAGAAATCAATTTTGGCGATACCGGGATGCACGCTCTTAGGCTCTCCACGAGAGCGTAGGCGGACCAAGGATGCAAGTGTTTTCATCCACTCACTACTTCCCCACAGTGCAACCCTTCTCCTTAAGCGAGGATTGAGGACCATACACATGCCGCGTTAAAAATGGCGGATCCACCAAACCGCACGGTCACGGGTAATCCGCCTGCAGCTAGGGAGTGTCGAGGATGGCACCTGGCCGTTAGCCTATGTCTGCGGCTTGCGACCTCCCTATAGGAAGAGCCAACGATCCCGGCTGGGTCAGAGGAGGCCTTATGGCTTTTAAATTTTCCTATCCTGTTACAAAAAGTGTCATATACTAAGGAAATACGGCGAAGATACCCCATCTTTTTGTAACACACTCGATTCCGTCGTATCCGAGTAGGCGATGTTCAGGCCCATGACATTTATTGTGCGAATGTTCAGCCTCCCCGAGATAAAGAAAGCTTGGATCCGTCAAAATTGATTTATATTAGAGCAGGTCTTTTGACCTCTCCTGCCATTGTAGAGGCTATTACCCCCCCCCCACAATTTGCAATAGGTAAAGGTGCACGGAAATGAAACGCAGCCGATAGTGAACCCTTCGAAAAATAAATCGTAAGCTTTTCATTCAATTGTTAGTACAATATCGCTTATACTTGCAACGGTAAACCACTTTTACTCAATTGAGAGTGATTTAAGATTCTACAGCTGAGGGATGATCTCTTTAATTTTGTTTCAGCTTTTACGAAAAAGGCCAAATAGCAGGTCAAAAGCCACAACAATGATAATACCAATGGCATTCTTATTAACAAAATAGAAAAGATATGACTGATAGTGGAGAAGGAAAAGCAGAAGAAAAGGCATTTTCTGTACCGATTGGGGTGGCCCACCTTAGTGAGTGTATGAGTGAACTACCGCAGGGCATATTTCACAAGGGAAGGACCGGGGGAGGAGGGACTACTATTGCCCTTACTAACAACAAGCCTACAATCATTGCGGTTCCACTGGTCGAATTGATCATTAACAAGATTGTCCAATCTACGTCAGAGGAAAAGAAATACCTTTATCCTCATAAGATTATTGGCATTTACTTCGGGAGCCATGAAAAAAAGCAGGTCAAGGGTCAGAACCTTATCGACCATATGTTCGATAACCAAAACGCATCAGACCTCGCCAATAATCTAAGCCTGTACTTGAAGGAAGTGCCAGTACCTAAAATAATGGTAACCTATGATTCACTGCGTAAGGTTATCGATTGCATAAATACTGATCATTATCATTTACTGGTCGATGAATATCATTTGCTTTTCACTGAGTATTGTTACAGGGGTAAAGCCACAAGAATTGTCATGGACAATTTCAAAAAGTTCGCTACTTATACTTTTATGACATCTACTCCATTACCAGGAAAATATTTATTACCTAAACTTAAAGGTGAATTGGTCACCACTGCTATTTGGCCTGACAGCGAAAGAGTAACTATTAGATCTTTTATCTGCACAGGAGCCGGAACAAAAGAGGGAGGAATAAATGACGCTATTTCTCGATCAATCGGAAATTTTCTTTCTGGTAGATACGAAACCAACGCCTATTTCTTTGTCAATAGCATAGACATTATCAATGATATGATTCTAGACTGTAATCTAAATTCAGATAATTGTCGGGTAGTTTATTCTAAGAGTAATAACAAGAAACTTAAAGGAGGAATTCAGAGGGGGAGCACAATGGATGATCCAAAGAAAATTAATTTCATTACGGCAGCATCTTTTGACGGCGCAGATATCTATGACGAAGAAGGTCGGGTTATCATCGTGTCGGATGGTGAACTTGCTCATACTTTGTTGGATATTTCGACTAGAGTACAACAAATTGCTGGCAGGATTCGAGACACTAAGCATTACAAGACAATTGACCATATCTATAGCTTAACCAGGAATCACAAATTAACCGAGGATGGTATGGAAATCAAAATTTCCAATTCAGAGGATGCTGAAAAGGAATTCTTTAGGAATGTAAGGTTTTCTCCAGATGTTAAATATCATCGAGAATCATTTAAACTAAAGAAGCCAAAATATCACTATCTTGACTCGAGAACTAATGAAATAATTTATGATCCTTTAAGAAAAATGGTCGAGCTATTCCATCACAATTTAGCTAACACCTACGAATCTTATGAGAATATTATTAAGGAACATGCTAAATACGGTTACGACTTCGAAGGCTATCTACAGGACAAGGGGCCTAGCGATTTCGAGGCGACTGTAAGAAATCTTGAATACTACGATGAGAAATATGGGTATAGTTCACCTTTTTATGAAGGATTAGAATCTAGTGCAAAGGAACGATACCCATTTATCATGGAAGCCATTGAGAGAATCAAATATGCTGGAATTGCTAAAATGAACTACAGGCAGGATAAGGTAAAGGAGAAATTGGACCGGATGAATAAAAAGGCCCCTAATTTTGATGTTAAAGTTGCTGAGTTGTTAAACGATTATAAGGAGCTTTATAATGGAGCGATGATACTGGCAAAGAGGGCAAAGGAAATAATCAGTGAGGTTTATAGAGAATTGGGAATTACAAAAAAAGCAACTGCCAACCACTTAAATGATTACTACCACATTACCGCAAATACGAAAAGACTGGGTGGCAAGCCAGATAGAGTACTCTGCATTGGAGAAGCTAAATTTAATCTGGATTAAAAGTCTTGGTTCCGCAGGTATACATAAACTCACCCAACTCCACCGAGACATCTGACCGTTTAGCGTTGGGTATAGAATTGATATTAGTCGGTTACTTCCATATAGTACACAAAGTTTCCCTGAGAGAATGGCTGACAGTAGGATGGTGGATCGCCCCAGGAAATAACCGATTCAAATATGGGTAACTAAGGCTACCCAGGAAAGCGGAAAAACTACACTGTTAGTAAAAGAAAAGGTAGAAAATAGTGTGACCTAATATATTAGTGGTATAGGCGAGACAGTGAATAAAAATCCTTTTACTCAAGATGAAAGTGAAACAATTTAACCCCCTCAAAATCATATCCCCCATACCCAAACATACTCTATAAAAGCCCCCGTGCCTTTTAGTTTGGGGAAATACCCCCCGGTACCTTCTGTCCCAAAAAGAATCCCTCGCCCTCAAAAGGTATGTATTTCGGAGTATTTCATTTTCTGGTAAAGTGAACCACTCGATTATATAAAGACCTGTTGATTTTGGGTCTTTTATAAATTCTCAATTATGCCACTTTTGAAAGAAGTTTTACACAATATCAGGTGATTACCAGGGATTATTGACGTAATCACCAGCTTTTTTTCACACTTGACCCTCAAATACGATCAATTCAAAAAGTTATTCCTGAATGGCATCGAACCATTCTGGAATAATACAGGTTTATCGGAGAATCTCCGGTTCTCGGACTGTTCTTCATTCCGATAAAAGCAAATTGCCGCGCCTTAAAACGCTCCAAAGAAAAATGGTACCGTGATGCCTTATATGGTTGCGTAACACTCCTGAAAAAGGAGAGTTGAATAGGTATCACCGAACCATTTTTCTCTTCCGCTTTTTTACCCGCCCGCATCCCAATTTGCTTTTATCTCCATTCGACATTCCTCCGTTCCTCGATTCGGCTTTTCCCAATTTTATTTTAGTTCATCAGGCCTCCGGCAGGTAGGCAAAATAAAACCCCAAAGCCCGTGTTTGGCTCGCCTGCGCCCTCGTTACTCACGTTCAATCGCACTGTTGTGCTTCTCTTGAACGGCTCCACTCGGAACTCGCAGGCGGCTCGCAATCAGCCCGCAACCCAGCCGCCATTTTCTAACCCCTGGCCCCGTGATCAACCGGGGTTTTTAAGGTTGCTGTACCAGCATGAAAAAATAAATGTGACCGGAAACCTTAATGTGGCATAAGTTTTTTCATCTCCCATGCAAAGGTAACAGCCAGCCAGGACCCGTCAAGGGTAAAATGAACGGCATGACCGCAGGCGCAACACAGGCCGCCCTTGACTGAACCTGTCTGACTTGTTGGTAGGCATTTGGGAGATGAACAAACAAAAGAATATTCAATTTTGAATAAAAGGCAAGCGTCTAGTGGACGTTGGTTTAAAAAGGTTCGGAACGTGCTGCGGGAAGTATGGCGAGATTAATCGCTTGTTTCTGGTACAATTCAACTACGTGAAGGTAAATATCTGAATACCTGATAAATGGATATAGTCCCATTCTTTTATACTACGTCAAAAGACAAACCATTAGCCAACTCAACCTGAGTAAACAAGACTGGTAGTATAGTTGTGGGATGCGTCCTCCTAATTAGGCACGACTAGCTGTAAACTTATAGCTCCCGTCAATCTTGTTTGGCCCACGTTTTTTATATTAATTTAATTTTTCTATAATATCATTCGGTGAGGACAACTTTTTAAGTTCCTTTTCAAGTTTTTTAGTCTCCTCTGATGTGAGTTTTAAAATAGTCTCTTGAAAATCAACAATAAACTTAATTTCTTTATGGTATTTTTTAATTTCTGTAAGTGACATTTCAAAATCTGGAAGCGATATCTCTCTTGAGGAGATTGTTTGCAACTCTATTCTTCCAGCAT
The DNA here is from genome assembly GCF_900109255.1 of Cyclobacterium xiamenense. Classification (NCBI taxonomy): domain Bacteria; kingdom Pseudomonadati; phylum Bacteroidota; class Cytophagia; order Cytophagales; family Cyclobacteriaceae; genus Cyclobacterium; species Cyclobacterium xiamenense. The sequence continues at coordinate 850,082 of NZ_FNZH01000002.1, read as the reverse complement.
CAACATACTTATCGTAAATATTTTCAAGTAAATATTTTGATGCTGTCTTATAAGCGGTAAAAAGGTGTTTTTTATTTGCCAGATCACTATTCGGATTGTCCATAGAAAGCTTATTAGCTAAAAGCTTTTTTTCGAAAACTTTGATCTCTTTAATTATTTCTATTCTTTTATTTTCATCTTCTATTCGTTTCGTTTGGGATTGAATAAACTTTTTTACCCTTAATACCTGTTCTTGAACATTTTCATCTTCTTTTATTTCCAAGGCTCTCTCGTAATATTCGATAGCAGATTGAAATTGGTTATCATTGAATCTCCTATCAGCTTGGTTTATATATTCCTTGAATTGGTATTCCTTTAGTTCTTCTTTTCCTTTCGGTGATCTTTTATAGCAGTCTGAAGAACGATTGCATTCGCTAATTACTATTTGCTTACCGATGGGGCGAACACTACCTGCTGAATAATAGTACAAAGGATTATCTATTAGGCTAGATTCATACACTGATATGCTTTCATTCTGCCAAATACAAATAGGATTAAAACTCCTATCAATTGACATAGATGGGTCAGCTATTTTTATAATGTTTCTAATCGATTTTTTTTCATAAGGTCCATTATTATTATAGACCCTTTTATCAGATGAAATCAGTACTGTATCCGGTCGATATACTTTTCCGTTAACAGTTGACGTATTTGATGATATATCATATGCAGCCCAAAACTCATTTACAAATCTTGTACTATCACAAAACACTTTCATTTCTCCGTTAGTAATGTTGTTATATAATCGCCAAGACGCTACTCCATTAATAAATCTAATTTCATCTTTTTCAACTCCCTTTATATAAATCCATGAACCTGACATGAAACCCAAGCTATCGAACTGACCTATAACACTATAATTTGAAGGCCAATTAGCTTCATAGGTAACTTTACCTATAAAATGGTTATTTTTGAATGTGGCTGTTGATACTTCTTTATCATCCTGATTACTCCTTATTAATTTGAGAGAATTTGAATATGACCAATTGCCATCAAGTAAGCCATTCTTATATTCTCCAGAAATTTCTGTATTTATCTTAATACTTCCTCCCCATCCCGAAAATGATTTATTCGTTGCATAAATGTCCCATTTTCCATTTTTATTGCCATTTAAAAAATCACCTTTCAGATTGTAGAGAGAACCTTCATAATCAAATGAGCCATGAAACACTCTTTCCATTTTTTCGTTCTCGTAATATTGATATGTAGCAATACCGTCTTCAAATTTCCCGGTATGGGTCTTGGTTTGAGATTTAGTCTTAGCTACTGTTACGAAAAGTAGTCCAATTAGAAGCAGTCTTTTCATAGGGTTCGGGTTCACTTTTTAGATCGGTGCCAGGTCGTTTGTAAAGGTAATACTGGTATCCAACAAATACAAAATCATGTTTTTGAATCGACAGAAATTTGTAATTAGCTGATCAGTGTTGTTAATAAGGGTGTTTTTAGATTTCAATCACGTTTTTTTATTATTTGAATAGCCCCCCAATTTTCTGACTCCTAACGCTGGCACCAATATACTCCAAGGTCTGGTTAGTACTGGAATGCTGTAGCAATTCCCTGACTTCCTCCAAGCTCAGTTTATACTCCCAGTAACAAATGGAGGCAAAGGTCCGTCTGGCATCATGCGTGGTTATCGTTTGATGAAGCTCGAACTCACCCACCAGGCATTTTTTTCCACCACACAGGAGGTGTAAACGATCCGATTCAATTCCGCTCATTTACTTAAATGATTAGTCATTTCGTTTGCGCTTTGTTGGCATTAAGATGCATGCTTCCAATGTTCCTACCCTACATCGAGTTAAATCCATTGTTTTATCCCTAAGCAAAGAAACCCCGGAATATAATTTCCGGGGTTTATTACATTTTCAGTTGTTGTCAAGGTATCTGATTACTTCAAGTGGCTTAAGCTGTTTTCGGGCTTGTAGATGATCCGCCAACAAGTCAATTAAGATCTTGTTGTGGATAAATTCATCGTCCTTTAGTTCTTCAAACTTGGCCTGAAATGCCTTAAACTCCCTCAATAATTCTCCAACCTTTTCAACGTGTGCGGGCGTTAACATAATTAATGTTATCAAAACCAGTATTCTTAGGGAACTGAATACCAGTTGGTTACCCGTAACCTCATTAAACTGCTATTAATAAATAATAGCATGAACCCTAAACGATAGAATGATGTAAAGATACAAAACAATTAATGTTATATCATTAGTTAGGTTGGGAAATCCCTTGCTTTAGAAGGCTATATTTTCCTGATCCGCCAAGGTTATCCCGATGTACCCCAGGGTCACATCCATAGAACTGTGGCCTAAAAACTTGCTTAACTTCAGCAGGTCCACTTCTTTCTCATACGCCAATCTGGCAAACGTTCTCCGTGCGGTATGACCTGTTATCTTCTTATATTTAGGCGTTGTTTCCGTAATGAACTTGGACCCGGATCGTTTGTAAGTTTCAGTGACATCGTTAATCCTTGCCCGCTGACATAGTATTTTGAGTTTCCTGTTTTCGTTTTGTCCGGTAGTGATGGGAAAAGATTTATACTTCTTGAGTAAGGCCAGGGATTTGGTCCCCTCACTTAGGGTTATCCCATGGAGTTTACCCTGTTTTTGAATGTTGAACTCAAGCCTGTTTCCTTTCAGATTTAAAATATCCACATGCTTCATGTCACTGTGCCGCAAACCAGTGTAGCACCGGAACAGAAAGCAGTCTTTAATTACTTGTTCCGATTCGGAGCAGTCCACATTTTCAAGGGCTGTCAGTTCTTCCTGGGTGAGCCAAATAATTTTGCCCTTGTAGGTTTCTACCCGATAGTCCTCTATATCCAATGGAATGGTGATATTCAGGGAACGCCCGAACTTACAAGCCTTTTTTATTATTTTGAAAAGGTCCTTTATGTAATTGTTTGTAAGTTGCCGTTTCACCAATTTATCCCTGTAGTTATCAAATAACTCCGTAGTAAGTTCGTGATAGGCTAATTTTGGATAATAACCTTGAAGGGAATTTTTTACAGTGAGGAACTTCTTTAGATGGGTATGGGCATACCTGTTTTTGTATTGTTCCATGTACTTGTCAAGAAGTTCGTAGAATGTAAGGTTGACTTTGGGTCGTTGAGCTTTCTTCTTGACTTCTTTGTTAATACTCTCTCTAAATACCAGTTGTAGCTCTTCGATCGAACACTTATCATCCTTTCCCATACTAAGCCGGACTTGCCAGGCTTCCCGAATCTGGGTTATTTTTTGGGTAAGTGTAGCATCATTCTCTACCCGCTGTAAGGCCTGGTTCCAATCGTCAGGATTCACCTTAATGTTCAATTGAAATTTAGCAGTCTTAAAATTGATTTCATGCTTAAAAAATAGCGGCGTTCTTCCAGTTTTTTTACTTACCCGTTGCCTGTTCAGGTACAGTGTTGGGAGTTGTTTATCCATATTGTTTGAGGTAAAATGTTGTACAGTTTTGTTGTACGGTTATGGGGTAAATATACAACATTTTTACGTAAAAACCGCCTATACAGGCTGTATTGAGGGGTATTTCGAGCCCAAGAGGAGGAGCAAAAACCTGCCAATGGCAGGTTTTTTTTATGTATTTATGCATGAATCATGCATTATGGATATATCCTTTATTCTGAAACCATCGACAAGTATTACGTTGGTCAAACGGAAGGCACGGGTAAACGACTCAGTTTCCTCAATGATCCCGAAAAGAACAACATCTGAACGCAACGCGGTATTCCATGGGGGTTAAAAATTTCAATGGCCTTTCCCTCACGCACCGAAGCAATTAAAGCGGAAAGATTCATTAAAACTCAAAAATCCAGAAAATTTATCCTAGAAATCATCCTGAACGGATCGAAAAAATACGGGGGTGCATCTTATTTTTAAAAGTAAAACCGAATAGGACTGAAATTGAGTGGTTCAAGACAAACCTGATCCAATTACTCGATACGGCCAAATCGGAAAAATTCCATAAAATACTCGTCAGTGAATTTTTGGAAAGTAGCTACTACCTGTATATCAACAACGTATATCAAGAACAAAACTAGCCAAATGTCAGAAGACCAAAAGAAAATACTTGAAAGCCAGTTATGGGGAATTGCCAACCTACTGGGGGGGGGTAAATCCGTGCGGACGATTACCGGGACTATATTCTGGGCTTTATCTTTTATAAGTACCATTCAGATTTTACAAGTACCTTTCAGAAAAACAGGCCGTGTATGCCAATGAACTGCTGATCGGCGAAAAGGTTACCGATTTTCAACAAGTAACCGAGTAGCAAACCTTGGATGCGATCAAGGAGGAATCCTTGTTGAAATTAGGCTATTTTCTGGAACTCTCGCAATTGTTTTCGGTGCTTGCGGCCAGAGGCAATGCAGATACGGAAAGCGAAAGCAATTATATCCCGGAAGCCCTCAAAGCAGTGCTCAACCATATTGAACAAAGCACCAGCGGCACCGCATCCCGATTAGGTTACCAGTCAACATTTCCTTTATTTCTCCTCGTTTCCGACTTTCTTACCCCAGATCGAAAAACCTTCCGAAGAGATGCCTGCATACGTAACCGTTGTACGTCTCGGAGATGCTTCCCAGTCCCAGGCACTGTCAACCAATAGTTTCGTGCCATTTAACGTGAGCGTTTGGGAGCCCTCATCAAAAGACCAGGTTCCATTCAGGTGCCCCGTTACCGAATAATCCTCCTGTAACGTGATGTTTTCTGAAAGCTGCATCGCTTGGTATTCATACCTTAGGGTAATTTCTTCCCATTTACCTAGGAGATCCGCTTCCGTTAGGTTGACATCCGGAACATCCGCATACCGTTCGGGAGCAACCACAGGCCAGCCATCTTCCGTCCAGTATATTTCCCGCACATGCCCCATCATAACGGCATTGGAAACATTAATTCCTGCAATATTCGGAGGTAAACGACCTTGCGATGCATAGAACCATTTTCCAGAATCCGGATCCTGAAAAATGGAGCAGTGTGAAATCCCAACCCATCCATAACTGCCTGCAAACTTATAGGGATGTGTGAGAACAGGATAGGCTTCCGCTCCCGCTGTGACATTTCCGCCATCCATACCGAAATACGGACCGGTTATCTTTTCTGACCGGGCCACCCGTGTATTATACGCCTGCGCTAACTCATCGTAGGACAGAAACAGGTAATAATAGCCCGTATCCTCATTATAAATGATTTCAGGCGCTTCAAGTGCCTGCCATCTGTTCGAATACACATCCCCGCGGCCGGCTACCCGGACGCCAAAATCGGGAAGGGTATTCAGCTCCTTGGGTTTGCCCGTGACAGGATCCACCTCAACTGCAGCCAACCCGGAATGCCAGGAACCGTAAATGAGCCAGTGTTCACCTTCCGAAGTAACTACGTAGGAGGGATCGATCGCATTGAACCTAAAATAACCGCTCCAGTCGGAACCCCCATCACGCGCATAGGTTTCTTCCCCATCGGCCACCGAGTGGATCACCATTCCTTTATCCTCCCAATGATTGCTAGAAAGATCGGTAGATTCGGCAAGGCCAATAAAGGCACGTTCTGTCCAATATTCATTTCCGTTATTTCCCAAAATCGGGTTAAGCACCACTACACAGTAGTACAGCCTGAAGGTATTTCCAACTTTTATGATATGCGGCGCCCAAAACCCGTATTCCGGGTTCTCAAGGGCTGGCAAAGCCGGGTCCATGGTAGCCCGGATAGTATTCAGGGCATCTTTTACCCAAGCGGGATCAGCATCAAACACGGCACCAAGATACTCCCAGTTAACCAGGTCTTTGGACCGCCGGGCGGGATAATTCCCACCAGCCTCATGAACATTTCCATAGGAGGCATTCGTTTGATACATGTAAAAATAGTCGCCATCCTTTATCACGGTTGGGTCATGAACATTTGCCAGGTTCCAGTTGAAACGATCGCTCCAGGTGAAAATAGGAGTATAATCGTCAGAATAGGTTGGACCCTGAAAATCGGGGATCAACCCTTCATAGGGTTCGTTCCGTTGTTCTTCGTAATCATCCGGACCTGGGCTATTGACGCAGCAACCGGCCACAACTCCAAGAGTTACTAAAAGAATGAATACAGGGTATCCCGTCTTGATGCTTTTCACATTCCTGAATTTTATGCCGCTTTCTTTATGAGCCATTCCAACTAATAATTACTGCACGAAACTACATTTCTTCAATTCAAACGATACTCGTGTGGTTACCGGTCTCCTGCCTGGATACGGCGGGCCTGTCTGCCGCCGAGCTGGCAACCGGAGCCGTTCGCTATTTCTACCTTCTCTTCCGAAAGATACTGATTTTTATAGGTATTTGGTTCCTCCTGCCTGTGGAAGGCAGTCTGTACCCAAGCTGAAGTGTGTGCCGACTATGGCGCAGTCAGTATCCAACATACCCTACTTTTCCAGCGGGTGCAAGTATCTTGCAGGCAGGTCGATATAGCCTGCACGTCCTTACCCACCTGAACCTCTGGAAATACCCACTAAAAAGACTTCGGGAATAACCTAGCTTCAGCCACCGGCATGAAAAACCCGCCAGCTATTGCAAACCTGGCGGGTTTATTCGCTATTTTGCAGGCACATTTACGGTAGATTATACCATGCATCGATTTCTTTTACATTTCGGCCTGATCCTCTGTATGGCCTGTAAAACCAACAAACCGACCGGCCTGCTCGCACAAAACCCCTCCCCCATGGAAGAGCACATACGCCCGCACGGCAGGGTGGACGGTTCGGACTTTGAGGGGAAGAAAATTCCCCTACCGGGCATTTTTGACACAGAGCCTCTGCTATTGAAGCGTAACGACTTTTCTGAGGATTCGGTAAACCTACTGATTCATTTTCACGGGAGCGAAAATGTGGTGGCCCAGGCAGTGGCTGAAAACAAAGGCTGGGCCGCCGTAGCGGTAAACCTCGGAAATGGATCCAGCGCGTACGGGGTCCCCTTGGCAAATCCGGATACATTTGATTCTCTTTTATTGGCCGCAAAAAGCCAACTTCAACAACCGATTCGGAAAATCTACCTTTCCGGATTTAGCGCCGGATACGGGGCCATTCGTGCTATCCTCAAAACCGAACACTACGCCGCCATCGACGGCGTCTTGCTGCTAGACGGCCTCCACGCAAGTTACGTTCCGGCCCGAACACCGCTTTCCATGGGCGGAAGCATTCAAGAGGAAAATCTGGCTATCTTCGGAAAACTGGCGAAAGAGGCGGTTTCCGGCAAAAAATCCTTTGTGTTTACCCATAGTAGCATTTTTCCGGGCACCTTTGTAAGCACCACCGAATGCGCTGACTTTCTAGTAGCGGCTACGGGCATCCCGCGCAAGCCTGTTCTAAAAGAAGGTCCGCTTGGCATGCAGCAGGTGGGGGAATCGGCCAAAGGAAAACTCCGCATTCTAGCGTTTGCCGGAAATACCGCCCCCGATCACATCGACCACCTGCACGGATTGTACCACTTTATCCGACTGCTTCAATAGCCAGACGAATCCGTACCGCCGACTGAAAAAGGCGCCTAGATACCACGCTTCTCTCCTGGGAAGGCGTCAGTCCCCGACATATCCATTTTTTTGACCTGTTTTCGAGTATCCGAGCGTTATAATGCAGTGTTGTTGTGACAACAATCGTTTTCTTAATCGGTACGAGTATAGTTCAGAGCGACAAATCGCTAGAAAATCCTCGTACAGCGATGAAACAAAAGTTACCGCTCCTGGCTGAAGGTCGTTGGAACGTACCCATCGGTGGTAGAAGACACGCTTCCCTAGGCAATGGGTTAGATTCGAAGTTGCTATCAGCAAGCCAAAAACGCAGGCAAACCGCCATGTAACTCTGGTGAAAAGGTATTCAGGTAGTAGCGGCCTGTATTTTATGCTGATATTTTGGGTAATAAATCAATAACATTTGCCTGGAATTTTTTGCGCAAGTAATTACGTGAAGTAGTGGACCAATCAGGAATTCTGTTTGAAGTAGTTGGATTTAGTCCAACCTGCATTCTTCCTGTTTTGTAACGCAGGGAATTCCCCGATTTTTACCTGCCCCCTATTTTTTTCTGATGAGTTGCCCGCAGGTGGGGCAGCGTTGATTTTTTTGCTGCCCTTGAGATAGTTCGTTGGAAAATCCAGCAGCTAAGATCCCGGTCGGCAAGGCAACAAGACCAATTCCGATAATGGCGATGATACCTGCTAAAAACCGACCCAGGGGCGTAATTGGATATACGTCTCCATAGCCAACGGTAGTCACCGTGATAATACCCCACCACATGGTTTCAGGGATACTGGAGAATTTATCCGGCTGCGCATTGTTCTCAACATAATACATGAATGTGGCGGCAACGACTAGAAGGAAACCTGTCAGAATAAAAGAAATGACAAGCTCTTCCTTTTTCTTACTAATCACCCGATTGATGAGGTCAAGCGCTACCATATACCGGGCAAGTTTAAGCAACCGAAAAACCCGAAAGACCCGTAGAAATCGCAATAAGCGTAAATCTACTCCAAAGAATGGAAGAAAAAATGGAAGCACTGCCAGAAGATCAATGATCGCAAGTGGCGTTAGTGCGTATTTTATATTCCCTATAATTGGCTTTTTATAGGTAGGGTTCAGGTTTGCCGTCCAGAGACGCAGCAGGTACTCAATCGTAAAAACAACTACTGAAAAATACTCAAATAGCAGAAAATAGTTCCCAAACTCTATCCTGACGGACTCTATGGATACTAAAATTACTGCTACCACATTTAGCAAAATTAACGTGATAATGAATGCATCAACGTACCAACTCAGGTCACCGGGCGTTTTTGATACAGACAATAGTTTGTATACACGCTTTCTCATCTCTGTCATTTTTTTATTCGAAGAACAGGGTAGAAAAATAAGCATTTTATGATAACTTTTCACGAAATCATACCTGGGTATTGGACGCCAACGAGGCGGGGAAAAAGAAATTGACCGATTAGTTGGTGGAGCAGGGAAAAAAGAAAATAGCGATACGAGCTTTTCCTATAATTTGAGGAAACCGATTGAGGTGTTATTTCCTATTATTAGGTGAAAAAAGGGAGAACCGCTACTTCCAAAAGTAGCTTTAATAGCCTGTTTGGGCATGACGTATGAAATTTTTGTGAAACAAAAATCCCCGTTTGCGCGACGTATTGGCCGATTAAATTTGTACCAGGAGCGGGACTACATTTTTTCATATAAGTAACTGATTTTTAGCTTTTTGGTATTTGATTGTAGAACATTACCCGTTTTTCTGCTCCAATTTTCCCAGCAAAAGCTTGTTGTGTTCTTCCAGCAGTTCGATGTACTTTTTCTGCCACAGCTCCTTCTCTTTGATGCATTTCGCCAAGTCACTGCTGCTGTAGATCTCCTTTTCCTCGAGTGAAAAACCGTATTCGGTCAGCATTTCCGGAAACTCCTTGGAAAAATCGTGGCCTATCGCGCGGCCGTATTTGTGAATGATGTCAAAGCTAAGGTCATCCTTTTCAAAATGCCTGTACGCGCTCGAAGGATGATAGGAAGCTTTTTTTGCGATCGCCAATATGCTTACCGCATGCTCTTTGGCATACTCGTCTAGCTTTTTTCTGAGTATTTCTCCCCTGTGATTCTTCATGTAAACAAAGTTGGGGAAAATTTTTTTCTCATTTTGAGATGAAAAATATTGCATTGGTATCTTTAATATCGCATATTTACCGCATAGTTATAGCACTTTAAGAAAACATGCAATACCAAAAAACCAGTATGCTGTCCAAAAAGGAGTTGAAAAAGCTAAAGAAGAAGTTGCCCTATGGATACTTCTCCCAGATAGAAAAGCGGGTTAACGTGTCCAAAAGAACCATTTCCTATTTTTTTTCTGAAAAAGAACACCGCTATAACCTGGAAGTACATCAGGCTGCGCTTGATGTGATTGAAGCATACCAACTATCGATTAACAAGATAAAAACGCGACAAAAAACCATCTTAAATGAGAAATAAGGAACTCATATCCCGCATGAAGACCTGTGTTTCTGGCAAACTACCCGCTGGAATCATCGATCAAAACGTCGAATTCTTCGCAAAAGGCGAAAGCGTTTTCGCAATCGTGCAGTCCCAAATGCTCCCTCCTACGGAATGGCCTGCCTGGCTGAAAGACTCGATTCTCGAAGACATGCAAAAGCACCCTTCGGCGGTGCAGGCACTCGTTGATGCTGATTTTGTGACGGAAGAGGAAATGATTGTCCAATACATCAAGTGCCGGTATTCGGCACTGGACAATCAACCGGATATGATCCAAGGCCGGTTGCAAGATACCGAATACGTGGACTGTAATCTGCGCGGTTCCTGCCCCTATGAAGGACGTCTCTGCGAATTGTTGGCTGCCAAGTACGGCATTCTTACCCCCAGGGAAATACAGGTCCTGAAGCTCATCCCCGAAGGCCTGCTGGACAAAGAAATCGCGGACACCATGGGCATCTCCGTGCTCACGGTGGGTGTGTACATGAAAAATCTGAGAGAAAAGACAGGCTATAAAAATAAAGCCGAACTGGTTCGCTTCGCTTTCGAAAAGAACCTGATATGACATTACCGGAAAGTTCATTCCTCGTTTGTGCGACAACCATTCCGGAACCGTACCGGTAGCGGTTCCGGAACTTAAAACACCACCCCATGAACCCATTCAAACTATTACTCGACCACAACATCGCCAGGATCAAAAAGAAGTACTGGACCGAACAGGCCCGGGGACTGAAGGGCATTTTCGAGCCCGCCAACCGACTACATGCCCACAACTGGATCCGGCGAGAAATCGCCATCCGGACCAACCTCTACGAAGTCATGGACCAAAAGATCCCCACCGATGAACTATACAAAGCCCTCGACTATGAGCCCACGAATCGCACTTAGAGACTACGAGGAACTGCTGGACTTTGCCCGGCAGGAGCTTCGAAAGAGCCAGCAGCAGCTCATACAGCTGCGCAACCAGGAAGCGCCAGCCGCAGAGCTGGAGGAACTGGAACACGAAATCGAACTGCTAAACAAGGCAGTCGACCGGTATCAACTCAAAATCAAAGTACTGCAACATGCCCTACGAGAAAGTGAAAATCAGCCCTAAAGTTCGCCATGAAAACATCCCCTGCACAGCCGACCACTTCGAAAAGTACCTGCGCGACCAAGCGCTCCCCATCGTCCACCAGGGAAAGGACTACGTCCGCGTGCGTGACGCTGCCGGGGAGGAATGGGGATTCTTTTCCAACCAGTTTGACCCGTGCGGGTAGAAAGCGCCAGATACAGCAGCGCCGGTACTATTTTATCCGCAAGCTGCGCGCCATGGGCTACCGCATCGAGACAGAAAAGCGGTGCATTCAGACCCCCTACACGTCGGTAAACGACATCCCGCCGCCGGACCGGTACTACGTTCGGCAGCTCCTTAAACTTGGATTTCAGCAAGAACTCACTTTTTTCTGATGTACATCGAACAGCAAAAAATATTGGACGGGACCGATGGCGGTCTGAAAATCATCCTGCACTACTACCCCCAGGCAGAGCGAGCCCTGCAGCGCACAGGTGCCAAGTTCAAGCTGCGCGCCAGCGAAAAGACGGCCTCTGCCACCCTAAAGCAGCTATCCGATGGCAATTGGGTGGTGACCGACTTTGGCGGGGATCAGAAACCCAAAAACGGCATCCTGGTCTGCATGGAAGAAGAGGGACTGGAATTCAAGGAAACCCTGGAGCTACTGGCCGCCCGGTATGGGATCGAGGGGCAGGAGCCGCCGGAGATCCTAAAGCCGGAGATCAGCACCCGGGACGCCCGGGCGGAAGAAAACGAAGGCGAATGGTACTTCGAGGTACGCGAGGGATTTACCGAGCTGGACGTGATCACCGTCCTGGCAGAAAAGGCCATCCCGTACCAGAAAGACGAACAGGGCCGGAAGCAGATCCACTGGGAGAAAGTCGAGCGGATCTTCAAGCGCTACCGCTTTTATTCCCTACTGAGCTATTCCATCGTCAAAAACCGGAAGGTGATCACCATCGCGGCCACCGACCGGTACCCGATATTTATGTGGGACGAGGGTTCCTTCAAAAAGATCTACCAGCCTCTCAGTCCGGATAAGGGCCGGCGCTTTATGTACTACGGCAAGCGGGACAAGGATTTTTTGCATGGCCTGGCCGAATGCCATGCGGCGTACGAAGCCCTGCAGGACGGGGAAGATATCGACGAGGAGACCGGAGAGGTCCGCTCCAAAAAGAAAAAGAAGCTGCCCGAAATCGTCTACTGCAGCGGGGGATCCGATGGCATGAACCTGGCCATGATCGGCTACCAGGTAGTATGGCCCAATAGCGAGACGGCCAAGCTATCCGAGAAGCAGTTCAAAACCCTGGCCAAGCTGGCCGATAAGGTGATGAACATGCCGGACATCGATCACACCGGCCTCCGGGAGGCGCACCGCCTGGGCATGGAGCACCTGGACCTGTACAACATCGTATTGCCCGAAGAGCTCCGGGAGCGTCCGGATAAGCGCGGCAATCCCTGCAAGGACGTGCGCGACTACCTGAAGTACCACACCTATTACGATTTCAAGCAGCTGGTCAAAACGGCCCTGCCGTACCGGTTTTGGGACGAGATCTACTACGAAGACAAGGCCGGCAATTGGCGGTCGAAGTTTGAGGTCAAGAATACCCGGCTGTATAATTTCTTGACCAAAAACGGCTTCTACCGCCTGCAGAACAAAAACGAAAAGCAGGGCTATATTTTCATCCAGATCAAAGACAACATCGTCCGGGAGATCGAGGTCAACGAAGTCAAAACGCACGTGCACCGCTTCCTGGAAGAACAGTACGTGGACGAAGACCTGCGGGATGTATTCTTTCGCAGTACCCAGCTGAAGGAAGCATCCATGTCCAACCTGCCCATGACGGAGGTCGATTTCTCTGACTTCGACCGGGACCGGCAGTTTTTCTTTTTCGAAAACAAAACGGTAGAAGTCAGCAAGTCCGGCGTGCAGGTGCACAAGCTGGGCGAGATCAAGCGCTACGTCTGGGAAGACGAAGTGATCAAGCACCGATTCAAGGATCAGGAGCCGCATTTCAGCATCAGCCAGGACAAAGACGGCCACTGGCACATCGATATCCTCAAAAAGGATAACATCTTCCTGAACTTCCTCATCAATACCAGCCGGACCCACTGGCGCACGGAGCTGGAAGACAACCTGGATGCCCTGAGTCCGGAGGAGCAAAAGGCCTACAAGAAAAAGCACCTGTTCGACATCGCCGGGGATAACCTCTCTGCAGAGGAGATCCGGGAGCAGATGCACCAGCTGGTCAATAAGATCTACGTCCTGGGGTACCTGCTGCACCGGTACAAGGATCCCTCCCGCCCCTGGGCCATCTGGACCATGGACCACCGGATCAGCGACGAGGGCGAAAGCCACGGGGGATCGGGTAAGTCCATCGCCATGGGCGCCGTCAGTCGCTTTATGAAGTCGGTCACCCTCCGGGGAAGGGATCCCAAGATGACCGAAAACCCGCACATGTACGACCGGGTGACCATCCACACCGATTACATCCTGGTAGACGATGCCAATCAGTACCTGAAATTCGACGTATTCTTCAGCGATATCACGGGCAATATGATCGTGAATCCGAAGAACAACAAGTCCTACGAAATCCCTTACGAGGAGTCCCCCAAGTTTGCCTTCAGCTCCAATTTCCCGCTGCGCAATATCGACAGCTCCGTGCTGCGCCGGGTGCTGTACTGCGTCTTTTCGGACTACTACCACGAGAATAAGGACGGCTACTTCCGGGAGAGCCGCAACCCGCGGGAGGAATTTGGCAAGAACATCCTGGGGCCGGACTATACGGACGAGGACTGGAACGACTTCTACAACTTCATGATCCAGTGCTGCCAGTTTTACCTGAACCACGGAAAGATCGATCCGCCCATGGAGAACGTGGAGAAGCGCAACCTGCTAAGCGAAATGGGCCCCGCATTCCACGAGTGGGCAGATACCTACTTCAGCGATCGGATGAATGCCGACGTGGTCAAAAAATACGCCATGGAGGACTTTATCCGCAGCACCAATACCAAATGGACCTCCCAGAAATTTACCAAGGCCCTGCGTGCCTGGGCCCGGTACTACGGATACGAGCTCGATCCGGAGGAGTTCAAAAACAGCTCCGGCCGCATCATCAGGAAGATACAGGAGGATGGCCACGCTACTTCGGTGGAAATGATTTATGTACGCAATACCCAGGTGGCCACCCCTGAGACAGCGGAGCAGATTCCCACCACTCCCGGGAATGACAAGCTGGTGCCGGGAGGCCAGACAGACGCCTTTTCAAATTTCTAATCGATATGGAAATTCTACTCAAACTCCGACCTGCCATGTCCCTGGAAGACTTCATGGACAAGGAAAAGAAATCCCGCAAAATGGGCCTGGTATACTTCCAGGTCCTGGAGGGAAGCTCCGGGCTCATTACCCGGGTGGTATCCGAGCGCACCGACAAAGTCTGGCTGCTGCGGATGATCAAGAAAGGGAAATTATTCATTCAAGAAACCTCAACCATCGCTGAAACATCATGAACGTAACCGTAGACCTCAGTTTCCTGATCGCTGTCAAAGACATGCGCGAGGAACAACGACGCTTCTTCCACCTCACCAAAGAAGCCAAAGCCAAAAAGCTGCCCCAGCTATGGGCCCAGCGAAAAAACTGCCTGGACAGCTCCCGGCAGCTCGAAGCCCTGGTGGATATCCGCCTGGATCAGTACCTCAATGGAAAGGAGGTGGCCCGTGACTGACCTGTATTTCATCCAGTATTCCTACAAGCTGCTACCCCGCAACAAGTACCACGAGTGGATCGATGCGCGATTCGAGGCACTGGACCGCTGCCTTACCCGTAACCCCGAAAAGCTGCAAAAGGAGCTGATCGAGGAGATCAAATCCATTCGGGAAACCTCCTTTCACCGCTGCAAGCCGGTAAGCATCCTGACGAAAACCTACACGCCCGAAAAGGGAATACTGAAGGTGGAAGTGCAGGAGCTGGGCCGGCTGACTCTCTATCCAGTAAAGGAGGTGCGCCATGACTAAGTACGGAAGCACGTATAACGGCTGTCTGGTAAGCGGATTCTTCTCCGTCTTCTGTGTACTGATGTTGCTGGCCACCTGCACCAGCTCCTGCAGCAGCGCCCGGGTCACCGCCCTGGTGCCGGCTGCAGAGGTGATAAGCCGGGACGGCGACCGCCTGCTGATCCAGTTCGAAGATGCGGCCGGGGCACCGGGTCGCGCCTACGAATGGTTTCATTTTCCCGGCCTGGGACCGGTCGACTACCGCTCCCTCGAGGCCGAGCTGGTGATCAGAAAAAGGAGGGGCCATGACTGAGCAAGCGCCCTACGAACCCTCGTTTTTCTACGTGTACCTCTGGCTCTTTTGCCTGCTGGCCACCTGCGGGCTGCTCTCCACCCTCCTGTACATCGTACGGGAGATCGCCCGCAACGAACCGCCGGAAGGCATCGCCCCGGAAGTACGCGAAGGCTGGCTCTGGCATCAGATCCGCCGCCGCATCCGATAAGTATTCACCAAAACCCCTAATGTCATGAACTTAGAATTCATCCCCCTAAAACAAGCAAAGCGTGGCAAGCCCACCATCCTGTTTTCCAAAACAGGACTGATCAACCTATCCAAAACAGCTGCCGAAGAACTTGGCTTAAGCAAGCAAAACCGCATCGACCTGGCACGGGACACCGACCGGCCGGAAGACTGGTACCTGGTCAAGTACAAACCGGAAATCGATGCGGGTATTCCCTTCCGGCAAAAAGACAACGGGCTATGCTTCAATGCTGCCTCCTGGGCGAATGCCTTCCTGGATCAGTTTTCAGAAGATGGAAAATCCCTTTCCGTCCTGATAGCTACCCAGGCAGAAGACAACACCCTGGGAGGGAAAGCCGAGGTATACGCGATTCTAACCAAATCCCTTAAAAAGGAATAGACATGCCTAGAATCGAAAAAGTATACAGCCTGGAAGTAGGCGTTGAGCAGTTTCTCAACGCCTGCTCTCCCCTGGAGCTAAAGGAAATCGAACTGCTCATCCTCTCCCCCCGCTTCCAACACCGCATGAAAGAATCCGAGGAATATTCCGGACCGAACCGACCCGAATTTCCGTCGGATCGGTTCGATTTACTGGCTTAGGGATGCGAAGGGGTAGTCTGCCGCCAGGAAGACCGAAACGAACGTGTAGCCCGCAACAGCCCGCCCCGACCGAAGGAAGGGAAAGCCCCAAGAGATTCGCTTTCAACATAGAAATCATGAAAAACTACTTCACCATCACCACCAACCGGGAGACCGCCGAGCAGATCCGAAAGCAATGTGATTTCGACGAGCGATGCAGCCAACGCAGCTACCGGCTAGGCGATATCCAGCACCACGAGGGATTCTCTATCGTCAAAATCGAGGCGAAAAGGGACCTGATTACGCCCTCTGATATCTTCTGGCTGGGTCACTTCTCCGCCATCTGGAAAATCGATAATTAATCCTGTAACTCTGTAACGAAAAACCAAAACCCATTGTATCATGACTGCAACTGTAAAATACCGTGTCGCAACCTATGAGGGAGAAATTCAGGTTCCCTGTGATCCAAACGAGGAAAGCGAGGCGATCATCGCCAAAGCAAAACGAATCGTCACCAGGCAAGCGGGCGGCTCCTTACCATGGGGCTCCCAGAGCTGGCGAGTTACCTGTCGGGAATAACCAAAAATAACCATGAGCAAGCTAACATTCAAAGAAATCAACAAGGACCGCAGCAAGGGCGAATATGCCCTTGCCTGCCGCGTTATACTGAAAGAAGCGATCAAATTCGCGGACGACATAGACGGATTTATCCGCTACTGGCAAAACACGGTAGACTACTACCCCCAGCGTAACCACCGGCGACTGGGAGATAGCTATCGGATAGAGAAAGACGAAAAAAACCAAACTGCGCTGATCTGCAAGACCAGCGATACCAAAAAGCCGGTAGACTTGTATTATATTTATGCTTTGGCACCGAATGAATCTACGATAGCGGTTGGCCTATGAGTAGTTGAGGGAGGGGTAACGCTTAATTTAACAATTATGCAAATAACTGAAAATACTAATGGAGCTTCAGAAGTAGGCGAGAAAAAACATTTACTTATAACCATTGTTGAGTTTGATTATTTCCCTATTTGGTTAGCAATTATTCCACCAATTACCGAGATTATCAAACCAATTATAACGACTGTGTCAATAGTTTTTCTCAATGATTCTCTCTTTTTAAATGTTGCTAAATAATCACCCCAACAAAAATTATAAACAGGGTAAAGAGCATAAAGATACCAATGTACTAATAGAAGAATAATAAATAAACCTCCTGTTGTTAGGAATGCATATATCAATGCCGTTGCAGAATCTAAACTTTGCCCAATTTCGTTTATTTTCAAAAATGCTTCTATGGGTTCCGTGAGTTTTCCTGATTCATATTCATTTCGAATTTCCTCAATTGCAATTTGCCTTTCATAGTCCCCGTTAATCAACTCAAACATTAGCGCAATGATAAGAGAGAATGGCATACTTAACATCATAAGTAATTTGTAATTTGTTTTTTTGAAATTATAGTTAATGTTCCATCGCCTTATTTTCTTTATTCTCTCCTCAATTAATGAGCTAGTGACAAAAACCCAATCCCTTGTTAATCCGCTTATATTATAACGAATACTTATTTCCGTTGAGACATTACTAGAATTTGCATTTGTAAATTCTATAACTAATTTTCTGGAATCCGTTATTTCTGAAGATATTTTTAAATCAATTATTTTTGCGGAACCACTATTCTCAAGAGAAAAAATTTCTTCAATATCGATAGTTTCTGCAACAACTCCACTTTCAAAGGTTACAGAAAAGCTGTTTTTTATTTCTCCTTCAGATTCCTTTTTAAGTTGGTCTTGAATTAAATCGTTAAACCTTCTTAATTCCTGTTCGGTCAATATAAATCCGTGATAAAATGCTTTGTTGGCTTCTACATTTAGTTTTTTCATCGTGTTGGTCAATTATAATCACCCAGAACAAATAAATCAAGGTATATTTTGGAAATGGAGTTAGGTGGATATGTACTTTAGACAAATTTCACATATATTTAGAAGAAATCAACCCGATCCACCTCCTTCATCAGCCGATCCGTCTCCGTCAGGGCTACGATGATTTTCTGGTAGTGCAGGATATCGTCGTATTCCAGAGTACGGCCCTTTCGGTCCTTGAGCCATTTCTGCGCGGGTTGGTAACCCCCGATGTAGAACTCCCAGGCCAGCACCGGCACGCCATCGAAGTACTGCGTCTCGTTGATATAGACTTTACCCGTTTCCCCTGCAGGATCAGTGACTAGTCTTGGCTTTACCACCTCATTGCTGCCATCGATGGGGTAGCGGGTGATATACCGGTTTACGGTAGCGCTTTCCAGCAGGTGGATTTGCCGGATTTCTCCGCCCAGCTTCACCAGCTGCCAGAAGGTCTCCGGATCTTTCGGATACGGCACCCGCGGAAAGTCTATTTTCAGAAACTCCTTATACCGCTCCCGGTAGCTGGGCGAGTGTAGCACTGCATAGATATAATCCAGAATATCGATAGGCGCAAAGGTATTTTCTGTCGATTCCTTTTCGTTGGTAAAGATCAACTCTAATTTTTCTGCCAGTTGATTTACTATTTTGGTATTTAGGTTTGGTTTTCTCTCCCACGATTGTTCAAGGGTTTGTTGGGCGTTGGTTTCAGGGTAAGTGTAAAGTTGAAAATGATAAGAGCCTGTTGAGCTTTCTGCTGTTTTCATTTCAGATAAAGTATTTGAAATAAAAAAGTGGCATATTTCTTTATTTTTAGTTTGTCTTCCTAAAACAAGTGATATGTTTTCAAAAAAGGAATGCCTTATTTGTTTTTCGCGATGACGTGTAACTAATTTTGTATCAAAATAAATAACCCTATTATCAAAAGGCCTATATGAAATTGATTTGATTTTTGATTCTGTATATAAACTTGAAGAGGTATCAATTAAATATAAATAATTTTTTATTTGGTCTTTCAACTCGTTCTTATTGTAGCCTATTACCACTGAATCCTTGTGTGTTTTTATTCCTGCCGCCTTAATATGAAATAGTTCTTCAATGGGAAAGCCTATTTCGTATTCGTCTTGTCCATCATAACTTTTATTTGTAAAAAAATAATTCGGTTTATTTAGGAAAGGTGTGTTCCATTTCAATGAATAAAAATTATTTGCATTAAGAAAATTATATTTAATTTCTCGCTTTCCGTACAAATCACATTGGTATAATTTGCCCATCCCATTCTTTTTCTTAGCACCTGTCTTTACAAATATGTTTATAGAAACACCTTGTTGAATATCAAATACATTTTCATCTTTACTACCATCAAGAGAAGTCTCCTTTTTTTTAGAATTCCCGTGTAAATCCAAGATATATATCTTATCAAAACCTTCCAAAAGGTGCTTTCTCATTTGTCTGAATACAATTCCATCAATGAAGCTGTTATTAGAAATGTAAGCCAAGATTCCACTACCATTTTTTTCTACATAATGCTGGCCGTACCTTATAAATTTTACATAGTCATCAGATAGGGAGTTGTAGCTTTTTTCGTTCAAATCCTTTTTGTAGTCGGCAATTAGTCTATCAATCCAATTATTTTTATTCGTACTACTCACCGCATACGGCGGATTCCCAATCACGCACATCACCGGCGTATCCCGCTTTACGTGATTTGCATCATTAGCCTCAGCACTTAGCCAGCTGGCAAAGAGCGTTCCTGTGTCCTGGTGGTGTTCCTCCAGGCTATTGGTCAGGTACACGCGCAGGCGTTGGTTGCTGGTTGGCTTGTAACCGGTTTCTGTTAGAAGCAGGTCCAGCTTCAGGTGGGCCATGGCATAGCTGGCCATCAGCAGCTCAAAGCCATTGAGGCGGGGGATCAGGTGCCGCTCCACATAGTGGCTCCAGATACCCTCCTGTCCAGCAAATCGCTTATGGATATGCTTCACCACTTCGGCCAGGAAGGTACCCGTGCCGGTAGCGGGGTCCAGGATCTGCACCCGGTGTACTTCCTGTTCCACCTGTTTGTATCCGGTAGCCGAGCGGCGGTCTTCCGTTTGGGTATTAACTTTGATCCGGGTCGTACTGGTATCGGCCAGCCCCTCTTGTAGGTCAAATTCCGTCTTCAGAATATCATCCACCGCCCGGACGATAAAGTCCACCACGGGCTGCGGGGTGTACCATACCCCGCGGGATTTCCGCAGCTTGGGATCGTATTCGCTCAGGAAGGTTTCGTAGAAGTGGATGATCGGGTCCTCCATTTTCGTAG
The DNA here is from genome assembly GCF_900109255.1 of Cyclobacterium xiamenense. Classification (NCBI taxonomy): domain Bacteria; kingdom Pseudomonadati; phylum Bacteroidota; class Cytophagia; order Cytophagales; family Cyclobacteriaceae; genus Cyclobacterium; species Cyclobacterium xiamenense. Next base: position 829,716 of record NZ_FNZH01000002.1, on the reverse strand, counting down.
ACTTCCCGTAGTTCTTCAGGATCTCTTCCACGTTGCAGGCCAGGAATATATCTGCCAGGCTATCCACGATCCACTTGATCCGGTCGTCGATATCCGGCCCGGCGATATAGCCAAAGAGTTTCCGGAGAAAGGGGTTCGATTTGGGGATCAGCTCTGCCGCCTCCTGTCGGCTAAAGGTTCCCAGCGTAGGATCATGTAGCCGGGCGGCAAACATCCCGTAGGCGATCGTTTGCGCATACACATCCGCAAAGCCCTTCGGCGTGATGTCATGGATCAGGATTTGCTTAAAGGCCTTCATCTGGTCTTTCAGCGTACTGTCTTCCTGATTTTCCTCGTCAGAGGTCAGCGCATTGCCGATGATATCGGAGAGCAGCCGGGCTTTCCCTGCCATCATTTCCGCCAGCTTTTTGCTGCTTTTGATCGTCTGCCCCACGTGGCTGCTAAAGTCCCGGATCAGGTTCTCAAAGGCCGCAAAGTTTTCCGGCAGCGGTCGAATTCCCTTATCCGTGAGTTCCCCGATGGCTATTTTTGTGGTAAACTCCCCCTCCCGGTACAGGTGGAAATTTATATAATCGGTAAAGATCAGGTTATTCAGCGAGGCCTTATAGCGGTCAAACTGCTCCTTGTTCCCCGTCTTCTTCACGCCGTCCAGGTCCTTGTCCCCGATGTCTTTGGCTTCGATAAATCCCACCGGTATATCCTTTTTAGTTAGAATATAGTCCGGCGCTCCGCAGTCCCGTCGTTTGGGTTCATTGGTTGCGCTGATGGCTGGAGAGAGGCTTTCCAGGAGCTGCTGCAGGTCTCCGCGAAAAGTATGCTCCGTAGCGTTGCCCAGGCGGTAGCGTTTGTCGAGGTTTCGAATATAATCTGTAATACTCATTGGATATGGTAGGACTCTTTGAAAAAAATGTACCGGACGTGATTAATTATCGTTGTCTTTTTTGTCTATACCACCATCTCGCTTTGAGATGGATTCTGTTTGTGAGATTGGTAGGGAGTTGTAAAGATTTTGAATTCGCTTAGGCTGTGTAATCATCCTATCTGCGATAAAATTGACGAGTTCAAACAGATTGACGGCAATTTCTCTGTTATCCTTGATATCCATCTTACCCGGATGGACTGCGTTATTACCTACTACTCTAACAAAATCCAGCGATTGTTGAATTTCTTTCGGTAGACCTTTTTTGACTAAATTTGAAATATCGGCGTTAATGTTTCCTTTTTCACCAAGATGGATGCATATTTTTTGAATAACCAATCTTAGTAATGCTGCGCTTCCTCTAGGAGACTGATTCAAAATAGAGCGAGCCTCTAGATAATCATCTCTTATTTCTTCTGGTAGGTCTTTGTTCGGTAAAGGTGCATTACTTACAGCTGGGTAAACCATATTTTTATCGTACCATATAGATAGCTTGTCACAGTGGGTGCAAAAAGCAAATTGGATTATTGGCAATTCAAAAATCCCACGTTCTTCATAGTGAGCGGTAAACCACAATTGATGGGCGTATGCACCACAATGAGGGCAATGAAATGCCTTCCCTTTAAATTTTGGATGAATATACTCACTCATTAATGCTGATCTTTAATTGACTAACAGATGTTGGTATTTTGACACAACTATAAAAAAACTGGAGTTTTATTTACTCCAATCGTACTCCTAAACCCTGTCTCTCCTGGCCACACCCCTCCGCAGCATAATACCATACTGCTACTATTCAGCAGCTACACTGCCACACTACTGCGGTTGATCCGGGCCGGGAGGGACGCCGCTGCCTTCGACGGAGCTCAGGCACCGGGGACAGCGCTCCTTTGACGGCTCTTTCCTGTACCTATTGGATCTTAATTTACACGAAATTTTTGTAACTCTGTAACTAATAAAGAAATTCCATGTAAATACCCCTCAAAATCAGCCGGTTCATTTGGTTACGAACACCTGTATTTTTTCGTAGCAAGCGCCGGCCGGTTACAAAAAATTTTGTAACCTGTCCCCTCCCCTTTTTGGGTTACAAATTTCTGTAACCCCGGACACAATCTTCCGATGCCAGCTGGTAACTTTTTAGAAAATTGATTTTCAGGTAATTACTGAACAAAAAACACAAAGTTACAGAGTTACACGATTCTTGGGAATGAATCGAATTAGGTTACAGAACGTTCAGCGGAAAAAGTAACTTCTCGCATTTAGCGATGATATTGCGATAGTTGTGCGAATTCATTAACTTGAAGAAAAAAACGACATGGATATTCAGCTTACCGTACACAAAGACCTGCTCCGGGAGTATTTCCGGCACCTCTTCCCCCTGGATCATCAAGGCCGCTACCGGATCGACCGCAGCTCCGATCTGGGCAAAGTTATCTGCAGCTTTGTGCGCTACACCGAAACCAAGCCCGCGCCGGATCCCCAGGCGCTGCGGCTGCTGCTGCCCAAAACCGACAGCCTGAAAAATGCGCCCAACTACCACCTGTACTTTTCCCGGGAAGACCTGCTCCGGATCAATGACCTGCTGGAGGTATTCTTTCATATCGACTTCGACCGGTTTTACCTGAAGGGCCGGAAACTGGGCATGATGCAGAAAGACATCATCGAGTCCTTCATTGTGAGCCGGAAGCTGACCAACTTACTGCAAGACAACGAGACCCTGAAGAAACGGGAATACCGGGAAGGGCTGCGCCTGCTACAGCTGCGCTGCAATAGCCTGACCAAAAAGGCCTATTACCGGCACGAGAAAATCGAATCGGGCATGCAAACAATTTTGGTGAATTGACCGAAAAACTTTTTCGTGAATTCAGGGAAATGAGGGAAAAAATTACGAACCGCGAATGATCCGCTCCATCAATCATATCTGCCGCGTACGTTATGCGTTCATCTCCGAGGTGACGCGCCTGGTGTACAGCCCATCCGGTGGGGTGGCGGTATCGGCGGCCTGGCAGGAGCTGCTTCTAAGCAAGCCGCCCAGCCTGACCATTGCCGAGGAGTACGGCAAAGCCGGGCGGAGCTTTACTTCCTCCTTTCGCGCCTGGCTCCGGGAGCGGCGCCTGGTGCAGGATCCGGTGATCGTGCGCCTGGATTTCAATGACGGGCAGCCGCCCATCCTGATCGGTTCGGTGGATCATCCCGTACGCTTCACCGAAGACCACAGCCTCATGCAAAAGAACCTGCAGTTTACCCACCGGTTCTGGGCCTATCCCTTCCGGATCGTGGATCTGGCAGGTACGGGCGTCTTTTCTCCACCCTTTACACCACAATTTACCTAGCCATGTCGGGATTCAGTGACAGCCAGCTATTAGCCAAATCGAATGCGATCCGGAACCAGGTCGATGAGGACAGCATCACGCCGGAGATGATCTCCCAGATGTTTAACGACATCATCCTATCGAAGTACAATACCGATACCCCGCTTCCCAAAGGGGATAAAGGCGATCAAGGTGATCCCGGCCCATCGGCCTACCAGGCATGGCTGGACCTGGGCAATAGCGGTACGGAAAAGGATTTTATCGATAGCCTCAAAGGCGATACCGGCGATCCCGGGCCACAAGGTATCCAGGGCGAAACGGGTCCGCAGGGCATTCAGGGAGAGACCGGGCCGGCTGGGCCGCAAGGCATCCAGGGCGAAACCGGGCCTGCCGGTCCGCAAGGGGAAACCGGACCGCAAGGCCCGGCCGGTGCGGATGGCTCGCCGGATACCCCGGCGGAGATCGTTACCAAGCTTAGCTCCATCACGGAAGAGGCGGAAAAGCTACCCAATACGGCCATTCAGGGGGCGGGTTTTAACAATAATCAGCTGGGGATTGATGCCCAGACCGGGGCCTTGTACGTCCGGACGGACCAGGAACCCACGGAGAACTCGGCTAAATTTATCAGCAGCGGGGATCTCTATGCCTACGAGCAGGCCAATCCCCGGGGCGGGGCATTGACCCCTGGCTTCCTTACCACGCTGGCCGTGACGGCGGATACCTTTAATGGCAGCATCCGCCGGATCGTTGGCCGAAACGGGGCTATCTATGCCTGCAATTCCAATGTGGGCAATAACCGCCTGCACGTCAGCCTGGACGGGCGGGTTTTTTTCCTGGGGGGCGATACCAGCTCTCTGAGCTACTATGCCATGGACGTGGCGCCTCATGGAACGATCATTCTGGGAGGCCGCGGCGGCGGTCCGGATAATGTCCGGCGCTCCACCAATGGGGGCGGCAGCTTCGATACGATTACGCTTCCGGCCACCATCGAGATCACCGGTATTGTCTACATCGGAGCGGGTCGCTGGGCCTTGTGCGCACGTACCGGCGACGGCTCGGGCAACGTCGCCGCCTGGTCGGAAAACGACGGGGTGACCTGGACCATGGCCACCACAGACGGGACCAACGCCATGGAGGACATTGCAGCGGGTGACGGGATGGTCTTTATGGTGTCAAACAACGGTACGAATCGGTGCCAGGTTAGTACGGACGGTGGGGAGACCTATACGGCGGTGGCCGTTTCTCCTCTCGGTTTTTTTACCCGCTGCTGTTTTTTCAATGGGCATATTGTCCTGATGCGGGCGGGTACCGGTGCCGTAGGCTACCTGGTGGTTTCCGAGGACGGGGGTACTACCTGGAGCGAACGACTAGTTCCGGACGACAGTGCAATCACTGTGTCCGGCATGGCGCCCATCGGCGAATGGTTGTACTTGTTTGGGGCCAATGGCTACCTAATCCGCACAAAAGACCTCACCACGAAAGAAATCCTTCCTGCACCTACGGCCAATACCATTGTGGCCATGGGCTGGACGCATATCGATGGCAAAGCCGTGATCATGGCCGCCTGCGAAAACGGCACCAACGACCGAATCCTGAGCAATAACGTGTAACCATGGACGAGTACTACGTCAATCCCTCATCCGGTAACGATACCTTTACAGGCTCGAAGGAGCAGCCCTTTGCTACCATAGCAAAGGCCATCCTGGAAGCCAGTCCGGGGGATACGATCTATTTGGCGCGGGGCTATACCTACAGTGCGCTGCACATCACGGGAAAAGACGGCACCGCCGGCAGCCCCTACACCTGGGCGGCCTACGGCATCGGTACGGATCCGATCATCTCGGCCTTTGCGGATCCGGCCGGCTCCTGGATAGACGAGGGAGGAAATATCTGGTCGTATCAAAACGGCTTGTTTGACCAGGTGAATGTACTGGCCGTAGCCCAGAGCAATCAACCGGTCGGCCGATGGCCCAAACCGCAGGTAGCGGAATATTATCCCATCGACGCCGTCTCAGGAAATGCCTCCATCACGGACAATACCCACCTGGCAGCCGCGCCGAACTTTGTGGGCGGCGAGCTGGTCAGCAAGAAACGCAAGTGGACGATAGACCGGGCCACCATCACCGGGCAGACCAGCTCCACGATCAGCGTGGCCGGATTTGATACGAACTACGTAGCCGGCAACGGCTATTTTGTGCAGAACCACATCAACTGCCTAACCGAACAAGGCGACTGGTGCTACGAAGCCGGTACCGATACGGTGTACTTCTACAGTACCACGGATCCAAATAGCCTGGACATCTCCATCAGCCTGGACGAGCATGCCCTGCACCTGGAAAATTCGGATTACCATGCCTTTCATAACCTGATCTTTGAGGGCGGATCGAGCCACAATATCTTCCTGGAGTTTTCGCACAATGTGAGCTTCACCGGTTGCGTTTCCCGCCTGGCGGGCATCGACGGCCTGAAGACCTTCGTCTCCGAAAATGCGACCTGGCTCGATGGCTACATGTACGATGTGAACAATCACGGGGTCAATAACCGGGATGCCAGCGAGGGCCTGACGGTGATCGGCAGCAGCTTTGTGCGGATAGCCAGCATTCCAGGTATGGGTCAGAGCGGATCCGGTCAGCAAAATGGCGTGCATATCAACAATACCGAACACAATGCGCTGATCGAGGGCAACTTCTTTTTCCAGATCGGAAATAACGGGGTATCGTACCGGGGCAACAACTGCTACGTAGCCCGCAACTATGCCGAGAAATGCGGCTGGACGGTCAGCGATGCGGCGGCTTTTTACTCCTTTGGTAACTTTGCCAATCCCGATACCAACGTGATCTGTGAGTACAACATCGCGTACGACTGCCGGGGCAATATCGATGGCATTGGCGGTACGCCCAAGTACGATACCTGTGGGTTTTATACGGACGATAACTGCAAGGATAACGTTACCCGGTACAACATCGCCCGGAAATGCGGGTATGGCTACTACATCCACAATAATGACGGCGTGGTGTACCGACACAACATTGCCGAGGACTGCGACGTGCTATTCCGCTTTGCGGACGATACCACCCAGGGCGTCAGCACCACCCGGCGGATTCGGAACGTAGACGTGCAGTTCAATACCCTGAAAGCACTGCCCGGGCAGAAAGTGTACGAGGCGCGGGTGCTCGGCGTATTTGCGGGAGACGGGCCCTTTGACTTTGGCACCATCGATAATAACCAAATCGACGCCGCCGATGGAAGCCCCATCCAGGTACACCTGACAAACAACTTTGACAACATGATCAACCTGGCCGCCTGGCGCACGGATTACGGCTTTGATCTGAACAGTATTACCGACCCCTACGATGCATCCGGGACGGTATTTTTTGTGAACGATACCGCCGTTCCCAAAGCTTTTTCCCTGGATGGCGTCTACGAAGACTGGGACCAGGTGGAGAACGCCACCGGTGAAGTCATCCTCGATCCCAACGAATCGGTGCTACTATTCCGGGTAGGCGACTTCCCGGGGCCCGGCTATCCGGTAGGCTACCTTCCCGGGGTGCGCTTTGTAGAATCGGCTTCCTAGCCCGTTTCGGGCTTTTTCTCTGATCCTCTTTCACCCTGAGCCCGTCGAAGGGTGTCGAAGCGTTCACGCTGAGCTTGTCGAAGCGTGTCCTTTTCCCCTTGCGGGGCTCCTGGTATACTTGTATCAAAGTAATTCCACTATGACACGTCTCGCAGGTAACTGGCAGTTTCTTCTGATTTCTGCGCTTTTGAAAGGTAAATTTTTTATCCGGCCTGACATTGCCATGGCGATGGGGCCGCAGGTGAATCGTTTGCTTTCCCGGGAGGGCATGGAAGCGGCGGAAGATCAGGAACGCTCCATTGAAATTATTTGCGTCAACGAGTCAGGTAAGGAGACAAAGTTTTTTGACGGAGAAGATCCAAACGACAACCTTTCCAGGCTCTACGATGAAGCTCCGGAGGGATCAATTGCCAAAATACCCGTAAAGGGATCGATGCTAAAATACGGGACGGCATGTGACTACGGAACCATGGAGCTGGCTTCCTTTATCCTGGAAGCGGGCGCCCACAAAAATATATCCGGCATTGTGCTGGACTTTGACAGTGGTGGCGGTGCGGTGGATGCGGTACCGCCGCTTTCCCAGGCGATCCGAATGGTGAAGCAGATAGGCAAGCCCATCGTTTCTTCGGTGGACCTTGCCTGTTCGGCTGCTTACTGGAATGCTTCAGAAACGGGGTACATCGTAGCCGACAATTCGGTGAGTGCGGAAGTAGGGTCCATCGGGGTGATGATGAGCTTTATGGATGTACGGGGATACTATGAGAAAGAAGGGGTGACCTTTCACTCCATCTACTCCAACGAGTCCGGGGATAAAAACCTGGCTTTCGAAAAGGCCCTGAATGGCGAATACGATCAAATCAAAGAGGAGCAACTGGATCCCCTGGCGCGTCAGTTTCAAAAAACGGTCCGGGAAAACCGCGGTAGCAGGCTAAATACTTCGGTAAATGGCATCCTTACCGGGAAAACCTTTTTTGCAGAGGAAGCCCTTTCGATCGGTCTTATAGACCGGATAGGCACCTCTACCACGGCGGTGGAAATCGCCCTAGCGAAGTCTCACGCAAATAAATTCATATAAACTTTTATCCGATGTTCAAAAAAATGCAAGCCATTGTACTCGGCCTTCTCGGACTCAAGGAGTTCTCCAAGGACGAGTCCGGCCAGCTCACGCTATCCGATGAGGAAAGCAGCAGGCTAGCCGATGTGCTCGGTCAACCGTTCGTTGACAAGTTCAAGGAGGCCATGAAGGAAGCCAGCACCGATCCGCAGCCGCTGATCGACGCGATCACTTCCCACAATGCCTCGCAGAACCAGGAGCAGCTAAGACAGCTGCAGGCCCAGCTGGACCAGGCTACCAGGGATAAGGAAACGCTGCAGGCGAGCATCGCCCAGCTGAGTTCCTCCCCCGAGCCTGAGCCCACCCCTGCAGTCGTAGGAATGCCCCGCAAAGAGGGCGTAAAATCGATTCTGAAAGTAGATGCCGCGAAACCGCACTACAAGGCGCTGACCGCATTCATGCAGCGAGGCTACATGGCGGCTGGGGCTACCATCGACGTAGCCGATCTGCTGCAGGAGTTTGGTACCTACCTGAGCCAGGGGGCGAATAACTTCGCCATGCTGGACACCATCTTTCAGGGATTCAGCTCTGCGAGCTACTTTACCGAAGCCCCGGCGGTGACGGAAAGAAGGGCTCTGCAGGCACTGATCACCTCCGTGTCACAGCAGTACGTGAATAAGTGGACGCCCAGCGGCAAGAGCCAGTTCCGGCCCCTGAAGATTCAGAACAGGCGGCACAAGATCAACTTTCCTATCATCCCATCGGAGGTGCTTACCTCTTACATCTTTGATATGTACCGGGAGAACCTGGCCATCGATCAGATGCCGATCTTCTTCTATATCTGGCAGCGACTCATGTATCCCCAGCTGATGCAGGACATCGAGCTGCGCATGATCTGGAAAGGGAAGTATGAGGAACTCGACTGGTCTGCAGTGAACGCTGGGGATGCCGGTCAGGCTCCGGAGAAGTCCATGGACGGCCTGGAGACCATCATCGCCACCAACCGCACCGGAGGCAATCCGGCCAATATCCGGTTCTTTGACGGAGAGGGCTTTGACTACAAGACCGCCACGGACCAGGAGGTATTGGACTTTTTTGCCAATTTCTTCAAGTGGATGGCACCCGTATTCCGCACCATGCCGATGAATGTGGGCTGCTCTTACGAGCTACGCATGCGCTACCGGGAGGCCTACAAAAACAAGTGGGGCACCGGCTCCGGTACCGAAAACCACGAGTTTGGCAGCAACCGGATCGACTACAGTCGGCACGTGCTGACCGAGATGGACGGTATGTACGGATCCCCGATTCTGTTCGCCACGCCTAAGTCCAATATGGTGAAGCTGCGTCACATCAATGCTGCGCCTAACGTGATCAACGATGTGCAGAAGCAGGACTACGAAGCCCGGATCTTCGGGGAGTACTGGCTGGGCGCCGGCTTTGACTACGGAGAGGCCGTGTTTGCCTTCTGTCCGGCGAACTACGATCCGCACGCGCTCATCACCAGCGTCTACGGTGCGCATGACACGTACCAGCAGTTTAAGGGCACAGACCTCACCAAGTCCGTGACCGATTTTGGAAGCGGTAGCGCCGGTGGCGGTATCTAAAAAAAGGAGGTAAATCATGACGTACGTAAAAGTATCCGTTCCAAAAATCAGGGTAGGGGCCGGAGCGCCCAAGCCCAAAGAGCCCAATGTCTTGATCATGCTGGCCGAAGACGTGCAGACCATGCCGACCAGAGACGGCGTGGTGTCCACCTCGGCCATCGTCCTGAAGGAAGGAAAGAAAGCCATGGCGGTGTATTTCAATCCCAAATCCATCAATCGCTTTGACGCCTCCGAAGGAGAGACCAGTGAGGAGATGGGCGGCTGGCTGAGTAATTTCGAAGCGCTGCGGCCTGGGGATGACGAGCACTTTGCCGCCTGGCTGCAGGAGCACCTGAACGAGGGCGTGATCATCCTCAGTAAGGAATGCGGGGATGCCAAAGGCACCCGCCTGCAGGGAACCCCTTGTAACCCGCTCTTCATGAGCGTGGAAGCACAGGACAACCAGGAAGGGATCAGCAGCACCCTGACCTTTGTCAGCGGGCAGCGGTCCTTCAATAAGATGACCCACTACAGGCACGACGATCCGCCTGTATACGATCCGCCAGTCGAAGGCAGCGGATCTGCCGGATCAGGTATCTAACACGAATCCATGTTCAACCCGCCCTCCGGCCCGGATTTCCGGACGGAGGGCTTTTCATTTAACCTTCTTATGAAAAAAGAAACCAAAACCCAGGAATCCGGGACAGCGCTCCCGAAAGACGAAACTTCCACGAAAAAAAAATCCAGCAAGGCGGCAGCTGCAGAAAGTGCCGAAACTGCCGATGCGGCCGCCAAACCGAAAGAACCGGAACCGGATGAATCGGACGAAGCGCAGGACAAGGCCGATCCCATCTGCATCGTGATCCCCTACCTGGCGGCCAAAGCCAAGGGGGACGAACTGCGGTATGCCCTGCGGGCCTGGGAAAAGGGCATGCGTTCGGTCCGCATTGTCATCGTGGGCGACAAGCCCGCCTGGGCAGGCAAAGCTCTGGAGCACATCCCCCACAAGCCGGTGAGCACCAATCCCCAGGTGGACGTGGCGCACAAGATGATGGCCGCCATCGCTTCGGATCGGGTGCCGGATGTATTTGTCTGGACCAATGACGATATCTACACCCTTTGCCCGGTGGAGCTGGCCGATATCATCACGCTAAAGAGTCACGGCCGGCTGGCCAATCGCGGCAAAGCAAACGGCGTCTACCAGGAGAACGCGAAGCGCACACTGGAAGCCCTACGAAAGAACGGGGTAAGGGATCCCTACGACTATGCGACCCACACGCCCGTATTTGTAGAAAAGGAAGGCCTGGCGGAGATCATCAAGGCCTATGGCTGCGACAAAGAAGGGCACCTGGTATACACGCTCTATGCCAACAGCTACTTCCCCGATCACCGGCCCACCATCACGCAAAACGACGGCCGGGGCTCCATCATCGCTTCCGTCTACCGGCCCAATCCGGATACCCGTATCCTGGACAAGGTGCTGGCCACGCGCAAGTGGATCAATAATAACGATGCCGGATGGAAAGCCCTGGAGCCAAAGCTGCAGGCACTCTTTCCGGACAAGTGTAGCTTTGAGAAGTAAGCGGAATGGATAAAGTCACGGTATACACCTGGCTAAAGGCCGGGGCTACTCTGGATGAGGGGCTCCGGCTTTTTGCACAGGAGAGCGGAGAGGATCATCCCTTTGTCGGCCTGGCGCACTATAATCACCAGGTAGCCTATCCCATCCTGATCCGGGAGCTGGCCGCCAGGGCAGGGATCAGCCTGGGGGAAGTGCATCGGATCCGGGCCGGCCAAAAGACCGGAAGCTTTCGGGAAAACTGGCCCTTTCTCACCGATCCTGCCTGCCCTCCCGAACTGAAAGTACTGGCTGCCGACAAGATCACCGCCTACTGGAGCTACGTGCGGGCGCACGAGCAGCTCTTTGACTGCACCAGCCGGGAGGAGCAGTGGGCCACGGTCAAGATGCTGATGGAAAACTATAAAGAAAACCGGGCCATCATCGCCGAATTTGTCCACTACCGGGAGCACGGGCACGTGCTGGGAAAGCATCCCATCTTTGCCGAAATGAAGGAACTGGCCAAGCTCCGTAAGCTCAGTCCCATCGACCTGGTCAAAATGGAGGGACGCCTGGAGCACACCATCTGGCGCATCGAGCACGAGCTGCGCAAAAACAAGAAGCCCCACCTGCAGGCCGACCGGGAGCGGCGGCTGCGTATCAAAAGGCGGCAGCTGAAGGAAGTGCAGCGGCTAATCGGGGAGATGCAATGAAGCTCTTTGACCTGAAGGAAATCGCCCCCCGGCAGGAGTCGGTCGGAAAGGAAGACAAAGCCGAAATCCACCGGGCCAGATTCGAAAACAAGCACCTGGCCAAAATCGCCTCTTTGAAAAACCTGATGGGAAAGCTTCCCGAACCAGGCGAAGCGTTCTTTCTCTACACCCTAAAGAGTTTTAATGCCTTTACCTTTATCACCTATATCATCAAGCACTGCGGCGAAATCGAGGAGCTGACCTTCAGTACCTACTCCATCAACGAGCGGATCCTGTCCAGTTTGCTCCGCTGGTACGACAAGGGAAGCATTCGAAAGATCCGCATGTCCATCTCCGAATCCGTCAGGCACCGCATGCCAAAGGTCTACGACCTGATCGAGCTGCAGCGCAGGGATCGGGCCTTCGAGGTCTTCTACTGCTGGAATCACAGCAAGGTAACCCTGATCCGCAGCCAGGGCAATTACTTCGTGATCGAGGGCAGCGGTAACTTTTCGGAAAATGCCCTGCACGAACAGTACCTGTTTCTCAACGACCGGGAGGTGTACGCCTTCCGGGAAAACTGCCTGATGGGTCTGGAAATCTAACTAGCAGACCGGGCAATAACGCAGAAAAACGAAAAAGCTATTTTTTTTATTTATGGGAATCTAAAAATATTTTTATACATAAAAAAGTGTTAAATAAATACTAAAAAATGTTGTTTACAACTAAAATAATGCTGAATTTTGGAAAAACCAAAACACACAGCCTGCGGCTGAAAACTAGGCTTAACCAGAGGTTTCCGAGTACCTACACCACTGCTGCAGGCTGGGGTATCGGAGCCTTGCATTGTACTATTTTTGCCATGACAAAAAAAAGTCGAAAAAAGAAGCTCCTGGAATTGGGCCGGGAGCTGGAATTATTTTACCACTTTGAGCGGAGCTTTGTTCCGTATTTGCTGATTCTTGGGAAGCTATGCGCCCTCCGGAATCTATTGCCACTCTTGCAGGATCACGTCAGTGAAAAAGAAATCGAGCAGGTATTGCTGCTGATGGAGGTACTCCGGAAATGTTCGGAGTTGATGGAAAACAGAACCAATTAATCCGATGTCCTTCCCCAGCCAGGGAAGGACATTTATTTTTGGGTATGAACCTGATATTTCCACTGGACGAAGAGCGCATTTCGGAGCTGGAAAGCCTGGCGGCGCTGGGCTACAGCCCGGAGGAGATGGCCGTCTATTTTGACGTGGACAAGTTCTTTTTTGTCCAGGCTGCGCTGGATGTAGAAAGTAAGGTCCACTACCACATCAAGCGGGGCCAGCTCATGTCGGTGGCCAAAGAACAAATGGCCCTGCTGGGAGATGCGGAAAAGGGGAATGTCACCGCCTCCCAGCAACTGGGAAAAATCCGGCGCTCCCGGGGCTGGGAACTCTCCCGCCTGGATATCTTTGGCGGAGCCATCGACAAAAAGCTGCTGCGCAAGCTGGAAGATTACATACAGGGCGGCAGCATCAACGAGCTAAGCACCGAAGAAGCCATCTACCTGGATGCCCTCAGCCTATTTAACTCCATGAGCCGGAAGTACGGCCGGCGGAATACTATCAAATTTTTTACACGCGAACCCTGGAACCTGACCTACCGCCGGGCATCAGAAATGTACGACGAGGCCGTGACGCTGTTCTATACCGATCGGAATATCGAAAAGAAAGCCCTGCGCAACCTGTACGCCGACCAGCTGGACGAAGCGGCGCTTATCGTCCGGGACAATGCGGAGTCATCCAAGGATTGGGAAGTGTACGGCAACCTGATCGATAAAGCCGCACGCATGCGGGAGCTGGACAAGGCCGATCCGGAAAAGCTGGACAAGGAAATCTACCTCAAGCCCCTGCGCTACTACTCTTTGGATCCTGCCAGCGTAGGACTGCCCACTATCAACCGGCAGGAGCTGGCCAATCAGATTGAAGCATTGGAGATCCCCGAGCGGGAAAAGGCCAGGCTGAAGCAGGAAGCCAGCCTGGAAAACATCAAACTGGAAGATCGATTCAATGAGCTGGAGAAAGAAGCCAAAGGAGAATAGCCCGGGCCTGGATCGGGTCTTTGCCAACTGGCTCTCCCAGGTCTGCATGATGATCCTGCCCAAGTCGCTGTACATGGTGGCCGGCCGGGGATCGGCCAAGACTACCGACATCCAGGTGGAACGCCTGCTCGAAATGGTCTATGACCTGCCCGGGGCACCGGTGGCCTGGGTGGCCGATACGTATAGCAACCTGCAGAAGAACGTGCTTCGGACGGTCAAAGAAGGCCTGACGGCGAAAGGCATGGTCGAGGGCGTGCATTACGTTATCGGCAAGCGGCCGCCGGAGATCCCGCAGAAGGAACGGCCCGACCTGCCGCCGGAGCTAAAGGAACACTTCTGGATGCCCTACAATGAGATCGGTTCCTACCGCCATACCATCGTATTCTTCACCGGCTTCAACATCACGTTTGGCAGCCTGGACCGGCCCGCCTCCCTGGCAGGCGGTAACTACGTGCACGTATTCGGGGATGAGGTCAAGTACTTCCGCAAAGAACGGATCCTGAACCTGCAGAAAGCCGTCCGGGGCATGCGCGTGAAGTACGGGCATTCGGTCTTTTACCGGGGCCATACCTTCACCACCGATATGCCCAACGTGGACCAGGTGGGGGAATACGATTGGGTGCTCGAGCGCGGAAACCGGATGAACACCCCCGCGCTGCTGCGGGTGCTGCGGACAGCCTTTGTGGTAAACGAAGCCCTGGGCGAATACTACGCCGCCTGTGAGGAAGGTACTACCGAGGAGATCATCGCAAAGAAGCGCACCTGGCAGCGCTGGGTGGAACGCTGGACCGCTACCCGCCTGGCGAAGGAAGCACACAGTATGTTTTACATCGCCAGTTCCTACGTGAACGTGGATATCCTGACCCCCGACTGGTTTGAGGATGCCTTCAACGATGACTTTATCGATGCCAAGACGACCGTACTTTCATTAAAGCCTTCCCCGGAGACGGGGGAGCTCTTCTATGCCAACCTGGGCGAGCGGCACTTTTACCAGGACGGCACCAGTCCCGATTGGGAAATGCGCTTTGGCCTGCAGGACGAGGAAGACTGCCGGATCCTGAAATACCATGACCGCAGCAAAGCCATCGATATGGGCCTGGACTTTGGCAACATGCACTCCATGACCCTGGCGCAGGAGATCGGCAAGCACTACCGGGTAAGCAAATTTATTTACACACTGTCTCCGGAATGGATCCGGGAGCTGGCCGATAAGTTTCTGGCCTTCTACAAGCCCCACAGGGAAAAAGTCGTGCACCTGTATTACGACCGGGCGGCCAACAATTACAAAAAAGCCGGTCAGGACCTGGCCACCCAACTAAAGAAAGCCCTGGAAGTGGATGGGGATGGTAACCGTACCGGCTGGAAAGTAATTCTGATGAGCGAAGGCCAGGGAAATATCGGGCAAAATGAGGAGTACAACTTTATGCAGGAACTCTTCCAGGAGCACAACCGCAAGCTGCCGCGGGTGCTGATCGATTACTTCCACTGCAAGCCCCTGCGCTGCTCCCTGCAGCTGGCCAAAACCAAAAAGCGTACGGATAGAGGCCGAAACATCGTCTCCAAAGACAAATCCGGCGAAAAGCTGCCCATCCACCGGCTGCCCCTGGAAAGCACCAATCCCTCCGACAGCTTCAAATACCTGATGATGCGCAAGACCTGGCGGCGGCATGTTCGGGGTGCCCGGAAGCCGGAAGTGGGGGATGCGAGTGTGCGGGGGTGAGACACTATTGTATATTGCAACCAAAGATTTTTGGTTATGTAAATTGGGATGAAATTGATTTTGTTTTAATTTTATTAGAAATTTTCTGCGGATGCGGATATTTTGAATTTATGAATACTCGAATAGTTTTCGTTTTTACCAAATTTTAATTCTACAGTTCCGCTGAATCTGCAAGCATGACCATTAGCAAAATCCAAATAGGGAATAGCGCCGACTGTTCGGTAATCAGGTAGAAATACAGCTTTTCCAACTTCAACTCCATTATTCATTATTTTACCTTCCCATTTATAAGTCTCTTGTATAAAAAAACCACCAGTGTCAGTGTATTTATACCTATGTAGTCCTCCAGTAGATTTTATACCAGCTATATCTATTTGATCATCTCCAACAAAGAATGATAATCCTTTAACATAAAATTTTAATGCAAAAGAATTAGCTTGTGATTTATTAAATTTTGTTTCATTTTCCCAAATGCCTAAATTTACATTGTATTTGGTTGAGCTCACGGAATAGGCTCTATATGTGTTAGTTCCACATTTTGAGAATATTTCCTTTTTTAAACTATTTTCAGTTGGAAAAATATTAATAGTTCCATTGGTATGGTATCCAAGATCGATGGGAGCAGAAGAAATGCTGGATTTTTTACTTGAAATATACTTTGTCATCAAAGAATTAGAATTGATATTCGAATTTTCTAAATCTTCGTAATCTACTGGATAAAATGAAAGTACTCTATTGTTGGTGTTGTTTCGTTTAATTATTCCTGTTTGGTATTTTCCATTATTTGAAAATGTACCAACACTGTAATGAATTGATGCGTCAAAAGAAATTACATCTACAATTTCCCCGTCATGGTTTATTTTTTTATGATATAAAGGAGTTTCGCGAAAAGAATTACCCTCGTACCAGCCAACAAAGCTTTTACCATTTTTTCTATAGATTTTAGCATCAATCGCTCCAAACCACATTCCTTCATATTTTTCTGGCAAAGTTCCTAAATCTCCATCAACCCTATATTGACTAGAGCAAGTATTTGAAAGTAAGAATGGAGATAGTAAACATAAGATTACTAAAACGCCTAAGTTTGATATCAAATCTTTTTCTTTTCTTTTATTTATCATAAATAATTTTTTATTAAAATTTTGTAATATTCAAAACGGATACCTTTTTCAAGGTATTTAATTTTAATCTAGTATCCAAGGAAAAAGCGGTATTAAATTGGTTTATACCTAGTTATACCCTAGCTACCTAATAATCAAATCGTTAAATCTGAAGCGGATAAATGTTACAACTGAAGTGGTGACCCAATGCTATTAAGTTAAGAAAAAATGGCCTCAGGAGACAAAATAAGCCGATTTTCCTTGTGAAAACCGGCCTACTTTAGGTAAATTATGTTGTCCTAAACATATAGCTATGAAGGTACAAAATACCAACCAAAACACGAAGTATATATCTTGGGATTGTCCGAAAAAAAATATTTAAAAAAATACAATCATTTGAAAATCAGGACATTTACTGTTCTGACCCTGCACATTTTTCCAGGTCTTCCCCGCTCGACTTTCAAACCGTAGTACTTTCGGTGCTCCAACTTTTCAAAGAATCCGCCGATTCTGATACTGAAGATGTCCTTTCCAAGCTGGGGAAACGAGAAGTCACCGGAAGTGCTTTCTCACAGGCGCGCTATAAAATTGAATGGCAATTTTTCTCTGATCTCTGTGCTATCAGCTCGGAAGATTATGACAGGTTCACTACTGCCAGATGAAAGGGGTACAGGGTTTTTGGTGGTGATGGAAGTACCCTAAATCTACCAGCATCCAAACAGATAAGGGGATATTTTGGAGTTCAATCCAGTAGTTCAAAGACTTCACTAGCCAGGATACTTCTTGTCTATGACGTACTTACCGGCCTTACGCTACAGGCAAGACTCGGAAGAATGAGTACCGGCGAATCCGGCTTACTCGGTGACTGCCTGTTTGAAATTCCACCCAGGCCGGATGACCTTCTGGTGCTGGACAGGAATTTTGGAAACTTCCACATGGCACACAGAATGACCTGTGAAGGAAGACCCTTCTGCATCCGGATGTCTACCGGAATATCCAACTTTGCAAAAGCCGTAATGGCCGATAGCAGGATGGATTTTATCACCGAATGGGTCCCTAGCAGATCGGAGAGGGAAACAGCCAAAACATCGGAAACGATACGGGTAAGGGTAACCAAAGCCGTTCTTGACTCAGGTGAAACCGAACTGCTGGTAAGCAGTCTACAGGATATGGAATCATTTAAAACTGAAGATCTTGTAGAACTTTATGGCATGAGATGGGGAGTTGAGGAAGGGATAAAAAATTTGAAGCCTAAGATTAAAGTTGAGCAGTTCGGACGTAGAAAGCCGCAGAGAATCTATCAGGAATTTTATGCCCATATCTTAGCCATGAACATGGTAGCACTTGCCGGCATAGCTGCTACTGAGCAGATTGAAAAGAAAAGTAGGTCCAGGAAAAAGAAACGGAAATTGACGTACAAATACAACTGGAAAAATGCTTTTCTACAACTCAGAAAAAGGATTGTGGAGTTGTTCAGCCGGGAAAGTGTGGAAAAAATACTGGAAACCCTGGTCAACAAGATAGCCCAAAAGCTGGTAGCGGTAAAGAAGGGAAGGAAATTTTCTAGAAAGGGTCTGGGAAAATCGGCAAGGACTAACCAATACTATAAATAGCAAAAAGCGGAAGGAAAGAGAAGAAAATACAACATATCGCACTAAAAATTGACACCTGCTTCAGGAGTAAGTAAGTCTATGCCCTAAACCTGATAAAAAGCCCGAAACCGGCAGGGAAAAATCAAAATTATTCCATTTTGAAACCAAAATAACAAACCAAAAAGCTTAACTTAATAGCATTGAGTGGTGACCGTAGGTAATGAAGACCAATTTCCCATGTTTGATCGTTGAAAATTCAAGAAAGAAGGCAAAGCATTTCTTGCATATGCGTGAAATGATTGTTTTGAATATAGCCTAGTAGATAGGAACTTTCAATTTAATTTCAACGGGTATTCGTACTGGTACGTTGGACATAGTAAAAGAAAGGATTTTTGAAAATCAAATGCTGATGAGGTTGGCAAAGCCATTTCTTCCGTACAATACATTTATTTGTTTTCAACCTTATTCAATCTCCTAAAATGAGAAGAAAGTTTTTCAATTTTCTCTGTCTTTTTTCCCCTCCCCATCCCATGCGAAATTAGTCGCATGGGTCAATTAACCGATCCGGTACTAAAGGTAAATTTTCTTTGAAAATTCAAACCCCTCCGACAGCTTCAAATACCTGATGATGCGCAAGACCTGGCGGCGCCATGTTCGGGGTGCGAGGAAGCCGGAAGTGGGTGATGCGAGTGTAAGGGGGTGACCCTTCGGCAGGCTCAGGGACCTTTGGATTGATCTTTTCGCACCCTGAGCTTGTCGAAGGGTGTCCTTTTCCCCCTCCCCATCTCGTGCGAAATTAGTCGCATGGGTCAATTAACCGTTTACGAAGCCATTTCAGCCATGCGGAAGCTGTCTGCCCAGGGGCAGGAGGTTTCCTTTTCCTTTATGTCGTATTCCGAGTCCAGGCAGGAAACCGAGGGCATCGTGGAAGTGCGCCGGGCCAGGCTACGCCCCAGAAGCAAGGATAGCGCTATCGAAAATGGGGACCTCCTGGAACCCTATACCGACCTGGATACCCTGGAGCAGCGTCGCTTTAACATCCCCACGCTGATGACCTTTAACGGCCAAAAAACCACCTTGCTATGAGCGAAACCCAATCCATTCGGAAAGTAGGCAAATCCCGCGTGGCGACGACCGATGCCGGGGCCTTTGTGATGGGGAACAATCCCTTTGCGTATTTTGACGAGTATGCCGGACTCTCCCGGACGGTAGACTGGGAAGCGGATCCCGCCCTGATCGGTGGGGTGAAGCTGGTGCCGCACGGGCTGAACAATGACTTGCCGGTGATCATCCGGGACATCATGGACAAAAACAACCTGGCACCTGGTATCCTCGAGAGGGAAATGGGCCTGCTCTATGGAGACGGCCCGCAGCTCTACCAGGTCAAGTACGAAGGCGGTAAGGTAAGCCGGGAATACGTGGAAGATGGGCCGGTGCAGGCCTGGCTGGATAGCTGGGATTACAAGCGGTACATTGATATGGCCATGGTGGAATACAAGTACATGAAGGGGGTCTACGTGAAGCGGGTCCGGAACCGGGCGCCGCGGATCGGCGGCCCCGGCATGATCAAGTATCTGGAAGTGGTACCCGGCACGGATGCCCGCCTGGAATGGCCGGAACAGGGACCGAAGCGGCTGGAATCCGTCAAGCGAATCTGGGTGGGAGACTTCCAAAACCACTGCCTGCATACCGGCATGATCGGTTACCCGGTCCACGATCCCTGGAATCCCTTTAAGCATGGGATTTCCATCGCCTATCACAACAAGTACAGCTTTGGCCGGAACTTCTACAGCGTGCCTAGCTACTACGGTTCGCTAAACTGGATCATGCGCAGCTCCGATATCCCGGAGGTGCTGAAGTACCTGAGCGAAAACGGGATCACCTCGGCCTATCACATCCATAGCCCGGCCGGCTACTGGGAAGCCAAGGAAGAGAAGATCGAAAAGATGCATCCCGGAGAGACCGAAGCCCAGCGCGACAAGCGGCTGGAAGAGCTGAAGGACAAAACCTTCCAGAAAATGGCGCAGGTACTGACCGGCAAGCGGAATGCCGGGAAGTTCATCGAGACCGTGGACTTCTACGACGAAGACGGCAACAAAAACGAATGGAAGGTGGAAGCCATCGACCAAAAGATCAAAGATTTTGTCGAAAGCCAGGTAAAGATCGGCGAAAAGGCCGATTCGGCCACCACCTCCGGCATGGGCCTGCATCCGTCCCTTTCCAATATCATCGTAAACGGGCAGCTGTCCAGCGGTTCACAAATGCTGTACGCGCTGAAGCTGTATATGGCATCCGATACCACGCTGCCCGAGGAAGTGATATTTGAGCCAATCAATCAGGCCATAGCGGCCAATTTTCCGGGCAGAAAGCTGCGCATGGGCTTCTACCATCATTCGGTGATGAAAGAAGAGGACGTGGTCCCGAATGAGCGATTAGTAAACAATGCCGAAAACCCCGCCTAATCATGCTATTTAACAAAGACAATACCGGAGCGGTGGAACTCCGGGAACGGACCGGATCCTACTACGCCAATAATAAATTTGAGCGGGTGGCCACCGACGTGCTACTGGCCGAATCGGAGCTTACCAAGCTGGTAGGCCAGGCCGTGTACGACCGGGCGCATGCCCATTACCAAAGCCAAGACTACCAGGCGGCCAATCCGGACGAAACCCAGGCGCTGAATGATCAGCTCGTCCTGCTGCTGCAGCTACCCATTGCCTACCGGGCGACCTTCAACTATTACCAATCCAATCTGGTGTCGCATGAGGATGCCGGCCGGAAAGTAAAGCTGGATCCGGAAAATGAAAAGATGCCCTGGGAATGGATGCTCGACCGGGACGATGAAGCGCAGCTTCGCAAAGCCCATCAGACCACGGATCTGCTACTCGCCTGGCTGGAAGAAAAGCAACTTCCGGAATGGATGGACAGTCGGAACCGTAAAACTGCCCGGCGGCTTTTTGTGCACAACGAGGCCATCTTTCAGGATGCCTATCCCATTGATGCCAGTCCGCGGTTTTACTACACCGTACTTCCCTGGATCCGGGAAGTGCAGGAGCGGGCGATTAAAAAGGCACTTGGGGCGAAGTACGCGGATCTGCTGGCCTATCACCTGGAGGGAACCGTTGGCAGCGGCTCCGGCAGCGCCGGGATCCCATCTGCAGATGGGGATCCAGAGCTGTCCGAATTGCTGGACCTGGTACAAAAAGCCATCCCCCTCCTGGTGATGGTGATGGCCGTGAAGCGGCTCAGCCTGCAGGTGCTTCCGGAAGGCGTGGTGCAGCAGTTTAAAAGCAACATGCAAAGCCGGGCAGCCAGTGCGGCGGCTTTGCCCGAAGTGATCAGCTGGCACGCGAAGCGATTGCAAGAGGATGCCGGGGAGGTACTGGATGATGTGCGAAGCTGGCTGCAGCGGGCCGATCCGGAATCCGGTACCTATCCGCTATTGCCGGAGAATGACGAAAGCAATAAGTTCTTCCGGACTTAATCCCTCGGGTATCGTTTTACAAAGTTTCTCAGCTTGAAGCTAATCCAGAAAACGAAAATAATCCCTGCTACGAGTTTAAGGACTTCAAAAACCTCATTCATAACACAATATACCAATTTTATGAATACCCTGGAGCTACCCGAAAAATCCATTCACATCGAAATCCCCTCCCACTGGGACGAGATGGATCAGGCGCAGCGCCTGTACTGCCTGAAGCAGGCCGTTCTGGCCAGTGCTGGGGTGATCCGTCCGGAAGAGGCCCTGGTCCGCTGCTTTTATCGTCTGGCCGATATCCAGCGGGATTACCAAAGCATCGCCATGGAGCGGGTCATGAGCGAGGAGCAGCGCATGGAAAAGCAAAGCCGGACCTGGCTGCTGGCCGAAACGCTGTGCGGCTTTATCTTCCGGAAAAACGAGACAAGCGAGCTCGAGATCTGCTACGAGACGGTGTACAATCACTTCCCCATAATCCGGGCAGGAAAGGTCAAGCTGTACGGCCCGGACCATTTGCTGGCCGACCTGACCTTTGGGGAGTTTCGCGCTGCCCTGGAAGAAATGAACGAATACTTCGATACCCGTGAATCGGAATGCATGTCCCGGTTTCTGGCCTGCCTGTACCGCCCCGAGCGCATCAACTTTGCCCAGCTCTCCCAGCGGGAAGACTTTGACGGGTTTCGCCGGGAACCCTTTAACCGCTCCCGGCTCCCCATCAACGCCCAACATACCGCCCAGGTGGGTCAGGTGGTACAAACGGCCGTGCTGCTGTGGTTTACCTACCTGGTCGGCTATATCCAGAAAGAAACGCTGCTCTTGGGCGGTGTGGAAGTAAATTTTTCGAGCCTGTTTGGCGGTGGATCCGGTGAGGGGCGCCGGAGCCGTGGCAATGGCTGGGTATCCGTCCTGCACAACGTGGCCAAAGAGGGGCCCTTTGGCGATGTGGAGAAAACCGACCGGATGGGGCTCTTTGATGTGCTGCTGTACATGAAAGACTGCGATGATCAGAACCGGGAAATGAAGCGAAAACTTAAAAAGAAATGATTGGAATCAAGGATTTTGACGCGCTTTGCGCCGACTGGGTGGCTGCCATTCCCGGGCTGGACGGCCATCACCTGGTGGCCCAGGATAACCATGCGATCCATTCGCTGAAAGACGAAAGGGGCATTCAGCTAGTTGCTGTGATCCCCTCGGCGAACGCCTCCGGCCGGGATCCTTCCAGCCTGGTGGATGATCACAGCACCTACCTATTTGTGATCGACAAGGGCTGGACCGATCAGCAGAAAGGCGAACAACTGGACCAATATGAAAAGACGCAGGAAATTATTCTGGCCATCCGGGACGAGATTTTGGGAAGCTTTGAAGAGGGCTGCGGCCCCTTCTGGCGGCTGCAGGCCGACAGCATCAGCATCGACCCGGAATTCAACATCTTCGGCGGCTGGAACGGCTGGTCCATGTTGCTCAGTTTCTAGCGTCCGGGAACGAAGCGCCTTCGATGGCCGGGTGGTACTCGAGCGCTGCGCGAAATGTGATAGGGTGCTATTTTTTCATATAGACTGATCCGGGGTTTTGAATGGGTTTTGTCCGGATGGTACGCATGGCGGGAGCTGTGCGTATTTTTTTTGTATATTTCGCTTTTCGTTTTGACAACCTGCAACTGACATCTACATGAGAAATTTCCGATTGATCATCCTTATTGGGGCAATTGGCATGACTTGGTCTTGCGAGCAAAAAAGTACCGGTGACACTCGTTACGAGGAAGCGCATTCAGCTTTTGCAGCGGCGCTGGTAGCAGCTGACCTACACCATCAGATTGACGATAAACGTTTCTACGAAGAGGAGTTTGTCAGCGCCTGGGAGATCAGCGAAGACTCCCTAAGCCGGTACGCTGCTTTTTTTACGGAGCTGGTGGATGCCAATTTTTATTTTGATGGAAAAACTCCACTCGCCGATTTAAAAACCCTGAAGCAGGATTTTGACACCTACGAAGTGAAGTTTCGGGAAAAGGGTTTTAGTGATTTTTGCCAGGCCCTCGCCGAATGGAATGAGCTATATGGTAAGCCCGAAACGGAGTACACCAGCTGGCTACAGGAGCACGAATATACCCGTGAGGAGTTTGAGAAGGATATTCTGGACGTGAATATTCGATTTGGTCAATTGTGTAAGATCAAATCGGAAAAGGAAAAGCGAGATCGGGCACCGGAATAGAAAATCTTTCTGGTGGCTGCTCCGGTTTTGGAATGTATAAAAATATGAGTAAATTTATACATGGGTTCCTTTAGAAATATCATCGTCATCCGGAGAGAAGGGCAGGAGGAATTTTGGTCCAATTTGAAGCTATTGTGCAAACACCATCCGGAATTCTCCTACGAGTACATCAAGTCGTGGAAATTTCCATTTGAGTATAAGGGGTGGAGTTTTAGGAAGGTGGAAGTGAATAAGAAGGTATAATTTTGTTTTTTAAATTTAAAATATGGATTCAAATATATTTAAGTCAATAAAAGAAAATTTTGTTCAGCGAACCACTAATCCATTTCTGGGAACATTAATTTTTGTATGGATAATACGTAACTGGAAATTTGTTTATTCTTTTTTCTTTTTTGACTCAACTTATAGTTTAAATGATAAGTTGATTGTTATCTCATGCTATTTTGAAGGTTATTCGCCGAAAGAATTTGGAGTTACAATTGCAATATCGTTTGGAGTACTAATTACGACGTATATATTAACTAATCTTTCAAGACTAATTGTAACCTTTTTTGATAAGATTGTGACACCTAAAATTCTTAGCGTTACCCATAAGAGTAGTTTGGTCCTAAGGTCTGACTATTTGGAAGTTATAAAAACTAGTGATATTTGGGAAAAAAGATATTCTGAAGAAAGGGAAAAAAGAATTCGTGCCGAAAATGACTTAGAAAAACTTGAAAAACGGATATCTGAAGTATCTAATCCAAAGGAAAAACAAGGAGAAATTAGCAAGAGTGAGAGTAATTTTGATTCAGACGAGGACACCGTAATGAAGCTGTATTCAAAACTAAAATCTAATAATCAAATGTCCGTTTTTAAGGATGTCGTAAGAAGTATTACAGAGGGAAATAGTTTAGAAAGAAAAGACCCCGACGTTAAAAGGTTTGTTGACTATGATTTAATTGTTAAAAGCTCAGACGCAATGGATGAAAATCTCGCATATTATAGAGTAACCGATCTAGGTGGAAAATTGAGAAGAAAATTTATCGATCTAGATTTATAACAAGCCTTTTACCCTGCAACATTCGCAGAATGTGGTGGGAGGGCCTGTTGCAGGGTAAAAGCAGACAAACCACCTTATTTTCTCCCGGGTCCATCATACGATAGGATTGATTATTTTTAGCAGAAAAATACCGACGGAAGGAGGGGACCAGGGAGAAAATGCCGCTTCAAGCGCGGGAAACTACCCTAATAGTTAAGTAGTTTCCTGACATTAAAAAGTAACTGCCTGTTTAAATCATTCCTTCATCGGCGAATGAATGATAGGCGATATCAGTAATAATTAGGTGATCCAAAACAGGGATTTCCAGCGTTTTGCCAGCGTTAACCAGCTTTTTGGTTAGGGTAATATCCGCCTGTGACGGGCTTAAACTCCCGCTGGGGTGGTTGTGAATCAAAATAACAGCGTTTGCCAGGTGGTCCAATGCATGTTTAAAGATTAGTTTAGCGTCTGCAATGGTGGCGGATGTTCCGCCCTGGCTAATCAGTTTGTGACAAATAATTTTATTGCTGCGGTCTAAAAGCAGGATATAAAAATACTCTACCACTTCATCCAATAAAATGGGGCGAAAATAGCTATATACATCCGCTGAACTGGTTATTTTCACCTTTTTTTCGGGGTTGGCTATCCATCGCCTCCGGCCTATTTCAAAGGTGGAAACTATGGCCGCCGCTTTGCTGTGGCTAATATTCCTAATTTTCATCAGGTCGGCGGTGGAAAGTTTCGCAAGGGCTGCCAGATTATTATTTGCAAGGGTCAAAATTTCCCGGGCGGTGTCCTCTGGCAACTGAAATGCGGCACAAATTAACATGGCGTCGCTCATGCTTGCCTTTCCTTTGTCGTACAGTGTTTGGATTGGTTCTTTTAGTCTCATGATTAGATTACGGTGTCAAGGTTTACGGATTCGATAAATTTTACATTGGGTTCTTCGACTTTGGAAGGCTCGGCCCGCTCCCGGGTCATTTCCTCGGGCTTAATTACCTGCCGGTCCGAAAACAGGTAGCAAATAGGAAAAAATCTGTACTCGTCTTCCTCTGGGGCTTCCTGCCCTCTCTGCTGGGCTTCCTTTGCTCGTTGCTTGCCTACCGGCTGCCCCCAAACCAAAAAGGCCTTGGATCCTTTTTTTATGGTGGCTCCTTGCTCCTTCCATTGTTTGAAGGTGTTAAACTCTTCGGCGCCGTCGGTGTCGTACATGTGGTTTAAAAGCATGTAATTCACGGTACGGGACGCCCAAAAAAGGGCCTCGTCTGCGGTTTCCGCTGCTTCTGCCATGTCGTCCCGGAGTTCTTTGGCTTCGTTGCTTAGGGCTATGAGTTCCGCCCTTTTGGGGTTCATTTGCTTTTCCATGTTAAGCGTTAATTAAGGTTTGTAATTCGGTTCGTTTCTCGTTGATTTTGCCGATGGCGAAGCCCAGTACCTCGCCGATTAGCTTGGGATTTTGGATTCTTAGCGCCTCTTGTTCGCTTCCGTAGCTGGTGGATTTGTAAGAGATTCGCAAAAAATAACGGTCGGTTAAAAACTCGTCTTCTTCGTGGTCCTTCTGTAGTTCCTCGCCCACCTTTACAAGGCTATCGGCGTATTTATCCAAAAGGGAAAGGCGCTTTATCATTTC
Source organism: Cyclobacterium xiamenense (assembly GCF_900109255.1). NCBI lineage: Bacteria > Pseudomonadati > Bacteroidota > Cytophagia > Cytophagales > Cyclobacteriaceae > Cyclobacterium > Cyclobacterium xiamenense. The sequence goes on along the minus strand of NZ_FNZH01000002.1, from coordinate 803,202 downwards.
CTGCTTCTCCTGGAAAAATTTTATTTTTTCCTCTAGGCTTTGGGGCTGCTGGTTTAGCTGCGTTTCCAGCTTTTTAATTTGGGCTTTCAGCTGCTCCACTTCGCTTTTTTGGGTGGGCGGTGTTGTCGTTTTTTTGGTCTGTTCTTTCATGGTGTTTACAGGTTATGTTTGTTTGATTTGTTTATATAAATATAAGCATATATTTATACATTTCAAATGTATAAAGTACAGGTATAAAGGATGTTATACCATTTTTTATCTCTAGGCACGGGAAAGGAAAAGCAGGAAAGGCGGAAATTTTTTTTACCTCTTTTTTGAAGAAAAAAGGCTAAAAAAGGGCTTAAAACGGCTAAAAATGGCCTGTTTTCACGCCTAAAAAAAATATTTTGTATTGGTTTTCAGGGTGTTAAGGTTTTGATTACTTTTTTCAAAAGTCATTCTGTCAGAATGGACCCCGACTCCGCCCCGCCGGGCGTTTGCAATTGCAAACAGCCATTTTGAAATGGATATATGACAAGCCGCCCCCCGCCCGCCAAAAAAATCCCACCAATTAACCCGTGCTGCCCCAGCAGCACACCATAATTTTTTCTATTTTTGAAATGCTAAAACATCAAACATCATGAAAATAGATTTTAAGTACGGTCGGAGTCGGGTAGTCGTGAGGCCCCGGGGGTTTATTAGGCACATGTTTGATGTACCCAGCAGCTCCGGCCACCATATTCTCGTACCATGCCTAAAACATCAAACACCTACTACCTTGTCTATGAAATCAAAAGCATAGACAAAGACCAGCTGAAAAGGCTGGTAGCCGAATTAAGATCCACAACCGGAATGATTCCATGTAAGGTTATGGATTACCAGCAACATCCGATTAAGATCTAGTGTTTTCACCAACCCGGGCACCCTGTCCGGGTTTTTTTTGGCTTAGGGATGCGAAGGGGTAGTCTGACGAAAGGAAGACCGAAACGCCAGTGAAGCCCGAAGGCGAAGCGAACAGCCCGGCCCGAACGTAGGGAGGGAAAGCCCCACCCCTTGTCCTTTATTTAGCCCACACACCCACATAGCTTCGTAAGAAAATGCTACTGCTGTGAGTGATGCGATAATCAAAAAGGAATTCGTCCGTCGTATTTTAAAAGACGAAGCTTCTCGCCTGGAAAGAAACCAGGGCCTGCAAATGAGAAAGCTTCTTCATTTCCATACCGGTACCCTTGAAAGAGAGCGCGACTTTACCATAGACCAGGAAGGTGGCTTGGATGGGAAACTCACTTTTAAACACCGAGCCTACCAGCGATTTCTGGACCTTCGAAAGAAACCCAAACTGAAAGACGGAAGGCGGATTAGACGGAAAAACTACCCCATCCACAACAAGTTCGTATTCGGCCATTACTACGTGATTGCCAATAGGCTAATGGTAGACTTTACCAATGAGGTAGCAGCAGGGCTAAAACGTGAAATGGAAAGGTAGCCATGGCCAAGAAACTCAGAGACGAAGATTTAATTCTAAACATCGTGGTCAATGGTGACCGGGGTAAAAAGGAGATTGGCGAACTCGAGAGAGCCGTAAAAGACACCAATGCCGAATTGCGTGCCCTGGAGCGCGAAGAAAAAAAACTTCGCCGATCCGGCAAGCAAAATACCGAACAGTACCGAGCCGTAACCGACGCCATCAAGCAGAAAAACAATGCGCTTACCATTGCCGAATCCAGGCTAAAAGTACTTCGCTCCCAAATCGATGTGAACAAAATGTCCCTGGTGGACCTAAGGCGGGAAATGAACCGGGTGCGACGCTTGCGGGATCTGGCAGGCCCACACACGGAGCAATGGCGCAAGCATGACGAAAGATTAAAAGAAGTAACAGCCCGCTACCAGGAGCTGGACGGTAGGGCCAGAACTACCGGATCTTCCTTGCAACGCATGGCCGGCCGGTTTAATCACTACATCGGCGTTTTGACCGCTGGATTTGCCACTATGATTGCTGCAGTTTCTGGAATCCGAAAGACCATCAACGACTTTGCAGAGTTTGATGACAAGCTGGCCGACGTGATGAAGACCACCAACCTTACCAAAGAAGAGGTCAGGTTATTGAACGAGGAACTGAAAAAAATTGATACCCGTACCTCCCAAAACGATTTGCTTGGACTATCCAGGGTGGCCGGCAAACTTGGAATACAGGGCACGGAGGATATTTTGGGCTTTGTTCGTGCATCGGATCAAATCGGCGTGGCCCTATCCGAAGACCTGGGTGGAGATGTAGAAGCAGCGATTACGCAGGTCGGTAAGCTCGTGGATATATTCAAAATCGCGGAAGACGTACCGCTCGAGGATGCCTTGCTAAAGGTTGGGTCCGCCATCAACGAGCTGGGGATGGCATCGACGGCCAATGAAGGCTTTATTGTGGAATTCACCAGGCGAATGGCCGGTGTCGGCCCCCTGGCGAATGTTTCCATCACCGATTTGATGGGGATGGCCGCTACGCTCGATAGCCTGGGCCAAACTTCCGAAGTCAGTACCACGGCGCTTTCCCAGCTTTTCCTGCAGATGGCAAAAAATGCCGATGTATTTGCCAAATACGCATCCATGGATGCCTCCGGATTTCGGGAATTACTCAATACGGATGCAAACGAAGCTTTTTTGCGTGTGCTGGATGGCGTTAGAAACAATGCGGACGGGCTTACCAACCTGGCCGATACCCTGGGAGATCTGGGGCAGGACGGTGGCCGTGTTATCGGTGTATTGGGTTCCCTGGCAAACAATACCGAAAAGCTGCGCCAGCAGCAGGAATTATCCAACCAGGCATTTGAGCGGGGAACCAGTCTCACGGAGGAATTTGGCATCAAAAACGAAACAGCCCAGGCCCAACTGGATAAGGCGCGTAAAGGCCTGCAAAACATGGTAGTAGAGCTGGGCGAAAAGCTCATGCCCGTGATGACGGTAAGCACCAATGGGTTCACCTATTTCGTCCGTATTCTGACGATACTTTTCGATTTCATTCAGGACAATTGGAAGCTGATCACAACTTTAACCGCTGCAGTTCTTGGATACAACCTTGCCCTTTTTGCGAGTACCAATTACATGCGGGTTTTCAATAGTCTGTCCAGGATCAATATTGGGCTGATCGCTTTGCAGCGCAACGGTATGTTACTTCTTGCAGCGGCGCAGGCGCTTTTTACAGGTAACCTTTCACGAGCTACTGCGGCTATGCGGGTGTTCAATGCGGTGTCTAGAGTAAATCCCTGGTTGCTCATTGCTGCGGGTGTGGCTGCGGCCACAACTGCCATTTATCATTATTTCAAAGGGCTCACCAGTGCACAGAAAGCACAGCAAAAGCTTCAGGATGTTCAGATCCAGGCTGAGCAGTCCATTGCCCGGGAAAAAGTGCAAATGGAACGGTTACTAGCCGTTGCGAGAGATAAAACCCGATCCGATGAGGATCGAATGAAAGCCATCAAAGCACTGCAGCAGCTATCCCCAAATTACCTGGGCAACCTTTCCCTGGAAACGATCAATACCGAGGAAGCCACTAAGGCGACGGAAAGATACATCGAGAGCCTGCTCAAAAAAGCGGCGGTCCAGGCGGCCGAAGACGAACTGGTAGCACTACAGAAAAAGCGCATTGAGGCGCTGCAAACCGGGCAGGATGAAGAGTTGAGTCTGTGGCAAAAGACCAAGCTGGCCGTTTTGCGATTCGGTAACGAGGAAGGCCTGGTCAATGATGTACGTGAGCAATACCGGCGGGAAAACCGGCAAAACATGGAGGCGGACTTTAAAGCCCAGGAAGAACTCCTGACCGGCTTTATTCAAAAAAACATGGACCTGAATCAGAAAGTCCAACCGGTGTCGCTCTTTTCCGGTGATGGTTCTGATCAACCGCCAGTAGGCAGAACGGTTTCGTCAGATAAGCCTAAATCTGATAAAGATTCCAAGCTTGCCGCTGAACTCAAAAAACAAGCGGAATACCGTCAACAGGTCCTCGAAGCGCAGCTGTCGCTAATCGAACAGGAACGCCTGGCCTACAAGAAACGCCTGCAGGAAGCCGGCATTTTTGGCAAAGAGCGGCAGAATATGACCGAGGAAGAGATCCGCGTGCTGGAAGCCCTGGAAAAGGAGCATCAAGCGAACCTCAATCAGTTGGATGCCCAGGCCCTGCGTACCGCCATGGATCGCAAACAGGCGGCCTTTAATCAAGAGCTGCAGGAACTGCGTATTGCCCATAATGAGCAATACAAGGAAATCAAAAGTCTGGAAGAGGCGCGAGCCTTTCTGCGTGATGACCTATCAACCGAAGCACTGGAAGGGCTGCGCAACATACGCCAGGCGCAGCAGGAGATCGATAAGAAATTCCGCAGGGAAGAGGAAGCCCTGGTAAAAGCCCACCTGCAGGAGTTGCAAGGTGAACTGCAGGCCGTGCTTGATACCGGGCAATGGGAAGGTCTTGATCTTTCGGATCGGGTTTTATCTGACGAAGAAAAGGAAACCATCAACGCCCGCCTGGCAGAGGTTCGGCAGCAGCTGAGTGAATTGGGGCTGGGCACCGGTACCGAGATAGCAGAAGACCGGGGCCTTCGCCGGTCCAATGTCGATGTGCTTGGATTTACTCCGGACGATTGGGAAACGTTCTTTGCCAACCTTCGGCAGGGAGCGGTATCTATGGACGGATTGCTGATGGCAACCCAGGCATTGGGGCAGGTATGGTCGCAGTACAATGCGATGCGTACCGCGGCTGAGCAGCGCGAGCTGCAGCAGTACGAACTAGCCAATCAGCAGAAGGAAGCTGCGCTCAAAAGAAGACTTGATCAGGGACTGATATCGCAGGAAAAATACAATCAGGAAGTAGACCGGCTCAATGCCGACCTGGACAAAAAGAGGGCGGTATATGAGCGTAACCGAGCGAAGCGTGAGCGCAACGTTGCGCTTATGTCCGCCATCGTTAATACCGCTGCGGGCGTGGCCAAATCCCTGCCTAACCTGGCACTGGCGGCTATTGTCGGCGTGATGGGCGGCCTTCAAATCGCTACCATCAAAAAAGAACCGCTCCCCGAAATCCCTGGCGCACAATCTGGCGGCTTTGCGGATGTGGTGCGAAAGCAGGACAAAAAGATGTTTCGTTCCCGTGGTTTTGCCGGTCCGGGATACGTGGATGATCCCCGGATCCTGGTTGCGGAGTCGGGACGGGAGTTTATTGCCAGCAACGAAGCCTACGAAAATCCCACCATTCGGCCCGTCCTCGATGCCATCGATACAGCCCAACGCAACGGCACCATCTCAACCGTCAACCTGGAAAAGGTCATGGCCAGGCGAATGGAAATGTTCACCATGCCAGGCAGGCAGCGCGGCGGATTTGCACAAACACTGCCCACACCTGCGGCGCCTGCAGCAATGAGCCTGGACACTGAGGCAAAAGAACTGATTCGGAAAAACAACGAACTGATGGCCGATCTGCGCGGGGAGATTCGTAAGGGAATCCGCGCCGATGTCAGTCTGCTGGGCCGTCGCGGATTTTACGAGGCGGAGAAAGATTACAAGGAAATCGAACAAAACGTAAACCTCTAGCCATGCTCAAAATGCTGCTGAAGGGAGTACCGGTAAACTACCCCCCGGACATTTCCCTGAATCTGATCTACGAGAATCCCTTCTTTTTCAACGATCGGATTCCATCCAATCACTCCCTGAATTTCGTCCTTCCTCCGACCAACCATAACCTGAAACTATTCAATCGACCGGACCGGATGAACAGCTTCAATTCATTCAAAGAGTACGACGGCTTTGAGATCTATTTCGGTACGGTCCGGATCCTTTCCGGCGTTCTGGTCGTTCAGGAGTTTGAGCGGGATATCAAGTGTTTTTTTCGGGGATCAGTGATCACCGACGGCATGCGCTCCCCACTTTTCCAGTTGCCGATGACCTATTACGGATTTGGTACAGACACAAGCTCCAACAACCTGTTCAGCCCGGATTTTTGGGCTTCGGGTTACCGGGAGTTGATCCAGCCAACCCTGTTTAATAATTCGGATTTCTGCGCTCCGGTCATGCGGATTGCCGGTGAGCCATGGCCCTACCTGAACAATCCCAACGAAATACCCAAGAGTGCCGGAAATTTCGCGACACTAAAGCAATACATCAACTTTTTCAACGCCCGGGAAGAACAGTACGTGCTATTCGGGTCCAGCTCTCCGGTACACACCGTGGTTTTTCCATTTCCCAGAGCTAGGTATATTTTCGAGGCCTTTTTTGATGGCAGGCTCGATGTGAATCCCTTTGCCAGTGGAGAGCTGCAAAAGATCGTTTTATCCAGTACGTATCATCCGCGATACAACGAATCGTTGCTTTCCATCCGACGCGGAATCCTACTCGACGGCTACAGCTCCGGAGGCGAAGCGCCGGACAATTTTTTTTACCTGAATTCCTTTCTTCCCAGCCTACCCGGGAATGAGCTGGTCCGGGAACTGTTGAAATTGGTCGCTGCCACCATGTTCCCTTCAGGGAATGGGTTCCGTATTCGCACCAATGCGGACATTCTCGCGGATACCGATGTGGTAAATTGGGATGCAAAACGAATCAACCGACTAGCCATCAGCAAGAGGGAAGGGCAGAGTTATGCCTATGGATACGGCCAGGCGACGCCAGGGATCGAGGAATTTGACGGGGTTGAAGTGGATTCGGTGTTGGAGCTTTTCAACTACCAAGTGCCCTCAGAAGGTGAAATTGACGTGTACGTTCGGGATACCAAGGAACTTTGGACGAAGCGCCTGCGCGAAAAAGCGGATCCGGCAGATCCGCAGCGTTTCCTTTTTGAGTTGAAAGGCAGCGGCCTGGGGGCGGCTCCCAGTGAAGACGCGGGCGGATTCGATATGAAACCAAATCTGGAGCCGGTCCGGATGGGCATTCACGAGTACTGGCACGAGGATAGCAATAGCAATGGCATTGAGCTTGGCAGCTGGTACGTTCCGGAGTTTACCGGCAATCGACTGACGCGGCCAGAGCGTCCGCAGATTGGCTTGTTTCATGGAGCCAGGGAAAGCTTCAGTACGCTTACCGGTTCGCAAAGCTCACCTAACCTATATCCCTTGATGACCCCGCACAACTACGACGCCCACGGCAACCGGCTGGGAGACCTATCCCTCGAGTGGGAAGGCCCTGATGGACTGTTGGCTAACTTTCACAGTGCGTACAGGGATTATATTGCAGCGGAAAAGCGTTTCATTCGTGGCTTATTCCTGTTAAACGCCCTTGACCTCAAAAACATGAACCTTAGCAGGAAAGTGTACCTCCGGGGCATGAATTTTTTCATCGAGCGTATCAACATCACCATCCGGCAAAAAAAGATAGAGCCTGCCCAGGTCGATTTGGTCCAGGCGGATCTATAGCTGTCCTTTTCCCGGTCGGGGTTGTCCGGTAATTTGGGTAAAAATTAGTTGACATACATGGCAGATGCTATCAAATCCCACAGCCTCATGAATGCGCACTTGCTCCAGAGATCGGCCCAAATTATTACAGATATTTTTGACAAGAGCAAGTGGGCATTCCTACTGACGCCGGTTTTCATGTTTTTTCAGACCTACATTTTCAACGATTTCGATTACCTCAAATGGCTGGTGGTCCTGATTGCCCTGGATACCGCCCTCGGCTTTGGCCTGGCGATCGGACGCCGGGAGATCGATAAGGATCGGTTTGGCGATATTCTGATAAAAATCATCGTCTACAGTTCCTGCCTGGTGGTTGGCCACGTCCTCGAAAACTTTACCGTCTCCGGCGATACCATCCCCGGGGGCGACTACATGAAGCTCCTGATCTATGTGGCGATTATCATCAAAGAAGCCATTTCCGTGCTTGACAATGCTGGCAAAATATCCAAAAAGCTGGTGCCCCAATTCATCCTTGCCAGGCTAAAAGGATTCGACGAAACCGGCGATTTCAAAAATTTTAAGGATGCTAAATCAAACCAAGACACGAAATCGTGATCCGATCATGAGACCATTCATTTTCCTTTTACTCCTGCTCCTTAGCTGCAATACGCAAAAGAAAATCAGCAGCAACCGCGCTGATCAGGAGCTGAGTGTTCACTACGAAACCATTCAAACCGATGAAAAAAACCTTGAAAAAGCAATTTCCCTTGATGAGTCAGTCCTTACCAGGACAGGATCTGGATCGTACATTGAAGTTATCCCCCGGGGAGCTATCCGAATTTCACCGGATGGCAGCTTTGAGGGCGAAGCATCTCAGGTTAGGATCCATCATCGGGACACCGCCCAAGTCAGTGAAGCCCGGCGATTAGATCAAAAAGCGACCGACCGGGGCCGTTCAGAACTGGCTACGACGGAAGACCTGAAGGGAAGCACGTCGGTTTATCAACGGGAAAAAGTCGTCAGCCGGTCCCCCAACTTCTTTGTCTGGATAGGCGCAGCCCTGGGAATTTTGCTAGTGGTTACCGGTCTGCGTATTTTCTCTAAACTCAACCTATTCTGATGGCCATCACCCTTGTACAAACGCCCCCCGCATTATGCTTTGTTGGCAATCTTCCAGATATCATCGTCACCACAGATGATACCGGGCATGATTTCTCCGTCACCATCGGCGGGGAGCTGCTCCTGGAGGAATACTACACTGCCGATGCCGATGGTAGAATCACCGTTCCACTTCGTGTACTCCTGGAAGAACAGCTTTCCCTACAGGTACCCAGCTCGAACCTGTACGCCCAATCCGAAGGCGTCAAAGACGTTGCCTGCCTATTGGGAAACGAAGCGATCGGTTTCCGGATGGTGAAGGGTGGGGTAGACCGCAAAGAGTTCACCACGTCGGATTTCCTAATGGTTAACTGGCTCACCTGGCAGCCCCAGGTCAAGCAGGTCAATTACCGGGATCCCGAGTACCTTTCCTACTATGCCCAAGAGCAGGTGACCGTGAAGGTCAAGGCCTTTTTTCAAGATGGATCGGATAGTACAGCGGATGCCTACGTGCTACCTGCAGCACAGCTGTCTTCGGTTAACGTGACCTTCGAGCATATCCACAGTTTGTTTCCAGAACAGCCGATCTATTTCGATGCCTGGATTCAAAATTCCAGCGATGGGGAATATACCTGGCGCCAGCGGTACGTGCTGACCGACCAGGTGTTTGAATTTGACGACCTTTTTGTTTTCGAAAATACCCTGGGAGGCATTGATACCATTCGATTTACCGGGCAAAAGACCCTGCTCAATAAGCAGCAGTTTGACACCGGAATCTTCTTCGACGAGTTCGAACTCGAATACGACATCAACCCGGACAAGGCGTATGAAAAAAACACCGGCTTTTTTCGCAGCCGCCGGCAGCTATTCTGGTCCCAGGATTTCTTCAGCAGCATGCAAAAGTACCTGGTACGCGGGGCGGAGCTCCGGCGGATCCTGACCAGGGAGCCACAGTTCGAAGCCGCCAGGTACGACCTGATTGCGTTCGATTTTCAGTTTGTCTTTACGCGCCAGGTGGAATACCTGGATTGGGTTTCGGACGAGCCGCTGGATCTCCTGGTGATCATGGGACCGGATCAGGAGCCCTATTACCTGGTGCCGCGCATGTGGATGTTTCCGGAACTCGAAGATCCCACCGATGCCATTTTCCCGGTGCAGGTGCCGGGAGAGCAGGAATGGAAGGGCCTCACCTTTCAGACCATCCTGGAATACCTCCGGAATGAATTGGAAATCCCCTCAGGGGATCGGGTGATTGATCCGGGTTTTTTTGAGGTCAATAACAGCAATAATGGGTACGTCTATGGCGCTTCCTGGGTCAAAGATGGGGTAACCTATGAATACACCGGCCCGGTTGCGCTAGTGGGTACGCCAGACGCTCCGGAGGATCGATTTGATATCATTTATACCCAATCCTCCAATAGCGTTGGGTATTTGGCCGGGATTGCGACCACGGATCCGGTGATTCCCAATGCGCCGGCCGGTGAAATGCTCCTGCACCAGGTGCTGCGCCTGAATACCGGGGAAAACATCATCACCCCACAAAACCCGGATGACCCCCAAACCAAAAACGAGGCGGGCAAATACGAGCAATACGCCGAGATTTGGCGTCAGACCGTACAGCCAAACACCTACTACGATTTCAAAATTGCATATGTCGGATGGGCTTCCGATTACAGTTCCAACCGGCAACGTCCGGTGAATGGTTTTTTGATGGTCAATTTTGTGACCGGTGCTGCAGACAGCGAGGTGGATCCCGACCGTGTCAACGTTCAGACCCTGGATATAAGTCCGGAATCGGGCGATTTCGTATTGGTGCAGGTCAACCCAACCACAGCTGCCATCTATGTTAAGAAAACCGCATTCTATCAGACGCTGACCTTCAGCTATTCCGGACCCAAGACCAATACGGTAAATCAGGACAGCCTGAAGTCGGGGCAATCCTATGGAACCCTGCCGGCGGGGGACAATTGGCCTAGCTGGAACGGCCGCGGCTATGTCACCTCAACGGGGAACACGTTGAAATTTGATAAACCTCGATCCTATGGGCTAAATGGAACACCCGTCACCGGTAATCTTACCGTGGCCACCGCTTACGCTGATGACAGCGTGATGGTCAAGCTGCTTCATAACGATAGTGCCGAGCCAGCCATTTCAGTCCCTGGGGGAGTCACGAAGAGACTCCTATCGGGAGAGTACATACCTTCAGAGGATAATTTGTACCTGTTTATAATCGATAAGAACGCCTCGGGGGATGTGGTAGGCGTGAATTACACGATAACGCAGGATTCACTATGAGGACCGTAAACCAGTTCTTTGCCAGTACGATTGGGGGCAATTCGCTTTTGTTTGAAAATGCATCCGTTGTATTGTCTCCCTTTCTGATTCGTCCAGAATATACCGGCGCTTGTTGGCGGGTCCGCAGGGTGTCGGACGCCGTCCTGTTAGATGTCGGTTTTGATGGAGGCGGCATGGTGAGTGAGGCAGAGTTGGTGGCATTCTTAGGCACCGGTCAGGGTAGGCTGCACACCTATTACAACCAGGTAGGCGCAAATCATGCGATTGCCCCTGCAACTACCCAAGAACCCCTGGTTTGGGACAATGGCTTTGTAACCGGATTGGAGGGTTTGCCGGCGGTAGACTTTGAAGGTACGGCCAACCGCCGAATGATATTCGAGAGCATGGTGGAATCCATTACAACGAATGGCAGCTTGTGTTTGGCAGTTATTGACCGGATCGATACGGCTTCGTTGCAGCAAATATTTAGCAATAGAACAGAGAATACGCAGTTTCGTTCATCATCAGCGCATGAACTTGCATTCGCTGGCGTGGCCTCGCCAGGTGCTTCGCTAAATGCAATTTCTGCCAAAAAGATCGTAGGGTTTGAGATCAATACCGTGAACGAAGAGGCCGTAATCTTTGACGAATATATTGAAGGGCCGATTAGTTACTTTTCACTGCTGAATACACCCAGCTGGCGGTTCAACCAGCTAGGAGCCCGCAACGTCACAGGGGAAGTATACCGGGGAAGAATTCATGAATTATTTTTTTTCGAAGACCGGCTCTTGACAAACAGGCGCAACATCATCAAAAATCGTAAATCAATATACCATCCGGGACTATGAACCAATTGGCACATCCATTCAAAATCCAGCACCGGCATTCGGACTACCTGATCAAATTGGTGCATCACAAGTTAGAAATAGACGCAGACTTGGAAATGCGCGCCCATATCCGCATCGAGTTCTGGACCAAAGATGCCGAAGGCGAATTTGATCAACCCTTGCTCGAGGTGATCGCGAATGATCCTAACTTGTCGGATAATCAGAAGCGAAACGATATGGAACTATTTCGAACCCGTCAGTGGTCCAGCTCCACCCGTGGATCCAGGGTATTACCGGAAACGGGCGAATTGGTCCATCCGGACGAAAACGGAAACTATCCAGCAGGTGCCATCACCCAGCTGCAATATTGGCAAAGCTTACCGGCAGCCGCCTTCCCAGGCGAAACCCTGGCCGAAAAGGTATACAGTGCGCTGCTGGTAAACATGCAGGAAATCTACGATTTGCAAAATATCTGATTTTGCTGTTTACCCCAGCAGGTACTTCATTTCTTGGCGTAGTCGATCATCATCGACGTGGGTATATTCCAGTGTTGTCGCGATTTTTTCATGCCCCATGAGCTTTTGCAGTACTTCAACGTGGCCACCCTTTCTAAGAAATTGTGTGGCGAACGTGTGTCTGGCCACGTGCGTAGTTAAGTTCTTTCGGATTCCAGCTTTAGCGGCTATTTCTTTAAGCGTTCGATTCGTTACCTGGTCGCTAACGGTCTCAAATAAATGCCCTTTTTCGGTAAGGATGTAGGTAAAATGTTCTTTGCCAAGTGGAATTTTGATAGTCTTTTCCGTCTTCCGGGTTTTATAGGGAACGATAATTAGCAAATCATCCTGAATATCTGACCACTTAGCTCGTTTGATATCCGAAAATCTCAGACCGGAGATACACGAAAATAAAAAATGACAGAGCACCCGTTTATGGTGTTCTGGGATGTGATCTTCGTTAAAATAAATTTTGAGTTTTTCAATTTCCTCCGGTTTCAAATAGACTTTTCGCCCGGGATACTTTGGCATTGAAAATTGAGCAATTGATTCGATATTCACAGAAATACCGGCTGCATAGGCTCTCCTGACATATGTCGTCATTGTTTTCAGTATTCTCCATGCGGATGAAAGCTTAAGTCCTTCGTGTTTAATTAGCCAAGCTTTGAAGGTTTCTAAAAACTCCTTGTTAATCTGAGAAAATGAGATCTCGGATTTAAACGATTTGATTTTCCTTAGTCCCGAAAGCTCATTTTTATACGTTTGCTTTTCGATCATAAACGCATTGAACCGATCTTCGATATCATTTTCTGCCCAGATAATAAAATCCTTCCTTGCGCCGTACCGCTTCAAGTCCTTATGAAACTGCTCAATAGAAAGCTCCATATCCGAGTGACGGTAGAACATAAAAATATCGTTGATTTTCGCAATTTCCTTATTTACTAGGAGATTATAATCATTCGCCAACTGATCCCGCTTTGTTCGGGATAAAAACACCCCAGCTTTATTATCAAAAAAATTCACTGGCCAGGTAATTTTTAACGGAACGGTGGTCTTTCTTCTGTTGATAATTACGAGCAGAAACACGGAAGCGCATCCATCTTCCGTAGGCCGATCATGGCGAATTCTACATGAGACAGAGGCTCTCATGACACCGATTGACGTGTGACGGATTTGCGGAACGGTGCTTGCAAAAGTGGCCTTAATAGCCTGTCTGGGCATGACGTGTGAAATTTTTGTGAAACAAAAATCCCCGTTTGCGCGACGTATTGGCCGATTTTGCCAAAATTTGTACCAGGAGCGGGAATCGAACCCGCACGGCCTAATGGCCACAAGATTTTAAGTCTTGCGTGTCTACCTATTCCACCATCCCGGCATGCTTAGAAAGCGTAAAGTTAGGTAAAATCAGGGATTTTACCGGTACCATTACTCCCCAAAAAAGAAAGCCCTGCGTCAGGGCTTTTCTTGGAGCGAAAGACGAGATTCGAACTCGCGACCCCGACCTTGGCAAGGTCGTGCTCTACCAACTGAGCTACTTTCGCTGATTACTACAGGTGTCGAAAAGCAACGCTTTCCGTCGATGTGGACACAAATTTACGCCATAATTTTGAATCTCCAACAGTCCACCGCAAATTTTTGCACCTGCTTCCCTACTCCGCTGAAAGTAAAGCAGGTACATTCATTCCAGCATTTTCTTCACTTCATTCAATTTCAACAAGGCCTCCACCGGAGAAATGGTGTTGATATCGAGGGCATCCAAAAGCTCTTTGGCCTCCTTAAATTTGGGGTCCATCTCGAACAGGCTTAACTGGTAATTGTTTTTGGGCATGTCCCGGATATTGTCCCGGTGCTGCTGCAATTTCTTGTCCTTTTCCAGGTATTTCATGATCTCCGCCGCACGCAATACCACCGGATTGGGCATGCCAGCCATCTGCGCCACGTGGATACCAAAACTGTGCTCACTTCCCCCTTTCTCCAGCTTACGCATAAAGATGACTTTGTTTCCAACTTCTTTTACCGATACATTGAAGTTTTTTACTTTCGGGAAATCCGCAGCGAGTTGATTCAGTTCGTGGTAATGGGTGGCAAAGAGGGTCTTTGCCCGGCACTTGGGATGGTTGTGCAGGTATTCGACAATGGACCAGGCGATGGAAATACCGTCATAGGTGGAAGTCCCCCGGCCAATCTCGTCCATGAGTACCAGGCTTCGGTCGGATAAATTATTCAGTATGCTTGCCGTTTCGGTCATTTCCACCATAAAGGTGGACTCTCCCTTAGACAGGTTATCGGAAGCACCCACCCGGGTAAAGACCTTGTCCACCATACCAATGCGGGCAAAGGACGCCGGCACGAAGCTCCCCATCTGAGCCATCAATACGATCAATGCGGTCTGCCGCAGCAAAGCCGATTTTCCCGCCATGTTGGGTCCGGTAATGATGATCACCTGCTGGGTGGAATGGTCCAGAAAGGTATCGTTTGGCACGTAGTCCTCCCCGATCCCCAGCTGCTTTTCGATCACCGGGTGCCTGCCGTCCCGAATCTCGATGGAATCCGAATCGGTGATTTTTGGCGCGCAGTAGGCATTGTCAGAGGCCACTTCCGCAAAACTCAACAGGCAGTCCAGGGAGGCCAGCACCCGTGCATTCTGTTGGATCTGCACCACGTAGTCGCCCGCATCCTGCACCAGGAGCTGAAAATACTTTTGTTCCAAAATTACTAGCCGCTCCTCCGCATGCAGGATCTTTTCTTCGTAGGTCTTGAGCTCCTCGGTGATGTACCTTTCGGCATTGACCAGGGTTTGCTTGCGGATCCACTCCGGCGGCACCTTGTCCTTGTGCGTGTTGCTCACCTCCAGGTAGTAGCCAAACACCTTATTAAAGGCCACTTTCAGCGAAGAAATACCGGTCCGCTTGACTTCCCGCTGCTGGATCTGCACCAGGTAATCCTTACCGGAAGTAGCCAACTTGCGGTATTCGTCCAGATCCGGATCCACGCCGTTCTTGATAATTCCCCCCTGATGCGTCAGCATGGGTGCGTCCTCCATCAGTTCCCGCTCGATTTTCTCCAGCAGGTAGCTGCAGGTGGTGAGGCGGTCCGCTAGCTTTTTTAAAGGCCCGTTTTCCTGGGTGGAAAGCAACTCCTTGATGGGCAGGGTACTTTTCAGCGCCTTTCGCAGGTGGTTCATTTCCCGGGGATTGATGCGACCCACCGCCACTTTTGAAATCAGGCGCTCCAGGTCTCCGATTTGCTTGAGGTGGGAAAACAACTCTTCGCGAAGCTCCGGCTTTTCGTAAAAAAACCGTACCACTTGCTGCCTTTCTTCAATGGGCTGCTTTTCCTTGAGGGGCAACACCATCCACTGTTTCAGCATCCGGCTACCCATGGGGGTCTGGGTTTTGTCCAGAATCTGTATCAGCGGAACCCCGCCTTCCTGCTGGGGGTAAATAAGCTCCAGGTTACGTATGGTAAACTTGTCCAACCAAACGTATTTTTCCTCCGCTATGCGTGAGATCGAAGCAATGTGTTTTACTTCCTTGTGTTCGGTCTCTTCCAGGTAATAGAGAACGGCCCCGGCGGCGATGGTCCCCAACACCTGGTTTTCGATACCAAATCCTTTGAGGTTGGTGGTACCAAAGTGCCGGACGAGTTTTTCGTAGGTATAATCCTGCTGGTACACCCAATCCTCACAATGAAAGGTGGTAAAGTCGTTTTTTAACAGCGTTCCAGCCAGGGTTCGGGCAGCCTTGGAATGGATGACCTCCGAGGGATTAAAACTTTGCAACAGTTTTTCTATGTACGATTGGTTGCCCTCGGCACACATAAATTCACCCGTGGAAAGGTCCAAAAAAGCAATCCCCAACCGATCCCCGGCAAAATGAATGCTGGCCAAAAAATTATTCCGGCGCTTATCCAGCACGTTATCGTTGTAGGCCAATCCAGGCGTCACCAGTTCCGTCACCCCACGCTTGACGATACCCTTTACCTCCCTTGGATCTTCGAGCTGATCGCAGATGGCCACCCGATTGCCGGCCCGTACCAATTTGGGCAAATAGGCATCCAGGGAATGGTGGGGGAATCCCGCCAATTCAATGTGCGAGGCGGCTCCGTTTGCCCGTTTGGTCAGTACAATATCCAGGATTTTGCTGGCCTTGATGGCATCCTCGCCGAAGGTCTCGTAAAAATCCCCTACCCGAAAAAGCAGAATCGCTCCGGGATGTTTTGCCTTGATGGCATTGTATTGTTTCATCAAAGGGGTTTCCTTTACTGCTGCTTTTGCCATGCGGGGTTCGCGTTTTAAAATAAACCCTGAATTTACTTCATCCTTCCCATAAACAAAAATAGCGGTTCGAAATAAGGACTTTCTACTCTTTCCGATAAGCCCTACCTTTGTGTACCAAACCCCATCGGAACATGAAAAAACGAAGCATGGATGAACTGGATCGCTTATCCATAGAAGCATTCAAGGAAGCCGATAAAAACCCCATTGTGCTCGTGCTGGACAATGTACGCAGCCTGAACAACGTGGGTTCGGCCTTTCGCACCGCCGATGCCTTTCTGGTAGAAAAAATATACCTCTGTGGCATTACCGGTACGCCTCCCCACCGCGAAATCCACAAAACTGCACTGGGCGCCACCGAGTCGGTGTCGTGGGAATACCGCGAACATACCCTGGAGCTGATCCGGGAGCTCCGCAAATCCGGCTACCGGGTCTGTGCGCTGGAGCAGGCCGCTCACAGCACCCCGCTGCACCGCTTCCAGGCAAGGCCCAATCAGCCCTATGCCCTGGTTTTTGGGAACGAAGTATTTGGCGTGGAACAAGAGGTAGTGGATCATGCGGATGAGGTTTTGGAAATTCCCCAGTTGGGCACCAAACATTCCCTCAATATCTCGGTGTCCATCGGCATTGCCTTGTGGGACCTGCTCAACAAAACCCGGGGATTGGACCGTTGATCCAAAAATTTGGCGGGTAGCTCCGAGATTTTTTACCAGGAAATCGCGACAAATTGGCAACCAATTCGTAACTTTAGTTGTCAGGTGGCCCGGATTCGGGCACGAAAACGAACCCGTATGCCATTCAGGTATGTGACTTCCAAAAAGAAAAGGATAAGCGAATGAAACACTTCTTTTTATTACTACTAGTAGGGGGCCTATGCTTTATGACTGGGTGCAAACCCCAGCAGGCTCCTGTCACCGGCGACACCAGTGCCAACTCCTTGGACTGGGAAGGTAGCTACGAGGGGACGTTACCCTGCGCCGACTGCGAAGGGATCGCCACCACCATCAGCCTCTCCCGGGATGGGAGATTTGTGAAGGTGTATCGGTACCTGGGAAAAAGTGAGCAGGAATACCGGCAGGAAGGCAGCTTTGCCTGGAATCAGGCGGGAAATACCATCGCACTAAGCGGTATCGAAGACGCACCCAATCAATACCTGGTCGGAGAAAACCAGCTGTTTCACCTGGACCAGGCCGGAAACCGAATTACCGGAGAGCTGGCAGCCAACTACGTATTGAAAAAGGTCGTTGCCAAAACCGACCACCCCTTGCTGGATGCCAAATGGGTGCTTACCGATATGGAGAAATTCCCGGATGAAGACTGGAATCCCGGGGAGATCTTTGTTTTTCTGGAGGAAGAAAGCAGCCGCCTGCACGGGTTTGGAGGCTGCAATAACTTTTTTGGCGTCTACGACTTAAAAACGGGAAACCGTCTGGAACTCGGAAAGGTGGGCAGGACCCAAAAATACTGTGAGGGCGAAAAGCAAGTGGAAAATTTCTTTTTCGCCTTTTTGGAACAGGTCCGGTACTACCTGGTGGAAGGGGATACGCTGGAGCTAAGGGATGAGAGCAACAAGCTGCTGCTTACCTTTACTAAAAAATCCGGAGATGATTAAAAAATCTTTTAATTTCTTAGGAAATTTAAAATTTATCGGCTAATTTTTTAGTCTCAAATTAAACTACCGATGAAAAACGCGTTAATTTTAGCCCTGTTTCTGGTCCTCGTTTCCTGCCAATCTTCGGGCAATGAATCCGAATCTGGCCAGGAATTTGACGTCCAACTGGACACAGTCATGATCCATCCGGGCGAGGAGATCCTTTTTTTGAATTGGGGCCTGGGACAGGCCAAACTGACTCCGGACAAAAAGTACCTCTATAACTTCAATTACCAGGAATACAGCATCGAAAAAATCGATCTGGACGAACTGAAATTTGTCCGCAAAATTTCCCTCGACAAAGAGGGCCCCAACGGAGTAGGAGCCAATTTCCGCAACCTGGAGATGATTGGTGAAGATCGGTTTTTGTTTTGCAGTTACGGCCAGGACAATATCGTGAACGACCAAGGCAAAAAAGTGGAGCAATTTGACCTGGGCAAATTGGCAGAAAGTTCCGGAGAATTGGAAGAAGGCGATTACATTCAGGTTCCCTTAAGCATCGGCAACGAGGGGCAGCACTTTGCCGGAATGGTGACCAATTGGGAAAAGAAAACGGCAAAACTGGTACTCATTGATCGGGAAACAAACCAAGTGACCTCCTTTCCTGCGCCTGAAATTGAGAAAGCAGCCAAATTTGAAATCATGCTCAATGACGGGGAAATGAGAATGGGGCTGGGCACCTATCGGTTTGGAAAGGCAGAAAATGGAAGGATGATTTTCGGAACCGGCGTGGGCCATGAGCTATACGTGTTGGAACCGGATACCGGAGAATTTCAATTGGTACGCTATGCCAGCGAATTTCTGCCTCCGGGAAAAAGCGGGGAGTACCCCGCTGAAGTCAGTAGCCAGGCCGAAATGAGAAATGTCCACCAAAAAATCCAGTCAGATATCAATTTCATGGGACCGGTTTGGGACGAACAAAAGGGCGTGTTTTACCGGATTTCTTTTCGGATGATTTACGACGACACACAGCCCATCCCGGAAGGCCGCTTTATGCGGGAACCAAGTGGATCGCATGTGTACCTCACCGTGTTGGATGAGCAATTTAATCCCATCCGTGAAGGCAAATTACTTGCGATGGCTACCTACCCTCCTTTTCATTTTGCCAAAGATGGAAAGTTATGGTTTTTTGAAAACATCGAGGATGAAATGGGATTTGTCCGAATGGATATTTCCTGGTAGTGGAATATGGAAAGACCATGACCGTTGGGTTTTCCCCAATCCCGAAGGAAATAAGCCGATCCGGATCTAATCAACCCGCCCGGTTCATAATCTCTTTTTGCGGTGCTTTAAGCGCCTGTTTTACATGCAGGAAATACTCGAATTCGTATACAAGGAAAAAAAGGATTCATCAAGAAGCAAGTGATTCGCAAAAACAACGTTCCTTCCAGAAAACGACGGCGATGTTTTGTCCAGTTTAGCTGACGCGGCTTGTTACTTGAGCCCCTCCAGGTCAACCGACAATCGTGCGAAACCCATTTCGTCCCGCAGGTTCACAAACATCCAAACCTTGCCATCTTTAACAAAGTGTTTTTCTGGAGGCTGCGTAAGGTCAGGTATCCTGGATTCTGCCAGTAGTTCCAGGTTTTCATCAAAGACGGTTAGGAACACCTCTGCCGCCGTGACCTGCGGCCATTCATGGCCCTCCGTAGGCGTCCGTTCAAAAATTCCCTTATAGGAAAACCGATAATACACCTCGTTTTGTGCATCCCATACCGGTACAGAAAAACCAATGTCCTCACGGAATTGGATATAGGTCTCAAAAAAGGCCTCTTGACTGTCAAATGTAGTCGTGCCCGGTACGGCTGCCTTTCTATTCGCGGTGAGTTCACTCTCATACCTTATTATCCGCAAGCTGTCTATACCCGGAACATAAATAGCTAAATCATTTTGAATGTCATTTCCCAACAGGAACTTCCCTCCCTCAAATCTCAAATATAGCTCTGGGGCGTAATACATGTACGTTTTTCCATCACTGAATTCAAATTCGAAGTCTTTCATCCGGTCAAACTGGGGCATTGCTACCCTACTGGCCCGGCCAGCATTCAAGTCAACCCGCAACAGGTCTGTGGACTTTTCGTGGTAGTTGCGCAACAGGCCAAGATAGTGGCCTTCATTTATAGCAAGTTTCACGAAAAAATTGTCGCTTTCCTCCATTTCAACTGCGGCAAAGGGTACCTCCTGAAAGGTGATCTCTTTTATTTTTCTTCCATTGAGTTCAAAAATTGACCATTTTTTAGCACTCCCCAGCATCAGACGGTCATTTTGCAATAAGAAAAAGGAGTGAAAATAACTTCCGGTACCATTTGGCCCCTCTTTTTCGAAGGGAAACTTCCGGACCAATTGCAGCCGGTCCAAATCAATCTTTTCGAATGCATGTTCCTGCCTATTGAAGTTATAGAGGAATTGTCGATCCAATGAAAGGTCTGATTGATTTAATCGTCTTGAGACAAAAAGGATCTCGTCACCGGCATCGATCTGTACGGTATCCAGGGAATAATCAAGCGAGGAGATACGAACTACTGGTTCAGATTGGTTTGTACCGGAACAAGCCAACACCACAGCAAGGATTAAAACTGTACATATGGAACTCCTCATGACAACTTCTCAAAATAAGGGTATAGAAGAAACAAGTTATCGCTTTTTATCCATCGCAAGGAAAACGACTAGCTTTCGGTTCTTAAGGAAGATTTGAAACTTAATTATTAAATATAAGCCGATTTTTATCAGTTTCAAATAATTTTACGCGTTATCATGCAGCATGCGGTTAGATACATCCTTCAGTACACCTTAGAATCTCCATTGGTCCTTGGGATATTACCAGTCCCGTCTTCGCGGAGCGTGTACGAAAAAAACCATCGAGGTCGCATAGACCTCAACGGTTATCGTAGAACCCTGACCTTTGGGGTTTCCCCAACCCCGAAGGTCTCTCCCTGGAACGTACACAAAAAAACCATCGAGGTCTCGAAGACCTCAACGGTTATAGTAGAATCCTGACCTTTGGGGTTTCCCCAACCCTGAAGGTCTCTCCTTAGAACGTACACAAAAAAAACCATCGAGGTCTCAAAGACCTCAACGGTTATAGTAGAATCCTGACCTTTGGGGTTTCCCCAACCCCGAAGGTCTTTCCGAGGAACGTATACGAAAAAAACCATCGAGGTCTCAAAGACCTCAACGGTTATCGTAGAACCCTGACCTTTGGGGTTTTCC
>NZ_FNZH01000002.1:242611-780372 GCF_900109255.1 Cyclobacterium xiamenense | reverse complement strand
CTGACCTTTGGGGTTTCCCCAACCCCGAAGGTCTTTCCGAAGAACGTATACGAAAAAAACCATCGAGGTCTCGAAGACCTCAATGGTTATAGAAGAATACTGACCTTTGGGGTTTCCCCAACCCCGAAGGTCTTTCCGAAGAACGTACACGAAAAAAACCATCGAGGTCCCGAAGACCTCAACGGTTTAAGCTATCACCCCCCGGATCCACCCAGAAAGAAGCCGGTTCTTCCAGTGGAAATACATGAATCAATTGGGTGCTGAGCTCGGTACGGTCAATTCCGGAAACTTCAAAAAGCACCTCAAAATACGCAGGCACTCCCCCCAACCGCGCAGCGATTTCAGCTTCTATGGATTGCCGCAGCGCCGCATCGGTGAAATTCTTCAGGCTTTGCGTCGCTCCGGTATCCCAAAGTCCACCGAATAGATAAACGGTATTTTGGTTAGGCCCCGGAAATTTGGCCATAAATCCGTAATCGGTATGGTAGCCATCCGGATCCCCGG
Source organism: Cyclobacterium xiamenense (assembly GCF_900109255.1). Taxonomy (NCBI): domain Bacteria; kingdom Pseudomonadati; phylum Bacteroidota; class Cytophagia; order Cytophagales; family Cyclobacteriaceae; genus Cyclobacterium; species Cyclobacterium xiamenense. Next base: position 779,868 of record NZ_FNZH01000002.1, on the reverse strand, counting down.
AGGGAGAAAAAACCTGCCTCTCCGCACCATCCTTCCCTTCCAGAATCAATGCTTCCCCTTCTTCATCGTAGGCAAAACGCGAGTACTTAAAATAATCTTTGAATAGGCCCAGGGTTTTGAGCATGCCCACCACCACAAAATTCTGGTCATGCAATTCCTTGGGATTGAACCGGGAAATGGTCCGAATGGTGAAGAAATGCCCGGCCGCGTCAAACAGGCGGGTGAGGTCCTTGATCCATTGCAAGCTACCCCGAATGAGCAGGCCATAGGACAAGGCGGTGGTTTGCACGCCCTCCCGACGATCATCCCTTCGAAAAGAGGCAAAATCGGACAGGCCGTTGATATCGGGATCACGGATGGTGCGGCTCATTCCGGCAAGACTGTCCTCCTCCAGGTAGATAAACAAGTCCCCCAAAAATACCGCCGTCGGAAAACCATTATTGACCAAGTCCGACCAGGTACTTTCCCGTAGAGAGCCGTCCTCGCCCCGCCCCAGCTGAAACCAGGCCAGCAGCACCAAGCAGGCAAGGATGCCACCGAACAGGCCGAGCCGAACGGCTTTCTTCTGAACGAGGCGCAAAAGGCCCGATTGATTCTCCGCTTTTTCAAACACAATACCGTAACTGCCCTTCGGTATCCGGAGCCGGTAGGGATCGCTGCTACCCTCGGTTGCGTAGTATTTCCGCAACTTCTCCCGCAATTTGTACACGTATACCCGTATCAGGGTACTTTCAGAGGGATCAAAATCCGGCTTACCAAACACTTCGGCCGCAATAATCGTCTCTTTGGGCGCATCCTCATCCAGGGAACAACGAACCAGAAACCGCAACAAATTGGCATAGGTAGTGGATCGCCCAAAGCCCTTGCTCTTGATGATCTTTTCCGTAAGCTCCAGAAAAACAGCCTTCTCCATCCCGTACTTTTCTTTTATTTCTTAAAGATAATCAATAACTTTAACAGTTAACAAAACGGTTTTTTGCCTTGCATTGCCCGGATTTTTCCAAGTATATTTGGAAAATACCCAAAAGTCAAAAAATCAGTCAAATTCCCAATAGCCATGAAAAGTCGCCGCTTCAATCATCTTTTACCGCTCATCGCTTTGTCCCTGGGCTGGGTCGGTTGCGGCTGGGAAACGCCGGAGAAAATCCAGGAGGCATACCAGGAACTGCCCGAAGCCATCGACTTCAATTACCACGTCAAGCCCATTCTTTCCGACAAATGCTTTGCCTGTCATGGTCCCGACGCGGCCAATCAGGAAGCAGACCTCCGACTAGATCAGGAAGAATTTGCCTTCGCTGCACTGAAAAGCAACGCCGGCAATCATGCCATCGTGCCCGGTTTTCCGGGCAAAAGTGAGCTGGTAAACCGCATTCTATCGGAAGACAAGGAATTGCTCATGCCTCCCCCGGAGTCCAACCTTAGTCTTAGCACGGAGGAAATTGCCATCCTCACCAAGTGGGTCGAGCAGGGTGCCGAATACAAGCCCCATTGGTCCTTTATCCCACCGGAAATAGCGGAGCAGCCAAATCCCGAAACCAATGATTGGACACGGAATGAAATCGACGCTTTTGTGGTCGAAAAGCTGCAGGCCTCCGGCTTGCAACCCGCCGAGGAAGCTAATAAAGAGCTTTTGATCCGCCGGTTGAGCTTTGACCTAACAGGGCTTCCACCCAGCCTGGAGGAAATCCGGCAATTCGTTTCGGATACTTCCGAAGATGCCTACGAAAAACTAGTGGACCGGCTGCTCGCCTCCCCGGCCTACGGTGAACGCATGGCGGCGGACTGGATGGACGTGGCACGGTATGCCGATTCCGACGGCTACCTGGACGACAAACACCGGGATTTCAGCCCCTACCGCGATTGGGTGATCGAAGCCTTTAATCAAAACATGCCCTACGATCAGTTTATTACCTGGCAGATTGCCGGAGACCTGATCGAAAATCCCAGCCAGGAGAGCGTACTCGCTACTGCCTTTAACCGGCTGCATAAACGAAATTCCGAGGCAGGCATCGTCTTTGAAGAATACCGGGCCGAGTACGTGGCTGACCGTACCAATACCGTTGGGAAAGCCATACTGGGACTGAGCATGGAGTGCGCCCGTTGCCACGACCACAAATACGATCCCATCAGCCAGAAAGATTATTACGAGTTTTCGGCCTACTTCAATAGCACCAACGAACTGGGAACAGCCGTTTACGGCCCTGGACAGGTACCCGGTCCTTCCTTGTTGTTGACCAATGAAGAGCAGGATAAACTTTTGGACTACCTGGACAAGCAAATTCACGCCACACAATCCCAGCTGCGGGAATTGGCTGAAACGGGCCCGGATAACGGGCAGCCCGATCCCGAATCCCTGCACGCGGGTCTAATGCAGCTGCAAACCCAGGGACTGGTGGCTTCCTACGATTTTGATAAATTAACACCCCAGCCAGGTGGCAAGGCCTTTAAAAATCCCGGCTGGTCCGGAAACTCCGGTCCGGCACTTATACGGGAACCCGATATTGCGGAAGGAGTACGCGGAAAAGGCATCTTTATCAACGACTTTACCACCCTTTCCCTTCCCGAAAAAGTAGGCTGGTTTGACCAAACGGATCCCTTTTCCGTTTCCCTCTCCGTCTTTCCGGATACCCTTTACAAAGAAGCCGTCTTGTTTACCCACTGCGAGGATATCCGGCTGGGGCTGAAAGGGTACTCGCTGTTCCTGGAAGACAACCGCCTCAATTTCATCATGGCCTACAGCTGGCCCACCAATGCCCTGCAGGTAAAGACGCTGGAACCCATCCCCCCAAAAGAATGGTCCAATATCAGCATTACCTACGATGGCATGGGAAAGGCTTCCGGTATCGGCGTTTACCTGAATGGAGAAAAAGTACCGGTAGAAGTGGAAGCGGATCACATTTACAAGTCCATCCTGTTTGAACCAGATATCCATACCTATGGCTTTAGAGGCTTTGTACTGGGTGTGCGGGACAAGATGAAAACCTTTCTTAACGGTGGTCTGGACGAATTGAAGGTTTACAACCGGGAGCTAACTGCCCTGGAGGTGCAATTTGCCAACAATCCGGAAAAAGCGAAAACCCTGATCGAAAGGCCGAAAAATGCCGGCGAACGGGAACTCATCCGGCAGCATGTGTTTAAATCGGCCAACGAGCAGGCCAAAAAGTTGCAAAAATCGGTATGGGAATACCGAAAGCAACGGGCGGCACACGCCAACGACATCCCGGAAATCATGGTGATGGGCGACCTGCCGGAACCCAGACCCACCTACATTCTGGACCGGGGCCTGTACAGTGCCCCCACCGAACAGGTCTACCCTAACGTTCCGGAGGCGGTCATCCCGGGGGAAACGACCGACTACCCGCAAAACAGACTGGGCCTGGCCCAATGGCTGGTGGATTCGAAAAATCCGCTGACCGCCCGGGTATTTGTAAACCGGCTCTGGCAGATGCATTTCGGTAATGGACTGGTAAAAACCTCGGATGATTTTGGCAGCCAGGGCAGCCTGCCCAGCCATCCCGAGCTGTTGGATTGGCTGGCGGTGACTTTCCGCGAATCCGGCTGGGATATCAAAAAAATGCACAAGTTGATAGCGATGTCGGCCACCTACCGGCAAACCTCCGGAACCAGTCCTGAATTGCAGGAGAAAGATCCTGAAAACGTTTTGTTGGCCCGGGGGCCCAGCTTTCGCATGACTGCGGAGATGATCCGGGACAATGCCCTGGCCATAAGCGGGCTTCTGGCCCCCAAAATTGGAGGGGAAAGTGCCTACCCCTACCAGCCGGAAGGGCTATGGGACGAAATCAGCACCAAATCCTGGCGCTACCGCTATCTGCAGGAACCGGGGGAAGGGCTGTACCGAAGAAGCCTTTACACCATATGGAAAAGAACTTCCGGTCCTCCTTCCATGATGATTTTTGATGTGGGAGACCGAGCCGAATGCACCGTAAAGCGCACCGAAACCAGCACGCCTCTGCAGGCCTTGGTGCTGCTAAATGATCCTCAGTTTGTGGAAGCAGCCCGGGTGACGGCAGAAAAGCTGATGGCACAATACGAACCCGAACAGCGTCTGGAAAACGCGTTTCAATTGAGTACCGGCCGACAGCCGAACGCCAAAGAAAAGGAAATTTTACACCAGTTTTATACCGAGGAGACCGAACGGTTTTCCCAAAATAAAAACGAAGCGCTGGCCTATTTAAGCACCGGGAGCAATCCCCCTAACGCCAACCTGGATCCCGTTCAAGTGGCAGCCCTGGCTACCGTTATCAACGGCATCATGAATACCAGCGACGGATACACCATCAGATAAACACGAAGACAATGAATCGACACGATCATACCGAATTTGGAGAGAGCAGAAGGGGGTTTTTGAAAAAAGCCTCGCTGGGTTTTGGATCCATCGCCCTTTCCAGTCTCTTGGGACAAACGGGAGCCTGGGGTGGAAGCCTGGGCGATCCGGGACGGGGAGGCATTTTGAATGGCACCCATTTTCCCGCCAAAGCAAAACGCGTGATCTACCTTTTTCAATCCGGGGGGCCCTCGCAGATTGAAACCTTTGATTACAAGCCCTCCCTGGCCAAATGGCACGGGAAAGAAATCCCCCCTTCCGTGCAGGGCACCCAGCGAAATTCCGGAATGGTGGCCGATCAATCCACCTTTCCCCTGGTGAAGTCCATCTATGATTTTAAGCAATACGGACAATCCGGCGCCTGGGTAAGCGATTTGTTTCCGTACACTGCACAGGTGGTGGACGAGCTCTGCATCGTCAAATCCATGATCACCGATGCCATCAACCACGAACCCGCCGTCATGTTTATGCAGACGGGCTCTCAGCTAAGCGGCAGGCCTTCCATCGGTTCCTGGCTGAGCTACGGACTGGGCAGTGACAACGAAAACCTGCCCAACTTTGTCGTATTGCTATCGAAAAGTTCCGGTGCCCAACCCCTGAACTCCACTGCCTGGAGCAATGGATTCCTGCCATCCCACCATCAAGGCATCCAATTCCGCTCGGGAAAAGACCCGGTGCTGTACCTCAACAATCCCCACGGCGTGCACGACCATGACCGGCGACGGGCCCTGGACCATATCCGGCAGTTGAACGAGCAGCAATTTGACATCTGGCAAGACCCGGAGATCCAATCCAAAATCAGCCAGTACGAAATGGCCTACAAAATGCAGAATTCGGTTCCGGATGCGGTGGACACCTCCAACGAACCGGATTACATCTACGAATTGTACGGAGAAGATGCGCGAACCCCCGGCACCTATGCTTCCAATTGCCTACAGGCGAGAAGGCTGGCCGAACGGGACGTAAAATTTATTCAGCTGTACCACATGGGCTGGGATCAGCACGGCAGTTTACCCAAAGGCATCAAAAGGCAGGCGCTCAGCACCGATCAGGCAACAGCTGGACTCATCCAGGATCTGAAACAACGGGGGCTGCTGGAAGATACCCTGGTGGTCTGGGGCGGAGAGTTTGGGCGTACCAGTTTCTCCCAGGGCAGGCTAACGGCCGACAACTACGGACGAGACCACCATCCCGGCTGTTTTACCATGTGGATGGCCGGAGCCGGTGTGAAAAAGGGCACCGTCTATGGGGAAACGGACGAATTCAGCTACAACGTAGCCCAAAACCCCGTCCACGTGCATGATTTTCAGGCCACCCTGCTGCACCTGATGGGGATTGACCACGAAAAACTCACTTTCAAACACCAGGGCAGGCGCTTCCGGCTGACGGACGTTCACGGCCAGGTGGTAAAAGATATATTGGCCTGAGATAATCCCCAAACGGGTAATGGACATGAATGAAAGAAGAAAATTCTTGAAAAACACAGTTTTGACTGGAGGCGCACTGTCCGTAACCGGCTTTTCCGCTTTTCACATAAAACCGGCTGCCCCAAAGCTGGAGAAAACCATCCTGGGTCATGGCGATTTCAGGTACCGGGTAGAGAAAGGCTGGGGGGACCTGGACCCGAAAAAACACCCCGTCAAAAATTGCCATGAAATGGTGATGGACAAAATGGGAAGGCTCCTGATGTTGACCGACCATCCCCAAAACAATGTCATTATTTACGATACTTCCGGCAAGTTGCTGGACTCCTGGACCCTTTCCTTTCCGGGTGCCCATGGGCTGAGCATCCATGATGAGGGAGATGCCCAATACCTGTATATTACCGATCCGGGTTTGGGCAGGGTAGTAAAGTGCAGCCTGGATGGAAAAATCCTTTTGGAATTGGAACATCCGGCCAAACTGGGCGCTTATGATGAAACATCCGCGTACAGGCCGACCGAAACCGCCATCGGACCCAACGGGGATATATATGTGGCAGACGGGTATGGCTCGCAGTTTATATTGCAATACGATGCCAAAGGTCAATTCATACGAAAATTTGGTGGGGACAGCTTTCTGCAACCCAACAAATTCAAACAGGCCCATGGGGTAGCGATTGACTACAGGGATTCCGTTAACCCTACCCTGCTCTGTACGGCCCGTATCAAAAACTCCTTCAAGCGGTTTACCCTTGATGGGGAGTACATCGAAGAATACTACCTACCGGGTGCCTTTGTCAGCCGTCCTGTAGTGGATGGAGAAAACATCTATTCAGGCGTCTGCTTTGGCATGACGGAGGGCAATTATAATATGCAACTGAACAAAGGCTTCGTCACCATTCTGGACAAAGAAAATCGGGTAGTCTCCAATCCGGGAGGTACAGAGCCTCAGTATGAAAATGGAAAATTAACACTCATGCTACAGGAACAACCGGTATTCCGGCATTGCCACGATGTATGCCTGGACCTGGACAAAAACCTGTATGTCTGCCAGTGGAATGCCGATGGGGTGTATCCGTACAAGTTGCACCGGGTTTAATTTTTAACCTTTGGCAGGAACAACGTTTTCCTCCGGTATTTCACATAAGGTACCGGCGTTGGTTGCAGACGTGGATTCGACCTGTTTTCAAAATAAATCCTCATTCCCAGGCTGTTATCGTGGAAATGCACGGAGGAAGGCGCGGAAATCTTTCGAAAACCGGGACTGCCACATCGTAGTGCCTACAAAAAAGGGTTCGCCGTGACGATAATGCTGGATTTTACGTAGGTTTTTGATTCGAACTTATGTTACAAGGAACATCCTCTACTGGTTGGATACCTTGTCTGGGGTGCCTGAGCGGAGTCGGGCCTCGGTAGGGGCAGCCTAAAAAAAGCAGGGGCTGATCATTCGATGGATTGATGGTTGGTGTTCATCGAGCATCCCAATGGCGCTGGATTGTATACCAGGTGCGTTCGCCTGTCGAAGGAACGATGTGTTGACGCGTTGATTTCTAACTTATCACAGCGAAGAAAATCCGCTTCTTCATAGCTGTTTGCGATTTCACCATAGCGCTGCAATGGCACAATCTCCAAAACAGACTGCTTCATGTAAACACAGCCTACCCTTCATGAAGTCCGAGTTGGCACTACAATTCCATTGCATAATTCCGTCTATTTGGATTCGCGATAATAAGATTCACCCATCAAACCTTAATTTTTCCAAAGTCGGCAATTCTGGATTTTAAACTAACTTATTTTATAAAAATTATATTTATTTTTAGAATTCACCTAGCAATCTTAACTTTAAACCAACATGCCTAAATGTGTTGTACAAATTCATTTTGAATAATAGTGTGTAAAACTTTGTTAGCGGGGTAGGATTAATAGGTAATTTTGTTACTTGCCTATTATTCTCTGACATAATGGCAATAATTGTTTTCTGTAATGCATTATGGTGCAACCCCCTATACTTTTTATTAACAGAAAGTAAAATTTCAATAAGTTGTCTTGAATTGTATGGAGATTTAATAATTTTATTTAATGCCAGTTGTTGGGTCCGACCCTTGCTAAGCCAAATTCCCATCCGATCTTCCCAATACAAGAAATCCATAAAATCATAACCTATCTTTTTAAACCCGCACGTACTCTTCAGCCATTCCTTGTAAACTAATGTAGGGAATTTCAATTTCCGATACCCTGTAAGAAATGTCAAATCCTCAGCGGTAACATTTTTTGCATATCCGAAAACACTCCTTGCAATTTCGAAAACATTCCCATTGATGTACACTTGGCCCTTAAAAGCATCTTCAAATACATCATTTGGAGGAAAATCAAGACTCTTTTTCACGGCTAATACATCCTTCATTTTTGGAATTTTAGAAGCATCTAAAACGACGCGTTTTTTACCATAAGCACGAGTTAATTTTCCGGATAGAATAATATCATGGTGATTATCAGACATGTTTAACCTCTTAAAGACGTAATAGGTGCATTTTTCTTCAGGAATTTCTAAACTTGCCAAAAATAATATTCTACTGTCATAGCCTCCGGTAACTGCCATGGCAATCTTATGGTGTCTATTGGAGATTGCTTTTAAATAGCCTTTGATCATGGTCGCTGCTTTCCTCCCTGCATCATTCATAGACCTTTCAGGCAAATTTTTATTGGGATAAAACCTTGTGACTTTTCCACTTTTGAGATCAATAAAATGGTTGCAATTTAAATGCTTAACATTCTTAACTTGTGTTGAATCACCAAGGAGTAGCTTTCGTTTCTTAAATACGTCTGAATTATAAAATTCAATCGCATGTTTATTGTCATGAGGAATCAATTCCATTCCCTGAGCAAGCAGGGAAACCTGTGAGGCAACGTTATCAAACGATAAATCATAATAGATTTCTCTTTGACCAGTCGCATCATTAAAAATAATTAATGATTCATCCGAATAAAAAATAATGATAAACTCTCCGGTATATTTTGAAACGCTTTCAAATAATGTTGACGCTGAACCTTTTGACAATTCGTCGATGATTTCTTGGTCAGTTAATTCCGGGAATTCCCAATCATATAGAGACCCAATTAAATATAAACTTGGATTCCCCGTGGAGTTTTTAACCAGGTTGATAGTTGGATGGCAAAAAAGGGTAAAATCTTCATTTCCAATAGATTCCTTTTTCCAATTTAATTGGTTCCATTTTTCTTTAAAACTATGAGATCTGGTCAGTAAGAATTGATTTAGAAACATATTTAAGTCATATTATTATTAACGCCGGATAATACGATGAATTATCTATAAATTGATAGAACCGATTCTAAATCAGTAAATTACTTGCTATTATCTATTTCATTATAAACTGGCTACGCCTTAGTCTCAAACTAGCTTAATTTTCTTGGGATTACACCACTTCCTGAAAAAACGGACAGGCGCTCCAAATCCTATACTAATCCGGAATAAAGATATTGAAAAAAATTATACTATTACTGCAATATTAATTTAAAAATTAGCATATCATTTTTGAAATATGGGTAAATGTCTTCCTGAAGATTTTTTACGGATGGTTTTCCTATGCGCTATTCTTTTTTCAAAACCTACCCGATTCCAAAACTACACAGCACTATAGCGGTGGATGATGCCAACTTTTGAATTTCCCCTTTTGTTAGTGAATTTATACTTTTGCCACTAACCTACATCCTGGAAATCGCTGTTCTCATTTAAATCCAACGTCCAAAAAAACACGAACTTTAAAATTATCGAGCTTTGGATTTTCAAGCATATGCTCAAATTTTATACGATACTCCCCCTTAGGTAATGGCACATTCCCTGGATAGCTCAGGTACCCCAGGTACCTTCGGTTTTTGCGAAGTCTCCTAACCATATAACCCTAATGACAGCCTCCTCACCGGATGCAAGCGTTCGGCCCAGACCTAAATCTAAACCGATTAATTTTGGATTTAGGCAAAAAATCCTGAATAACGCTACACGGATAGGAAAGGCCAGGACCAAATGCCTAAACCGGAATATCATATCCTTGTTTTAACCCTGGCAGTTGGATGAGCTGGTGGAGCTGATCCGGGGAAAGGTATTCAGACAGGCAGCAGCGCCCAAGCTTATTCATCAACGAATCTCCAGGAAAATTTTTAACCCCATTTGTAATTTCCTTCAGGGAAAACGCTGCGAAGTATTTTCTGCTCCTTTTGATGTGCGTTTACCCGTTTCCTCCAGGGACCTAACAAAATCGATACCCTGGTGCAGCCGGATCTTTGTGTGGTCTGCGATCCGGAGAAACTGGATGAGCTGGGCTGCGTGGGTGCCCCGGACCTGATCGTGGAGATCCTCTCTCCGGGAAATAACAAGAAAGAGATTCAACTATAATACGAAGTGTACGAAGCCTCCGGTGTGAAGGAATACTGGGTGGTACATCCCGACGAACGTACATTGCTGATCTATACCCTGGAATCCGGGAAATACCGCCCCTCCCGGCTGTTTACTTTTGGGGATCGGATAAGGTCGCAGGCTCTTCCTGGTTTTGAATTGGATTTGGATGAGGTGTTTTGGGGATTGTAGGTTCAGCCAAGAAAGTTTTATTCAAGTTTAGTAAACGAGATAACTTCTAAACCACCCTAATCCTGAAAAAAGGCAACCTGATCGTATATTTGTCACCAATTATTGACAATTATTGATTACTTTTGTCAGGTATAGATGACAAAATTATGGAGGTTTTGTATGCTTTTCATGACAATCTTATTAAACAGATAAATAATGGCTTCTTTCGTTTTCTAATGCAAACCATTAATTGGGAGCAACGGATGCTTGCCATTAAGGGTCCCCGTGGCTCAGGGAAAACCACCTTGATCTTGCAATATATCCGTTACCATCTGAAACAACCTCGCGAAAAGGTTTTGTATATAACAGCGGACTATTATTGGTTTTACACCCACAACCTGGTAGAAACAGCGGATGAATTCTATAAAAATGGAGGCAGGTTCTTATTTATTGATGAGGTACACAAATATCCAAATTGGTCCAGGGAATTAAAGAATATCTACGATGGGTATCCAGATTTAAGGGTTGTTTTTTCCTCTTCTTCTGCACTGGATATTTACAGGGGTGATGCTGATTTAAGTAGACGGGTGATCTCCTATGATTTGCCGGGTTTATCATTTCGGGAATTTTTAAATTTGGAGGCAAACCTGAAAATTTCAGCAATCCCCTGGCATGATCTGATAAGCAGACCGAATGAACTTGCCAGGGATATTGTCAATGATATACAGCCTTTGCCTTTTTTTAAGCAATACCTACGGCATGGCTATTTCCCATACTTTAAAGAGAGTATCCCCGAAGAACTTCCCTTACGCTTGAACCAGACAATAAATACCGTGGTGGAAACAGATTTGGCATTTATACAAGGATATAGCCAAGGGACTGCATTCAAGGTTAAAAAACTTTTAGGGGTGCTGGCTGAGTCAGTTCCGTTCAAACCCAATATCTCCGCATTGGCCAGGAAGTTGGATGTAAGCAGAGAAACCGTTTACGCATGGCTTGTCCACTTGAACAAAGCCCGGATGCTAAATCTGCTTTTATCCAAGGGGAAAGGAGTCTCAACCTTACAAAAGCCAGAAAAAGTTTACCTGGAAAACACCAATTTGGCTTTTGCCATGAAAACCCACCCTGACTTGGGAGCAATCAGAGAAACCTTTTTGCTTAATCAATTAATCAATGCAAACCTACCTGTCACCTTGCCCCAATCGGGTGATTTTTTTGCGTCTGGAATCCATATTGAAGTAGGGGGCAAAAATAAAAAAGCCACCCAGGTAAAAACGGAACCGTCATTCCTGGTTGCAGCAGACGACATAGAAATTGGGTTTGGCACGAAGGTTCCTTTATGGCTTTTTGGTTTTCTATATTGAAACTTAGATCGCCACTACTGCTTCAGGAATTTGCTTTTTCGATTTGTATATTCATATTTTCATACACTCAGTATGGGCAATAATCCTGTAAGGTGTGGAATCCCAACAAACCCTATTGAATCATCTGGGTTTAATGGTATAATTGCGTATCGAATGACTAGTAATCCACCCAAGATGAACAAATCCTCCCTTATTTTAGCTTTTCTCAGCATTTTAATCGTTGCTGCCGCTTGCTCTGAGCGTAAAAAACAGAATCAAACCTCAGAGGATGTATCAACTAACTTCTTGCAGGATAAAACGTTTTTAGAAAAATACGACCCCCAACTTGTAGAGCTGAGTACAGAAGACAATCAGGCCAAAGTCCTGGTATCCCCCAACTACCAGGGGAAGGTGTTCACCTCCACCGCAGCAGGCGACCACGGAGAAAGTTTTGGCTGGATCAACTACGAGGCATTTGAAGGCCCCCTGGACAGGCACATGAATGCCTATGGAGGCGAAAGCCGCCTATGGCTGGGACCGGAAGGAAATACCTTCTCTTTGTTCTTTGGACCAGGGAAAAAAATGGAATTTGAAAACTGGCACACGCCTGCGGCCATCGACCACGAGGCCTGGGAAAAAATCGAGGCGGGCCCGAAAGAAGTATCCCTGGCCAAATCCACATCCATTACCAACTATCAGGGCACCGAGTTTTCCTTAAAAATATACCGGACCATTACCCTTCTTGAAAAGGAAGGTATTTTAGCAAACACCGGATTGACCGCCGACTTTTCCTCCATCAAGATGGTAGGATACGAAACCATCAATTCCATTCAAAATACCGGAGACTTTCCATGCACCCGAGAAACCGGAGCTCCCTGCATCTGGGTCTTGGATATGTTCAAACCCAGCCCGGAAACCACCATTGTGCTACCTCTCCAACCAAATGAAACAAAAGCAGGCCTCACCGCCAACTATTTCGGAACGATTCCGGAGGAAAGAATAGCCATCACCAACAACCACCTGTTCCTAAAGGCCGATGGCCAAAGCAGAGGGAAAGTAGGTGTCTCTCCCGAAAGAGCCCTTCCCATGGCCGGCAGCTACGATCCCCTCCACAAGGTATTGACGATTACTACCTTCGATATAAGTTCGGAATTGCCCTACCTGAATCAGGAATGGAACACCGAAGCCGATCCCTTCAAAGGAGATGCCGTCAACGCCTATAACGACGGGCCATTGGCGGATGGCAGCCAGATGGGGCCGTTTTACGAATTAGAGAGCGTTTCTCCCGCTGCCTTTCTTTCTCCGGGCGAAAGCATGGCGCATTTCCACCGTGTCTACCACTTTACCGGAAACGAAAGCACATTGGATACAATCACCCGGCAATTACTGGGGATTTCCATCGCTGAGATTAATGCGGTATTTAATCCGAAATAAGCAATTACTTTCAAGCGGATCCGCCCCGTCGCTAAAATTCATCTTTCCAGGTGACCAATTGAGGTCTTCGAATTTGAGCTTAATTGATTTTTTCTGCCTTCAAGACTATATATTCTGGATCCGCATACCGCAATAAATGATACAAAGGAAGAAAAGCGTTACATGGAAATTGCAAACCAATGCTTTCCTGCGACTTCTGATAGGAAAAGCTCATTTTGAACATGCCCCTACCCGCTTCTGGAAAAAAATAACTTAAAGAATTGTGCCATTCCTGGGGAATAGCAAACAGATCTGTTGGTACCCCAAACAGCATTAAGGTATCGGACTTAGCACCTATGGTTGCCACCAGGTAGCCTTTGCCTTCTCCTTTACTTGTCATTACAGTAGCATCCCGAACGCAGGGATGGTGCCCAATCAGGTACCCTTCGGCCTGAAAAACGGGTGTTTCATCATTGTCCTGGCATCCGCCAAGAATCGGTAAAAGAAAAACCATTCCTACCCAAATCAACCAATTGCCTGTAAAAACTGCATTAGGCTTGATCGTGAAAAGTCTAATTTTCGGAATGGTTATGGCACCTGGTTTTAAAGATAGTTGAAATGGTAATAAACGGGGATGGTTCGCAAATGCTGTACTGTTTTCTGGGATACCCCCCGATTCTGTATTGAAAATAGAAATGATTTCCAGCTAGAATATACTCCTCAAGTTCCGTTCTATCAGGCAACTGGGAGAGAAAAAGGGTGTCTACGCTGGCAACTATGGAATTGGCGTAGGTCTCGGAATTGAACATTCCTTCCCAATTCATTGCGATATCACTTTCTCCCAAAATCTCAACGACCATACCCTCGCAATACGCCCCTGTATACCTCCCTTGAAGACAGACTTCTTCCAATTCTTTTTCCAAACAACCTCCAGCGCAAAAACCGACCAGAGCGAGCAGGATCAAAAGAACATAGCTATTCCCAATCGACTCCTTGTTCATTTTTTTTATCTGCTTAAAAATATCATTTGATTAGAATAGAGGTGCGTGATAAAGATCTGAATCAATGTACTAAATTTTACGCTAATAAAGCCATTACGCATCAAGTGGTGAAAACGCAACATCTAAACCTTAATTACCCATCCATAAGAAATCAAGCCACAGGCTTAAATCGGACTCTCGTTGTTGGTTTCCTAATCGCCAGGGCTGCCTATTTTTAGGATGGAAAATCTTAAGATCGCTACCCGAAAAAGTAGGCCCAATCCCGCTGTCGGTAGTTTCGATGCTAAGCCATAAAAAGCAGATCAGGTGGTAAGGGGGATCCGTGTACGTTCGAATAGCTTATCAGAGTTTGCAATTATGGCGGTTTTGCCCAAATCTATTTATCTTTATTAATCATTTTCGGTTTGCGCAAAATATGGAAAGGCCACCAGATAAAGTCAAAGAACCTTTTTCCGCATATGGTCACTATACCTATGCGGATTACCTTTCCTGGCAGCTGGACGAGAGGATCGAGTTGATCCGGGGAGAGGTTTTTAAACAGGCAGCGGCTGCTCCTAGAAGGGTGCATCAGGAAATTTCTATGGTACTTTCAAATAAACTGTATGAATTCCTAAAAGGAAAGACCTGCAAAGTGTACGTCGCCCTATTTGACGTGCGCCTTCCGGTTTCTTCCAGAAAGCATGAGGACATCGACACCGTGGTGCAGCCGGACCTGTGTGTGGTCTGTGATCCGGAGAAACTGGATGAACTGGGCTGCGTGGGTGCCCCGGACCTGATCGTTGAGATCCTCTCTCCGGGAAATAACAAGAAAGAGATTCAACTAAAATACGAAGTGTACGAAGCCTCCGGTGCGAAGGAATACTGGGTAGTACATCCGGATGAACGTACCTTGCTGATCTATACCTTGGAAACCGGAAAATACCGTCCCTCCCGGCTGTTTACCCTGGGCGATCGGGTAAGTTCCCAGGCACTTCCGGGTTTTGAATTGGATCTGGATGAGGTGTTTGGCGAGTTGTAAACCCGATTTCGGGTTGACAACTTTTGGCTTTACAGACAGCGTAGAAAAAGCCGCATACCACTCGGTTCCTACCACGTGCGACCCTCGGCATTTTCCGAATTAACGGCTATCGTTATAACAATTTGAAAAAATTACGTAACTTTTTAAATCTAAATAGCGGTATATTTGCTTACAACAGTAACTAATCACCCGAAAATCAAAAATAGTGTTCATTTGCTGATCGGGTAATTGCATGAAGGTCTTGAAAAACATAGCGTCCATTTTCCTTTCCCTATTGGTCGTACTCAGTTCCATGAGTTTTACGGTCAACGTACACCTGTGTATGGGAGAGGTGGAAAGCGTACGTGTACTGACCGATGCGCCCGCCTGCGACATACACCGCAAGTCCTGCCACGCACCGGAGCCGGACAAAAGTAGCAAGGAAGATTGCTGCGAGGATGAGCAACGAATCCTCCACGGACAAGACGAGTTGAGCAAAGCCCCTGTTTTCCAGAAAACCCAACCCGAGCTTGTCGCTGTTCTGTCCCTGCTTGTTTCCTACGTTACTGCCGATACTGAACTACCGCTTTTTGAGGCAATGGAGGTCTACATCCCTCCACTCCTTCCCCGGGACATCCCGGTCCTCATTCAATCCTTCCTTATTTGATCCATTGATGTAAGTGAAATCCAGTCTGGATGTTTCCATCCTGACTGCCTGATTTCCCATGCCGTTCCTCTTCCAATCCGGGGAACCTTTTCGGCCATTTCCAACGATCATCAACTAAGCGAAAAATGCTCAATCGAATTATCAGGTTCTTTTTGGAGAACAAACTGGTTACCGTACTACTCCTGCTACTTATCATTGGCTGGGGGATCGCTACGGCACCCTTCAACTGGCAGATCGACTTCCTGCCCCGGGATCCCGTCCCGGTAGATGCCATTCCCGATATTGGTGAAAACCAACAAATCGTCTTTACCGAATGGATGGGTCGCAGCCCGCAGGATGTGGAAGACCAGATCACCTATCCCTTGACCACCACCCTCTTGGGTTTGCCCGGTGTAAAAACCGTGCGCAGCAGCTCCGCGTTTGGGTTTTCCAGCATTTATATCCTCTTCGAGGAAGACATTGAATTCTACTGGAGCCGCTCCCGCATCCTGGAAAAACTAAATGCCCTACCCGCCGGCCTGCTTCCGGAAGGGGTACAGCCCCGTCTGGGCCCGGATGCCACGGCTCTGGGGCAGGTGTATTGGTACACCCTCGAAGGCAGAGATAAAGCCGGCAATCCCGCAGGCGGCTGGGATCTGCATGAACTACGATCCGTTCAGGATTTTACGATTCGCTACGCACTCAGCAGCGTTTCGGGGGTGGCAGAGGTGGCTTCGGTGGGAGGCTACATCAAGGAATACCAGGTAGATGTGGACCCTGCAGCCCTTAAAGCCCATAACATCGCCTTAACGGATGTGGTACGGGCGGTAAAAAACAGCAACCTGGACGTAAGTGCCAATACGATTGAAATCAATAAGGTAGACTATTTTGTCCGTGGCCTGGGCTATGTAGAACAACTCAGCGACCTGGATGCCACCGTAGTGAAAGTCAGCGATAACGTACCCATACGGATTCAGGATGTGGCCCGGGTTACCATCGGTCCCCAACCACGAAACATGACCGGCATCCTGGACAAAGCAGGTGCCGAAGCAGTGGGCGGCGTGGTCATCGCCCGCTACGGAGAAAACCCACTCGCGGTCATACAGGGGGTAAAGGAAAAAATTGAACAACTTTCCGAAAGCCTACCCAGCAAGACGCTGGAAGACGGCAGGGTTTCCCAGTTGACGATTGTCCCGTTTTACGACCGGACCGGACTCATTTACGAAACCCTGGGCACGCTCTATCAGGCCATCAGCTTGCAGGTTTTGATTTCTATTTTGGTGATCATGGTCATGGTGTACAATCTCCGGGCCTCGCTGTTGATTTCGGCCCTGCTACCCCTTTCGGTCCTGATGTGCTTTATCTTTATGAAATACCTGAACGTCGACGCGAATATAGTCGCCCTTTCCGGTATTGCCATTGCCATTGGCACCATGGTGGACCTGGGGATCATTTTGAATGAAAACATCCTGCGCCACCTCAACGAATCCGATCCTGCCGAATCCAAACTAAAGATCATCTATACCGCCACCACCGAGGTAGCCTCTGCCATACTGACGGCGGTAAGTACGACCATTATCAGTTTTCTTCCGGTTTTCACGCTAGAAGCAGCTGAAGGAAAACTATTTGGCCCCCTTGCCTATACCAAGACTTTTGCGCTGATCGCTGCCGTTATTTTTACCTTACTTATCATGCCGGCTTTTAGCCATTGGGTATTTTCCATACGCAAAGGATCCGGAAAATCCGCTCGGATAGTCAATGGTATTCTGCTGATTTCAGGGATTCTCACCTGGATATTTGTCTGGTCCTGGGCGGGATGGGTGCTTATTGGTTTTGGACTCATCAACCTGGCCCTTCATTATTTCCCGGAAAAGGTGGAACCCTGGCGGAATTTCCTAAAGGTGGGCTTCACCTTGCTTTCCATCGCCTGGCTTCTTGCCGGAGAATGGATGCCCCTGGGCGTATCGCGCAGCCAATTGACCAATTTTCTGTTTATCTCCGTTATTATCGGTCTGGTGCTGGGTGCCTTCCTGCTGTTCCTGCACTACTACTCCCGCATCCTGAGCTGGTGCCTGGACAACAAAGGAAAATTTATAGCAGGTCCCCTGCTGGTTTTATTGACCGGAATTACCATTTGGCTGGGTTTTGACCGCACCTTTTCCCTGGTACCAACGGCCCTGGAAAAAATTGGCTTGGATATTCGGGACGGTTCCGTTTGGAAAAACATGACGGCTACTTTCCCCGGCCTGGGGGAGGAGTTTATGCCCAGCCTGGACGAAGGCACCTTTCTCCTGATGCCGACCTCCATGCCCCATGCCGGGGTGGAAGCCAACCGGGAAATCCTTCAAAAACTGGACATGCTGGTCAACGCCATCCCGGAGGTGGAAATGGTGGTAGGAAAAGCAGGTCGGGCAGAAACGGCCATTGACCCCGCTCCCATGACCATGTTTGAAAACACCATCCAATACAAAAGCGAATACGCAAGCGATGAAAATGGCGAACGACTCCGATTCAAGGTGGACGATGAAAATCGCTTCCTCCTGGAAAACGGAGAAACCTACGACCCGGAATCCAATCAGCCGGAAAACGTTTCGCTTTCCCAGCTGATTCCGGATCCGAAAGGAGCTTATTTCAGGCAATGGCGGGCGCACATTCAGCGTCCGGATGATATCTGGGATGAAATCGTAGCAAGGATTACGATACCAGGCGTCACGTCCTCTCCCAAGCTTCAGCCCATCGAGACCCGGCTGATCATGCTGCAAACCGGCATGCGGGCACCCATGGGAATCAAGGTGTACGGTCCCGATCTGGAGACCATTGAAGCCTTTGGTTTTGAACTGGAAAAATACCTAAAGGAGGTCCCTTCGGTCAAAAAAGAGGCGGTCTTTGCCGATCGTGTGGTGGGCAAACCCTACCTGGAAATTGACATTGACCGGGAGAAAATCAGCCGGTACGGATTGACGGTTGGCGAGGTGCAGGATTTTATTCAGACCGCCATTGGAGGCATGCAAATCAGCACTACCGTGGAAGGCAGGGAGCGCTACCCAATCCGGGTGCGCTATGCCCGGGAGTACCGGGACGATCCCACGGCTATCGAAAACCTGCAGGTACCCACGCCTGGAGGCGCCTACCTTCCCCTGAGTCAGCTGGCTTCCATAAGCTACCGTCCCGGACCGGGGATGATCAAAAGCGAGGATAGCTTTTTGGTAGGGTATGTTTTACTGGATAAAATGCCCGGCTTCGCCGAAGTGACGGTGGTGGAAGATGCGCAGAACCACCTGCGGGAAAAAATCGATAAGGATGAGCTGAAAGTCCCTTCCGGTGTGCGGTATGAATTTTCCGGCAATTACGAAAACCAGATCCGGGCAGAGAAGCGGCTGTCCCTGGTCATTCCCCTGTCCCTGATCATCATCTTTCTGATCCTGTATTTCCAGTTCCGCTCCGCTTTCACCTCGCTGTTTGTATTTGCCGGCATCGCCCTGGCCTTTGCCGGGGGATTTCTGATGCTGTGGCTGTACGGGCAAGGTTGGTTTATGGACGTGGACATCCTGGGCACCTCCATGCGGGAACTATTCCAGATGAAGACCTACAACTTAAGCGTAGCGGTATGGGTCGGCTTTATTGCCTTGTTTGGGATTGCTACGGATGATGGGGTGGTCATGGCTACCTACCTGGACCAGAGCTTTAAAAAGCACCAGCCGGATACCATTAGGGAAGTCCGGAAAGCGGTCATGGAGGCCGGACAGAAACGCATTCTGCCCTGCCTGATGACGACTTCCACTACGCTATTGGCCCTCTTGCCCATACTCAGCTCTTCCGGCCGGGGTTCGGATATCATGATTCCCATGGCCCTTCCCGCATTTGGGGGCATGTCCATCGGCCTGCTGACGCTGTTTTTGGTTCCCGTGCTGTATTGCTGGAGAGCGGAGGGCAAGGTCAGTCAGGAAGGAATTACGAAGGCTTGATTGGAAATTGAAGATGAGATATTTGACGCTGTAAAAAGAATACCAATGATACAAAAACTAAAAGATTTAGAGGTGGTTGAATGGAGTCGATCTATTCCTGAGGATGAAGTTTATACATCGCAACTAATAGGTGAAATGATCAAAAACCAGCAGAAATAATGGAAAAGCGCATAAAATTTAGTGAAAGGAAGGTGTCGGATAGCAGCTGGCAGCGCCTGTTGAAGCGGTTCGGAAGCCTGGTGTTTTTGGCATGCTTCGTTGGCCAGACGCTGCAGGCGCAGACGCTGGAGGAGTACCTGCAGCTCGCCCTGGAAAACAACCCCGAACTTAAGGCTTACGACCGGGACTACCAGGCCAGCCTGGAGACGGTTTCCCAGTCGGGTGTCCTGCCCGATCCGGAATTCAGTGCGGGGGTTTTTCCGGCCCCCATGGATCGGCTAATGGGCCGGCAGCACGCCGACCTGCAGCTCATGCAGTCCTTTCCCTGGTTTGGAACCCTGGGTACCCAAAAAGAGGTGGCCAACCAACAAGCACTTGCTACTTTTCAGGAATTCCGGGGAGCTAGAAACCAATTGATCTACCGGGTAAAATCGGCATGGTACCAACTCTACCGGCGCCAGGAAGAAATTCGGATTACCGAGGCGCATGCTGCCATTCTGAATCGATTGGAACGCCTGGCATTGGTCCGCTACCAATCTCAGGGGGCTACGGTAGACCCCGCTCCGGGATCCGGAAGGTCCGCCGGCATGAGCGGCGTGTTGCGGTTAAAAATGGAACTCAACGAACTTGAAACCAGCCTGGCCAATCTCAAAAGCACGCAGCAGGGCTTGATCGAAGCCTTTAACCAGTTACTCAACCGGGACCCGGGAGAAGCGGTATCCCTACCCGATACCTTACCAACGACAAATCTCCCCAAAGAACTTACGGATAATCCAGAAATCCTTACCGGAGCGCATCCCCGGCTGAAACAACTGGAAGCCACCGAGTCCGCCCTGCAGTACCAAACGGAACTACAGGGGTTGAAGGGAAAACCCATGATGGGTGCAGGGATTAGTTACATGCCCTTTAGCCCAAGGCTGGAAAACGGAATGCCCATGGGTGGACGGGACATGGTCATGCCCATGGTCAAAATCAGCCTTCCCATTTACCGAAAAAAATACCAGGCATTGCAGCAAGAAAGCAAATACCGGGAAGAGGCGATCCGTCAACGTAAAGAAAATACGGGCAACGAATTGCTCGCTCAGTGGAGTCAAACGCGTAGCGACTGGGAAAATGCGGAACGCTCGGTAGCCCTCTATCAGGAACAGATTCGCCTGGCGAACCAAACCCTGGAATTGCTGACCAATGCCTATGCAAACAACGAAGGTGATTTTGAGGCCCTGCTGGAAACCCAGCGAAAAGTACTGGATTACCGGTTCAAGTTGCTCGCCACCATCGTCGACCTGCACCTGCTGGAAGCACGGTTTGAAAATTTGGCCGGTAGCTGATGTGGGGATGTGATAATGTGAGGATGTGGGAATTGTAATCAATAGGAAAAACCTAAATGAAATGGAAAAGAGAAATGAAGTTTTGGAATTGAGTTTTGAATTTGCGTTGCAGGTCATCGAATTTTCGGAATTGTTGGAGGAAAAAAGAAAATTCGTAATAGCCCGGCAATTATTGAAATCAGGAACAGGTATCGGTGCCAGTGTAAGGGAAGCCCAAAGTTGCGAAAGTAGGGCTGACTTCATTCACAAGCTCAAGATTTCCCATAAAGAGGTTCAAGAAACGGAATACTGGCTTCTTTTATGCGCCAAAGCAGCCGCTTATCCGGATCCCCCAGAGACGATGGCTGGGCTGCTTCTTAGCATACAAAAGTTATTGAATAAAATTGTTACGACCTCCCGTGCGAATAATCGAAGATAAAAATAAACCATGAAAAAGCTTAATAAACAGGTGTTGGTATTTACAGCGATTGGAATCATCCTGGGTTTCCTGGTAGCGATGCTAATCAGCCCATCAGCAAATCAACACATCAACACATCAACACATCAACACATCGACACATCATCAGATCAATCCACCGGAGCATCAGATCATCAAACCTGGACCTGCTCCATGCATCCTCAGGTAAGGCAGCCGGAACCGGGGCAATGTCCCATCTGTGGTATGGACCTGATTCCTGCATCCACCGCTGGAGGCAACGGCAATTCCTCTCCTGCTGTCCTTGAAATGAGTGAGGCGGCCATTGCGATGGCCGAGGTTCATACGTTTACTGTAAAGGAAAATGAAACCGGGAAAGAGATTACCACTACTGGTAAAGTCCAGCCCAATGAACGAAGCCGTTCTACCATCGCTGCCAACTTTCCCGGAAGGATCGAGCAGCTCTACGTAAATTTCACCGGACAAGCCGTGCAAAAAGGCGAAAAATTGGCGGATATCTATTCCCCCGAATTGGCAAATGCCCAAAAAGAATTGTTGGAAGCTGCGAAAACCAAATCCAATTTTCCCGACTTGTACGCGGCCGCCAGACAAAAACTCCAATCCTGGAAAATCACTTCGGAGCAAATCGAGTCCATTGAATCCGGAGGAACTTTGCTGGACCGGTTTGCTATTTTAGCCGACCGATCCGGCATTGTCAGCCAACGAAACGTGGCGCAAGGGGACTATGTAAGTACCGGAACGCCTCTTTTTGACCTGGTAGACCTAAGCTCAGTATGGGTCATGCTGGACATTTACGAAACGCAACTTCCTTTCGTTCGGAACGGTGATTTGGTCTCGCTGTCCGTAGAAGGAATTCCGGGCGAAACCTTTGAAGCCCCGATTTCCTACCTGGATCCATTCATAAATTCGGATACCCGAGCTGCTCAGGCAAGACTTTTGCTGAATAATCCAGGGGACCGCCTGAAGCCGGAGATGTTTGTAACCGCCCAGATACAAACGCAGGCAAACCGGGAAAAAGGGATCCTCAGCATACCGCGGACGGCATTGCTCTGGTCCGGGAAGCGATCCGTCGTGTATGTGCAAGTGCCGGATTCCGAATACCCGGCCTACGAAATGAGGGAAGTAAGCATCGGTCCCAGAAACGGGGAAACCTACCCGGTATTGGCCGGGCTGCAGGCGGGAGAAGAAGTGGTGAGCAATGGGGTTTTTTCCATTGATGCCGCGGCACAGTTGGCCGGCAAGTACAGCCTGTTAAACCGACCGGAAAGCAAGACCATGGAGGTTTCCTCCACCTTTCAAGAACAGCTTACCCTTTTGGCAGAAGCCTATTTTGGGCTAAAAAATGCGCTGGTAGCGGACGATGGTTTAGCAGCGCGGAATGCCGGCAAACAGGTTGGAGAAGCGTTGAATAAAGTAGATATGCAGTTGGTAGAAGGAGAGGCACATGCGCTTTGGATGGAAGTAAAAGCGGAAGCCGAAAAGGCATTGGAAGGTATTGCGGAAGCTGATGGTCTTCAACCGGTCCGCAAGCAATTCATGCTGCTTTCGGAAAGCATGCTCGAGATAACCGAATCGTTTGGCCTGGAAAAAGACAAGGTATACCGGCAATATTGCCCCATGGCTTTTGGTGACGAGGGCGCCTATTGGCTGAGCGAGACCGAAGAAATCCGCAATCCCTATTTTGGTGCCGATATGTTGCGCTGTGGGGAAGTACGGGAAACCTACGAAAAAGGGAAACCGGTAATGGAGAAAAGCCCCAACACCGGCAGCCCGGGCGGGGGCGGTCACAACCACTAAACGCATCGGCCCAGCGAGTTGAATAAACCAGTAATAAACCAAAAAGTGATCATGAACGAAGAAAAGCACGAACACGAGCAACACGAAAACCACCACAATAACCACTTCCACCACGATCACCACGCACTGATGATCGAAGACTTCAAAAGACGTTTTTGGATCTCCCTGGTGCTGACCCTTCCGATTCTGGTGCTGTCCGAAATGATCCAGCAATGGCTGGGGTTCACCATCTCCTTCGAGGGAGACAAATCCGTCCTTTTTGGCTTGTCCACCATCTTGTTTTTCTACGGGGGATGGCCGTTTTTGAAAGGCCTTTTTGACGAACTCCGGGAACAAAATCCTGGGATGATGACCCTGATAGCTGTGGCCATCATCGTGGCCTACGGTTACAGCAGTGCTGTGGTCTTTGGGCTGGATGGCACAGACTTTTACTGGGAGTTAGCCACCCTGATCGTGGTGATGCTTCTGGGACACTGGATAGAAATGAAGTCGGTGATGGGAGCTTCGCGCTCACTGGAATTACTCGTACAACTAATGCCCGCGGAAGCGCACCTATTGGACGGGAAGGATGTCAAGGAGGTGAAGGTAAGCGAATTAAAAAAAGGAGACCGGATTCTGGTAAAGGCCAACGAAAAAATCCCCGCGGACGGAGTCATTGAGAAAGGAGAAAGCCATCTGGACGAAAGCATGATTTCCGGTGAAAGCAAACCCGTAAAGCGCTCCAAGGGAGATGAGGTAGTCGGAGGTTCTGTAAACGGCAACCAATCCCTGGAGGTGAAAGTCCAGAAAACGGGGGAGGAGAGTTACCTAAACAAGGTAATCGGCCTTGTAAAGGAAGCGCAATCCAGCAAGTCCAAAACCCAACACCTGGCGGATCAGGCAGCCAAATGGCTTACCTTTATCGCGCTGGGTGCCGGAACAACCACACTGGTGGTCTGGCTGTTGATGGGCAAGCCCTGGGATTATGCCCTGGAACGAATGGTTACCGTAATGGTCATTTCCTGCCCCCACGCACTTGGCCTGGCAATCCCCCTGGTAGTGGCCATTTCCACCTCGGTATCGGCCGGAAAGGGCCTGTTGATCCGAAACCGAACCGCTTTCGAAAATGCTCGAAAAATAACGGCCATGGTATTTGACAAAACCGGCACACTGACTGAGGGCAACTTCGGTGTGTCCCGGTACGAAAGCCTGTCGGAATCGCTCAGCGAAAAGCAAGTATTGGCTTTTGCCGCCTCGCTGGAACAGGGATCGGAACATCCCATCGCGCAGGGAATCGTGAAAAGGGCAAAGGAAGAAAAACTGGATCTTCACGAAGTTAGCCAGTTTGAAGGACTTACCGGAAAAGGAGTACAGGGAGAAGTGAATGGCGAATCCTGGAAAGTGGTGAGCCCCGGCTACCTGGACGAAAAAAACATATCCCTTCCCAAAAAATCCCAGTCCGAAAAAGCGGAAACCATCGTTTTTATACTCAAAGGACAGGACCTGGTAGGCTTTGTGGCACTGGCAGACAAGGTCAGGGAAGACAGCCTACCGGCCATCAAATCGCTTAAGGAAGCCGGAATGAAGGTATTTATGGCCACAGGGGACAACGAAAAAACCGCCAAAGCGGTGAGTGAGGAATTGGGTTTGGATGACTACTACAGCGGAGTGCTGCCGGATGAGAAAGTCGAACTAATTAAAAAACTGCAAAAGGAAGGCTACTTTGTAGCCATGACGGGAGACGGAGTAAACGATGCGCCAGCCCTGGCCCAGGCCAATGTAGGCATCGCAGTAGGTTCGGGTACAGATGTGGCCGCAGAAACAGCAGACATTATCCTGGTCAACAGCAATCCCAAGGACATTGCGCAATTGGTCCGATTTGGCACGGCTACCTACAAAAAGATGATCCAAAACCTGGTCTGGGCCACCGGCTATAATGCCATTGCGATGCCCCTCGCCACTGGGTTTATCCCCGGCCTGCTGATCAATCCGGCCATCGGTGCGATCTTTATGAGTTTGAGCACCATCATTGTGGCCGCCAACGCACAACTATTGCGCAAGCAGATGGACTAATTCGGGGTCGGCAGGGCCAATTGCTCACGTAGCAGTTCCTCCTCCATCATTCGCTGTTCCAATTCCCGCGCATAGGTTCGGCCCTTTTTGAATCCAAACTGGGTGTAGGCTCTTCCTGCCCAGCTTTTTGCTGTGGTCAGGTCTCCCAGTACTTCGTGTGCCAGGGCCAAATTAAAGCAAAATTTCCCTTGGATCTTGGGGTCGGAAACCGATGACAAGCCATTTTCCCAGGCAACAATCGCTTCCTCCCACTGATCTACTTCTGCATGGCGTGCGCCCTGGCTTAATGCCGGGTGGTCCTTCGGCTTGCCGTAATAATTGCGCCGAATAGCCACATACATGGGCGCTACCCTTCGGGCGTAGGAAGCACCGGCCATTTGCCCCACTTCTCGGGTAGCAAGGGATTTGTCGATCAGTAAGGCCAATGCCTGGGTACGGGTTTCCGCTTCGGCAGTCCAGACATTGTTGGTACCAAAGTCTGCCTGATCCACCAAGGTGCCCGTGAGGGGGTCGTACAGGCGGAATCCTGCCTGCACGGAGGCGAGGCCTTCCGTCAAAATTCCCGGCACCTCGATGATGCGGGCATCTTTCCCCGAGCCTACTTCCTTTTTGATCGTTATCTTTTTCTCAGTAATCACAAAATCCGAGTCGAATTTCTCAAGCGTGAGCACCCCGTCGGCCTGGTATTTTTCGCAGAGGTACTCGATCTGCTCCCAGCTAAGGGGCTTGGGAAAGACCTGCCCAAATAGCCCACCCTTGAGCCGTTCGGTTGCCCGGATGATTTCGTAGCGGGGCGAGGTGGACAGTTCCTGCTGTATCGTGGCCATGGTGGCATCAATCGCATTCCTCACTTCAAAAGGAGCCTCTCCACTAAGTATCCCTTCCACAATGGATACCCCCTGACTCTCGGGCAGGGTGCGATCCACCAGCAACAGGCGCTGTACGTGATTGGGCACCGGAATCTCTGCCGGCATCAGACGCGTGAGGGAAACATTTTTTGAACAGGAGGCCAAGAAAATGGCGAGTGCAAAGCAACTCAGGCTGACTAAAATGGTTTTTTTCGAAATACCCATAACGATAACTATACGATCAACGCAAATTTAGAAATTTGCAGGTGGCAACGGATAGGTTCGATAAAAAAAAATCGAGACACCCCGAAATCGAGGTGTCCCGTGTTTTCGATTTCCTTTTCCAAAGGGTTACCAGGGTTTTCCGGTTCCCTGGATTACCCAGGGTTTTGACCAGGCACTGTTTTGGCCATCTATTTCCGAGAAGTTGGTTTCTTCGAGCCGTGACATGGCTCGTTCCGTTTCTGTAGCATTTAGGTTTCGCTCCTCGATCATGTAGTAAAACCGTACGGGTAAAGCAGACCGAATCGCAAAGGGACCGGCTTCCAGTACCGGAAAGCCAGTGCGCCTGTAGTCAAACCAGGATTCGGCAGCAGCCGTCCAGGAGGCGATCCATTTCTGTTCCATCAGCTGTTCCAACGTTCCGTCGAAGCGAACATCTATCTCTTCCAGATAGCTTGATGCCTGATCGCCAAGCCCCCAGGTGGTAAAAGATGCCTGAATCGCCGTATTGTAGTAATTTTCAGCAGTATTCCCCACATTCCATCCTTTCAATGCTGCCTCAGCCAAGATAAAATTCACTTCCGAAGCAGAAATAATTCGTGCGCGCAATAAGGGACCCGTTGCCTGCCGGTACCGATCGTTTAACCAGGAAACGTGTGGATTAAACGAAGCTTGATTGGCATCCGGACTGAGGTTGTACACCTGTGGTCCGGGGATTGCCGGCGGAATCCCCACGTAGTCGGGGTTTTGGCTGATGTCTTCGAGCGCCACATTCCGTTCTGCCAACACATCCGGCGAAAGCAGACGTCTGCCGTTTTCAACACGGTCGGTGCCTGGAGGCAGGCTTTCGTCCACCACCAAAGGGATTTGCACCGGGTTGGCCCATACAGTTAGGCGGGGATCGTTTTTGGAGCGCATGGCCTCTACCAGTGTCTGGCACATTTTTAGTCGGCGGTAATTGCTGGCATCGGCATCGTATCGGGTATTGGCCGGCCAGGAGGTGTCGTTACTGATACCGGCAAATCCCATGCTGGCATCGTCCGTGGGATTCACGATTAAGGGATTTGACGTTGGGTCTGCTAGCAAGGCTTCAATACCTTGCCTGGCAAATTCAGGAAGCTTTTCCGATACCCGCATGTAGTAGCGTAGCCTTAGGGAATTGGCCATCTTCCTCCATTTTGCCGGATCCCCGTTGTAATATACATCTACGCCGTCCAGGCTGCTGTTATAAGCAGCTCGTGGCTGAGAAAGGAGTTCATTGGCTGTTTCCAGGTCCGACAAAATTCCGCGATAGATTTCCTCCTGGGTATCGAATGCGGGAAAAGTAGCCTCAGGGGTACCCTCCGCTCCCCGAAGTGCCTGACTGTAGGGGGCATCTCCCCAAAGATCCGTAATCAAACCAAACATCATGGATTTTATGACCAACGTCACCCCCATGTGTAGCTCCTGATCCAATTCAATGGCTTTGTCGTAGACAAATTGATTGTTGCGTAGAATGGCGTAATACCCAGCCCAGCTATTGCTCCGGTTCCAGGCGTACTGGTTATGTGCCCCGGACCATCCATCTTTTTGCGTGTGTTGCATTACCCCCGCAATGTCCTGATATCCCAGGTTAACGATGGTTTTACCTGCCTCGGTAAGTACCGTAGATAGTACCAGATTTGGATTGGCCGTTTCCGGGTTGGCCCCATTTGGGTTGATATTCATTTCTATCAACTCTTCCGTACAAGAAACGGTCAACAAACAAGTCAGTACAAATCCGAAAATAAGCTTATTATTGAATTTCATAACGATTTTTTTTGATCACCGAATCTTGATTAAAAGGTTGCGTTTACTTTAAAACCAATGGGCATTACCCAGGGCATCACGTTCCATCGTTCAATACCTTGTTTAAACTGGGATCCTGCCTGCACGCCTGCCTGGGGCTGAAAAGCCATTTCCGGATCAACATTGATCTTCGCAGCAGTCCACAGGATAATATTTCGGCTGTAGACCGAAAAATTTATTTGTTGCATGCGCAGTGCCTGGGCGAATCTCTGCGGTGCATCGTACCCAAAAGAGACCTCCCTCAATTTCACAAAGGAGGCGTCATACAGAAAGGCTCTGGCAAAACTCCATGCCGTACTGCCGGCATAGGGAAGCGTGAGGGTACCGCCTGGCTGCCCGATATTCTCCCCGAGGTTTTCGGCAAACTCCGTTGGATTTCCATTTTCATCGAAGGCCGTAGCGTAAACACCTGGAATAAAAACCCCTCCGTAGGGCAGTGTGAATGGTCCGAAGGTGAACGGGTACCCGCCATAATCAGGGGTAGGCCCGCCTACAAGGGGAAAGTTATTCCCATTGATCAGAATCATGGACTCCCTATTTTCCAGCAAGTACTCTTTCAAGGCCGCTCCTGATCGGTCACCCGGGTGAATTAACTTGTCTAAAAAAATCTGTGACCTGCCGTGCTCTTCTCCGAAACGGTAGGTTTGAGACACAAAATCACCTCCATTTCTCCAGTCAAAGGTCAGGTTGAGGTGAAAATTTTTGTAGGAAAGGGAAGTTTGCATACCCAAAATAAAATCCGGATTGAAATTTCCAATTTTATTGCGGCTGTTTACCGCATCCACATCCTGCCATTTTCCTGTCTGATCCAGTATTGGAAAGCCGAAATACGGAGATTCCGGATCTTCTACGGTCACCACTTTGGCATCGTAAATATCGCCGATTTCTTCTCCCACATAAGTCCAGGCCCCACCTCTGGCGTCGGTCCACAAGGTGTAATAGGGGAGTTCATCAGCAAGCTCCACTATACGGGTACGATTTCGGGTTAGGTTAAAGTTTGCAGTCCAGTTCCAATTTGGGCTCTGCACCAGGTCTGCCCCCAGGGTTAGTTCTATGCCTTTACTGCGCAGAAGTCCGGCATTGATATTTTTAGCCGAATAACCGGTAGAAGGTGGGAGTCCGGTGCTGAAAATTTGATTGCGGTTTTCTACCATGTAATAGGTGCCGCTAAACCTGATACGATTGTTAAACAGATGCAGATCCATTCCCCCTTCGTAAGAAGTAGCAATTTCGGGCTTCAGCGAGGGGTTTAGCAGGGTCCCCGGCAGAGAAAGTCGGGGAATATTGCCCCATGCGCCTGCATTGGACAAGGCAGCAATGAGGCGGTATGGGTCGGCATCGTTCCCAACGGAAGCGTAGCCGCCGCGAATTTTTACCAGGCTAAACGGCTCGGAAAAGTCCAGGATTTCGTTAACCAGAAGACTTAGCGAGGCAGATGGATAAAAATAAGGTGCCGCATCCGGAAGGGTACTTGACCAATCGTTTCGCGCCGTCAGGTCCAGGTAAATCATGTCCTTGTACCCAAGATTTGCCAATGCGTACAAACTGTGTATGCCCCGCTCAAACCGGCTATTGGCGTACTGTATGTTGTCCGGGGCAATATTCTGAACGGTATATACCCCGGGTGTAATTAAGCCTGCGCCTGGCTTGGAACCGGCGAACAAATTACTCCCGTTTTGGTACCGGATATTGCCTCCTCCGGAGAGCGATACGCTGTAGGGACCAAAATCTTTCGCATAGGTCAACAAAAAATCAGCATTGGATTCAAAGCCTTGCAGTTCGGTAATGCCGTAGGCTCCCTCGGGCTCCTGACTGTAACTTCGTGCTATTTTACTTTCCCGCGTCTCTCGGTACAAATCAAGTGCGTACCGGGCAAACAAACTAAACGAGGGAGATAGCTGCCAATCCGCTTTTATGTTCCCAAATACCCGATCGCGTATAAAACTATTATTTACCTCATTGGCCAAAAAATAGGGATTATTTGTTACCCGAACGGGCTGGTCGGCATCCACCGTCTTTTGTTCCAACCCTTCCTGACCGGGTAGCCAGTAGTCTTTCAGGTCCAGTATATTCACATGAGGAGACGTTTCGTATACCCATTGAAGTGGATTGGTTCCGCGCTCTCCAGCTGGTCGGTTGTTAGAATTGTTTCGGCTCACGTCCAGATTAGTACTTACATTCAGCCGACTGCTGACTGCTACGGAAGAATTGATATTCAGGGTATTGCGAAACAAATCCGCATTGGGAATAATGCCCTTGTTGCGCATGTTGGAATAGGAAATACGGTAATTCATCGCTTTGGTGCTGTTTGCGATGGAAAAACTGTTGGCCGAAGTGATGCCTGTTTGCATAAAATTCCGCACGTTGTCCGGGTAAGATACCAGAGGTATCGGAATGCGGTTCCCATTTTCATCCAACGGGCTGTTCCATTGTACCTCCTCGTATCCCTTATCCAGGGCCGCACCAAAGGCTGCATTCACGTTTTCCTGTACCAGGCTTCCAAAGGGATTGGATAAGGGCGTCCCACTAATATCGGCAGGTATGGCTGAAAACTGACCGGACCCGAATTCGCTGTGCCACTTCAAGAACTTAAAGGGAACATCAAATACCGTATTCGAAGTCACACTGACCGTAAGTCGATCTACATTTCCTCGCTTGGTAGTAATGAGTACTACGCCATTACCCGCTCTAGAACCATACAAAGCCGCTGCACTTGGCCCTTTCAAGATGGAGATTTCTGCAATATCATCCGGATTGAGACCCGAGATGGCATTCCCGTAATCTACCCTGTTTTCGGTCCCTACGGAAGAAACATTATTTAGGGTATTGGCGATGGGCACTCCATCCACGACGAATAGCGGCTGATTGTCCGAACTCAGCGAGGTAGCGCCACGGATGACCATGCTTACTGACGAACCGGTGGCACCCGTTGAACTGATCGTGGCTCCTGCCACTTTTCCGGCCATGGCATTTAAGAAGCTTTCCTGCGCTACGCGTGTCATTTCCTCCCCGTCCACCCGCTCAATCGAGTATCCCAGGGATATTTCTTCACGCCGAATCCCCAATGCCGTTACCACCACTTCCCCCAGGTCGGAAGCGTCGGGAATCATTTCGATGCTGAGGACCGACCGGTTGCCCACCGTTTCCTCGACCGGCTGGAAACCAATGTAAGAAAAAACGAGCACAGTGCCGGCACCCGGAACCTCCAGCGAAAAATTGCCTTCAGCGTCTGTCGCCGTACCGGCTTGAGAACCTTGAATCAAAACGTTAACCCCGGGAATTCCCAGGCCGTCTTCGGATGACCGAACGGTACCTCGCACCTGCCGACTTTGCGCCAGCGCATCCAAATAGCAGGTTCCAGTAAGGAACCAAAACAAGATCAGAACCACGCCGAGCCTGTTCGCATGTAACTGTTTTCCCATAAACTTGCCTTTAAAGTTGCTGTACTTTATTTGTAGTACGCTACTAATCAAAAACATACCCCTATGACAGCATATTTTCACAGCAAATAGCAAAATAATCCCATATACCTCCCAGGCGAAAGCGTTAAGAATGCATATCCTTATTGTTAAATTCGTATTAGCAAAAGGAAATTCGGAAAAACTAGCAGCTCTGGCTCACCCTCCGTGGGAATAACAAACCCCTTACCGTCCGAACAACTTCTTTTTTGTACGATCGATCCAATCCAATTTTTTGGCGAGTTTCGGCCCGGGAGCAAAGCGATAGATCAGATTAAACCGGTAATTTCCCGTCCCTACATGTATACGGTGGCCAGCAACTGGCGCCAGATTTACCTGATTGTACACGTAATTGACGTTTACCGACCATCGGTCGGAATTGTACCCTGTAAATCCGCGCAAAAAATAATTTGGTCGTACCGCCCAATTGCGTTCCTCCGCTCCGGTTGCATCGTGCAGGGAGGTACGCCCGACCGAGAATCCCGAGGCAGCCGACAGGGTAAGGAAGAAATGCTTTTTCACGACCAATGAATACGCATAGCCAATTGTGGGACTCCATTCCATAAATTTAACCTGCCGAAGGTCGAACTCCCTTGCCAGCGAAGTGGGCAGGATCCCATATTGGTTTCGCACCTGCCCGCCGTATACTTCCATACCCGCCAAAAAAGAGCCAGCCGAACGTTGTTGCCATTCGTTTTGCAAAAAAGCAGCCCGGTAGGAAAATTTATCCCCATTAAATAAGTACTGAACCGAGGCTCCTACCTTCCGTAACTTCATGTCTGGAAACAGCCTGTCCTCCCCATCAGCAAGCTGCAAGTTATCCCCGCTTAGGAAATACCCGTTATAAAATTGCCCAAATAGGTCGATGACCCAGTTTTTGGGATACGCGTGTGCCTGCAGATCCAGGTAGTTGGTCTCCCCTCTGCCTCTTTCCGGGTTGATGAAGCCAAACCCATAGGCCAGATTTAGTGTCAGGTTTTGGTAGGTAAGCCCAAACCCCGTGTTCAACGTAGAATTAGGCATGTACCAAAGTCTCTCTCCACCCTTTTCCAGGCCCATTCCGCTGAACTTTCTGGACAAATAGTACCTCCCGACCAGTTTTGAAGGGAAGGTTTGGTAGTAAAGGGTATCGTCCTTTGTTTGTTGCCCTTGCGAATTATGCACCGAAACCATCCAAACACACACACACAACAGGAAAAACTTCATGATTACAAATTAAAACCAATAACCCTACCAAACAACAAAACTCCAAAACAAAGCGAGCAGTGGAGGGACAAATAGAAAGAGGAGGTCAGTAAAAATAATTTCGAAATAACCTCCTTTTTAATCGTGAGAAAAAGATAAGTATAAAAAGTTGCTTAATCACCCGCGACAAAGGTAAGGAAATTTCTCGCAATAACGCAATAAAAAATTCTTCGTAAGTTTCGATAATTTAAAGAAATAATTACAATCAACTTCTCACGGCTAAACGCCTTTTTTTGAGGATATTGAACCTGTCCACCGGTGCCCGATCATAAATTTCATCTGCGTAGCCTCAAAATTTAAACAGGTTTTGCACCTCAAAATACAAATAAATATTACTTTTAGCAGTTTATTTTGTTTTATACAAATTTTTATCGGCTTTAATACTTCATTATTCTAAGATAGGCATAGATAGAAGCGAATAGCTGTACTATTGCACACACGAAAAAAACGCATTGATTAAAATACCCGAATAAAAAAATAATTATTAAAATAATTCAATTATACACAAAGCCTTTGAAGGGGGTAATTGTGGCCACTTAACGCTGATCTTAGTGGCAAGAAGTCCGTACAACGCAACCCAACCAATAGAAAGAATCGGAGACGACGGTCCTAGAATGGATCGGTCTTGCACTTCCATCCCATCGATTCACCATTCCAGCGGGAACCGATTCCCGATAGGAAGGGGCAGTAGCGGGCACGATCAATCAAGGCTGCAGCAGGGACAAGCGAAAAACTGATACGAATTTGCTAAATTTTATCCTTGCCAGAGAACCATTTCTTAAAGTAGTAAACGAGGGGATTGGTGTATTTCAGTTGTTTCCAGGGCCTGCTTCCGTGTGGCCGGTGCAAAACGGGCAGGTCCATGAGAATGTAATTATCAAAGCCTAACTCTCGGGCTTTATGACTGATGTGGGTATCGTACCAGTCCTTGTCCAGGTCCAGATTGGAAAAGTCATAGGCGGATAAGAATGGATTACTTAGCAGGGTGCAGCAGAAGCTGAGACTCCGCTGGGTCTGCAGGGCTCCTGTTCGTTTTTCCTGTTTAAATTTCAGGTAAGGAAAATTGACCTTACCCCGCTCATCCTGCGTAATGGCCCCCACCAATCCGGTAGCTGGATTGGCTGCTGCGAAAGAAACCAGCCGCGCGAAGGTATCCGACTGAACCGTCACGTCGGATTCGACGATGATGAGTGGCAGCCCGGTTTTAAGGGCCTCTTTCTGCGCGCACACCAGCACCTTGTCGTAATTCGGGGAGGGATCCGCCGTAAGGTCTTCCAGGTGCACCAGTTCAAAGTCCATATCCTTTTGGGCTGCCTGTAGGCCCGCTTTGGTGGTCTCTGTAGAAAAATCATCAAACACCCAATAAGAAAACGTTCCTTGCGCCTGCTTTACGGCCCGGATTGTCTCCAGGGAAGCTTCCAGGGCATCTTTTACGGGTGTCACTACGATTGCTTGCATCGGTCAGGAGCGAATTAAAAAAGCCCCGGATAAGCATCCAGGGCTTTGGAGAAAACTCAGTTTAATTTAGCCAGGGCCTCCTTGATTCGCTTCAGGGCTTCCTTCAATTCTGCTTCCGAAGCGGCATAGGATAAGCGAACGGATTTGGGGGCACCAAAGGCCGCTCCCGTCACCAGAGAGACATGGGCTTCGTTTAGTAGGTACAGGCAAAAATCATCGGCACTTTCGATGACTTGCTTCCCGGTGGTAGTTTTTCCAAAGAACTCAGATATATCCGGGAAAAAGTAAAACGCACCTTCGGGAACATGGGTTTTAATCCCCGGGATTTCCCGCAGCAAGCCCAGCACCAGGTCTCTTCGCTTGAGGTAGGCCGCAGCCATTTCCTCCGTAGGCCGCTGATCGCCAACCAGTCCTGCCAAAGCCGCTCGCTGCGCGATGCCGGTACCTCCGGAGGTAAACTGCCCCTGGATTTTTTCACAGGCTTTGGCAATGGCTACCGGCGCACAGATGTACCCGACCCGCCACCCGGTCATGGCATAGCCTTTGGAAAAACCGTTGACCGTGATCGTCCGCTCGAACATCCCCGGAAAGGAGGCGATGCTGGCATGTTGTCCGGTAAAATTAATCAATTCGTAAATTTCATCAGCAATCACCACCAGGTCTTCCGTTGATTTCACTACTTCGGCAATGGCCTCTAATTCTTCTTTACTAAATACCGAACCCGATGGATTGCAGGGAGAGGAATAAATCACCGCCTTGGTCTTGTCGGTAATGGCTTCCTTCAACTGAGCAGCCGTGGCTTTGAAATTATTTTCCAAATTTCCCTCAATCAATACCGGCACCCCCCCGGCGAGTTTGATGATTTCGGAATAGGACACCCAATAGGGCGAGAAAATGACTACCTCGTCTCCCTCGTTGATCAAACACATGAACACATTGGCAATGGAGTGTTTCGCTCCCGTGGAGACCACGATGTTTTCTGCTTTTGCTTCCGCTATGTGGTTTTGTTCACGAAGTTTCCTGGCAATCGCCTCCCGAAGATCCTGATAGCCGGCTACCGGAGGATAGGAAAAGTATTTGCCTTCATCTATGGCAGCTTTCGCTGCTTCCTGTATGTGTTTCGGAGTCTTGAAGTCCGGCTCGCCCAGACTAAGCCCTATGATATCGATGCCCTGGCTTTTAAGTTCCCTGGCTGTTTTTGCCATCGCAAGCGTGGCTGACTCTTCCATATTGATGATGCGATCGGATAGGATGGAATTCATGTATGCGTTGTTTTTAATAAATGAGATTCAGTAGTGTATGCCTGTGCCTTGGGGGAAATTGCAAACAAAATCGTGTGGCCTTTCCAACACATTTTTTAATTTTGCAAAAATAAGGATATTGCCAACGATTCCTAAATCTTTGATCAGTTTTGAACGAACCCTGCCTGGCCTATCCTTGGTGGAATAATACCTGCAGCCCGCCTGCATTCATACTAAAAGCCGCTTGAAGCCGTTACTCCTATACCATGAAAAAGTCGCTATACCTTCTTGGCCTCCTGCTCTTTACCTTCGTCGTGCTTCCGGGTTTCGCACAAGAATCCGATGCGGTTGCCGATCCGGATTCCTCTGGCGTAGAAAAGAGTCGGCTGCTCCCTACTTCTACCCCGGTATTGTTATTCTCTGCCGTGGAAGATGAAGAGAAAGAAGATAAAAAAAAGAAAAAGCGTAAAAAAAACGTGTACTTTGGAGAAAAGACCAAAAAAGCCCTGATCAAAAGTAGTTTCCGGGAACAGGTTACCTATCAGGTCTTCCACTTTACCCTGAATCACCGCCAACC
Organism: Cyclobacterium xiamenense; assembly: GCF_900109255.1. Classification (NCBI taxonomy): domain Bacteria; kingdom Pseudomonadati; phylum Bacteroidota; class Cytophagia; order Cytophagales; family Cyclobacteriaceae; genus Cyclobacterium; species Cyclobacterium xiamenense. Next base: position 743,507 of record NZ_FNZH01000002.1, on the reverse strand, counting down.
CGACCCGTACATCCGGGACATCTATTGGTACGACTCCCGAAACAAAGCCATAAAGAATTCCGGCTACCAGCCCGCTGCCGGTTACCTGCTACACGGCCCCTACGAAAGGCGCATCGGCGAAAACGTGGTAGAAAGCGGCATGTACTATTACGGTACCAAACACGGACGTTGGATGTCGTACGATGGCAAAAACATTTTACTTGACAAGCGCCATTACGCCGAAGGCTGGCCAAAAGACTCCCGAATCACCTATTACAACCGGGGAGAACGAAAGATTGAGAAACTTACCCCCATCGAATACGAACTGGAGGAGGGAAATTTCTATCATTTTTATCCGGATGGGCAGGTAGCGGTCACCGGAGAATATCGGTATGGAGAAAAAGTCGGCTTATGGACCGCCTATTGGCCTGCCCAGAAAGATAGAACCATAAAAAAACGGGAAATCCAATACCAATCGGAAGCCTTTACCTCCGATTTTAAACCTTACATCCGGGCGGAATGGGACAGGGAAGGAAATTTGATCTACCGAACTACCAATTAGTAAAACGCATCTTCAAAATGTTTGAAGGCCACCCGGCCGTGAGGGTCCCGGTACACCCCCACAATGTCAAAGCGGATATCCCGGTGCCAGTCGATCTCGTAGATGTAATGGTCCGCCGCACGGATGATCAATTGGCGTTTTTTGTAGTCCACAAACTCCTCCGCGTAGCCATAGCCTGTACCGGTCCGGAATTTCACTTCCACAAACACGAGCAGCTCTCGGTGGGTCATGATCAGGTCAATTTCGGCATGCTTGTAACGGTAATTTTCCGCAAGAAAAACATAGCCTTTACCTTCCAGCCATTCCCTGGCCAGTTGCTCGGCTTCTCTTCCCCGATCGTTATGTTCCGCCATTCTGTGATATTGACTATATTTGAAAAAACTATCCGATACGCGTGAATCAATTTATCAATAAAAAAGTAATTTTTCAGGATTTGGGGAGGAAAGATTACCGGGAAACCTGGGATTACCAGGAACAGCTATTCGCAGCCATCGTTTCCGCGAAAATCGCTAATCGCCAGCAGGAACCTACGCTGCAGCAAATCACGGAAAATTACCTGCTATTTGTTGAGCACCCCCATGTCTACACCCTGGGAAAAAGCGGAAAACCCGAAAACTTGCTCCTGGATGAAGCAGGCTTAAAAAAACACCAGGCGAGCTTCTACCCCATCAACCGGGGCGGCGACATCACCTACCACGGTCCAGGCCAATTGGTCGGCTATCCCATTCTGGATCTGGACAATTTTTTTACCGATATCCACCGTTACCTGCGGTACCTGGAGGAGGCCGTCATCGCCACGATTGGGGATTATGGCCTCGAGGCTGGCAGGATTGAGGGGCTAACCGGCGTTTGGTTGGACCATGTGCGCCAGCAAAATCCCCGTAAAATCTGCGCATTGGGGGTGAAATCCAGTCGATGGGTGACCATGCATGGCTTTGCATTCAATGTAAATGTGGACCTGAGTTACTTTGAGCATATCGTCCCCTGCGGTATCCGGGACAAGGCCGTCACCTCCCTGCACGTAGAACTAGGCCGGGCTGTTGACGCGTCCGAAGTAAAGACCCGTCTGAAGGGACATTTGGCACGAATTTTCGAGATGGAACTGCTGGACATAGCGGTCCCACAGGAAAAGCGCGAGAGGTCTTCCGATTTTTAACAAAACGTTTATCTTTGTAACAGGCACAGTGTCCGGCGATAGCCCAATTGTTACATTCCCAAACCGGAACGGCCTGCTCGTGTACCTACCTGATGCCTATGACTGGTTTTTTTGAACAGCTGAGTGATATCCTTTTTCTGGATATCGAAACCATCTCCGGAACCAAAAGTCTGGAGGAACTCCCGCCAAGGATGCAGGAGGAATGGAAGAAGAAGGCCCAATACCTCCCCCAGCGGGAAGACAAGGAACCCGCGGAATTGTATTTCGAAAAAGCGGGTATTTACGCCGAGTTTGGCAGAATTATCTGTGTCGGTGTAGGCTACTTCACCTACCGAAAAGAGGAAGACCTGCTGCAATACCGCACCAAGTCCTTTGCCGCTGAAACGGAACACGAGCTGCTTTGGACCTTTCGGGAGCTATTGGGTAAACGCGATTGGACCCTTTGTGCCCACAATGGCAAAGAATTTGATATACCTTACCTGTGTCGGCGCATGCTGGCAAATCAGATTCCCCTACCGGAGGTACTTCAACTGGCCGGCAAACGACCCTGGGAAATCCGCCATTTGGACACCCTGGAGTTATGGAAATTTGGGGATTACAAGCATTACACGCGCCTGGACCTATTGGCCGCCCTGTTTGACATCCCCAGTTCAAAGGATGGCATCGATGGCTCCGAGGTAAATGCCCGGTACTACCATGCAAATGGACTGGATACCATCCGGGACTATTGCCTGCGGGATGTAGAGGTGACGGCTCGGATTTACCTGGCCTATCAAGGCCTTCCGGGAAATCTGGAATTTGACCGGATCAATCTGGACGAAGACGCGTCGTCGGATACCCCGGCACCGGAATGATTTCAAATAAATATGCGTACCTTTAGTGTTCTAAATCATTTTTATGGGAAGAAAATCAGGAAGAAAAAAATCGGGATTCAGAAACAAGGAGGGAAAAGCCTCTGGATTGTCACAGATAAAACATCAGTTAACGCAATTTTTAGACAGTAATTTCGGTGAGGAATTTGCTGAAAAACAACTGATAAAAAAACTGACCCTGCGGGATGCCCCCTCCAAGAAATTACTTGACGATGCCCTGCAAGACCTTTTGGCAAGCGGAAGCATCTCCAAAAGCCCCCGAAACCTTTATTCTTCCGCGGCAGATCCCGAATTTATTACCGGAGAGGTAGACTTTGTAAACGCCCGGTTTGCCTTTATCATTCCCGAAGATCAGGAAAAAAAAGAGAACGATATCCTGGTGAAGGAAGCCGATCTCAAAACAGCCCTGGACGGAGATAAGGTACGCATTCTGGTCTTGCCGCACAAAGGAAAAGGCGGCAAACGGGAAGGCAAAGTGCTGGAAATCCTCGAACGCTGCCGGGATGAATTTGTGGGGCGGGTGGAAATATCCCCGCGATTCGCCTTTGTGGTTCCTGATTTCAAAAAAATGCACCAGGACATCTTCGTAAAGAAAGCAGACCTGGTCGGTGCCCAGCACAACCAAAAAGTGATCGTCAAACTTACCGAATGGAAGGAAGGTGATAAGAGTCCGACCGGTAAAATTATCCGGGTATTGGGCGAGGCTGGAGACCACGAAGTGGAAATTCACTCCATCATGGCGGAATTCGGACTGCCCTTTGAGTACCCCGAAGACGCCATGGCCGAAGCGGATACCATCCCCGAAACCATTCCCTCCGAAGAACTGAAAAAAAGAAGGGATTTCCGATCCATCGATACCTTTACCATTGACCCGGCGGATGCCAAGGATTTTGACGACGCCATCTCCTTCCGGTATTTGGAAAACGGAAACATGGAAATCGGCGTCCATATTGCCGACGTGAGCCATTACGTCACCCCGAGGTCCATCATGGAAAAAGAAGCCTACGACCGGGCTACTTCCGTTTACCTCGTGGACCGGACCATCCCCATGCTGCCCGAAAGGCTGAGCAATGGGCTTTGCTCGCTTCGACCCAATGAGGACAAGCTTACCTTTTCTTGTGTCTTTGAGATGGACGAGGAAGCACAGGTGCGGGATTTTTGGATCGGGCGAACGGTGATTCATTCCAACCGACGGTTTAGCTACGAAGAGGCGCAGGAAAACATGGATCAGGCGGCAGGAGCATATGCAAAAGAACTACTAACCATCAACGGTCTGGCAAAAAAACTCCGCCGGGCACGGTTTAAAAAAGGCGCCATTAATTTCGAGACCGTCGAGGTAAAGTTCAAGTTGGACGAAAAAGGCACGCCAGTAGGCCTGCTAATCAAGGAACGAAAAGACGTGCACAAGCTCATCGAAGAGTTTATGCTGCTGGCAAACAAGACGGTTGCGCAATACATTTACGACAAAAACAAGGGGAAGAGTACCTTTGTCTACCGCATACACGACTATCCTGATCTGGAAAAACTCAACACCTTTGCCAATTTCGCCAGGAAATTCGGACACGATTTGCAAATCAGCGACGAAAAAAAAGTGGCCAACAGCTTAAACAAGCTGATGGATGAGATTGTTGGTAAGCCGGAACAGAACGTACTGGAGCAATTGGCCATTCGCAGCATGGCGAAAGCCAAGTATACCACCGAACCAAAACTCCATTTCGGACTTGCTTTTGCGCATTACACCCACTTTACCTCTCCGATTAGAAGGTATCCGGATCTGATGGTGCACCGACTGTTGCAGCATTACCTGGATGGGGGCAAACCGCCCGAAAATCAGGCCTGGGAAGAAAAATGCGTTCACTCCTCCGAGCGGGAAAAGCGGGCCGCAGATGCCGAGCGCGCCAGCATTAAGTACAAGCAGGTGGAGTACATGAAACTTGCAGAAGAAAAGGACTACGCGGGCATGGTCACCGGTATTACGGAATGGGGCGTTTATGTGGAAATTACAGAAACCAAATGCGAGGGCATGGTCCGGGTACAGGACATGACAGACGATTATTACGATTTTGACGAGAAAAATATGCGGCTGATCGGTTCCAAAAACAAGAAAATCATCACACTTGGAGACAAGGTCATGGTTCGCGTAACTCGAACCGACATTGACCGGAGAACCATAGATCTGGAATTTGTTAACGATGATAAATGATAAGGTACTCGGGGAAATAAGAGATTCCCTGGAAAAACATATCCTGCAGCTGCAACTAGGAGGCAATCCTCCCGAACTATACGACCCAATCACGTATCTGATGGGATTGGGAGGCAAACGGATCCGCCCCTTGCTCGCAATTCTTTCCTATGGCTTGTATAAAGAGGACTACCAACGGGTAGTAACACCTGCCGCCGCCATCGAGGTCTTTCACAATTTCACCCTGATGCACGATGACATCATGGACAAGGCACCCATCCGCCGGGGCATGCCCACGGTGCACGAAAAGTGGAACGCCAATACGGCAATCCTCTCCGGTGATGTGATGCTGGTCAAAGCCTACGAATTGCTGTTGGAAGTAGCACCGGAACACCTGCGAGAAAGCATTGCGCTGTTTAGCAGAACAGCCGCCGAAGTCTGCGAAGGGCAGCAATTGGACATGAATTTTGAAGGGGTGGAGCAGGTGTCGGAGCCGGATTACTTAAACATGATACGGTTAAAAACGGCGGTACTGCTGGGGTTTTCGCTTCAACTGGGAGCCGTACTGGCCGGGGCCGGAGATGAAGACGGACGTCGCCTTTACGATTTTGGCGTAAACATCGGCATGGGTTTTCAATTAAAAGATGACTTGTTGGATGTCTACGCAGACAAAGAAAAGTTTGGCAAGCAGGTAGGCGGAGACATTCTGGCCAATAAAAAAACCTACCTCCTGATCAAGGCCAGGGAACTGGCCCAGGGAGCAGACAAAGCTACCCTCGAATACTGGCTACAAACAGCGGAACCCGATCCCGAACAAAAGGTGCGGGAAGTGCGGGCGGTCTACGACCGGCTGAAAATAGAAGCGCATACACTGGAACTCATGGGAAATTTTTTTGAAAAAGGATTCGAGCAGCTCAGTCGCCTGCACGTCAAAAGACCGGAAGGGCTACAACTCTTATGGAACCTCACGCATAACCTCGCCAACCGGGAAAAATAACTTGTATGGAACTATCTCTAACGCTGATTACCATCGGCATTACCTGCCTGATTTCGTATTACGGATGGAAAAATCCGGAAGTTATGGAACGGCAACTATTCGTCCCCTACCTGATCCAGCGAAACAAATCCTACGGGCGATTCATCACCTCAGGCTTCATCCATAAAGACGGCACCCACCTGCTTTTCAACATGTTCACCTTCTATTTCTTCGGAAGCGTGGTGGAACAATACCTGATGTATCAATTCGGCGCCAGTCTGGGCGCCCTGGCATTTGTTGTGTTTTACCTGGCGGCGATTGTCGTGGCCGATATTCCGACCTACCTGAAAGAAAAAGACAATCCTTCTTACCGGGCGCTGGGTGCTTCCGGTGGTACGGCTGCCACGGTGTTTGCAAGTATCGTACTCATGCCTTTATCAGACATCTGTATTTTTGGAATCTTTTGTCTTCCGGGCTTTATCCTGGGGCTGCTGTTTTTGGGATACGCCTTTTACAAAGGCAAACAGGGGGATGACGCCATCAATCACGACGCCCATTTCTATGGCGCGGTTTTTGGCATCGCGGTCATCGTCCTGATTTCCCCGCAAAATGCCCTGTATTTCTGGGACGAAATAAAAAGCTTCCGTTTGTTCTAACGGAAGCTTCTGGAATCGAATTATTTATTCTTTTTTAATTGCCGAACCAATTTATCAACGACATCCTTCACCAGGGGGATCCAATGCTCTCCCTTTTCTTCTGCGAAAACGTCAGGGCCCGGGATGCCTACCCGCATGCCAACCACGCTTTTGGCAGTACCACCGTGGCCTTCGGTTTTGAAGTAAATGTCTACGGCATTGATATCCGGAGTGAACTTGGATAATTTATCGATGGAAGATCTGATTTCTTCCTGCACGGCGGCATTGATATCGAGATTAACCGACTGTACGTCAATTTTGATTCCTCTGTAATTTTCAGTATAATTCATGAAGGCAACAAGATTTAGACCCGGTAAAAAACCGGGGATGGGACTATTTGTTAACGAAGGTTCCTGCCGGCAGAAAGCCGGCAATAGAAAAAAAAAGGCCCTTTTACGCAAAGGCCTTTTGGTTATCCCTGAGGAGGGTTCTTATGCTTCGGTTGGAAGTACACTTACGTACGACCTTCCGTCATGCTTTTTGCTGAACGCAACTTTCCCTGGAGTCAATGCAAACAGGGTATGATCCTTACCCAAACCCACATTCAATCCGGGATGATGCTTGGTCCCCCGCTGTCTGACGATGATGTTACCGGCGATAACCGCCTCTCCACCAAATTTTTTCACTCCAAGACGCTTGCTTTCTGATTCTCTGCCGTTTTTGGAACTACCTACACCTTTTTTATGTGCCATAACTTTAGTTGTTTTTCGTGTGTCCTGATCGGATCCTTACAGTACAATATCTTCAATTAAAATCTTCGTGTATTGCTGACGGTGACCGTTTTTCTTTTTGTATCCCTTTCGCCGCTTTTTCTTGAAAACAATCACTTTGTCTCCTTTTACGTGATCGAGGATTTTCCCCGATACCTTGGCTCCTTCCAATAAAGGTGCGCCTACCGATACGGTACCGTTGTCGTCTGCCAAAAGCACCTGATCGAATTCTACGGAAGCGTCAACCTCACCTTGCATTTTTGGTGCAAAGATCTGCTGCTCTTTTGTTACTTTGAACTGCTTACCGGATATGTTTACTATTGCGTACATAATGGTTTGATAGATTACAATTATCAAAATTGAGGTGCAAATATACGAAAAAAATACATATAGATAAAAAAGTAGGCAAGTATTAATTTACTAATCGGTCCGAAGGGAGCCGATCATCCCAAGAATAAGGAAACAGATGCATTTTTTGGGGTATGTTTTCCGAATTTTCTTCTATAAAATAACTAAATAGACGCTATTAAATTGATTTTCAATACCTTGGAAGCACACAAAGCGAGAAAACGGAAACTATTTCTTGACCAATGGTCAAAAAATCGGCTTCTTTTGGGCTTTTCTGCGGGGAATCAAATTAATTCAAAAAAGTTACATCGCCCTATCCGGCCATTATTAATTAAAGTTATTATTTATATTTAGTACCTTATTTTACTATATTATAATTATTTATGATCCTTTGACCGACGGTCAATTTATTAAGCTTTCCTAGGAATTTGGGCTTTACTTTTTCGAATTTCTTGCCCATATTTGTTAAGGTATTGTTACCAAACCCAACGAAGCAAACCGAAACGTGAAGAAAAGGCCGCGAAGCCATTTGTATAAAATTTAATTTATTAAACCATTTGGACTAATGAAGTCAGAACCTATTTTAGAACAGGGAGATAACAGCCGATTTGTCCTATTCCCCATTCAGCATGATGACATTTGGGAATACTACAAAAAGGCGGAAGCCAGCTTCTGGACTGCAGAGGAGATCGATCTGGGTCAAGACCTCAACGACTGGAAAAACCTTAGCGATAGCGAACGCCATTTTATTTCCCATGTACTCGCTTTTTTTGCTGCCAGTGACGGGATAGTGAACGAAAACCTCGCCGAGCATTTTGTATCCGAAGTACAATATACGGAAGCAAAATTTTTCTATGGCTTTCAAATTGCCATGGAGAACATCCACAGCGAGACGTATAGCCTACTTATCGACACCTACATCAAAAATCCGGAGGAACGGGACCGGCTTTTCAATGCCATCGAGCACCTGGATTGTGTAAAAAAGAAAGCCGAATGGGCCCTTCGATGGATCGATCAGGGGGACTTTCACGAGCGCCTGATTGCCTTTGCCGCAGTGGAAGGAATTTTCTTCTCCGGCTCATTTTGTTCCATTTTTTGGTTGAAAAAAAGAGGCCTGATGCCCGGTCTGACCTTTTCAAACGAATTGATCTCCCGGGACGAAGGACTGCATTGTGACTTTGCCTGTCATCTGTACACCCGCCACGTGGTAAATCGCTTGCCGGAGGAAACAATCATTGGCATCATCAAAGATGCGGTTGAAATCGAAAAAGAATTTGTGACCGATGCGTTACCGGTACGGTTAATCGGTATGAATGCCGAACTGATGTGTCAATACATCGAGTTCGTTGCCGACCGGTTGTTGCAGGAATTGGGATGTTCCAAGGTTTGGAATAGTACCAATCCGTTTGATTTCATGGACATGATATCCCTACAGGGAAAAACCAATTTCTTCGAAAAAAGGGTTGGGGATTATCAAAAAGCAGGCGTTATGAAAAACAAAGACGTCGCCAACGGTTCAGGGAAATTTTCTGTAGAAGAGGATTTTTAACCATTTTTTACTAGTAAATAACCAATCAATATGTTAGTAATCAAAAGAGACGGGAGAAGAGAATCCGTGCGGTTTGATAAAATCACCACCCGGATAGAGAATCTTTGCTATGGCCTGGACGGCCGCTACATTCAGCCCATTGAAGTGGCTAAAAAAGTGATCGATGGGCTTTACGATGGGGTGACCACCACCGAATTGGACAACCTCGCTGCAGAGGTATGTGCCTCATTGACCGTTAAGCATCCGGAATACGCCGTTCTGGCCGCCAGAATCGCCATTTCCAATCTGCACAAAACCACCAGTCAGTCCTTCTCCAACACCATGAAGCGGCTGTATACCTACATCAATCCCAAAACCGATGAGAATGCTGCGTTGATTGCGCCCGACGTGTATGGAATTGTAAAAAAGCATGCCGCCAAACTGGACGAAGTAATCGACTACAGCCGGGATTTTGATTACGATTTTTTTGGTTTTAAGACCCTCGAACGAAGCTACCTGATCAAACTCGACGGGAAAGTGGTGGAACGACCCCAACACATGTTGATGCGGGTGTCCATTGGTATCCACAAAGAGGACATTGATGCGGCCATCGAAACCTACCACCTGCTTTCGCAGAAATGGTTTACCCATGCCACGCCAACTCTCTTTAATGCCGGTACACCCAAGCCGCAGCTGTCTTCCTGCTTTCTGTTGACCATGAAAGACGACAGCATTGACGGTATCTACGATACCCTGAAACAGTGTGCAAAAATCTCCCAGTCGGCCGGTGGTATCGGGCTTTCCATTCACAATGTACGGGCCAAAGGATCTTACATCCGAGGTACCAATGGCGTCTCCAATGGAATTGTACCCATGCTGCGAAATTTTGATATGACGGCGCGGTACGTGGACCAGGGCGGAGGAAAAAGGAAGGGTAGTTTTGCCATTTACCTGGAACCCTGGCATGCCGATATCAAGGATTTCCTCGACCTGAAGAAAAACCACGGCAAAGAAGAGCTCCGTGCCAGGGATTTGTTTTACGCCGTTTGGGTGTCGGACTTATTCATGAAACGTGTGGAAGCCAACGAAGACTGGTCGCTCTTTTGTCCGCATGAGGCCCCCGGTCTCGCCGAATGCCATGGGGAGGAATTTGAGAGGCTCTACGAAAAATACGAGAAAGAAGGCCGAGCCCGGGAAACCATCAAGGCCCAGGAGCTTTGGTTTGAAATCCTGGAGTCCCAGATCGAAACGGGAACTCCGTACATTCTTTACAAGGATGCAGCCAATGGAAAATCGAACCAGAAAAACCTGGGGACGATCAAATCTTCCAACCTGTGTACCGAAATCATGGAGTACACCTCCCCCGATGAAGTGGCCGTGTGCAACCTCGCCTCCATTGCTCTTCCTAAGTTTGTACGGATTGGAAAGGACGGTAAAAAATACTTCGACCACCAGAAGCTCTATGAGGTAACCAAGGTAGTGACTCGAAACCTAAATAAGGTAATCGACGTGAACTACTACCCGGTTCCGGAAGCCCGTAAATCCAATTTCAGGCACCGCCCCGTCGGATTGGGTATTCAAGGACTGGCAGATGCATTTATCCTATTGCGCATGCCGTTCGATTCCGAAGAAGCGAAAGGCCTAAACGAAGATATTTTCGAAACCATCTACTTTGCCGCCATGGAAACCTCCATGGAACTGGCCAAACTCAACGGAACCTACGAGACCTACGAGGGATCCCCGGTTTCCCAAGGCTTGTTTCAGTTTGACCTTTGGGGCGTGACTCCAAAATCCGGCAGGTGGAACTGGGCGGAATTGAAACAGAAAGTGAACAAGTATGGCGTGCGCAATTCCCTCTTGGTAGCACCCATGCCTACGGCCTCCACTTCGCAGATTTTGGGCAACAACGAATGCTTTGAACCTTACACCTCCAATATCTACACCCGCCGTACACTCTCGGGTGAGTTTGTGGTGGTCAACAAACACTTGATGAAAGACCTGATCCGTCTCGGTCTGTGGAACGACAGCATGAAAAACCGGCTAATCGGTGCCAACGGATCCGTTCAACATATTCCGGAAATCCCACAACACCTCAAAGACCTGTACAAGACCGTCTGGGAAATTTCCCAGAAAGTCATCATTGATATGGCGGCTGACCGGGGAGCCTATGTCTGCCAGTCGCAGAGCATGAACCTGTTCCTTCAGGAACCCAACTTTGGGAAGTTGACATCCATGCATTTTTATGCCTGGAAAAAGGGACTAAAAACCGGCATCTATTACCTGCGGTCCAAAGCCGCCAGCAGTGCCATACAGTTTACCGTGGACAAATCCCAGCTGGATAAAAAGCCAGTAGAAGCGGCGGCAGCAGCCCCCGACACCAAAAAGCAGCAACAGGACGCCATCGCCTGTTCGCTTGACAATCCGGACGATTGTGAAATGTGCGGGAGCTAAACACCCCTTCCTCTGCCACTACAAAGAGCAACCGCTGCGATGCACCGGTTGCTTTTTTTTACCCCAATTTTTAGTGCCACCTCCCGTCGCCCCTCTACAGCAAACCCAGGGAGTTCGAATTCATTCCCGCGAGCGCTTCCCCACCCGATTCGGAACATTATCGAAATTTCGTAAGAGTCATAGATTTTTTCAATGGAAATAAATTTTTCATAATTACTAAAATTGGTATCTTGGATGTGTAAAGAGTGAATCAATTACTATATACTTATGGAAAACAGCACAAACCCAAACGCAAAATTATCTGACCTCAATGACAGCGCGGCAAAATGTCCCTTTCATGGAGGGGCGCTTAAACAGAGTGCAGGCGGAGGCACCAGAAACAGGGACTGGTGGCCCAATCAATTAAAGCTAAACATTCTGCGGCAACATTCCGCACTGTCCAACCCCATGGGCGAGGGATTTGATTACGCCAAGGAATTTGAATCCCTGGATCTGGCAGCCGTGAAGAAAGATTTAGAAGAGGCGTTGACGACCTCCCAGGACTGGTGGCCGGCGGACTACGGCCATTATGGCCCTTTTATCATCCGCATGGCCTGGCACAGTGCCGGTACCTACCGGATTTCTGATGGCCGTGGCGGGGGCGGGACGGGCTCTCAGCGCTTTGCCCCGCTGAACAGTTGGCCCGACAATGCCAACCTGGACAAGGCGCGTTTGCTCCTTTGGCCGGTCAAGCAAAAATACGGAAAGAAAATTTCCTGGGCCGATTTGATGATCCTGGCTGGCAACGTGGCTCTGGAATCCATGGGATTCGAAACCTACGGTTTTGCTGGCGGTCGGGAAGACATCTGGGAACCCGAGGAGGACGTGTACTGGGGATCCGAAGCCGAATGGCTGGGAGACAAACGCTACACCGGTGACCGGGAATTGGAAAATCCGCTTGGAGCAGTACAGATGGGCCTTATCTACGTAAACCCGGAAGGACCCAACGGTACGCCCGATCCAGTGGCATCGGCGAGGGACATCCGCGAAACCTTCGGGCGAATGGCCATGAACGACTACGAAACCGTCGCACTCATCGCAGGCGGTCATACCTTTGGTAAAACCCACGGTGCCGGAGACCCCACCAAATACGTTGGGCCCGAGCCAGCTGCTGCCGGTATCGAGGAGATGGGACTGGGATGGAAAACTACCCTGGGATCCGGAAATGGAAACAACACCATCACCAGTGGTCTGGAAGGGGCCTGGACGACTACTCCTACCAAATGGAGCAATAACTATTTCGAAAACCTATTTGGCTACGAGTGGGAACTGTACAAAAGCCCCGCAGGGGCCAATCAATGGCGTCCAAAAGACGGGGCAGGTGCAGGTACCGTACCCGATCCGCACGATCCTTCCAAGAGTCACGCTCCGTTTATGCTGACAACCGATTTGGCACTCCGCATGGATCCGGAATACGAAAAAATCTCCCGGCACTTTTACGAAAACCCGGATGAGTTTGCGGATGCTTTTGCCAAGGCCTGGTTCAAGCTTACCCATAGGGACATGGGGCCACGTGCCCGGTACCTGGGACCCGAAGTACCACAGGAGGAACTCATCTGGCAAGACCCGGTTCCTGCCGTGGACCACGAACTGATAGATAGTTCCGATATTGCCGACCTGAAGACACAAATTCTTGCTACTGGATTGTCGGTATCGGAATTGGTAGGTACTGCCTGGGCTGCTGCCTCCACTTTCCGGGGGTCGGATAAAAGAGGCGGAGCAAACGGCGGGCGGATACGACTCGCTCCCCAAAAAGACTGGGAGGCAAACAATCCCAAACAGCTCGCCAAGGTGTTGGACAAATTGGAGGGGATTCAAGAAACGTTTAACGGATCCCAGTCAGGTAACAAAAAAGTGTCCCTTGCCGATCTGATCGTTTTGGGCGGATGTGCTGCCATCGAGAAAGCTGCCAAGGATGCCGGGAAAGACGTGACGGTACCATTTACTCCTGGCCGAACCGATGCAAGCCAAGAGCAGACCGATGTAGAGTCTTTTTCCATTCTCGAGCCAGCAGCCGATGGATTCCGCAATTACCAAAACGAGCAACACATGGTGGCCGCCGAGGAAATGTTGGTAGATAGATCGCAATTAATGGGCCTGACCGCTCCCGAAATGACCGTTTTGGTCGGTGGTATGCGGGCCTTGAATACGAATTTTGACCAATCCGCCCACGGGGTATTCACCAAACGCCCGGGCCAGCTGACCAACGATTTCTTTGTCAACCTATTGGACATGGGTATCAGTTGGAAAGCTCTGGACAATTCCGACAAGGTATTCGAAGGGAAGGACCGAAAAACCGGCGAACGCAAGTGGACCGGAACCCGGGTGGACCTTATCTTTGGCTCCAACTCGGAGTTGCGTGCGCTGGCCGAAGTATACGGCTGCAGCGACGGCGAGGAAAAATTCGTCAAGGACTTCATCGCAGCATGGGATAAAGTCATGAACCTGGACCGTTTTGAATTGAAAGACTAACCCTCTTTTGATACCGTTTTTTTACAAGTAAAGGTGACCTGAATTCAGGTCACCTTTTTTTTAAGCCAATGCCTTGCTGGCAAGAAGGGTTTTTCGTCTAGTAGCTCAACCCTTCCTGGTAGTGAAACAAGGCATACCCTTCGCCCTCTAGAAAGCCCGGTACATCCTCGAGGTTGTCTGTTACCGCCTGATTGGAAACAGGGGTCGAAAAAGGCATTTTACCTGCCGGAGCAAAAGCCCCGGTAATCACCTCAAATAGTGCCTGAGGAGTCGTTCCGAAGGTAGCTAAAACGGCGAGGGTATTTCCTTTATCGGCATCGTCGTAGATTTCATCGATCACCCAGGGATTGGAATAATCCATCACCAGAATGGTGGGTACCTGGGAGGCTATACTTCGCACATGTGCCACGTCGATATTGTTTTCAGATAGGGACAGCGAGATCGGTTCTCCCGTAGCATTGAACAGCGAGAGGGAGGGGATTACCCATTGCACGGCCAGATCGGCTTCTTCCGGGCTTTGTACCAGCTCCAGATCTGGAATACCCGGCAGCTCTTTCCATACAAATTTATCTCCTCTCGGATCGCTCTGAGCACTTCCCTGGATGGTTTCAAAATAGATCTTTTTCCGGGCGTCTACTGGCAGGCTGTTTTCCTCGTTTCGCAGCAATACGATGGATTTCCTCAGCGCTTCGGCCGCCCTCGTTCGAAATTCCTCATTTCCAACGATTTTGTCCGCTTCTTGCGGATCAACATAGGGATTTTCAAAAATCCCCAACTGGAAATTTTCGATCAGCAAGCGCAAGACCGATGCATCAATCAATGCAGGGTCTACCATTCCATTTTCCACCACGGCAATCAGGTCGGATGGGTCGGATATCCCGGAAATGATGTTCGAACCGGCTTCAAGTGCCTTCTTGTACCGCTCGTGCAGGGACAGGTCCTCCACTCCCCAAACCATGCGGGTGAGTGGCCCGGTATCGGTGTTGACGATTCCGGAAAAGCCCAGCTCTCCCCGAAGCAAATCCGTAATCACGGCCTTATTGTACGAGTAGCCTACTTCTTCAAATTCCGTTCCCACTGGCATGGAGTAATACGGCATGATCGCCGAGGTACCTGCATCAATGGCCGCGCGAAAAGGCAGTAGATTCTCGTAAAACCTTCCCCCCGGGAATACCTGTTCCTTTCCCCATTCAAAATGCGAATCCTGGCCGCCTTTTCCCGAACCTCCACCCGGAAAATGTTTCATGGTCAAAGCAATGGATTTAGTGTTCAGTTGCTCGCCCTGAAACCCGATGACCACTTCCCGAATAATTTCTGCCACCCATTCCGGGTCCTCTCCAAAGGTTCCATTTACGCGGGACCAGCGGGGTTCGGTTGCCAGATCGGCCATGTACATATACCCCTTCCGTATGCCGGCAGCAAGCCATTCCTGCCGGGAAATATCGGCAAATTCCTTGATCAATTCCAGGTCGCGGGCGGCAGACAGTCCCAATTCCCCAGGCCAGGCTGTAAAAACGCTCGCATTAAGCGCCGTACCTTCGGAGGCATTTCCCGAAATATGATTTCGGGGATTGGAAGTGATGATGGCCGGAATTCCCAAAGGCTCGGATTCACAAAGCTCCTGCAGGTGGTTGTTCCAGGTCGCAATAACCCCCGCAGGCTCGTTGAGACGCAGGATAAAATGACGGTTATGGAACGTTTGAATCCGTTGACTGGTACTGGTGGACGCGTTCATGCCACCAATAAAATTCGGCCTTCTGGCTCTTTCTTCCTCAGACTCTTTCACCTGCCCCTCGTCCAGATCGCTGGCCTGGTAGGCTCCTCCGGAGGCAGCGGCCTTCCTACTCCCCAACATGTTTAGCGTGTTGATGGACATAAACCCGGCTTTTTGCTCCAGTGACATTTGGGAGAGCAGATCCTGGCTTCGCTCTTCGGGGCTTAGACGCCAGTCTTCGTAGGGATCCAGGGTTCCGTTTTTGTTTAGGTCCTTAAACCGGTAGCCGTCGACTTCGATTAGCTCGAGGCTACGAAAACCAAGATCAGGCTGGGTATACTCGATTTTTTGCCCGCAGCCTCCAAGCAGTGCGGAAAGCAGAAAGGGTCCCGATAACCTAGCGAATCGGCTGTCTACGGGAAAAATGGTCAAATGGCTTTTCAAGAGACCATGCATGACTGAATTCATAGGAATGGTGTTTGGTGATACGGTGGCAAAAATACCCCGTATCCACATCGCAGGCGTACCAACCGATAAGCTGGCACCTGTTTAGGACCTGATTTCTTGCTTGAATTCGCTCGGCGTGCAACCGGTTTCTTCCTTGAATAGCCGATTAAATGACGATTTGGAATTGAAGCCACAGGCGTAGCCAATGCCCAATATGGAATAATGGTCGTATGCCGGGTTCAACAACATCTTTTTGGCTTCCCGAATCCGATACTCGTTTACCAGTTTAAAAAAGTTTTTATTTTGGCCGCTGTTGATTACCTGAGACAACTTGTGCCGGGAAATATTCAGATCCGACGCCATTTGTTGGAGGCTGTACTCGGGGTTGAGGTAGGGTTTCGCTTCGGTCAGATATGCGAGCATGGCTTGGGTGACCTTTTCGATTTCCTCGCCAGTAATGGAAGACCCCGTGTATTTTTTACCTCCAAGAGGGGCTCCATTCGTTTCCGGCCGGATTGCGCCTTCCTCCGGCGTATAGATAACCGATTGATTGATCCCAAAAAAAACCATTATAAATACGAAAATGGTCAGGTTTACAGGAAGTAGGAAAAGGGAAGGAACTTCCAACTGCCACACTTTATGAAAAAAGAAGCGTGTGAAATCCACCATAAACAAGACAAGAAACAGCGAGAGCACCAACGCAAGCCAGCTCATGGAATTTGCCCGGGTATAGTTGGAAAAATGAAGGCGAATGTTTTTACGGTGTTTCAAAACCAACTTCAAACCAGATAGCCAATAATAGAACAGGGAGAGAATTAAGATCGCATAGTATACCTTATTGTAGACGTAAAGCGGGTTTTCCGATGAACTGGTAATGGGTACGGCTGGGGTTACCGACCGGTGAAGGGATACCAGTAAAAGCGGCAGCAGGTGAAGCAGTTGCCGGGGTTTAAGTCGAAAATCTTCTATGGTCAATGATTGCAAGTAAAAATAAAGTAGCGGACCAAACAGCAACAATACAGGGAAAATACCCGGTTTAAAATGGGTTACCACCTCAAAAGGAAGTAAAAGTGCCCCCAGAAACACGGCAATGATACCGAACCAAACCACTAAAAAAACGAAACTTACGTGCCTGGGGCGCTTGCTGATAAAAAGAAGCATCCCGAAAAGGGCTTGCACCAATCCGACTAAGGTAATACTTGTATACACTTTTTTTTGTGGTAGTATGGCGAGATAATGCAAAAAAACAGTCTCTTAACCTCGTTTCGTCTAGACCTGCCAATTTTTTTGACCGGTGATTTTTTCTTTTTTCTTTTGGTATATCTCATTCAATTGCTTGGTAAATACCTCCATCTCCTTTGCAACCGTTTGAATGTATCCGGAGTACTCTCTTAAATTGATTTCGTCAATTTTTTCTTCCTTGCTAATAAGCGTTGTAAGTCCGAGTAAGTTGGTGACTGGTCTTCGTAAGATATGCGAAATATCAAATAGGATTTGTTCCATTGCCAGCTCGTATTCGATATGACTGGTGATATCCTGGAAGCTACCGTACCATACCACGGTTCCATCGCCCAATTTTTCAGGCCTCCCTTTTACCATGTGCCACCGGTGACCATCCTCAGCAGCCACGCGGAATTCATGGTACCACAGTGAAAGGGATTCATAGGATTTCTCGTGACTTTCTCTAAACGATTGAATGTCATCCGGATGAATGACACGGTATCCTGCATTGGGATTTTTCAACCATTCTTCTGGATCAATGGAGGGATAAAGCCGTTGGATACCTTCGCTGATAAACTCAAATTTTATTTTGCCGGAGGGTTTCCGGGTCAACTGAAAGATCCCTCCGGGGATGTTGTCTGTTATTTTTTTTAGCTTGTCTGCACTCAAGGCAATTTTATCTTTCTGCTGCAACATTTTTTTTCGCGTATTCAAATAATCCATCGCTTTCTTTGCGAGCAGTTGGAGTGTCTTTTCTTGATTCCTTGTGAACTCCCTGGGTTTACTATCCAATACGCAAATAGTACCTAACACATGGCCATTTGGTGTTTCCAATGGTGCGCCCGCATAAAACCGGATATTTGGATCCCCTGTCACGTACGGATTGTCCTTGAAACGGGGGTCTTTTAGTGAATCGTTTACAACCAAAATTTCTTTTGGCTTATGAAGCGCATGCTGGCAAAACGAAACTTCCCGGGAAGTCTCTTGAAGGTCTACGCCCATCTTTGCCTTGAACCATTGCCGTTTCTTATCAATCACCGTAATCAGCGAAATCGGTGTGTCGCAAACCAGGGATGCGATTTCCGCCAATTCGTCTAACTCTTTCTCTGGTGGAGTGTCAAGAATTTCGTACGCTTGTAATTCAGCCAACCTTTCTTCTTCCATGCTCATTCCTGCTGTTTATTTCAACAAATGATTAAAAGTTCATCCTGGTACGCCTGCCTGTTGCCTGGCTTCTACTGCCTGCTCATTTTTCACCGTAAAAAAGAAAAAAACGTTCAAAAGCTTTGCGTACGTGTCAAGTTGCTGCTCACCAGACGATACGTGAGGAATAAAGGTATAACATTTTGTTTAAATGGAGAAATCACCTGGTATTATTGTATCGTCCATAGGTCTGATCCATGTACCAGCGAGAATTTCGTTTTCTGAACGCAGGAAAATGATTGGAAATGGGTTCACGCAAGACCAGGCAAGGGCGAAATGTACTCGAAATGCCCGGTGCCTTCCCATCGCATGGCGTCAGCGGTAGCGCCACCACCTGCCGGCAAGCAGAACGGATTCGATCGCACTTCACCACTCCTCCATTGCAAGTGAGCGCGAGAGGTCCTGTACCCCGCAGGTTTACGGATTGCAATAATCACAATACATGGGGTCTTCTGCATCCTTGTCGCATATTTTTTCCGTTTTGCTAAAGCCACATTTGACGCAGCCGTAAACCCTTGCCTGGGGCGAGCGGGTGGGTCTACCGCAGAGGGAACAGGGCATCCCCGGTTGCACCGCCCTGATTCCAAACCCCGGGCTGTTGCATTTTTCGCATTGCACCTGGACTCTTTTTAACAGCTCGTCCGTGGCTTCGCCGATAACCTTCATGCGCATGGGGTTGTACATGGCGCGCATATCCGTTTCCACAAAGGCCTGTCCAGAGCGAGCCAAAAACATCCGAAATGTTGCCAGCAATTCCTGCTGCTCGCAAATTCCCTTGCAAACCGTATCGATCGCTCCCCGACGCTCCCGCAGGATCAGCCCATGAGAGGGGAAATTCGCCTCCCGGGCAAATTCCAAGAGTTCCGCTTCCCTGGAACAGTGCCGGGAACTGAAGTTCGTTTCCGCACTCAGTTTCCTACCAACGATCTCAAGCCCATGTCGCTTGTCAAGCAACATAATAAGCTCCTCGTTACCCGGTAGAAAATAATAAGTCGGGTGCGCTCCAAATGAACCCTCACTGGCAATCGCAAGATCTACACCCGAGTAACTCATGGCCAACTCGCATTTCTTTCGGGCAGTCGCGAGGGGGTCTTCTTTTCGCTCTACTTCTCCGGAAAACGTTCCCAGCAAATCGGTGTCTAATTCCAAACAAACAAAAGGTAGCACCCCCAGTTGGGAGGCTACCTTTGGCCCAATCAGGGTTTCTTTCCCGTGCTTCGTAGCAATGACCAGCCTTCTACCCGCAAAAAAATCCCTGGCTTTCATTTTTCAGTATAGCTACCGCAATCACAGGGCTTCCCATTGTAGGTTGCCCCGATACCGGTGGGTAACCTTACCCCCGGCGTCCAGGGCCAACAGGAATATCCAAGTGTTGTCACAAAGATCTCGTACGGCGCGGTGTTTTTCCAGAATGGCATTCATGGCCTCAATCGGAGCCTCGATCACCACATTGAGGCGTAGCGGTTCGTGCTGGTACCGGGTGCCATCGTGTACCGACTGCATGGGCAGTCCCACCCGCAAATCGCCGGAATACCCTTCCAGCACACCCAATCCTGCAGTGACGTTGTGCAGGGTTTTGTTTCCGGACCCGAAATTCAGGTTGTCGACCGTTGAGCCGTAATATTGCAGGTTTATCCAGCTGGTAACCACCATGGGCGCTGTCATGATCAATTCAAGTATCGAAAAATCAGCATCTTTTTTCCAATCGTACGAATGCAGGAACGATTGTCCACCAAAATTCAGCTTTTTAGTCCGCTCGCGGGGTGCTACCACAAAGGCCGAACAGCCCGCTAGTCCCCATTCCGGGCGAACCTGGGACCAGTCCTTACTGCGCGAAATAAGGGCCTGATCCTGGTTTTCCGTAATGGCCATTCTCAGTGCTCGCTCTGCACGCGCTCCCCGAGCAGCTTTTGCCAGTGAACGCTTGAGCTCCCCAAATTCTCCGATATGAGAGAGGGGTACCTCCTGCTCATTGAATATGCTAACCTCATCGGTGGTGGTATCGTGCAGGCAGGCCAGAAATACCGTATCCTCCGGGATGGATAGTTTCGCCTCGACTAGCTGCTTGCGAACTTCTTTATCGTTTAGCACGGCAGCAGCCACCTTGGCATTTGCTTCTCCGGAATGCCCTCCACAGGCGCCGCAGTCCAGCCCGGTGGCATGGGGATTATTCACGGATGTCGACCCATGCCCAACAATCAGCACGAAAGGGGCAAAATTTTCGGTGAGCGACATGGCGTTCAGCGCGTTTTTCGCCAGTTGAGTGCGTTGTTCCAGCGGTATTCCGACCGATAGGTCGGCATGATTGCCTACCTCCAGGGAAATGCTCTTTTGCTTCGCTTCCTTCCGGTCCAATCCGGCCCCATCGGGGTGGGGAACGGGTCGGGTAATACCGAAGGAGTCGGTAAATAGCTTGGGCAGGTAGGACAGACCCATGGGACTGACAAAGCTAAAACAGGTGATAGCGCCGGATTTAAAGGATTTCCATACCTGCTTTAACTGATGGCGTAGCACCCGATTGCTGTGGGCCCGCTTGTTCGTAGCTGCATCCGGAATTTCTTCCAAAATAGTCGGCCCTGTGGGAATCAGTACCGGACATTGCGCTTCACCTGTGCTGTGAGCGAGCGGCACAAATTGGATCGGAAACGCAAAAAACCCTGCAAATCCAATCGTTTCTACCTCCGAATCTGCCTGCTCCAGGTTGCGCCGATATACTTCCGAACGTACGTCAATACAAAATATGGCCTGCGCTTTCGGACGGGTTGGTTTTGCCATTTCGTTCGCCGGTGCCCGCTGAAATTTTTCGATGAGTGCCCGTTGGGCAGCCAGATCAAAGGCTTCCTGCAAAACAAGCAGGTCAGAAAGCTCCTCACTTAGCTCGGTATCTTGGTTTGCCTCGACAAGCCGTTTCTTTGCCGTCAGCCACGAAAAGCGGAGTTGCGGTCCATCCAGGCATTCGAGCAAGCAGGCTTCCCAGCAAAGGAGCACCGATAAAAATTCCAGGGATACGGCTCCTTTTTTACCGTACAATTCCTTGTCCCAATCCAGCCGCGCCGCATAGGCCGACCAGCCGCCTACCCGAAGCAGCAGTCGATGCAGGTAAAGGGGAAGAGCGGACTCCGGCACATCGAGTACCTCCAATGCCTTTTGGGCTGCCTGCAGGGGGTCCGCTGACAAGGCTTCGACCGCTTTTCGAAATCCTTTTAAACCGGTAATTTCAGTTGTTAAATCCACTGTGGCTTCTTCTCTCCAGGCTTTAAAGAGCCCGATTTGGGGGTTGGAAGCCTTCCACAGCGCCTGTCCTTTATCGAAATAGGAAGCAGCCCAGGTAGAAATTCTGCCCGTCACAAAACGGTTCCAATCTTGCTTTGTAACCTGGGTAGCTACATCGCTATACGTGGCAATGGTGGCCGTACCTACGCCTGCATCCTCCTTTGTCTCCAGGGACTGAATAAAGGCATCTACATCCCTGACGTTACCGGCCTTTTTCGTCAGTGCCTCTCCCAGGTCCTTCCGGGAAATGATTCCCTCCCGAATTTTGTTCCGATAAAACGAAACGGGAAGGGTCGTTTGAATGCCACCAACGGTAGCCAACTGCTGAGCCACCGTTTCAAAATTTTTATCGGTAAGTCCCAGGTAAGGGTTCACCGCAACAAAATTCTCCAGAGGCCATACCGGTGCAATTTTCTTGCAGGCCGTCTGCAGCGTGGTTGTAAGCGTGATCTTTTTTCTTTCCTTGGGTAGTAGTAATACTTGATCTTCCATTTTTTTTTATCAGCGATTGGTTGTTCCTGAAAATGTCTAAGGCTATTTGGGAGGGGTTAGTTATTGTTTTTTTTGTCGGCGGTTACCGATTGGGCATTTGCCGTGGCAGGTGCAGCGAGAACTTGCCTGCTTTGCGGGGAAAGTAAATGCAAGGCATGAATCATCCGGTCAAACCATGCATTGGCGTAAAATCCGTTTCGGACGTGAACGGCCATGGCCTGGTATGAGGGCTTATTGGAAAGTTGGGGCGCTATCATCTGAACAAAGACGACCAAAGCAAAGCCCAACAGCACCAGACCGGCAACCAGTAGCTTGCCGTATCCCAACACGGCCGTTTCCGGAACCTGTGTTCCAAGGAGGTAATGCGTAGCAGATTCCAATGCAAAAAATGCCGTGGTAACCGTAAGCGCCATAAGGAACGCTTGTGCCAATAACCGCGTATCCCAGGCGCGGGCAATGGCAGCTGTGAAAAGGCGGGCCAGGCCCATGACGATGACTGCACCAATTAACACAAGCGCCAGGTCGTTTTGCGGATCAATTCCCCAAACAAATGCAAACCCGGCGTACAAAAGCAAAGCCAACACAATACCCGAAACCACCTTCAGTGGACTGAGCGGACTGGTTTGGTCGGCAACTTTCGCTGCACGGACCAGGTCAATCTGGCTTCCGGAAGAGAGAAATGCGTGCGCTTTGTAAAAAGAATGGGCTACCAGATGCAATAAGGCAGCTGGATAAACGCCCATTCCACAAACCATCAAACTAAATCCCATGTGTCCTACACTGGAGTAGCCCAGGGCCGTCTTAATGGACGGTTGGGTCAGGTAAGCAACCGAGGCAAAAAGTGCTGTAAATCCACCCAGCCCCATGAGTAACAGGGGAGCTATCGTACCGGCATCCACCACAAAGGCCATGCGAATAATTAAGAAGGGACCCGCATTAAGCAGACCGGCGTGCAACAGGGCAGATACCGGAGTAGGGGTCTCCATCACTTCTATCAACCATCCGTGTGTAGGAAATTGGGCGGACTTAAGAATCGCAGCAACGGCTAAAAACAGGGCCGCAAGCTCTACCGTATGGGGGACATCTCCAGAAGAAACGGCCGCTTGCACACCCAAAAACACCTGCTCGAGGTTACCGGTACCGAATTCGTTATACAATAAGAGGATCGCAACCAACAGGCTGGCATCCCCCAGTCTTGCCAGAATAAATTTCTTTTTGGCGGCAATTTGCGCCCCCGGTCGTTCGGGATAAAAGATCAGCAGACGGTGCAGGGAAATACTGGTCAATACCCAGGCAATAAACAGCAAGCCGATATTTCCCGAAAGCACCAGCAATTGCACGGAAGCGATGGTGGCAGCCAGTTTCCCCATAAATGCTCCCTGTCGGGAATCCCCGTCCAGGTAATTCTTACTAAACTTGATAATGATAAAGCCTAAAAGAGCGATCATTCCCAGCATCAGCAAGCTGAGCGCATCCAGCCGAATGCTGAACCCAATGCCACCGATGCCCCACAATCCGGATTCCAATAGCCCATGCTTTGCAACGAAAATGCCACAGAATCCTGCGATCAAGAGGCTGGCGACAGACGCCACGCCACTCAAAAGGGTGACTTGATTGGGCCTGCATCCCGGCTGAAACCAGGAAGCGACGGCTGTCGCTACAAATACCAGAGGTGAGAGAAGTGCAATCAGGGGCAGTAAATTTTCAATCATGGAACTTTTCGTTTTTTACCAGTCAAATTGATCCTTAGATGGAATAATTGCATTCCTGCAAAATTTTCCACGATGCAAAGTTGAAAAAAATAATCCATAAGTTTTCATTTCGATTTAGTATGAAATACATAAATTATTTTAATAAATGTCGCGGGGTTTTCCTCTGGAAGGTCCTTTGAATTGGTATCCGGAGAAAAGCCCATCTGATTGACTGGAAGGTATGAAACCGAACGGTGGGAAGAATACCTACCGTCCTGGTAGTTACTTTTTCATTCCAGCCCGATCCCAAAAATCCGGTGAGCTGGGCCTGAGGTCGTCTCGTAGCTTGCGTTGGTGGTGAGGGGTTTGTCGATTGCTCCCTGTCAGACCATTACAAGCAATGGACGAGTTGAGAAAAAATCCCTGAACAGCCAATACTATCCCGCATCGTACCTAATTCCTACATCTTCTCTGCGAATTCATGCATTAGCTCGGGTTTTAGAAAACAACCACCAACAACGAAACATTTGTTGGAAACGTACACTGGAGGATCACCAAGATGACGGTACGGATACGTTTCGGAACGTTTGGTGAATTCGCCAACTTCATGGCCGAAGCCTCAACGGGTCGGAACCAGGTTTTTGGTGTCACCAGTATGGCCGACGGGGACCGCGCGAAAGCCCTATTTTGGGACCTCGACGGCATAGGCCTGGATGGACAAGTTACCGCGCGCTGTACAGCAAGTCTAGTTTCGGCCGCTCAACGATCACCCAAAACGGGCTGCCCGGTGACGGAAGCTCCACTATGCCCTTCTCGGGAACGTAGCCAAAAAACCGTTTGTCAGCTTTTTACCCTACCCGCATTGGGGAATTGTGGACCCGACCCAAAGCCTGCTTTCACCCAACGCAGAAAATCCGTTCCCGGCTTCCGGTAGTTTACCGGATCATTCGCTGGGAAGCAAGGAAAGCACCAGTTGCTGTATCTTTGGATCGCTTTCGGGGCTGAGGGTAAAAAACACCTCGACTGTTTCTTGATCTCCTTCCATTGGAAAACTACCTCTGAGTTGGTTTTCCGGCTCCATGGTACCGATTTCCCGAATCGTACCCGCTTCTTCCAGCATGGCTTCGATATCCTTCCTGCGGTTTTCACGGGACCGATCCAGGAAGAAATTTTCCGCAAAAATTTCGCTCTCCAACTCCTGCCCTCCCTGCTGTATCCATTCGACCAACTGGGCCTGCCGATGGGCTAGAATGGCAGAAACGGGGAGTTGTCGGGGTTGCAGGGCGAGCGTTTCGAAAAGCAATTCCCCGATTTCTGCATAGGGCCAGGGGCTGGTATACGTGAGGTTGCCAAATGCCATTAGCCCCACCCCGTATTCGGGAAAAAATTGGTAATTGCTACCAAAACCCGGCAATGCCCCTCCGTGACCGACCTGTCGTAAACCATTGCAAAATTCGGTACTACGCAAGCCATACCCATAGCCGGAAAGCTGGGGACAGGGTTTGCCGCTGAAATTCGTACCGTTTGCATTCAAGCGCGCAAATTGGGGCGTTTGCATCGCCCGAACTGAGCTTCTACGGATGGGTCCGTTTTCCGCATCATTTCGGGGAGGCCAGGCGGATAGGTGGAAACCGACATACTTACTAAAGTCTTCGATAGAAGTAATCAATCCTCCCATCGCTCCGTACGAGCCATCATGTAACATGGGTTCCTGCTTCCAGCTTTCGTCTTCCCAGCGGTAACCGATGACCAGTTGCCCGGCAGGAACCCGGTCGTATTCCCAGTAGGTGTGCTCCATACCCAGCGGTACAAAAATATGTTGTCGAATATACTCCTGGTAAGACATACCCGATACCTGAGAGACGATTTTTCCCAACATTGCATAGCCCGTGTTGCTGTATTCATAGGTATAGGCGGGAACATTGGAAAAGGAAATGCCTTCGCTAACCAGGTCTTGCAAGTATTGGTCCGGCTCGTCCAGCTGCCGGTCTCCCCATGGATTGTCCTCCGGAAAGCCGGACGTCATGGTCAACAGGTTTTCGATGGTAATTGCCGGCGCATCCTTGCTGAGGTAGCGCATGGAGGCCATTTCGGGAATGTACCGGGATGCCGGGTCGGACAAGGACAAGCGGCCTTCCTCCATTAGTTTTAAAATAGCCATGGCCGTAAAACTCTTGGTCATGGAGGCAATCCGGAAAGCAGCGGAAGTCGATGCGGGAACGTTCTGCTCAATATTGATCAACCCGGTACTCCCTGAAATCAGCAACTCCTCATCCACCACCAGACCGTAGGCTACTCCCGGAATGTTTCGTTCCCGGGCATGGTTTTCGATAAGCTGCTGCAGCCTGGGCGCAATGCTTTGGATCTTTTCCTTGCGCTCGTCGCTAACGAATACGGGTGGCTGGTACGATTCGGAATAAGTGGATTCCGCCTGCAGCGGGGCAACATGTACTGATTCTTTGCTGCCGCAGGACCACAGCGTAGCGCTCAGGCAGGAATAAAGGAGAAATTGAGTTGTATTTTTCATAGGTTAGTGGATGGGGTTGGTTTACGCGTAATGGCATTAAAGTAGGTGCTGAAGAATCACTGCATACTACATCGATGCCCGCTCCTTGGAGAAGTAGTCGATGATAAGTAACGAAAGGCCAAAAACCGACAGGGCTAACCCAACGGCATGAAAATGGGTTTTTTTGCTCCAGACAAAGGCAGCGATCGTTGCGATGAAACAGGCAAAACTGATCGCCAGGGAAGTGGGGTACAGCACCCGGCCAACTCGCCCTCAGTCCTCTGCGGCTTTATGAATCGCATCCAGTAAGCTTCCTTCCTCCTTGGTGTCGTTGCCCAATTCCCAGAACATGATACCGCCCAGTCCCTTTTCCCGCACGTATTCGGTCTTGAGCCGCACAGAAACGGTATCGTCGTAGGAGACCATCAGGCTATCGTCCGGATTGTACATAAAAGGTGCTTTGGCGCGCTCATCCCAATACCGTTGAAAGCGGCTGTCCGGTTCGTACTGTTCCCGAATCTGATTGTAGGCCAACCAGCCGATATGGATTCCGCCAGCCAGCTGATACAGCCCGTTGTTTTCCGGCGGAACACCTTTCCACACCCTGCCGTAGAACGCACTTCCGATGACGATCTGCTTGGGATCAACCCCTTCATCTAGGAGGAAATTTACAATTTTTTCGGCCGAACGCGGATCAGGGTCTTTGCTGGCTCCCGATTGGTACAAGCTATCCAACCGGGCATGAAACGGTGTGCCCGCAATGGCTTCACTTTTCACATCCCCCAAGGGGGTATGATGCCCGGTGTACCTGGAGACACCGGATACCTGGTCATAAGTCATCACGTTGGTGTAATCTGCATAGTCCATGACCTCGTTCACCTCGATGTGGTCGTAGTAGCGCTTCCATCCCGCCGAGGCGAAGGTTAGCAATTTTGGTTCATCGAATTTGTCCAGCATCTCGCGCAGGCCTTTCATCAAAGCGGTGAAATTTTGCGTGTCTTCTTCCCGTGCCTTGGTACCGGCACCCGATATGCCCGGATACTCCCAGTCCATATCCATTCCATCCAGTTGATAGGCATCAATAAACGCGGCCGCACTTGCAATGAATTTTGACCGACTCGCTTCCGTCAGGGCCATGTCCGAAAATCCATCTGCACCCCAGCCTCCACAGGCAATCATTACCTTCAGATCGGGGTTCCGCTCCTTTTGTCGGACCAGCGCTTCTAATTTTGGACCCGCTTCCTCGGGATTGCTAAACTTCATTTCTCCATCTATCACATGGGTGAAGGAGTAAATAATATGGGTGAGCTTTTCGACGGGCAGCTCCTCCGGTTTGTAATCACGCTCTGGCACGTAGTAGGCCATCACCACTGGAGCGTTAGGAGTGGCATCGGCATTTGTAGCAGATTGTTGGTCTGACTCTTGCGAGCAGCCAACTAATAAAAGCAAGAGGTAGGTTTTCCAGTTAAATAGCATGGTTGTTAGTCTGAATATTTGGTAAGGGAATGTACGATCAATTTACTCCGCTGAAAAACCAAAATTATCACGAATACGGAAACAATACGCAAAAAATTCAAAAAACTAATCGGTGATGAGAAACAAGATGAATTTTCATTCGATAGAATTTAAATGGGACCAGTCCATTTTTTAACCTATTCCAACGCGTCCCATTCTTCTTTTGTCGCGGGGCCTTTTTGGTGCTCCAGCATCATTTTCCAGGTCCCCTCTTTTACCAAGAGCCCATCAAAATGGATGTAATACCCACCCTTTTCGCCATTCGCTTCGAAGGAATAGTAGAAAATTCCGCTCTCAAAGGCAGTAGCGGGATCGCCCATTCGTTTGCTAAATCGAAAGGCCACGGACGATTTGCGTAATCCGGCACGGGTATCCTCAATGTCTTTTTTCCAGCCGGCAAGGGCCTTCGTGATCGGGTACGCGAGTCCTCTCGGGTCGGACACCAAGACCGCCTTTTCATGAAACGTAGCTGCGTAGCCTTCAAAGTCACCCTCTTCGATGGTTCGAGACACTTCGTTCCAGAATGCGTCTAATTCGGCCAATCGGCTGGCATCTGGGGTGTTGCCAGCTTGTGAAAATACATTTAGTGTGCAGAATAGAAAAAAAACGGACAGGCCAGCTTTTACAGTCGTCATGGATGTAGGATTACGTGTTCTGTATGGATATTTTTTTAATCTTCAGAGAGTTGCAGGTTGACTTCCAAAATCGGTTTTACGGAACCGATGCAAGTACCCCGGTGGTAATACCACAATTTACTACTTCTTTTTGTTTTTTAGAAAGTTTTATTTTCCGGTCGTCAGCGCATGTTCATTTTTTTTGCGTTCTTCACACCATCCAACGGAGCTGGCTTCTCAAAACCCGCCTATTGATCTTCGTGTTTGTATTCCGGCTTTGCTCCCGAAACGAAAAAGCACATAAAATGAAAATTTTAGTAATTAATTGTGAACCATCGATTCCTTTGAAGCCTGCATTATCTTTTGCAAGAAATTGTATTATTCATTAGAAATACCGATTTTTAACAAGACCCGTTAGTTACAAAGAATCGTTCATTTCCTCCCTCGCCATGAAATACCTTGAATTGTTCCTACTTCTTTTCGTGTTTCTTGGATCGGGAATAGCCCCGTTGTACCCGGTGATCGGGATCGCGTATGTTCCCTCTCCCGTCGAAGGTATACGCACTCCGTTGACCGAGTATTTGGACAGCCAACGCTGTGGGCCGGGCCATCATTTGGGACACAAGTCGAAGTCAGCTTTTTACGACGTAAAATTGCGTTCTTTCGACTGCGAATACTATACGCAGGAGCTTGAAGAGCTGTACACGACCAATATCGACGATTTCGAGACCGTCGCCTACATCCTGGAGCAACTTAAATCGCTAGGCTGTTTGGAAACGGACCCGACGTTGAAAATGATCCAGGCGCAGTACGACTTGCTACAAGCGGCCATCAAACCCGAGGCTGAACGAGATCCGCTATCGAACAGCGAGGTGGATCAGGCAATACAGGAAGGCAACTATCACGAAGCTATTCGTCTCTTGAACGTGGCTATGGACGGGGAAACGGATGGGTTTAAAAAGGGAATGTATTCTTTCCAGATCGCTTCTATCCAATACAAGGAATTGGGACTTTTCGAGCAGGCACGCAACAATGCCCGGCGGGCTGCTGAATTGGCAAGCGACTTTGGCAAAACGTACTTACTCCTGGGGGATATTTATTTAAAAATGAGCAGGAATTGTGGCGAGAGCTGGCAGGAAAGCCTGGCAGTTCTCGCTGCAATTGAAAAATACGAACATGCACGGAACATCGATACCAGCGTGGTAATTGAAGCCAACCGACGCATCTTGAACCTAATGGGAAGCTTACCTCTGAGAGAGGATGGCTTCCGGCGTTCCGTTAATCCGGGTGATAAGGTTTTTGTACGTTGCGGCATCGATGAAACCATCACAATTCGCTTTCAATAATTCCTGGTGTCCTTTGTTTACGTTATCATCTTTTCTCGTTCCTAACTAAGAACACGAGAAGTTGCTTTTCTAGGAGCGCGGCAAATCTAAAATGGAACAACTTAGGTTATGTAATTCGAAATTCCGAGGAAACAGATTTTGCGCACCATTTGATTGCTTTCGGTAAAAAAAATCGGGCCAGCAACTGCCACATCGACCCTGCATTTGAATTTCATAAAAAGTCCTTACCTACCAAATAAATATCCTATACGTATGAAAAATTCAAATGAATCGTGTATCATTATCGAATAATACCGGGTGAAATACCCGCGATTGACTAACTATAGATCTGCCGTACCCGACATGAATAAATCGACTTGTATTGCATTACTGATCGTATTTTCCGGTTGCTGGCAAACAAAGCCGGCAACGTCGCTCCCTTCCCGGCCCAATATTCTGATCATCCTGATCGATGATCTGGGCAAGGAATGGATCAGCCATTATGGTGCAGCGGATATTTCCACGCCGGCCATTGATGCCCTGGCCAAAAGCGGCATTACCTTTAGTAATGCGTATGCCATGCCCCAATGCACGCCCACACGGGTCAGCTTATTGACCGGTCAGTATCCCTTCAGGCACGGTTGGGTAAATCACTGGGACGTTCCCCGATGGGGTGGAGGAGCCCATTTTGACGAAACACGCTATCCCTCACTGGGAAAGGAAATGAAAAAAGCAGGCTACGCTACCTGCATTGCCGGCAAGTGGCAAATCGATGATTTCCGGGTGGAACCCGATGCGCTCACAAAAAACGGGTTTGATGCCTATTGCATGTGGACGGGCTACGAATCGGGAGTAGCCGCAAGCGCCAATAGGTACCAGGACCCCTACCTGTACACAAAAGCAGGCAGTAAAACCCATACCGGAGCGTTTGGACCCGATGTGTTTAAACGATTCATTATCGATTTTATCCACAAAAACAAAGACAACCCCATGTTCATTTACTATCCCATGGTTCTCACCCACACCCCCTTCGTGAACACTCCCGATAGCAATGAAGCAGACAATCTGGGGAAGCACAAAGCCATGGTAGCCTATACCGATCGGATTACAGGCGAACTGGTAAAAGCGCTGGAAGATGCGGGGATCCGGGACAACACCCTCATTATCTGGACAACAGACAATGGTACTACCGGCGCAATTACCGGAACTCGAAATGGGTTTTCCGTAAAAGGTGGTAAGTCGAAAACCATCGAATCCGGCATCAATGTGCCTTTTCTGGTAAGCTGGCCCAAAAAAATTTCCGCAAATAGGGTTTCAGACGCGCTGATTGACTTTACGGATATTTTCCCTACCTGCCTGGAACTGGCAGGCATTCCCGAAAAGAAACAGCGGGATTCGGAGAATGAGCGATTTGAGATCGATGGCTTCTCCTTTCGGGATGTTTTGATCCACGGGGACCAATCTTCCCAGCGAAACTGGATTTTAGCCATGGGAGGCGGAAACAATGCCGCGCTTACAGAAAACGGCGTGGAAAATCAATACCTCTTTCGCGACCGCGTCGTACGAAACAAACAGTACAAGTTGTACATCAATTCGAAACGGGAACCTGAAAAATTTATCGATTTACTAGCCGACCCGATGGAAACCACCAACTTACTCGACAGCCTGCATACCGAAGAAAGAAAGCGGCATTTCAAGCAGCTCCGTGAAATCATTCCTACCTTCCCAGAAAAGGATAGCGACCCAGATTACCTCCCAAACCCCAGCCAACCCTGGGATGTACCGATCACCGAACAAAGTCAGGTATGGAAAAAGCAATAACCCAGACGGAAACGGACCCGAAACCGCTTGACAGCGTCCGCAGGAAGGACAATCCATAAACGAAAAAAACAATGAAAAAAGCACTCCATTCACGGAAACAGCCCCAAAAAATACGCTCGCTTTTTGAGCGGTACCTGCTGATTTCTCCCCTGGCTTTGCTGTTTTTTGCCTGTGGAGACCCGGCTTCCTCCCGACTCAGCCTGCCAGCCCTGTCGGGAGAAATACAGGTTGACGGGCGAATAGACGAAAAAACCTGGGAACGCGCCTGGATTCTCGAGGGATTGATTTCCCCCTGGCCCGAGGAAAAAAATAATGACCAAACCACATTCAGAGCCTTTGTCTCTCCAACCCATTTCAATTTTTCTTTTGAGGTCCGGGACAATTCCCTGACAACGGTAGCCTTTCAAAACGAAGCATCCGTGGAACAGGAAGATCGGGTGGAACTGTTTTTTTCGGGCGATACTACCCTCGCAAGGTACTATTGCATCGAAATCGACCCGAATGGAAACGTGCTCGATTATTCTGCGGCTTATTACCGCGAGTTTGACCCGACCTGGGATTTTACCAGCAAAGAACTGGCTGCCAGGATCACCGATACCGGATACCTTGTTGAGGGCAAAATCTCCCTGGACGAACTGAGCGAACTGGGGATTTCCTTCCCCTTTTACCTTGGAATCTTTCGAGCCGACTTCAAACCTGCGCCCGACGAAGCGGTTACTTGGTTTTCCTGGAAAAAACCAAACAGCTCAACGCCCGATTTTCACATCCCTTCAGCTTTTGGAGAAACGGTTCGAATGGAGTAAATTTCCTGCATGAGAACGATATTCCTTGCACTCGTTGCCGGCTGTCTCGCTTGCGCCTGCCAAACGGCAACCACCGACGCGGACCGGCCGCTACAAGCTCCCCGGGGATACCTGAATGAAACCCTTCTGAATATCGCGTATGGATTGGGTAGCTTAGACTTGATCGAGTCCACTCCGGCAGTGCCGGAGAACCTGGAAGCGTTCACGGACATCCCCTACAAAACCATCGACGGGCTGGAGCTGCAGCTTGATATCTACCGGAAAAACGGCTTGCAGGAACCGGCGCCCACCCTGATTTTTGTGCACGGCGGTGCCTGGAAAAAGGGCAAGCGGCAGGATTACCTCCCTTACCTGATCGATTATGCTGAAAAGGGCTACGTTACCGCCACCCTCTCCTACCGACTTTCTGGCGTAGCAACGTTTCCTGCCGCCGCACAGGATGTAAACTGCGGCATTAAGTGGATCAAACAACATGCGGACGCGTACGGCGTTGATCCCGATCGGTTGGCGCTCATTGGCGGTTCTGCAGGCGGGCATCTTTCCCTTTTGCTTGGCTACGGAGGTGAGGAGCCTTTGTTTAACCGGGATTGCGAGCAGGGCCCAGACAGCAGGGTGAAAGCGATTGTGGATTTATACGGCCCGGTAGATCTGACAACTCCCTACGCTATTTCCACCGAACAGGTGCAACGTTTTATGGGAAGCAGCTACGAGCAGGATCCGGAGATGTATCGGCTGGCATCGCCTCGTACCTTTATCACTGCCGATGATCCGCCAACGCTTATTTTTCAAGGGACCATCGACTCCCTGGTACCGGTAAGCCAGTCGGATTCCTTGCAGCGTTGGCTGCAGCAAGCCGGGGTACCAAACGAGTACCACCGGCTAAAAGGCTGGCCGCATACCATGGATAGGGCGCGGGAGGTAAATGACTACTGTCAGTTTTACATCGACCGTTTTTTAGAACGATACCTGTAGTCCGCAAAGCGATGGTTTGATGTGCTGCGTTGCTACCATTGACGACATTGGCACCAATGCAACACGTTCCCGTCACTGCGAGGGGGCTAATCGGACCCCAATCGTATTTCACCAATCGCCCCAGCACCCGCGGCAGTCTGTAGGAAGATGTGCACAGCAGCCGTTTTTAACGGCACTTTTTCGTAGTACTGAGTCTACGCTCCGAATCAGATTGCTCCCTTTTCAGGCTGAGCCTGCCGAAGCCCGCAGGCTCAGGGACCAATGGCGCTCGCAATGACGGTCAGTACCAACTCCGCTCAGGGACCGGACGGACCAGGGAGGCAAAATCAAATCTTCTCAAACACCTTCCGAAAACTACAGGCAGCAGCCAACCTGCCATGCAGCTCAGCAATCGCTACCCGCTCCTGCTCCGTACTGTCCCGGTCCCGGATGGTGACGGTGTCGTCTTCCAACGTCTGGTGGTCTACGGCGATGCAGAAGGGCGTTCCGATCAAATCCTGCCGCGCATACCGCTTGCCTATAGAAGCCGCCTCCTCGTAAATAATATTGAAATCGTACTTCAGCTGCTCAAAGATGGCCTTGCCTTTTTCCGGTAAGCCGTCTTTTTTGGTCAAGGGTAGGATGGCCGCTTTTACCGGTGCCAGGGCTGGGTGAAACTTGAGGTATACCCTGCTTTTATCTCCAATTTGCTCTTCCGTATAGGCATTGCAGAGTGTCATTAAAAACAAGCGGTCTGCCCCAATAGAAGTCTCAATCACGTAGGGAATGTAGTTCTGGTTCACCTCGGGATCAAAGTATTGCTGCTTCTTTTTGCTGTATTCCTGGTGTGCCTTTAGGTCAAAGTCGGTACGGGAATGAATGCCCTCCACTTCCTTAAAGCCAAAGGGAAATTGGTATTCGATGTCCAGGGCGGCGTTGGCATAATGGGCCAGCTTGTCGTGGTCGTGCCGACGGATTTTTTCTTCTGGTATCCCCAGCGCCAGGTGCCATTTTACCCGGGTATCTGCCCACTGCTTGTACCAGTCCAGTTCTGTACCGGGCCGTACAAAATACTGCATTTCCATTTGCTCAAACTCCCGCATGCGGAATATAAACTGCCGGGCTACAATTTCGTTTCGGAAAGCCTTTCCAATCTGTGCGATCCCAAAAGGCACTTTCATGCGGGCAGTCTTCTGCACGTTTAGGAAATTGACAAAAATGCCCTGAGCCGTCTCCGGCCGAAGGTAAATCGTAGATGCATCCTCGGCAACAGAACCCACCTGGGTGGAAAACATCAGGTTAAACTGCCGAATTTCGGTCCAGTTGGCCGTACCACTCAGGGGACAGGTAATGCCCTCGTTGATCATCAGGTCGCGCAAGGCGGAAAAATCGGCTGCATCCAGCAATTTCCCCATGGCAGCAAGCAATTCTCTGGCTCGCTCTACTTCTCCAGCCTGCTCGTACTGGGCCGCTTTCTCTTCGATCAACACATCCGCACGGTACCGCTTTTTGCTGTCCTTGTTGTCCACCATGGGATCGTTGAAGCTATCCACGTGACCGGAGGCTTTCCAGGTGGTGGGATGCATAAAAATGGCCGCATCCAACCCTACAATATTATCGTGCAGGCGGGTCATGGACTCCCACCACAGGCGTTTGAGATTGTTTTTCAATTCTACGCCATAGGGGCCGTAATCGTATACTGCCTGAAGTCCATCGTAAATTTCGGAAGATGGGTACACAAACCCATACTCTTTGGCATGGGCGATGATATCTTTGAGCAGATTGCTTTCCTGAGGTTGTGCTGATTTTGCCATGGGCGCAAAATTAAGCAAAAACCCATAGTGTACAAGGTTTTTACAGATCTCCCTGCATCAGGTAGGCACGGATATCGGCAATGTCCTGCGCCATCAGTCCCATTTCTGCCGGTTTGGGCATCAGACTCACCGGCACCTGCCGCTTTTCGGCTACCTCGGAGGCGGGGATTACGAAACGCTGCCCCTGGCTGTCAAGTACCGTGACCACCGGACCGTTGGACTGCAGCAGCCCGTACAGCGCAGCGCCATTTTTCAGGCGAATCAACCAGGATTCGGAACCAAACCCAATGGCTGCATCGGGCTGTACGATGGCGTTCACCAGGGTGGGTGCATCCATTTTTTGGCGAATACCGCTTAGATAAGGACCTATTTCATTCCCGGAATCACCAATTCGGTGACAGGCCAGACAGTTTCTGGCAGCCAGGACCTTTCCATTTGTCACATCGCCCGCTAGCTGGTTGATACCTGCCTCGTCCAAATGCTGTTCGGTTCCAAACAGCCTGGTCAATAGGCTCCTTACAGCCAGACGACCTTCCGTGGACCATTCCTCGGGTAATAGCGTCTTCAGGGAATCCGCTAAACTGCCTTTGACGGCTAAAAATGCCAGGTGCAATCGCCCCTCCGGGCTTTCTACCAGCCTGTTCAGGGCTTCCTGCTGCGCTGCCGTAGTCCCCAGACTATCACTTAGCTGGTCTAGCGCAACGAGGAGCTCGGGCTGAGGGGCAGGTAAGTTATCCAAAGGTGGTTCCCAATCCTCCAAAAAGTCCTGCCATTCGTTGTATTTCCTAAACTGCAACCACCAATCCGCTTGCTCGGCAAGGATCCCCTCTCCTTCCGCTAGCCTCAAAAAGGTTTCTACCGCTTCGTTATGTGGAACAAAGGCCAGCGTCTCCAGCGCCTGAAGGCGTTCCTCCGGGCTTAGCGATTCGCTGTGTACCCGGTGTATCAACGCTGGAATGGCGGCTTCGGGATGCAGCTCCCAAATCAGCGAGGCCTGAGCCGCGCTCCATGCCAGCGGGTCGGTATTTTTCCACTCTCGCTCAAATACCTCATCGGCCCGATCGCTAAAGGCAATCCCCAGAGCATAGCGGTACCAAGGGTCGGTTCCGTCAAATCCGTCAATCAACTGGCTATATAGGGGGGCTGTTTTCTCGTAGTCCAGTTTGCGCAAAAGTAACGCCCATTCCCTCCTCACCAGGGGATGGGCTTCGGAAATAAGCGTCGCCGCTTCTCCCAGCAAGGCCTCGGGAGCAACCGCCGCCATGGCCCGAAGGCTTGTCAAAGCCAATTCCGGATTCTTGTCCCGAAGCAAAGGCCGCACTTTTTCCAGGCCAGGCGCACCCATTTCCGCAAGTAGCCAAATTGCCCGGGCCTGGTAAAAGGGATTGACATGATCCAGCAGGGGCTCCAGCTGGGGAATTACCGCAGCGCCTTGCTCCCGTAAAAGCTGAGCAGCACGGGCCCGTACATGCACCGCTGGATTGCAAAGGGCCGCCACCTGACCGGAAATGGTGCCAAAATCAATCGAAGGGCTGGCATAGTTCCGGCCTTTTTTGGTTATGCGGTAAATCTTTCCCTCCCCTCCCTTGTCGCGCATCTGATGCCCTCCGACAATGGGGTCGTACCAGTCGGCCACAAAAAGGGACCCATCCGTTCCCAGACTGGCATCGCTGGGACGAAACCACTTGCTGGTATCCGCCTCCACCTGATGCCAAATATATCCCTCATTGTCTGTGTCAACAGAAGCAATGAAGTTCTGCCTATTGGCCAGGGAATAGCCGGAGCCCTCCGGCCTGGGATGGTAGCCAAAAATAATGTTTCTTCCCGCATCGGCAGCGAGCAACAAACCCCGGTATGCTTCTCCCAATTCATCTCCTTCGATGCGCAGCATTCCGGTTGGAGAGCCTGCCCCGTACACATCCCCCGAGGGCAAGACTCCTGGGTCGTGTTGGTGCCAGTGTGCTTCGGCGATGGTCTGACCGGGCCGGCGGTCGGCTTGCCAGGTACGGTCTCCCTTTTCGCTGAAAAAACCAGCATTGCCCCCCTCCATCAGCCAGGTGGTGCGGCATGAGGCGGTCTGATCGTCGTTATCGCTTTGCCACATGTTGCCGTAGGAGTCCACAAATACTTCGTAGGCATTGCGGAAATTATGGGCCATCACTTCCATTCCGGTACCGTCGGGATTGATTCGAATGATCAACCCACCGGTATAAACCTTCCCGTCGTCACTTACCTGGGCCGGCACATTCTCTGTACTGTAGGGGGTGTATTCGTTGTACACGCTTCCGGAGCGCAAGGTCCAGCCTTCTTTGTCTTCCACCTGGTGTGGTCCGGCATTGCCGGCAATAAAATACCATTTGCCATCCGGTCCCAATTGCCCGGCATGCAAGCCGTGGTCGTGGTCCTTTCCCCCAAAACCCGTTAAAAACACCTCTTTGCTGTCCGGCAGGTCATCCCCGTCGGTATCGGTGTATACGATTACATGCGGCGAACAAGATACCACCACCTGGTTGCCCACCACGGCGATGCCTAGCGGACTGCGTAAATCTTCGTCTTGTACAAATACCTGCGAAGTGTCTGCCTTTCCATCTCCATCCCGGTCTTCCAGGATGACAACCCGGTCGCCCGCCTCCCGCACCAGGTGACCGTCGGCATTGCGAAAATCGCGGTAATTGACAGCCTCGGTAAGCCATACCCTTCCTTTTGCGTCAACATCCATGTTGGTGGGATTGTGAAAGAGCGGGCTACTGGCCCACAGACTCACTTCCAGTTCCTCCGGTACATACAAAAGTGGCGCCTCCTGATTCCGGTTGCCAGTCCCGCAGGAGAGCAGGGCGAAAAAAAGAGACAGGGATAGTAGGCGGTAGGTTTTCATGGGCTAACTGCGAATGAGTTTTCGAACGAATTTCAAGTTTTGCTGGTAGGCCGGCACGATCTCCGCTCCATTGGGAAGCGCACCCTCCATAATTATCCAGTTCGTATACCCTATTTTATCCAAGGTGCCTTTCACTCGGGCAAAATCGACTTTGCCCTGCCCCAGCAGGTTTCCGTTTTCCTTGAAATGGATTTCGCATATATGTTCGGTTCCCAGCAGTTCCATTTCCCGAAAAATATCGTAGCCCATTTCGGTAGCATTCGCCACGTCGTAATACACTTTGACGTTAGGAGAACCGATGGCTTCGATGAGCTCCAGGTGTTCTTCCGCCGAAAGCCAGGATTCGATGGCCAGGTTGACCCCCATTTCTTCTGCTTTGGGAGCCACCTTTCGAAGCCGGCGCACTACTTCCGCTTTCCCCTCCGGATCGTCCCGCAAGTCGCCCTTGCCAAAGAAAGCCAACAATATATTGGTACAGGACAGGGCACTGGCCACGTCGATGCTGTCGCGAACCCACGCCTCGGTTTCGGGGGCCGATTTGTAGGGCACCCGGTTTAGTTCCCCGATGGCGAGGCTGGCAATGCGCACCCCCTGCTCGCTGGAAGCCTGTAAATAGGCCTGCTGCATAGGCGGCTGGCGCAGGTGCATGTCGTTTTGGGCGGTACCCAGACTGACCTGCACGCCGTCAAGGCCGATTTCCCTCGCCCGGGAAAAGGCGCTGGGATCCGCGGTCTTGCCGATGGACCAATCACAGGCGCCGATGGAACGGTCGGCCCTACGCGCGTGACCCCCGCCGAATACCGGATGCCATACTGCGGTGGCTGCCAAGAGGCCCAGCTTTTTTACAAGTTTTCTTCGTTGAATGTCGATCATGGGTTCGGTTGTTTGGTACCTGCCATTCGGTATACCTTCCCATCGGCTTTGGTGAAGAGGTACATTTCCCCCTGCCGGTCTCTCGCCAGCCGCAAATCCACGCGGTTGCTGCCCGACAGTTCGGACAGGGGTTTCGAGGTCCCCTCGTAGCTTACCTGCCATTCGTATATCGGGGCTTGCCGGCCCCGGACCAAATCATCGGTTTCCACAAAAAACAAGCGGCCACGAACGATGTCGCCAAACAGGTATTTGCCTTGCAGCGCGGGGATTTGAGACCCTTGGTATTCGTACCCTCCGGAGATGGCGTTTCCCTCGTCGTGATCGTACATGGCCACCGGATAGGTATAGCCGAATTCCGCATCGTTTTCGGGAAGCGGAAACACCTGATTGATCGCCACTTCGGAGTCGATCACAAAGGTGCCTTCCCGGACTGGCCACCCGTAGTCGTCCCCGGCATGCACGATATACAGGGATTCGATTTGCCCCTGTCCAATATTAGTGGCCAACATTTTCCCGTCTGCAGTCCAGGTAATCCGGTGGGCATTTCGAAAGCCATGCGCATAAATTTCCGGCAGGGCTCCTTCCCGACCCACGAAAGGATTGTTTGGGGGGATTCCATAGTTTCCATTGGCGCTGTTAAGTCCGGAGGGGTCGATGCGAAAGATGGAACCCCAGGCCTGACTTGCTCCATGGGGAACCCAGGGATGGCCGGCACCTACACTTCCGCCGTCTCCAATGCCTATGTACAACAAACCATAATCCGGGTCTCCTTTTTGGACCAGAGGATTGAAGGTCAATTCCTGCATACCATGGATACCCGTGACCATGTCGATACGGAAGAGTTCGCGGCTGTTGGCTTGCAGGGGAAGTTCCAGCGGTTGCCCGGTTTGCCATTCGGTCACCACCCATTGCAGGGTGGATTTGATACTATCCCCGTAAGCAAAATCTGCGGCTGCGGTCCCCGGTTTTTCGGTGTGCGAGGTATACAGCAGACCGTTGTTGCCAAAGTCCGGATGAAAGGCAAAACTACCAAAGCCAGTAGCCAGGCCCGGTTGGTTAATAAAGGCGGGCATCTCCTGCTGCATGTCCAAATACAGTTGTGTTTCCTCCCCTTGCATGCGGTACATTTTACCCCTTAGGTCCATGATATACAAGTCGCCCGTCACGGGATGGTAATCCATTTTGGCGATGCGGGTGAGGGGTTTGTTTTCGGCAGAGGCCGGAATTGTACTGATCCACTCAAGCTCCACGACCAGGTCGGAAAGGGGAATGGGTTCGGGTATGGGGTTTAGAATGGAATCACCGCGGGCACCTTCGGCTACCTGAGGTGCCGGGTATTGGTGCATGTACGCTATGATGGCGTCGATTTGCTTTTCCTCCAGGTAGGCAAAACCCGGCATGTAGCTATTATAGCGCGCAAAGACGGCCCCAGCTCGCTCGTCTCCACTATCGATCACTTCAGTGGGGTTTTTGATAAAGCGGCGCAGCCATTCCAGAGGCTGCTCTCGGGTAATGCCTCCGAGGTGGGGACCGATCCCGTCCTGTTCGAAACCATGACAGCTGCTGCAGTGGGTACCAAACAGGTCCTCTCCGTTCGCCAGAGCTGCTTCGTCCATGGGAATCAGCTCCTCAAGTTTTTGATCTCCCGGGGAACAGGACCAGGAAATGGCAGTGGCTGCAAACAGCAGGTATCCGTAAAATCGGTTATTCATAAAGGGTATAGTCAGGCGATTGCCGATGATCTTTTTTCTAATTGACCCGACTAATCTACTCTATTCTACCAAAATAAAAAAACGAATGTGCCCGATTGGAATCGGTAGATACAAGCAACGTTTGGAACATACCGTTCACTGTATTGAAATTGGGCTAACTCCTTTTGACTAATTTCGGGACAGGACATCGGAACTGACGAATACAGGTTGATCAAAGAAATAATCGTGTGTTATTTCAATTGGGGGCTGCAACTTGTTGGCTGGTAGAATCTCTGCAGTTTACCTAACTTTTTTTCCAATTTGCTGTAGGGTAGCTTTTGATAATTCGATGAAGAAACTGCACCCGCCTCATCTAATGCCTTGGACCCGGCAATCCCAGCTCTTTTCAGAAGGAAAGATTTTCAACGGTAAACTGACCATTGTCCCCGTCTGAAAAAAATATAGCTCACGTAATCGTCTTTAAAAAATCGTAACCTTGCTTTCCAATGCTCCCTATTTAATCAAAAAATGCACCCTTCCGGTGCGCTTCTTTCGGCTTTCCTGTAAAAATTCAACTTTCCTACCTATTGTATTTCTATCTTTGCGCATACCCAGAAAAATAATTCATACCTATGAAAAAAATCTATCTGCCCGAAATAATCTTATTTTTTCTAATCAGTACCTCGCTTTTTGCCCAATCCACTAATTTCGGAGAAATTCGGGGAAAAGTCCTGGACAGTCAGGGGAAGAGCCCTCTGGGTTTCGCCACTGTGAGCGTATTTGATGCAACAAGTGCTGAAAAAAAACTGGTAAATGGAGGAATAACGTCCGAAGACGGTACCTTTTCCCTAAACCTTCCCCAGGGAGCGTTCGCGGTATTGGTGGAATTCATGGGTTACCGGGCTTTTGAATTAAGCGAACTGCGCATCAACCGGGACAACCGAAACGTGGATTTGGGCAGCATCGAAATGGAAGCGGATACCGAAAATCTGGATGAGGTGGTGGTACAGGGGGAAAAAACGATGATGGAGCTTTCCCTGGACAAACGAATCTTTAACGTGGGCAAGGACCTGGCCAATGCCGGAGGAACGGCCTCCGACATTCTGATGAACCTGCCTTCCATCACCGTGGATCCCGAAGGGGGCGTGAGTCTGCGCGGATCCAGCAATGTCCGCATTCTGGTAGACGGCAAACCTTCTGGTTTGGTTAGTTTCAAAGGCAGCAGTGGCCTGCAACAGCTCCCCGCTAGCATGATTGAGACCGTAGAAGTCATCACCAATCCCTCCGCGCGCTACGAAGCCGAGGGGATGGCCGGCGTCATCAACATCGTCCTCAAAAAAGAAAATAACCAGGGCTTCAACGCCTCGCTGGAAGGAATTACGGGAAATCCGCACAATTTTGGCATGGCTGCCAACCTGAACTACCGGCGTAAGAACATCAACTGGTTTGTCAACTACGGAGTAGCCTACCGACGGGTGCCCCGGGAAGGAACCATCCGACAAGAAGTGAGCAATGCAGACACCAGTTTTTATTCCTACCAGACCACCCGCGGTACCGTCAACGGATTGAACAATAACATTCGGGCAGGCCTGGATTATTTTTTCAGTGAAAAAAGCGTTCTCACCGGGTCCTATCTTTGGAGGAGAAGCGATGCCCGGCGCCTGACCAATATCCGGTACGACGATTATACCCGGGAAGGGGGATCCCTCGATAGCTATACCCTGCGA
Organism: Cyclobacterium xiamenense; assembly: GCF_900109255.1. Lineage (NCBI taxonomy): Bacteria > Pseudomonadati > Bacteroidota > Cytophagia > Cytophagales > Cyclobacteriaceae > Cyclobacterium > Cyclobacterium xiamenense. Next base: position 700,981 of record NZ_FNZH01000002.1, on the reverse strand, counting down.
ACGCAGGACGAAGACGAAAAAGAACCCAATTCTGAGTTTAACCTGACATACAAGCGAAGTTTTGACGAAAACGGTCATGTACTAAGCGCAGCGGTTACGTACCTGGATTATTGGGAAAACTCGGACCAGGTGTACACACAGGATGCCTTTTTTCCGGATGGAACGGCTATTCCGGGAGGATCGCTGCTGCAGACCTCCATCAACGACGAATTTGACCGGCAGTGGTTGCTGCAGCTGGACTATACCCAACCCATCGGAAGTGAAGGCAGCTTCGAAACCGGAATACGTAGCAGCATCCGGAACATGGAAAACGATTTTATCGTCAACGAGCGTACCGAATCAGGAGCGATGGAGCCATTGCCTGGACTGGATGATATTTTCCTGTACGATGAAAACATCCACGCGGCCTACGCCATTTTGGGCAACAAAAGCAACAAACTCTCGTATCAGGGAGGCCTTCGGCTGGAATACACCGATGTAAAAACCACCCTGGTCCGCAGCAACGAAGTCAATCCCCGGGACTACGTCAACCTCTTTCCTTCCGCCCATTTTACCTACAACATCAGCCCCGACGATGCCATGCAACTGAGCTATAGCCGCAGGATTCGAAGGCCCGTGTACAACGACCTAAGCCCCTTCATGACCTTTTCCGATGCCCGGAATTTCTTTGCAGGAAACCCCGACCTGAATCCAGAATACACCGACGCATTTGAATTCGGGCATATCAAATACATGAACCATGGCTCGCTGTTTTCAACGGTTTATTACAGAAATACGAAAGACAAAATCGAACGCATCCGACGCGTGGACGAGGATGGGAATTCCACCACCTTCCCGGAAAACCTGATAGGCGAGCAATCCATGGGTTTTGAATTCACCACCGACTATTACCCTGTGGATTGGTGGAAACTGGATGCAAATTTCAACTTTTTTTATGCGCGGGTAGATGGTAGCAATATCCTTGACACGTACACCGCAGACACGTATTCCTGGTTTACCCGCCTGACCTCCCGCTTTACCCTGAACAATGGTCTGGATCTACAACTACGAGGGAATTACGAAGGGCGCAGAAGGGTGGCTCAAGGCGTACAAAAGGCCATTACTTACCTTGACATTTCTGCCAGTAAGGACATCCTGAATGGCCGCGGAACGCTTATTCTAAATGTGATGGATGTCTTTAATTCCCGTAGAAATCGGTATATATTTGAAGGCCCGGGCTTTCTGACGGTTGGGGATATCCTGCCGCGAAAGCGACAAATTAACCTGACGCTCAACTACCGGATTAAGCAATCCAAAGCCCAAAGCAAGCCAACAATTCTTGGTGAGGAGTAAATTTTGGATGGAATAATCGCCTGAAAAATCAATGGCAAACATCTTTCAACAGGAATGCGGCTTTAGCCCATTCCATAGAATATGATTCCATAGATCCTGGGCTTTCGCCAAAATTGGGAAGAGATTATGAAATAAACGCCTTACCGGATAACAGATTTGGCTAAAGCCAATATGGTGGACAGGTCCTTTTTTACCCACGGCTAAAGCAGTGGACAAACGACCAAAAGAAATCCTGGTTTCCGGGTGACCAACCCAACCAAAATATCCGCCAAAACCGGGTTTTTGTAAAAAACACTTTCCCTAAACAAGGCGTTTATCTGGTGTATGAAGTATGAACGAGCACTTGTCTGGCTGAGAAACGACTTGAGGTGGGAAGACAACCTCACATTGAAAAAAGCAACGGAACTTGCAGAAAGCATGTTTCCGGTTTACTGCCTGGATACCCGACAGTTTGGGCCGGGTGATTTTGGACTAAAGAAAACCGGGCCTAACCGGGCCCGTTTCCTTCTGGAAACCCTCCGGGACTTGCAGCAACAAATCGCTGCGAAAGGAGGAAAACTACTACTTATCCATGGCCATCCGGAAAAGGAAATTCCCGGCCTCGCCAAAACCCTGGGAGCCGGGGTGATTTGTTTTTCCCAGGAGGTCACTCCCGAGGAGGTCGGTGTGGAACAAGCCCTGGAAAAAGCTGCCTGGCAGTTGGGAATTGCCACCGAAAGCTTTTGGCAACCTACCCTTTTTCACGTTGACGACCTACCATTTCCAGTGACGCAACTCCCGGAAGTATTCACCCGCTTTCGAAAAGAATGCGAAAAATTGGTACAGGTTCGCCCGCTGGAAACCATTTCCGATCCGGTTCATTTTGCTCCCTTTCCGGAAAATTCAAGCGAAGGGTTTCCCGATTTAGAAGGGTTGGGTTATGCCCCAGCTGTTCTGGAATCTGCAGGAGACATGATTTTCCGGGGAGGCGCTACCGCTGCCAGGGAACGAATACACCACTACCTCTGGGAAACGGATGCACTGGCTGACTATAAAAACACCCGCAACGGCTTGCTTGGGCCGGATTATTCCAGCAAGTTGTCTCCCTGGCTAGCGCTGGGTGCGGTTTCTCCCCGGCAAGTTTACTGGGAAATCAAACGCTATGAAACCGAACGGACCAAGAACCAATCTACCTACTGGCTGATTTTCGAACTGATCTGGAGGGATTTTTTCCGGTTCATTGCTAAAAAACATGGATCCAGAATTTTCCAGCTAGCTGGGATTCGCAACAACGCGGGGTATTGGAAGGAGGATCGGGACCTATTTTTCAGCTGGACCGCAGGTGAGACGGGGATCCCATTTATCGATGCCAACATGCGGGAATTGAACGAAACCGGCTTTATGTCCAATCGGGGCAGGCAATTGGTTGCCAGTTTTCTGGTGAACGACTTGGAAATCGATTGGCGCTGGGGAGCAGCCTATTTTGAGCAGCAACTCATCGACTACGATCCATGCAGCAACTGGGGCAATTGGATGTACATTGCCGGTGTAGGAAACGACCCAAGATCTGATCGGTATTTCAATATTCTATTGCAAGCCAAAAAATACGACCCTCAAGGGGATTACATTGGCCGCTGGATCCCGGAATTGGCTAAACTGAGCGGCTTTGACCGGCATGTGCCCTTCCATCTTTCTTCCGAAATCCTGAAAAAAAACCGATTAAAGCTCGGAACGGATTACCCCATGCCACTTGTTTCTGCTGAAAACTGGAGTGTATGAGGCTATTTCGGCAAACTTTCCAGAACCAGTGCAACCAGCTCAGCTTTTGACGCATTCTTTATCCAACGGCTGACGATCACCAAGTCGTGGTCCTCGTCCACGTACACCATATTGGTACCCGCGCCCAGGTGAAAGAAGGCCGATTCGGGTGCTGCGGGTATTTCCCGACGGCCCGTATTTAAAAAATAATTCATAAAGCCGTAATTATCCTGGGCGGTACCCGGCACACGGGATTTAGCCATCCAATCGGAAGAAATGAGCTGTTCGCCCTTCCACTGCCCCTTTCGAAGGGTTAGGTAACCAAATCGGGCCAGGTCATAGGCATTGATCATCATTCCGCCACCCCAATGCGATCCTCCGCTCACGGATTGCATGATTTGCCCGTCGAGTACAACAAAGGAATTCTCGTATCCCGTCCATCGCCAGGTGGGACTCGCACCGATTTTATCCATCACGCGTTCCCTCAGCACGACGGGAAGCGGCTTTCGCCACACGTTCATCGCTGCCAGGGCAAGCACATTCACCCGGGTATCGTTGTACGTAAATACCGTTCCCGGCTCGTTTCGTTCCCGGCCCAGCCAGGATTCACTAGCGCCCCGGGGTCGGTCGGCCCAATCGGGCTTTCCCCATAAAGAACCTTCCCAGTCCGACGTTTGCCGAAGCAGGTGCTCCCAGGTGATCTTTCGGTTGTGGATGCCAGAAAACAGGTCAATAACGTCTTCTTCATTTAGATGCGCTGCTTTGTCTCGGTGGGCCAAATCCGGATTGTAGGGGATAATGGGCGCCATGTACGGATGGACCAAATCTTTTTCATTGGCGATCAACCCTTGATCCACCGCTAACCCTACCACGGTGGACAAAAAACTCTTAGCCACACTAAATGTCAGGTCTACCCGCTCGGGTTCTCCCCACTTGCCAATTACGTATCCCTTGTAAATAATCAAGCCGGTAGCAGGGCCCCTGAACTTCATGGGGCCGACAGGATATCCAAAAGGCTCCCTGCCAAACCCACTGAGGTAGTGGGCTATTTTTAAATTGGGATCTGCATCACTTTCCTCTCGGATGGCGAGGGCTATGGCTTCCTGAATCCGTGCGCCCTGCACGCCAAGCGCTTCGGGGTTCCTTTCCTCCCAATGTCCCTTTTCGGGGAAAAAATCCTGCCCTTGTACCCAGCCTGGCAGCAAAACGGCCGCTACCAGCAGGCAACTAATTAGAGAATGGCGTAAAATCATGTCGTTCACGGTATATCAACGGGTCATTCGTTTGACTTCCTGATGCCGAAAACATTGCACGAGGTGGTCGTTTACGATTCCGGTAGCCTGCAAATGCGAATAAACGATCGTGCTACCCAGAAATTTGAATCCTTTTTGTTTCAAATCACGGGCTATTTGGTTGGAAAGTTGGTTCGCTGCTGGAACCATGGAAAGGTCCTTCCATTCATTTTGAATAGGTTTCCCGTCCACAAAGCCCCAGATATAATCGGTGAAGGTGCCGTAATTCAGCTGCAGCTCAATTAGCTTACGGGCGTTCGTTACGGCAGCTTCTATTTTAAGACGATTTCTTACAATGGCTGGATTGACCATGCAGCTTTCAATGTCCTTCTGACTAAATCCAGCTACTTTCTGGTAATCAAAGTCGTGAAAAACGCGGGCGTAGCCTTCTCGTTTCTTTAAAATGGTCGCCCAACTCAGGCCAGCCTGCGCACTTTCCAGTACCAGAAACTCAAAATGTTTGCGGTCGGTATAGACCGGGACCCCCCATTCCTCGTCGTGATACCGGATATACTTTTCAAATCCAAGGCACCAGGGACAACGGAAGGTGTCCGCCTGATTGGGAACTAACTCGCTCATACCTGCTGGGTAAGTTTCTTAGAAATATACGCAAAAACCAGGGAAAAACGTTCCCAAAATGGGTCAAGGAGCAATTTTTTAATTACCGGAAAGAAATAGTGCATTTGCCAGAATCAACTTCCCGTCTTCCCAGAAACTTCGAAAGACGGGATTGTCGGCCAGGTAAATCAACTGTCCCGCTCCTTTGGGTGCCACACCGAATACCAGCGAACGGGCCATCCCGGGTTTGATTTTATACCCGATAAACCCGGTACGGTGGCTATCGGTGCTGGCAATATAGCCGGCATTGATCCCCTGATCCATTAGCGCGTAGCGGTCAGAACTGTTCTTTAACGTGTAAAATTTCCCCATTTTCCCATATCCCAGCGGATGGGTAGCATCCAGCTCTACCTCGAAAATGGCTCCTGCCGCATTGCCGGAAATAGCAAGTCGCTCGCGTTCCAAATAGGGCGCCGTCTTTTCTGCCTCCTGCAACGCCGCTGCGGCACTGTCCTGTCGGGCTTTTTCTCCTTCGTCTGCATAGGTCTGAAGCATGCTCCCCTCTTTGTCTGCAAAAAGCGTTAGCGCCTGGTCCAGAGCCACCAGCCTACCGCCAGCAGTGGCCCAGTTGATCAAGGTTTCGTAAAGCTCCTCCGGATAGTTTCCGGAAGGCAGTACCAGTACATCGTACTTGCTAAGATCAGCCCTGGATAATTGATCCCGTTCCAGGACTACCACGGGATACTCTAATTCGCTGTCCAGAAAGTGCCAGATTTCACCAAAATTCAACGAAGATACCCCTTCACCACCGACCAGTGCTATGGAGGGCTTCTGGATAACGCGCACATAGGAAGAGCCAAAATCCTTTCCACTGTCTACAAATCCCGTTTTCGATTGCCCCAACGAGATCCGGAAAGAATTGGCCAAATCGGTTACTTTTTGGTGGAAATTGGAAATGTATTCATTTCCTCCCCGGGTGATGATCAGCGAACCGGTGGGGTAGCTGTTGCCACCCACCTCGAAGGGGTACTCGTTGTAGCGAACGCGAATTCCTTCCTGCAGCAGGCTAGCGAGAAACTTCACGTGAACGGTAGCCTGCCAGGGAGCCACATAGGCCAGCGTCTCCACATCGGGTTGATTCGGTACGAAGTCGGGTATTACGTAGGGTTGTTCCGCATCCAGGCGACCTTCCAGCGCATAAGCATCTAGCCCATAGGCATAGGGAAGGGCCCAGGAGGTGATATCGTAGGTGATGCTGTCATTCAATACCGGTTCGGGTTCAAATAGCACCTGGGTCAATACGGACTTGGGCTGGTAGGCATTGATAACGATGTCGTTTTCTTCCAATCTTAGGCGCTCGGTCTGACCGTTTTGATAGGAAAAACCGGTTAGGTTAGCGGATTTGCCACTAAGACCGTAGCGGATGCGATTTTTATCCAATAAGGCCAAAAAAGCTTGCGTCTTAGCCGCTGGATTGCTACCCTTGATTACAAAGCTTCTGTAGGGACCCAACGGATTGGTGCTACTCTCCGAATAGTATTCGGTAAAGGCGTGCAAAACTTGGTCCTTTAGGTCATATGTGGTCTCAATAGCCGAAATACCAGTGGTATGGTGATGAATAATCCGATCCGAAAGTGTAACGGTATCACCGGTTGCGGTAAGTCCTCCGATTCCGGCTCTTCCGGAGCCTCCCTGCTCGATGGTCATCCCAATCGCCCCGTTGTACAAGGGGTAGGTATCGCCGTAACTAGGGTAAAGTAAGTCAAAACGTTCCTTGGTAAAGTAAAACCAGTCGTTTGCGTCGAAATAGCGCGCCGTATTCCGCCCGAAGCGTTCCTGGTATTCGTGCTGAAAGTCGGTCAATTGTACGTGAAGGGGCTCTGCTGCCGGGGCAAAATAATAGGGAGAATTGATTCCCTGTTCATGAAAATCCAGGTGCACCTGAGGCAGCCAGTCGTTATACAAGGCCAACCGTTGCTGCGATTCCACCTGGGTCTGCCAGGCCCAATCTCTGTTTAGGTCAAAGAGGTAATGGTTGGGGCGCCCCCCGGGCCAGGGTTCCCGGTGTTCGATGGATTGCAAATCCGGTTGCAGCACCTGATTCATTTTTTGCTGGTACCAATTGACGTACCGCTCCTGCCCGTCGGGGTTTATACAGGGGTCCAATACGACCAACACCTCATGGAGCCAGTCGCTGTATTGGGACGTATTGGGATCTACCAGGGAGAAAAGCGTCATCATGCTGGCTTCGGAGGAGACGGCCTCGTTGCCATGTACATTGTAACTCATCCAATGTACCGGAACGGAAAGCTTCGGAGATCCTTCCAGCACACCTGCTCGTTTGAGATTATCCGTGCGGATGGTTTCCAGACGGTTTATATTTTCTTCGGAGGAAACGAAAGCTACCAGCAAGGGACGTAATTCATTGGTCTGTCCGTAGTCCAGCAGGTGTACGGTCGGACTTTCGCTGGCCACATGGCGGTAGTAGTCGATGACTTTGTGGTGCGGCGTAAATCTCTCGCCGAGTGCGTACCCCAAAAATTCAGCGGGACTTTTGACTTGTGCAAACAGGCTGGTATGTAACAGTAGCAGCCCGGCTAGCAGGTAAAATTTCTTCATGAGAGGATTTTATGTAAACACGATGAACCCCTGTGCCAACGCGGGAACAGGCCTTCGATGCGAATATACGCAGGAACCGGTAAAAAAGAAGGAAATAGTCCGTTTGGATGGCTTACATCTTTTTTACTACCTCACTTTTGGGGATGGAAATGCTCCACATGCCGCGCAGGTCACCCACCTTAAAATCGACTGCTTTATCCTCTGGGTACAGGCTGGTAATTTTTTCCAGCGTTGCCTCGTTGATTTCTTTGCCGGGTTCTCCATGGCAATTCAGGCAAAGGCCTCCCGGGATGGTAATGGCTTTGGTATACAACAGTACCTGGCCATCATCTACCTTCTGAATATTGGAACGGCTGTCGACATTGTTTTCCACATTGTACTGGTATGCATCCAGCAGGGTTTTTTCCAATTCGGTGGGCTTATTCTCCGGATTTCGGTTTTTCAAGGAAACCCTTCGTATTTCCACCTTGTACTTATCGGATACTTTTTTGGTGATGGGCAAAGCCTCCACCTGGCAAAAATCGATCGCTCCCGGTACGCCTTTTTCTCCGATGGCTTTTTGGAGGGAACCAATCAGTTCGCCCTGGGCATCCTGGCTAATTTCGTCTCCCCACTGCATGGCGTACGCGATGATATCCGATTCAGAAACTTTTTTTACTTCATTTGCCTGATTCACCTGTTCCACGACATCCCGGTCGATCGTTTTGTTTTCGCTGCAGGAAAGAAGCGACAATGAAATTACGCCAAAAGAAAGAAGTGTTTTTAAATTTTTCATAAGACCAATCATTGATGTCCGTTAGTTAAAGATACACAGTTACCGGCAAAATTGTTCACTTGCTGATAAAAATCACGAATCCATGACCGCCGAAGCAGGGTCACAGCTTTCTGGGCTGCCGGGAGGGGATTCGTCAACAATATTGTTTAATTTTGACCTCCAAACCAAAAGGAACCATGCTGGATAAACTGGAAGCCATAAAAGAACGATTTGAAGAAGTATCCCAACTGATCATTCAGCCAGATGCCATGTCGGATATGGGGAAGTACACGAAACTTTCCAAAGAATACAAAGACCTGGAGAAAGTGGTAGCCGTGTACGAAACCTACCGCCTCACGCTGGAGAACATCCGCAGTACCAAGGCGCTTTTGGAAAAGGAAAAAGACCCGGAATTCAGGGAAATGGCGAAACTGGAGTGGGAGGAGCTAAAGGATACGAAAGAAGAACTGGAGGAAGAGCTGAAAAAAATGCTGATCCCGAAAGACCCCAACGACTCAAAAGACTGCATTCTGGAAATACGAAGCGGTACTGGTGGAGATGAAGCGGCACTTTTTGCCGGAGACCTTTTCCGCATGTACCAAAAATTCTGCGAAAAACAAAACTGGAACCTAACGATTCTCGACCTGACCTTTGGCACCTCGGGAGGCTACAAGGAAATCATCAGCTCGGTCTCCGGGGCGGATGTCTACGGCATGCTGAAGTATGAATCCGGCGTGCACCGGGTGCAACGGGTACCGGCTACCGAAACCCAGGGCAGGGTACATACCTCGGCAGCCACCGTGGCCGTACTCCCTGAAATGGAGGAAGTGGACGTTCAGATCGACATGAACGACGTTCGGAAGGATACCTATTGCTCTTCCGGGCCCGGTGGCCAGTCGGTGAACACCACCTATTCTGCCGTGCGCCTCACCCACGAACCCACCGGGCTGGTAGTAACCTGCCAGGACCAGAAGTCCCAAATCAAAAACTTCGAGAAAGCCCTGAAGGTATTGCGGTCACGGATTTACGAAATTGAATTAGCGAAGCACAACGAAACGGTGGGTGCCCAACGAAAATCGATGGTCGGGAGTGGAGACCGTTCCGATAAAATCCGCACCTACAATTACCCCCAAAGCCGGGTGACCGATCACCGCATCAACAAGACGGTTTACAACCTACCGGAAGTGATGGAGGGAAATATTGAGGAATTTATCAGTGCCCTGCGCTTTGCCGAAAATGCCGAGAAAATGAAAGATGGGGGCATCGAGGCCTAGAAAACGACAATTTTTCGCTGATAGGTAGCCGTTCGCGTGCGGAAGACTAGCAGGTGCATGCCTTTGGGAAGTCCGGTAATGGGGTACACCGACTGGCCTTCCCGGGTCGGAATTTCCCTGATTTTTTGGCCCATGGCATTGATAACTTCCAGACTACTGAGGGAGGGTAGCCCCTCCAGATGCACGTACAGATCGCCAAACGAGGGACTCGGATATACGCGTAACCGCGCGTCATCTTCCCGTTCTGGCAGTGAGGTAATCAGATTCACGTTGACAGACAAGACCTGACTTGGACCCTGATTACAGGCGTTCATGGGCGTGACTTCCAGTTCGTGGTCTCCTTCTCCTTCCCATCGGATTCGTACAAGCGGGCTTCCCTGCCCGCTGATGATTTCTCCACCACTACCCACGGACCATTGGTAGTTGATGTCCTGTTCCGCTGGCACTTCGTAATCTGCCTCCTGAAAACCCACCCGATTAGGACCCTCAATGGCCGCCGGCTGGTCCGGAATGGTAATCACCCGAATCAACTTTTCCGTACTGGGTCCTTGTCCACAAGGGTTCGTTGTGGAAACAGAAACCGACTGTTCGTCCAGGTTTGTCCATTCGAGGGTAATGTGCGCAGTACCCTGTCCGGCTCGCACCACCCCTCCGGTGGCTGACCAGAAATACTGTGTCCCTGGAATGGAGTCTACAAAATATTCTTCCAGGGTATTTACGCAAACCACCCCTTCGCCCTGTATGGAGGTTGTCTGCCGGGGCTGATCCGAAACGACCACCTCCAGTGCCCGGGTATTTCCGTTTCCGCACTTATTCTGACCACGGACCATTACGGCGTTTCTGCCGGGCCTATCCCAACGCACCACTACCCGGGTCGTTCCCTGCCCCTCCAGTATCGTACCTCCATCTACTCGCCATTCGTAACGGGTGCCTTCCTCTTCCAAATCCTGGATGGTGTAGATTTGCTGACTAAGGCAGATATCATCTTCGCCAAAAATCGTGGCAATGTCCTGCGGAACCTGACAGGTATATTGGTAAAAGATCCCATTTTCTCCAACTGCATAACCCACGTTCAAATCGCCGAAGCTCAGCCCGGTAAAATCCTGATAGGTGTTCGTCGGAAGTTTTTCCCAGGTCTCTCCCGCATCAAACGTACGCAAAATGATTCCCTCTTCACCGGTGATAAATCCTACCGACTCATCCAGAAATTCTACGTCACTAAATGCCACATCGAAGCCTGTTTGCAAGCGCTGCCAGGAAATACCCCGATCTTTGGTCTTGAAAACAGTCCCTCCATCGCCAACCAGGATGGCCCTTGTATCGTCGAGCAAAGTTAGCGCACGAAAGTCAGCGGTGGTGCCCGGCACGACACGGCTCCAGTTTGCTCCCCCGTTGTCCGAACGAAGAAGCTGCCCTTGGTCTCCGACAATCAGCCCCATATTTTCGTCAAAAAACACGATATCGCTAAACGAAACATCTCCTGCGCCCGATGGAATGATCTCCCAGTTGATGCCGCGGTTTTCTGTTTTGGCTATCAGCCCGCGCTCTCCGACAGCAAAGCCGCGGTTAAAATCAAAAAAATGCAACCCGTTCACGTTTCGGTTAGTGCCGGGATTCAGCGTAGTCCAGTTGCCTCCCGAATTGGTCGTGCTAATAATGTTACCATTGTTTCCGGCTACAAAGCCTGCGACCGCACTGACAAAATACAAGGCATTAAACGGGAGCGAAATGGGTCGCGAACGGTCCACGAAGGAATTACCCCCATTGCCGGTAAGCAAAATCAGTCCCTGCTCGCCGGTCAGAAATCCCCTTATGTCGGTGATAAACTGTACGGCTGTAAAATCTGTGGACCTTCCTGTGAGCCGCACAGCCCAGGTTATTCCAGAATTGTTGGAGGTAATCAGGGTACCACTGGAACCTACCCCTAACACGTTATTGGTATCCGGTCGGAACGCCAATTTCATTAAGTTTTGTTGGGTGCGGGAATTGCTTGCAAGAAAGGTCAGTCCACCGTTATCGGTTCTTAGGATGGTTCCATTATCTCCGTTGATCACACCAATTTGAGGAAAGGCCGGGTTAAAGGTCACCTCCCGAAGGTCGGTATCAATCCCACTATTGATAAACTGCCAGTGGTTACCGCCATCCTGGGTTTTGATGATGGTTCCTAAATTACCCACGGCATATCCTACCGAGTCGCTGGTAAAATAAACACCATTTAAAGGCGCCTGAAAGCCAGAAGGTATGGTTACCCAATTCACTCCTGAGTTGACGGTTTTTAGAATTTCGGAGTCGGCAGTCACTGCAAATCCGAGGGTATCGTTTGCGAAGGTAAGTCCATGTATATCCGCATGGCTACTCACGGGAACATCAGCCCAACTCAATCCACCGTTTTCCGAACGGATGATCGACCCACCGGTTCCTACGGCTAGTACCAGCTGCTCGCTTATAAAATGAAGACCATGATACACCTGGCCCAAACCATGGGAATAGCTGCTCCAGTCGACTCCTGCATTCTGAGTTCGGTAAATTGTTCCGTCTTCACCAAGCGCCAGCCCTTTTTGCTCGTCAAAAAACGCCAGGTCGAGCAAGGCTCCAGACGTGGGGGATTTGAGTTCTACCCAGCTAAGTCCTCCGTCAATGGACTTAAGAAAAATGTTTTCTCCAGCAATGTATCCCACATTTTCGTTGACCCATTGGATGGCCGTGTAGTCGTTTCCCCAATGCCCTACGCGCCTCCAGCTTTGGCCAAACCCCTCCTGAACCAACAACAGCAGCACGAGAACTAAAAATAAAGCCCGCTTCATACAAATGCCTAAGGTTAAATAAATTATACCTACAAAAATACCATTTAAATCAGTATTAAACAGAAAAAGAACATTTATTGCCAGCAGGACATCCCAACGGCTTTTTTATGAATGCAAAAGAAAAAAAAGAAGGCATAAAAAAAGGGGACTGTTCCCCTTTTTTTCAAATCGTTGCCAGACCAAACCAATTACCGGTCTTTTCCTCCCACGGCAATCATGGCGCATCGGAACCCAATGTGGTTAGAAGCCGAATCCTGATGCATAAACCGCCTGGTACCCGGAGCAAGCCAATAAGCTACGTCTCTCCAAGAACCCCCTTTGTATACCCGGTAGTTATCGTCTATAAGTGTGGTATTGTATGTATTTTCCTCGTCGTATACCCCGTCCTTTCGCAGGGGATTCAAATCGTCAAAGTCCTGGAAAGACAAGGGTCGGTATACGTCCTGAACCCACTCGTTCATATTGCCGGCCATGTTATACAAACCGAAATCATTGGCCGGAAAGTCGTACACGTTGGTGGGAATAATCTCACCGTCATTCGATACACTTCCGGGGATACCCGCGTAATCACCCCGACCTCGCTTGAAGTTAGCCAGAAAGTCTCCCTGTCGGGACTTTCTCTTAATATTATAGGGGTTTCGTGGACCTCTGCCGTCCCAGGGATAAATCCTTCCATTTTCCTGGTTCTCGTCCATGTACTGTGTTCCGATCATGGCTTTGGCGGCAAACTCCCATTCTGCCTCGTTTGGAAGGCGGTAATCGGGAAATACAGAACCCCTTTCAATCAACTGATCCTGTGTTAGCGCAGAATCCAATTCGTTTTTCTCGCGTTCCAATTCATTGACATAAGCCGTGCGCCACTTGCTGTACGCATTGGCCTGTACCCAACTGACGCCTGCTACCGGGTAAAAGTTAAACCCGGGATACCTAAAATAGTACGTGGCGTACACATCGTTATAGGACATGGTCCCATCCCAGACTTTCTCGTTTGGCTCCAACTTTTGAATGGAGTCAGCGCTAACACCGTCTCTTTTGGCCATGTTAAACAAAAACTCTTTGTAATCTACATTGGTGACCTCCGTTTCGTCCATGTAAAACGATGCGATGGTTACGGTCCGCTCTACGTTGTCCCGAAAGCCCATGATGTCTTGTTCCTGCGAACCCAAAACGGCCCTTCCCCCCTGGATAAACACCAGCCTGGGTCCTACCACCTCTTGCGGCAATCGAAACACCTGAAAAGACACGGAATCTTCTTCGTCGAAACTATACCTGGCTCCGGTGGAAGCACTGATACCCCCCGGATCGCTAGCTGTTCGGCGGCTAGATTGATTCCCACAGGAAGCAAATAAAAAACCCAGTACTGCCAGCCCGGCAAAAAAACTAAAATTAAATTCTCTGTTACCCAGTTTCATGTGACAACGTTTTGGTTTTGCCCTATTAAAACGCTAATATAGGATCAATAATATATTATACCAATAAACTTTTTTCCCTGCTGACGAGTCGAAAAGCAAGGAACTGGCCGATTTTGTGAAATACTACAAAAAATTTCATACCATTGTTAGTAATGTTCGCATGAAATTTTTTCCATTTTTTTGATTTTTTTTACCGGTACGCAACCGGGATGCATCCTAACCCACTCTTGACCAGTGGGTAGAGCCATCAAATTATACCTTACGTAGCAAGTCGTGGAGCCATTTTTTGGCCTTACCGATGGTGTCGACACCCTTGATTACCAATAATAAACGATCTTTTGTCTCTTTTATTTTGCAAAACCGTCCGTGGGACTGAATGAAGGCGATGATGTTTCGAAAAACGTCAGAGCTAAAGTAATCGTCGTTCTTTGATGAAACGAAGTAGCATTTCATTTGTTCGTTTTTCAAAGCCAGTTTCTCAAAGCCCAGGCGCTCGGCCATCCACCGCAGTTCCACCGTTTCAAACAAGGATTCTACCCTATCCGGAACGGGTCCAAACCGATCCCGGATTTCGTTTTTAAAGGCAGCAAGCTCGGTATCCTCCTTGATCGCGTCCAATTTGGAATACAAACTCAATCTTTCCGAAATATTGCTGACATAGCTATCGGGAATCAAGAGCTCCAGATCCGTTTCGATCACACAATCCTGAACGAGCACGGCTGTTTTTTCCTTCAGATCGGTTTCAAACAGCGCTGCAAATTCGGTTTGTTTCAACTCTTGTACTGCTTCGTCCAGGATCTTGTGGTACATTTCAAAACCCAAATCAGAAATAAACCCGCTTTGTTCGGCTCCCAAGAGGTTACCTGCGCCACGAATGTCGAGGTCCCGCATGGCTACTTTAAAACCATCTCCCAAATCGGAAAATTCTTCCAGTGCCTGCAGCCGTTTTCTCGATTCTGCACTTAGGGTTGAAGTGGGCGGCGTCAAGAGGTAGCAATAGGCCTTCTTATTGCTTCGACCGACCCTTCCCCGCATTTGATGCAGATCGCTCATGCCAAACATGTGGGCCCGGTTAATAATGATGGTGTTGGCATTGGGAATATCCAGGCCCGATTCGATGATATTGGTGGATACCAGTACGTCGTAGACACCTTCAATAAAGTCCACCATGACCTTTTCGAGTTTTTTCCCATCCATCTGACCGTGAGCACCAATCACCCGTGCATCCGGCACTAGCCGGAGGATTAGATTGGCAATGGCGTCGATTTCTCCCACCCGATTATGGACGAAAAACACCTGCCCCCCACGACTTAACTCGTTGGCAATCGCATCCCGGATGATATCTTCCCGAAAGGTATAGATTTCGGTGGTCACCGGCTGCCGATTTGGTGGAGGCGTGGCAATTACCGACAGGTCACGGGCACCCATCAGCGAAAAATGCAGTGTACGCGGGATGGGAGTAGCGGTCAACGTAAGCACATCAACGTTTACACGAAGTTGCTTGAGTTGCTCCTTTACCTTGACCCCAAATTTCTGTTCTTCGTCAATGACCAATAAGCCCAGGTCTTTAAACTTGATGTCTTTATTTACAATTCGATGGGTCCCGATCAGTACATCAATTTCCCCATTTCCCGTTTTTCTAATGATTTCCTTTATTTCCTTTGCCGTACGAAACCGGTTGATGTACGCGACTTCCACCGGAAAATCGGCTAGTCTTTCCTTAAACGTCTGGTAGTGCTGCATTGCAAGAATGGTGGTAGGAACCAGCACCGCCACCTGCTTGCGGTCATTTACCGCTTTAAATACCGCACGAACCGCTACCTCGGTTTTCCCAAAGCCTACATCCCCACAAACCAGGCGGTCCATAGGATAGGGCTTTTCCATATCCTCTTTGACATCTGCAGTAGCCACAGCCTGGTCGGGCGTGTCTTCATAGATAAACGAGCTTTCGAGTTCTACCTGGAGAACGCTATCCTCAGAGAAACGGTGTCCTGGGGCCGCCTTTCTTTTTGAATACAGGCGAATGAGGTCCTTGGCAATGTCTTTGACCTTTTTCTTTACCTTACTTTTCTTGTTTTCCCATTCCTGAGAACCGAGTTTCGACATGGTGGGAAGCGTCCCTTCCTGGCTGCTGTATTTGGAAATTTTATGCAGGGAATGGATATTGACGTACAGCAGGTCATCGTCCCGAAAAACCAATCGGATCGCCTCCTGCAACTTCCCATTGACCTCTACCTTTTCCAACCCGGCAAACCTGCCGATGCCGTAATCCACGTGTACGATAAAATCTCCTGGATGCAAATTCTTGATTTCCTTGAGGGTAAGGGCTTTTGACTTGCTGCTGGTACGGTTGGTTTTGTACCGGTGAAACCGCTCAAAAATTTGGTGGTCTGTGTAACAGGCCAATTTTAGCGAGGTATCGATAAAGCCCTCCCTAAGGCTAATCGGCAGGGTCTGTACGTCCAAACTAGGGTCCAACTCCGAGAAAATATTCAACAAGCGGCCTATCTGCTTGTCACTTTCCGAACAAATGATATTCCGTATTCCCCTGGCAGCGTTTTCATTTAAATCCTGGACCAACAGATCAAAGTGCTTGTTGAAGGACGGCTGTGGCTGCCCCTGAAACCGGAACTCCGGCACATCCTTCCAGGTAAACACGTGTCCAAAGGCGATTTGTCTAAACGGAGAGATGGCTTCTTCAAAGGCCTTTCCAGATAAAAAGAGCGTGTCGGGCGCCATCAATAGGGACTTAGCGGCCGTTCCTCCCTCCCGAAAATAGGTATCGGCCTTCTCGTACAGGCTTTCCAAGACGCCCATGCAGTGGGCATAATCCTTGATCCAAAAGCAGGTGTCCGGCGGAAAAAAATCCACGATCGGTTGCCTGATTGCATCCTGCATGGTGGTTTGGATGTTGGGAATGATATTGATTTGGTCTATCGGAACGGTGGACAACTGAGTTTCGGGGTCAAATACCCGAATGCTGTCAATTTCTTGTCCAAACAACTCGAGTCGGTAAGGCAGGTCGTTGGCATACGAAAACACATCAATGATCCCACCCCTAACTGCAAATTGCCCTGCTTCGTAAACGAAATCGGATTTTTCAAAACCATAGGTGGTAAACAGCTCTTCCACGAAGGCCAAATCCACCATTTCGCCTTTCCGAACGGTAAATGTACTTTCCTTGAGGCTTTTCTTGTTGACTACTTTTTCGTAGATGGCCTCCGGAGAAGTGACCAGCACCTTTCCATCCGTGGGCGATTGGGATAGCTGATTCAGAATTTCGGCGCGCATGAGCACGTTGGCATTTTCAATGTCCTCGTGGTGGTAGGGCTTTTTGTAACTGGCGGGAAACAGGTAAGGCTGTGTGCCGGTCAGCGCCTGCCAATCCCCGGCAAGGTATGCTGCTTCCTCTCGATCGTGAGCCAAAATGACGTGAAATCCGCCTGCCAGTTTGGTAATCGCCTGAAGCAAAACCATGTCCATACTGCCGGAAAGGCCTCGCACCTGCATGCGGGACTGATCGCCTTTTCCCAGAGTCAAGGCCAGGTTCCGGACGAAGGGATCCTCTTCGTAAAGCGACAAAAATGAAGATCTATCCAAGTATATTTTGGTTTAATGATCGGATAATAATTGGCGCAATTTATCAATTTCCCCGGTAATAAGGTGCCTCTGCTCCGGATTCCAACCGGGCATATTCGTAAAAACCCAAATCCCTTCGCCTATTTACGCCCTTTTGCCAACAAACTGTAAATTTGTTTTGTTATTCGAATACGGCCTATGCAAAAAGAGAAAAAGACCCATTGGTTTCGGAAAATTGAGAACATGCACCCTTACCGCACGTTGATGTATTTGGGCATGTTTGGGAGTGGATTGCTATTTTTCTTCCTCACGACCGCTTTTGTATTGTCTCAACCGGAATCCGGTGTGTTTGAGCGCTCTACCTTTCCCAAATCCTTCATCATGAGTAGCCTGTTGATTGTGGTAAGTAGCTACACCTCTGGCAAAATACTGCCCAGCTTTCGGCTACACGAACTGGACAAAACGAAAAATTTTCTGCTTTTTACTTTTCTTCTGGGGCTATTGTTTTCCGGTTTTCAGTTTCTGGGATGGAAAGAGCTCTCCACCATGGGAATTGACTTTCGGGGCATTCCTTCGGGTAGCTTTCTTTACGTACTGAGCGGCATTCACCTGTTTCACCTGGGCGGGGCACTGATTTATGCACTTGTATTGGTAATACAGGTGGAAAAATCCGGTAAAGACCCGGTAAAATCCCTGATACTTTTAACAAACCCCTATGAACACATGAAGCTGGATTTATTCGCCGTGTATTGGAAATTCATGGACGCAGTGTGGTTAATTCTTTTTGTTTTATTTCTCTGGATGTTTTAGGAAAGATGAAATCATTCCGGTTAGAAATGATCTACTCCCGGAGGGTGAAATCGATCAAATAATCGTAAATTGCAAAAAACACGTATTTATGTCAGACAATCAATTTGAAATCAACGTCAATCCGGATTGGATAAAGAAATACCTATCCAAAATCATCCTGGCGATAGCAGTGATCATTGTGGTATTTTCGGCCGTTAAGACCGTGGGTCCAGAAGAAGAAGGGGTAGTGATTCAATTGGGAGAGTACAACCGTACCGTCTTGCCCGGCCTGAATTTTATCATTCCATTTGTTGAGACCATGTATAAAATACCGGTGCAGCGGCAGCTCAAGCAAGAGTTTGGTTTTCGAACCAGTGCCGCGGGGACCCGTTCGGATTACGTTAAATCCGGATACGGCGACGAAAGCATGATGCTTACCGGGGACTTAAACCTCACCGATGTAGAATGGGTGGTCCAGTACCGGATCGTCAATTCCTACAATTACCTGTTTCGCGTAAGAAATGCGGAACAAACCCTCAACGACATGTCGGAGGCTGCCATGAGAAAAATCGTGGGAGACCGAACGGTCAATGAGGTATTGACGGTAGGACGACAGGAAATAGCCACCAGTGTGGAAGTATTGCTGCAGGAAATGTGTGACGAATACGAAAATGGGATTCGAATCGATCAGGTGGTGTTACAGGATGTTAATCCTCCCGAACCGGTAAAACCCAGTTTCAATGCTGTCAACGAAGCCCAACAGGAGCGTGAAACGCTGATTAACCAGGCAGAAGCCGATTACAATCGGGTGATACCCCGAGCCAGAGGTATTGCGGATGAAACCATACAACTGGCAGAGGCCTATGCCCTAAACCGGGTCAACGGAGCAAAAGGAGAGGCCAACCGATTTAATTCCGTCTTTGAGGCCTACGTCAAGGCGCCCGAAGTGACCCGGCAACGTCTGTACCTGGAAACATTGGAAAAAGTACTTCCCAAAATCGGCAACACCGTTATCACGGATGAAAGCGGAAGCAACGTGCTGCCGCTTTTGAATTTAAATAAGGCCATTCAAAACCCCGCTCCCTGAACGATCAAGCAGGAAGGAAAAATTCCTAATTAGCAAGCCATGAAAAAAAGTAACGTAGTATACATCATACTGGTGGTAGTCGGACTTATAGTCGCAGGTCAGAGTGTGTTTATTCTGGACGAGACCCAGCAGGCCATCGTCACCCAATTTGGTAAGCCAGTAGGCGAACCTCGAACCAGTCCGGGGGTCAACTTTGTCATCCCTTTCATCCAGAAAGTGCAATTTTTTGACAAGCGCTATCTGGAATGGGATGGAGACAAAAACCAGGTTCCTACCAAAGACAAGAAATTCATCTTCGTGGATACCTATGCCCGCTGGCAAATCACGGACCCCTTGCAGTTTTTTATTCGTTTGAGGGACGAACGTTCTGCCCAATCCAGATTGGATGATATCCTGGACGGCGAGACTAGAAATGCCATTGCCAGCAATGACCTACTGGACATCGTGCGGTCTACCAACCGTGACCCGGAGGTGACAGAGGATTTCATGGAGGAATTGGAAGTGCTGGAAGACATCAAAGTAGGAAGGGAAGCGATCGAGGAAATTGTCTTGCAAAAAGCAAATGAACGGACGTCCGATCTTGGAGTGCGGATCCTCGATTTCAGGTTCAAGCGAATGAATTATGTGGACGAGGTTCGGGATCGGGTTTACGATCGGATGATAAGTGAACGAAACCGTATCGCCGATCAATTTCGGTCCGAAGGACAGGGAGAGGCCCGGAAGATTCAGGGTGACAAGGAGCGGGACCTGGCTCAAATCCAGTCGGAAGCTACCCGGGAAGCCGAGGAAATCCGGGGTAGGGCAGATGCAGAAGCCACCGAAATCTATGCCTCCGCGTATAACAAAAACCGGCAATCCATTGATCTGTATAAATTTCTCCGTTCCCTGGAGGCCTTGGAAAAGTCTCTGGACGAAAAAACCAACTTGGTCATCTCCTCAGACAGTGAGCTTTTTCAATACCTAAAGAAAATGCAGTAGCCGAATACACGTTGCATAGGATGAGGATTAACTTAAGTACGCAGGTAGCGCGGCCTTACCTGGAGGTAAAAGCAGGGTTTACCGAAGATCTATTCAGGTCATTGAACCCGCCTTTTCCTCCAGTGAAGTTGCTGCGATTTGATGGCTCGTCCAAGGGAGACCTGGTAAGTCTGGAATTGAATTTTATTTTTTTCAAGCAAACCTGGACCAGTGAAATCATAGCCGACCAAACGGACGAAAGGGAGTTTATCTTTATCGACGCAGGAAGAAAATTGCCATTCTTTCTGCGTAGGTGGCGGCACAAACACCGGGTGGTGAATCAGGGAGAGAAGCATTCCTTGATCGTCGACGAGATCGACTATACCGCACCCAATGCGCTGCTTGGTCTTCTTTTGTACCCGGTCCTTTACCTTCAGTTTGCGCTCCGAAAACCCATTTATAAACGTTATTTTGCCCGTAAAAAAAAGGAGTAGGGTCGTTTGGATCAGATAACCTGTAGGTTTTCACATTCCGGGATCAGACAGTCGCCGTAGAGTACCAGGGAATGACTGGTAATATGGGAAGAAAACTCTTTCCCCATGGCCTCCTTAATCAGGTTGATCCGCTGGTCGGAAAACTCCTTTATTTTCCGGCATTGGTTGCAGACATAATGATCGTGGTGCTTGTAGGTAAGTGCTTGTTCGTACAGGGCTACTTTGTCTTTAAACTGGTGTTTTACGGCAAGGCCACATTCGACCAATAAATCCAATGTATTGTAGATGGTGGCCCGGCTGATGGAGTATCCGCTATTTCTCATTTTTAAAAATAAACCCTCTACATCAATATGTTCATCCTGAGGCAAGGCATATAGTTCGTCAATGACGGAAAACCGCTCCGGTGTTTTTCGGCTTCCTTGCCGGATGAGGTAATTTTCGAATATTTTTTTTGCTTTTTCAATAATTGACTTATCGGCCATATTTTTAGTATTCTAAGGAATAAAGATGGGTTTTTTTTTAGATTTATCAAACCCTGAAACTTTTCAATGCTGCAATACCATAGTTATTTTCAATCTTTCTAAATAAGAGATAGTAAAAACCAAACATACCCAAAGAATAGGGGTTAATGTCAAAGTACTTAAATTAATTTTCTATATTAAACCAATAAATACGAACTACGCATCTATGCACCCTGGCATCAAACAGCTATTCTTGTTTTTTTTGGTCTTTTTCTTTGCCCTTTCTTTGCAAAGCCAGGTACCCGGCTTTTACATGAAAAAAGAAAAGCGAAAAGTAGACCTACCTTTCATCGATTCCAATAGCCTGATTATCCTGCCTGTTTCCATCAATGGAGGACCCGAAGTGAATTTTCTCTTCGACACGGGCGTCAAGTCCAATATTTTTTTCAGCAAAACCCTGGCCGACCAAATGGACATGCAGTACACCCGCAAACTAAACCTGGTCGGGGCAGATGGGAAGACGGTTTTAAGTGCCTCTGTTTCCCCAAACAACCATTTTGATTTGGGGCCTGTGGAGGGAATATTCCAGGCAATTCTGGTTCTGGATGAAGATTTTTTGGAATTGGAGAAAGTAATTGGAATACCAGTATATGGGGTAATTGGCCATGAGTTTTTTAAAAACAATCCGATAAAAATAGACTACGACAATGCTTCGGTCGGTTTTTACAAACGAACGGCCCTCAAATGGCGACCTTTTGGATTTAGAAAAATGGACATTGAAATCGACGGCAATAAACCCTATATCGCCTCTACCATACGTCAGGCAAACGGACCGGACCTGCAATCCAAGTTACTGATAGATACCGGTGCCAATCACGGGCTGCTTTTAAACATGGAAACCAGCGAGGACATCGTGCTGCCTGAAACCACCCTGGAAAGCGACCTGGGCCGCTCATTGGGCGGCGATTTGTTTGGGTACGTAGGCCGGGTAAAACGCCTGGGCATTCACGGACTTAAGTTTAGAAATGTCATTACATCCTATCCGGAAGAAAATGAATTTTCCGAAGTGATCATCGGAACAGGCAGAAATGGAAGCCTGGGATCGGATGTGCTAAACCGGATGAAAATCATTTTTGACTATCCCCGGGAACGGATCCTGTTTAAAAAAGGAGCCAAGTTCAGCAACGAATTCAAATACGACATGAGCGGACTGATGGTACGGGTATATTCGGCGGAAAACAAACGTTTCTACATCAGTCAGGTACGAGAGAATTCTCCCGCACACCGGCAGGGGGTAGAGGCCTTCGACGAAATCATTACGATCAATAAAATTCCAGCAGCCTTCTGGGAATTATCCGATATCACAGATTTGCTTCGTTCAGTGGAAGGCAAGGTGATTTCTTTGGAGCTCCTTCGCAGGGACCCGGAAGACGAAACGGCCAGTACCTTACATAAGATTACCTTTCTTCTCGAAGAACAATTGTAACCCCTTTTTCAACATATAGATGTTTATATGAATTTCAAATAGAAAATTTTGACTAATATAAATTTATTGGGTATTTTTTATAATTTATCTTAAATTTAGGGAATCTTTATCATGACACGTTGGTAACTCAATGCATAAATTAGATGCCCGAAAAGATTTTCAACAACCTGTTTGTAACTTTTAAAAGATCAGGTGAAAGGGATTTTGAAGTCCTGTTTGTATCCAATAGCTTTTTTCAGCTTTTTAATGAAGGCTCAAACGTGTACCGGCCGGACTTTTTTAGTCGGGTTTTTCCAACCGTTCAACGCCCGGTATTGGAGACGATTTTTGATTGCCTGGGAAGAGCAGAAGTCCTGGAAATACCCCTCTTTTTGCCTGATAATACCTTTGTTTGGGTGAAAATTGAGGGATTTACCGTGGCTCAGGCAGCCAACAGCTACCTAATTAACGCCATTATCATTCCCTATCGTCCGGCTCAAATCCAGTCTTCCTGGATCGTGCTTCCGGCATCAAAGCGAATTAGAACCGATAGGTCAAACCCCTCTGGCTTTTTCCCTGAAAACCTGGAAGATTTTTGCACGCATTTGTACGAAAAATACAGGTTTTCGGACCCGCCAACGTTGAAGCAACTTTGCAAGGGAGAGTTGGAGGGTCAGGTTCTGGATTTAGACGTCCTGAAACTGCACAGTGGTACGCTGGAAAACGGCTACCGGCTTTTGGCATTAAAAAAGCAGCCCCGACGGCCGGACTTTCCCAACCTGCTTGAAGACAAACCCAATTACCTATCCCACAGTTTTCTGGACATCCTATATTTCGAGTACTTGAGGGAGGACAAAGAAATGATCTGGAACGGGGCGATTACCGAACTTTTGGGCTTTGAAGAGGAAAGGTTCAAGCACTTCTCTCTATGGGACTGGCTGGAATTGGTTCATCCAGACGACTATAACCAGGTTTACGAGCTATTTTTCACCCAGTCCTACGAGTTGGACTCTTACACCATCGATTACCGGGTAAAAAACAAAACAGGAGACTACCTGCACCTAAAGAACGATTTGAGGGTTTTTTACGATATTCCTTCCAAAAAAACAGTACTGGTCGGTATACTCCGCAACGCATCGGAAATAGACAGGGCGAAGCAGAACCTGCTTGCGCACGAAGGAATCATTCAAAGTCTTTCTGAGAAAGAATTCATCCAGCAAACCCTTCAAAACGTTTCAGAGATTTCCAGCATGTTTAGCGGAAAGCCGCTTTTTGATGAAATAGCCCTCTTATTAGGCAGAAAGCTTGGGTGTACCTACTGCATCATTGCCAACTGCGACCCGGTCAGTCGCTTGTTAGACCCTATTTCCGTCACCCATTCCCACAAATTGGTCAGCTCCTCCTCCAAGATATGGAAGGCATTTCTGAATAATCAATTACCAAAACCGCAGGACCAGCAAAATTTTCTATGGCTTACTTACCCGGAATATCCGGAGCTACAGGATAGCCCACTTTTAAAAAACAAGGGCATTTGCTCGCTGATCCGATTGGATTTGCAGGACAATGAAAAAGCCATTATTGGCAGCTTGTGCTTTCTTCACCGAACCCCTTTACAAAACCCTGCCTTCTATCAGGAACTGCTACGGATTCTCGGCGATTGGATTGGAAAAGAATTGCATCGATTTCGTTTTGAAACCATTCTTCAGGAAAAAAATTTCATGCACGATGCCATACTGAATGGAACCGCTTACGCCATTTTTGCCGTCAACCATCACTTGGAGATCACGCTGATTAATAACAAAACCCTCCCCATTTTCAACCTGGAAAAAAAGGAGCAATTACTGGAAACGGTATTGGTGCAACAGGGCAGTACTCACCGCTTACGGGAGGTCATTACCCGATTTTCACGATCGAAGCGAAGTACCGCCTATTTCCTACTTCCCATCGGTCCGGATGATTACAAAGAACTAAAAATATCCTTTACCCGCGTCCGATACGGTAAAAAAAACCGGGTCTCCTACGTGGTCTTTGTCGACGACATCACCGATAGAACACTATCGGAAAAAAGGCTAATCGCCTCGGAGCAACTGTACCGTAGCATTGCGGAAAATTTTCCCGGGGGTACCGTAGACGTGTTGGACAAGTCCTTTCGCTACATTTTTACGGATGGAGAGGAATACCGGCTTGCCGGGAAAGACCCCAAAACCCTTATCGGAACCTCCCATCTGGATCAGTATACCGGGGAAAACCTGGAAAAGACGCGCAGCAACCTAACGAAAATTCTGACAGGGCATCGGGTATCGTATGAAATCGAAGCAAATCAGCAGCGATTTTTAAACCATGGAGTGCCACTCATGAATGATTCAGGCAGCATCGATCGGATTTTGCTCGTCAAACAAAACACGACAAATGCAAAAAAGCTGGAAACTGAACGAGAAAAACTAATCAAAGATTTAAAGTCCCATAACGAAGAGCTATTGCGCTTCGCCTACATCGTATCACACAATCTGCGGGCGCCTATTGTCAACATTTCCCTGTTAATCGACCTATTTAACGAAGAAGATCCGAAAGACCCCGAAAACAAGGAAATCATGGAGAACCTGAAGATCTCTACCAACCTGCTCGACGCCACCCTGCAGGATTTGATAGAAGTGGTTTCCATAAAGAAACAAAAAATCCCTAAAGTAGAATTGATCGATTTCAAGCTACTCCTAAACAACGTGGAAAAAAGCTTGTTTAACCAACTCCGGGAATCGGGCATACAGATACACCGGGATTTTTCGGAATTGGAGGAAATGAACTACGTGTATGCGCACCTGGAAAATTTCCTTATGAACTTCATGACCAATGCTGTAAAATACAGGCATCCCGACAGGCTGCCAGAAGTATGGATCCGTACCTATACCGAAAAAAACTATTGCATCCTGCGCTTCGAAGACAACGGGATCGGCCTGGACCTGAAACGCTATGGCGATCGGATCTTTGGCCTCTATCAGCGCTTTCACAACCACGTCGAAGGCAAAGGACTCGGACTCTACCTGGTACGGGAACAAATTCGCGCAAACGACGGAAAGATCGAAATTGAAAGCGAACTGGGGAAAGGTACAGTCTTCAAAGTGTACCTGCGAAACCTGATTCTGGACAAAAACCAACGCTCCCAGACAGCACGGAAACCTTCCCCCAGATGACCTATAGCAGTGCCGCCGCTTCCTCGTCCAGGTACAGGGCAACGTCTGGATGATGCTGAAGGACGGAGGCCGGAACATTCTCCGTTACCGGCCGGCGTACCGCATCCCGGATCGTCGCGGCTTTCTTACTCCCATAGGCCAATAATACAATCTGCCTGGCTTCCATTATGGTCTGAATACCCATGGTGACCGCCTCGGTAGGTACTTCCTCTACAGTTGAAAAAAAACGGGCATTCGCTGTTATCGTTTCCTGTAAAAGCCGGGTCACGTGCGTTCGGGAATCAAGCGGTGTTCCGGGTTCGTTGAATCCTATGTGGCCGTTAGTCCCGATACCGAGCAACTGCAGGTCAATTCCTCCCTGCCTTTTGATTTCGTTTTCATATGCTTCACATTCTTTTTCCAAATCACCGATTCCGGAGGGCACATACGTGTTCTCCATGGGAATATTCAGGTGATGAAACAAATGCTCATTCATAAAGTAACGGTAACTCTGGGGATGGCTCCCTGCCAGCCCCACGTATTCATCCAGGTTAAACGTACGGACCCGACTGTAATCGGTGCCCTGCGTCTGATGATCCCGAACCAGATTAGCGTAAGTGTCAATTGGGGAACTTCCGGTAGACAATCCCAAAACGCTTTGGGGGTTTTGCTTGACCTCGGCGATAATTCGCTCGGCTACTGCCCGGTGTAAGGCTTCCTTGTTTTGAAATATTTGAACTTGCATCGACTCGGATAATAAATAGTTAATTATGTGGTAAATGTTATGTATACTACGCCGATCCGGTGGCTTCCTACCATCCCTGCCTCTGTTTGTCGCAGCATTTTTTATTTTAAGGTGGGCAAACTCAGCTTGAACCGGACAGCCACCAAACGAATCAGAATGATCAATGCGATGGATAAAAGAAGGTTGCTGTTTCGTTCCGCACCATAATGATTCAGGATCAAATAGACCACGGCTCCGCTGAGGCAGGCAGACGCATAGATCTCCTTTCTGAACAAAATCGGTATCTCGTTGGTGAGGGTGTCTCGGATCACACCCCCCATTACCGCGCTGAACATACCCATAATCGCCGCTACCTCAGGTCTGAAATCTAACGCCAGTGTTTTTTCTACACCCAGAATCGTAAAAAAGGCGATGCCAAGTGTATCAAACAAAAACAAGGTTTTTCTGAGTCTCGCCACCAGGGGGAAAAACAAAAAGGTAGTGATCAAGCCGGCAAAAATAGCATAGAGGAAATCCACGTTACCTATCCAGACCAACGGATAAGCACCGAGCAGGATATCCCGCAAACTACCCCCACCGATGGCTGTGATAAAACCGGTAAACCCGGCCCCGAATAGATCGTGGTCCCGGTTTTGTACCGCCAGCGCTCCCGATATGGCAAAGAAATACGTTCCTACCAACTCCAACACATATTGTAAATCAAATGGTATCACCGGCATCTGCTTCCCTTTTTCAGTCTATTCCCCTTCCTTTTTAAACAAGTAGGCACCCATGGCACGCTGTCCATGGACCACCACCGACTTAGCCGGCTCCAATAAACTAAGCCGGTAGCACTTCATGACTTCGGATAAGAGCTGCTCCGTGAGCACAAACCGTTCGGTACCGTCGGGAAGCGCTTGTTGCCGATCTGCTGGATCGCCCGAAAGCGGAAAACAGCCTCCTGCGTCCGAACACATCCTCAGCCAGAAAAGACCTCCTTTCTTCAGCACCCGCATTTGTTCACCAAACATTGCGTCAAAATGAACCCTATCTCTGGCAAAATGCATCACCGCACTGCTGATAAGGGCATCAAAAGCACCCCGGTGAAAGGGGAGATCCTCCACAGGCGCCACGATAAATCGCTGAGCGTCAAACGTAGGATCCAGCGTTTTGGCGGTAATTCGAGCCATCTGAATGGCAGTAGGATTACTGTCTACTCCCAAAATCTGATATCCACCACGGATAAAATAATGGCTATTTCTACCCTCTCCGCAACCCGCGTCCAATAGCAACATATCCTTTTCAAAACGCCCCTTTAACAACTGATCCAGCAGGTAAATATCAATATTGCCCAGTAAGTTGTTCAATGCCTTTATTTCCATTTTCACTGTATGTTTACACCATCAAAAGGTTAGATTACTTCGTTCAGGCCAAAATAAAAGGCCGGTCGATCACCATAGGCCAGGTCAATTCTCAACTGGAGACCTTCCTCGTTTAGCCGATACCTGAACCCGATACCCGCTCCCAGCCGCATGTTCCGATTCAAACCAAAATCGCCGGCGTTCCTACCAATTTGACCCGCACTTCCAAAGGCAACCATTCGTAGGTTACGGTATACCGGAAACCGCCACTCAGCCTGGTAGACCATGGCATGCCGGTCCCGATACCTGCCCTCAAAATAGCCCCGCATCAAATCACTCCCACCCATCATGGATAAATGCTGAAACGGAACTTCCCCCTGAGTCAGGCTTACCATTGCCTGCCCCACAAACACCTGATCGTTTCTCATCGGCCAATATTTCCGGAAATCAAAAACCCATTGTGTGAAATCAAAATTACTCCCGAAAACGGAATGAAACTTCATCCAGGACAATTGATGGTACCCTCCTCGGGCAGGTTGGAAAATAGCATCCCGGCGATCCAGAGTCACTGCCAGTCCCAAACCGGACAAGCGCTGCCCATTGCTGCCTGGGATCGTGCCTGCATCCAGCAGTCCTCCTGGGACCTTCTGATATAGGTCATCCGTACGAAACTCATACCTAGGTCCCAGGTAAATGCCCCGGGCAACTTCCTTTTCGTAGTAGACATGTACGTAAAAATACCTGCTGGCATAGGATTCTGCCTCAAAAACCGCATTCCCAATTCCTGAAAACTGAAACGGATAATCGGAAAATTCCATCCGCCCATTCAAAAAAGACTTGTTTTGATTCATCCAAAGCTCCAATTCTCCCGTTAAGATCACCTGATGATTAAGGGTATACAAAAATGTGAGTGGTAAGGAAGAAGGTCTGTTTGCACCCGACAATGAATCGCTACCGGTCCTAAAAATCCTTACCGCCCGGGCTCCAATTCCCAAACTGGTCTCTGGAGAATAGGTGAGTGCGGGAATGAACGTCCATTGATCCGTACTGAACAGATCCACCGTGCGATCTGCCAGGCCAAAAAGCTTTTCTACGAACGATCCCCCTTCCCCCTGCTTAATAACCGACTCCAGATCCTGCGCCCGGAGGTGGCCAAACAGAAGAAATTGTACCGCCAAAAAAAACGTAATTCTTCGTCCCATGTAGGCCCGAAGATACTACATAATGCATCAAAATTCTATAATGAGACCAATTGTTGGAAGCACCGTTCCAGCCGGATTGGGGACCTCCCGGAGCAGGTAACGGGAAGGATCCTCCGGATCCACCAACAATTGCCCCTGATCACCTCTCTGGGGGACCAGGTTTGCCTGCTGCTCTGCCTGAAAATTGTAGGCATTTTGCACGTCAAAATACCAGTTTAGGTTCCACTTATCGTAAAAGTACTTTTTATCTACCCGAAGGTCCAGTTGGTGAAAGCTATTGAGGCGTTCGCCGTTGATTCGGGAAAAATCAAAAACACCCTGATTAAATAAATCCCAATTGGATCGAAGTGAGGAAGCCTGGAAGTCGTAAGGTGTATACGGGGTCCCTCCCAAAAAGCGCCAGCGGGCACCCAACTCCCAGTCCTTCTGGAGCCGCTTGCCGGCTGTTAAACTTACAATGAACCGATTGTCCCAGGAAGAGGGAAGAAACTCGGTGTTGGGATTGGTAAATTCGCTGCGAACCAGCGTAAGTGCAGCTATTCCATAAAACCCCTTAAACAAGCGTTGCTGGGCGAGTAATTCGAGCCCATACGCCCTCCCCCTTGCGTCGGAAGTCACCGGTTCATTCCCGATTACCCCAAAATCTGCCCCCAGATTAGCCAAGGCGATTCCGTTTCGAATCGAACTCGGATAGTTCGCATAGTTTTTATAAAATACCTCCGCCGAAAAACGCCGGTTTTTCTCCGGCAGTTGCCACTCCAGACCAGTAATCAGGTGTGTGGAACGGATAAAGCGGACATCGTTTTCCTGATTTACATAGGCTCCCTCGTTGTTCTGAAAACCCAAAACCGTGTAGGGCGGCTTTTGGTAGTAAATCCCGGCATTGGCATTCCAAAAGAGGTTATCTTTCAGTTGATAGCTGGTTGAAACCCGCGGACTTAACTGGTTCAAAGGGTTACTGGCAGTCGCCCCAAAATCGCTGCCATCCATCCGAACTCCCAAGTTTACCAGCAAGCGCTCGTCCAGGTATTTTTTACTTCCCATCACAAATGCCCCATAACTGTTAAACAGGGAAACGGAAGAAATATCCAATACCTGTCCATCCTGTACCAATACTTGCCGGTCGAAATTTTCGATCAGGTAGCGGCTAAACTCGTAATTGACACCGTATTGAAGCGTGAAACCGTCTTTGAAAACGCTGTTTTCTGCGCGGAATTTATTTTCACTCTCCTGTGAGAGGTAGTCAAACAACAGGTTTTCTTCCTGGGATGCATCGTTTTGAGCGTACTTATAGGACCGGTTGTTGAGCATGTTACGGCTCAAGATAAACGTCCAGAAGCCATTCTCCCGAAACCTCTTTAGCTTAATCCCCGTTGCATAATTCCACTGCGTGGAAATGGGCAGGTTGTCCAACAAAAACAAGCGATTTTCCCGGTCTTCGGTCGTCTCTCCATCCGGTACGTCAAAATTGAGTGCGAATTGATCGATCGCACCAACACCCAAAACTGTCAATTCCGTTTTTTCGTTGATCTGAGTTTTGGTCTTAAATGTAAAGTCATTGAAGGTAGGAAGAAAAGGAAGCCCCAATAAGCGAAACAATCCTTGCAAGTACGATCTTCTGGCCGAAACAATATAGGTCGTCCGCTCGCCAATAGGCCCTTCATTGGAAAACGTCAGTTCACTGGCGCCCACGGTAACTTGCGAAAACATCTTGTCCCTACGGCCGTCTTTGAGCTGAAATTCAAAAAAAGAACTCAGCGCATTCATTCGATTGGCAGGAAAGCCTCCGCTGATAACATCCACATTTTTGATCAGGTTTACATTTAAGATCCCAACGGGGCCTCCCGACGAACCTTGCGTGGCAAAGTGATTGATGACCGGAACCTCGATTTCATCAATAAAAAACTTATTTTCATTTGGGGCGCCTCCCCGAATAATGATATCGTTTCGAAAGCTAGCTGTACTGGCAACACCGGGCAGCGATTGGATCACCCTGCTTATGTCTCTATTTCCCCCCGGGTACCGTTCAATCTCGTTTGCATTTAATTTTCTTGCCGATAGTGGCGTGACATCCGAACGGCTGAATTCAGAACTTACCACCACTTCTTCCAGATTCGACGCATCTTCTTCCAACTCAAAATCGAGCTGCACAGGTCTGGCAAGGGATACCTGCACCTCATAAAATGTCTGTGATTTGAATCCGACAAAAGAGGCCCGCACGTTATACAAACCGGGTTCGAGACCGGTTAATTGATACTGCCCTTCTTCATCCGAAACGGTCCCTTTATCCAGGCCCTGAACAACCACGTTCGCAAAGGGAATGGGTTCGTTATTGACGGGATTAACTATTTTACCCTGAATAATCCCTTCCTGAGCCAGCACAAACCCACAAGTAAAAAACAACGCAAATGTTATCAGAGAAACCTTCATAGAAATGGAGCATTTAGAACAATAATCATTATGAATGAAAAATGTTTGTGGATCAAGGATGTTTTTTCAGGTACGGCTATTCTTGGCCCGCCACAGGCGCCACCAAGGTGTATTGGGTGAGTCGTGGTGCTCGTAATGGTAACCAAAAAAGTAGCAGGACACAAACGCCCAAATATGGTTTGGCGCTAAGGTACCGGAGTGGTGAGCATTTTCCTGCTCCCCTCTATGGGGAAGGTAGGTGCCAAAATAAAACAATTGAAGTGTGGAAAGAACTGCCGGCAGCATCCAAAACAAAACAAGGTTTTCTGTAGGAATCCAGATTTTCAATAAATTAAACGTACCCGCCATCAAGAGAAACTGCCAGATGTTCACATAGCTAAACAGAAAACTGAAGTACCAGGGGATGAACCGATTGGACGCATGGTAATCGGGATCCTTGTCTGTAGCGACGAATCGGTGGTGTTTGTGGTGATTCGGAAATAACCGCCAATAAAAATTGTAGGAAAACAACAAAGCTGCGAGCCAACCTACCGCATGATTCAATTTCCGGTTGGTAGAAACAACCCCGTGCATGGCATCGTGGGCGGTAATGAATAACCCGGTGTACAAATGCGTTTGAACCAAAATCGCCAAATAAACCAACGGATCCGAAAAATCGATGGAGTAGCCCAACAAAAACACCAAAGAAGTTGCCCACAATAATATAATTGATCCGGCAATGATCAATCCCTTCGGATCAATAGTTGACGATAAATGCTGCTTTTGGGAAACGTTGTTCATGCAAAAAAAACACCAGAGAAACGTAAATCATTCAAAACTCCCGAATTCGGTCCCTGACTTTCTCCATCAACCACATGGGTGTAGAGGTGGCACCGCAAATACCCACGCTTTGTCCGTCGGTAAACCACGATTGCTCCACTTCTTCCGGACTGGATACAAAGTAGGTTTGCGCATTTTTTTCTTTGCAAACATTAAAAAGCACTTTCCCATTGGAAGACTTGGTTCCGCTAACAAACACAATATGGTCGAATTTGGAAGCGAATTCCCGTAATTCCTTGTCTCGGTTGGATACCTGCCTACAAATGGTATCATTGGTATTTATTGTAATGCCATTCGCCTTGAGAATTTCATTGATCTCGTAAAACTTGTCGGTACTTTTGGTGGTTTGGCTGTATAAGGTAATGTTCTTTGGAAGCGAGGGAATATCCAATTCGCTGATATCCTGAAAAACGACCGCCTTGTTTCTTGTTTGCCCCAAAAGCCCTATCACTTCAGCGTGACCGTGCTTACCGTAAATGTAAATCGTTTCGTCCTTATCGTACGAATTTTTGATACGGTTCTGAAGTTTTAGTACTACCGGGCAACTAGCATCTACTAGCGTCAGGTTGTTTTTTATTGCCAACTCGTAGGTCGAAGGCGGCTCTCCATGAGCGCGAATTAAAATCTTTTCGTTTTTTAGGTCCTTCAGCGAATCGTGATTGATGATAATCAACCCTTTTTGGGTAAGTCGTTTGACTTCCTCGTCGTTGTGAACGATGTCCCCCAGGCAATACAAACGACCCTCATCGTCCAGGATTTCCTCAGCCATCTCTATGGCATAGACTACCCCAAAACAAAAACCAGAATGCTGATCAATATGTACATCCAAATTTAACATAGACTATAAACCAAACTAGCGTGTAAATGTTTTGCGACGTAGGATCTTTTCGTAAATACTGATATTCAACAGCAACAAACCCAATGAATAAACGCTATCTTCTATCGGTACAGTTCCTATTCGAATCCCCAAGTTTTCCTGATTGTTGTACCCGACGATGGGTTCGTCCAACCAGGTACCGGTAAGAACCCCGTTTACCAGCATGAAAGGCAACAAGCTGACCAGATAGGCGGCCAGAAACCGACCCAGAATCCGATCTTTAAAGACCAGAAAATGAACCGCTACGATAAGCGAGGTAAATATAAAATTAAACGAAGTATACAACTTTTCCCAATGATAGAAACCCAAAACCAATAACAGCGGTACCATTATGTATACAAAGGGCTTTCCGATGGGCTGTAGCCAATCTTTTTTTACAAAATAAATCAAGACTTCGTAGATAAAAATACAGGCAAAAGGCACGATAAAGAAAAACGAAATTTCTTCCAACGGCAATTCAAAGAGGTACCAACCCAGAATGTACCGTTCATTGAACCACCAAACTCCCTCTACCGTAAACCAATGATCCCAAATGAGATAAACGCATGCGGTAATGAGGGATGCCGGCCAGAGCGCATACCATTTCTTGTGGTAAGTAATCCGGTGTTCAAAAGACTGCGCCAGGGGATAAGAAAGGGTGAAGAGCATGAGCCCCAGGTAATAGTATTCTTCTTTCATTAACCAAGTCCTGTTTTGTACCCAAAATACGTTCGTACCAATAAAGCCATTTTTCGCCCGTTCGGGATGCGGATTCGTTGCTGGGTGATAACCTCCGGAGGCAATTCTTTGATTTTAGAGAAAAGCTTTCTGTAATACAGGTAAGCGATCTTGACCCCCAACATGGCTCCCTTTGGCAATTGATGAATGCCAATCAGCGCCTCATCGAAATCCTGCTCTATATCTGCTTCAATTTCTGATTTGATGGCCCGGTTGAAATCCTTGAACTCGACTCCCGGGAAATAAACCCTACCGCGTTCTTCGTAATCGCTTTTAAGGTCCCGTAAGAAATTTACTTTTTGAAAGGCAGCACCTAGTTTACAGGCCGCACCTCTGAGTCGATCATAAGTCTGACTGTCTCCCTTACAAAAAACCCGCAGACACATCAGGCCCACCACTTCTGCCGATCCATAGATGTACTCTTTGTATTTGGAATCGTTGTACCGGGTAAAATCCAGATCCATTTCCATGCTAGTCAGAAATGCATCGATCAATTCCCGCTCAATCTGGTATTGATTCACGATCAATTGGAAGGCGTGAAGTACCGGATTCAGACTAATTCCCTCGCGAATTGCCCGGTAAGTATCTTCCCTGAAAGCGTCCAACAAGGCTTGCTTGTCCTTGTCATGAAAGGTATCCACGATTTCGTCCGCGTACCGAACAAAACCATAAATCGCATAGATGGGAAGGTGTAGCTCTTTGTGAAGTGTTCGAATACCAAGGGTAAAGGACGTGCTGTACCGTTGGGTAATTAGTTTGCTACATTCGAGCGCAGTTTCATCAAAAAGCTGTTTGTGGTCGACCATATCCTGTTAAATATATCGATTATATTTATCTTTTCATCGATTTTATCACTTCTTTGGCAACAACTCCACCCGAAATAAGCGAGGGCGGTACCCCTGGGCCCGGCACTGTCAACTGTCCGGTATAGAAGAGATTGGGTAGTTTTTTATTTTTGAGGGAGGGTTTCAGAATGGCGGTTTGCATCAGGGTATTCGCCAGGCCATACGCATTGCCTTTAAACGCGTGGTAATCTTCTTTAAAGTCCCGATGGGCATAGGACTTTTTATAAACAATATGCGATCGTATCTCCTGCCCTGTTAATTTTTCTAACCGATCCATCACCAAATCAAAGTAGTACTCCCGGGTTTGCTCCGGGTCGTCCAGGTCGGGGGCCAGTGGAATCAGAATGAACAGGTTTTCCATCCCTTCAGGTGCCACCGAAGGGTCGGTCTGGGAAGGGACCGATACGTAAAATAAGGGCTTTTCCGGCCAGGCCGGATTGGTATAAATGGCCTCGGCATGGGGCCCTAGCGGCTCGTCAAAAAAGAGATTATGGTGACGAAGATTTGTCAACCGCTTGTTTACGCCCAGGTAAAAAAGCAGTGAAGAGGGTGCCAGGGTGCGCTTGTCCCAATAGGTGTCGCTGTAGTTGCTCCATGCCGGGTCAAGCAGGTGCTTGTCCACGTGGTGGTAATCCGCCCCGGCGACCAGCACGTCAAAGGCAACGGTCTCTCCGTTGGACAAAAGCAGCGAAACTGCCTTCCCCTCGTGTACGTTGATTTTATTCACTTCTGCTTCTGTCCGTATTTCCACGCCTTTTTCTTTGGCCAGTTGCACCATTCCTTCGATAATGCGGTGCATGCCTCCCATGGGATACCAGGTTCCGAGCGCTATATCGGCGTAATTCATCAGACTGTAAAGGGCTGGAATGTTCTGGGCTGTTTCTCCCAAAAACAAAACCGGAAACTCCATCAGACGAATGATTTTTTCGTGGGAAAAAAATTTCCTCACGTGGGAAGACATGGACTGAAAAATATCCATTCGAAAAAGGTCTTTCAGCAAGGAAAAGTCCAGGAATTCGGTGAGAGAAAGGCTTGGCCGATGTACCAAATCGTGAATGCCTTTTTGGTACTTATAGGCCGCCTGCTCCAAAAACAAATCGAGCTTTTTCGCGGCGCCTGGCTCTAATGCCTCCAATGCCTGCCGAAATTCGTCCAGATTGGCAGGGATATCCATGACATCGCCTTCTCCGAAGAAGACTGCGTAAGAAGGATCCAGCCGGGTCAAGGAGTAGTAATCGGTAACTTTTTTTCCAAATTTCTCGAAATACCGCTCAAACACATCCGGCATCCAATACCAACTGGGCCCCATATCAAATACAAAACCCTCGGCGTCGAATTTTCTTGCCCTTCCGCCGAGGGTGCTGTTTTTTTCCAACAATAGTACGTCTTGGCCTTCAGCTGCCAGATGAGTGGCTGTAGAAAGTCCGGCGAAGCCCGAACCAATGACTACAACTTTCTTATGAATCATTTTTTAGTTTTTGGTAATATAGACTTTAAGTTCGTCTTTTAATAATTTTCGCGCGATATGGATGCGGTTTTTAACCGTTCCAATGGGGATATCCAGCTTATCCGCTATTTCATGATACTTAAAGCCCTTGTAGTGCATCATGAAGGGTGTTTTGTATACCGAATCCAGTTTTTCTATCGCCCGGGTAATGTCCTTCATGGCAAATTCTCCGTAAGCGCCATTTTCAATAACAGTGGACCCTGAATTGATGAAATGCAAGTTGTCAGAGGTGTCGACAAAGGTACCACGTCTTACCATTCGTTGGTAATTGGTAATGAAGGTATTTTTCATGATGGTATACAACCAGGCCTTTAGGTTAGTTCCGTCGGTAAATTTATCTTTATTCGTAAACGCCTTGACCATGGTGTCCTGCAACAAGTCATTCGCATCGTCCATGTCTCGGGTGAGTTTCAAAGCAAACGGTTTTAAGGATTTGCTCAATTTGTTTAGTGAGTAGCTAAATTCAAGAGTTGTCATGTTTTTATCCTTTTGTTTAATCAAAGCTACCCATTGTTAAACACCAAACCAAATATTTTTGTATAATTTTTTTAAAAATCTTTTAAACAAAAAAAACATGTTGTGCCGCCCAACGACAAAAAACCCCTTTTAACTGCTTTAAAAGGGGTTTTTTGAGAACGAAATGAATGTCAAGATATATTTTTCTGTTTAATATTTATTATTTTTATTAAACAAACTATCCCCAGGCATCCCTCAAAAAGCGCAGCCAGTTGCCGTGCATGACCTGTTGAATGTCTTCCAAACTGTACCCGCGTTTTTGCAGCATGCCGGGAATCCGGCTGATATCCGCTATGGTTTCCAGGTCGTAGGGACTTTGCTCCCTACCGTAAGCACCATCTAAATCCGTCCCTATCCCAATATGGTCGGCATTTCCGGCCAGTTGACAGATATGATCCAGGTGATCGACCACTTTTTCCAGGTCACAATTCATCTCACGGGGCAACGACACACCTTTGGTCCAGCCGGGAACCATCATCCATGCATCCAACGCTCCTCCAATTACTGCCCCCCGGTCGATCAGTGCCTTAATTTGCTCGTCACTAAATTGCCGGTTGTGGTTGACTAGTGCCCGGCAGTTGTTATGGCTGGCCCAAACAGGCCCGTTAAAATGGTCCAGTGCCTCCCAAAAGCTTTCGTCGCAGAGATGGGTCGCATCCAAAATAATGGATAAACGCTCCATCTCGCGCAATAAATCCCTTCCTTTCGGTCCCAGGGGCCCGGATGCATCCGTCCCAGGGGCATACCTTCCCGGACCGTAATGCGCCGGACCCAACGCTCGTAGGCCTGCCTGGTAGGACTTTTCCAGGTAGCTTAGGTTGACAATGGAATCTGCCCCCTCCAGGGATAAGATATAGCCCACCGGTTTTTTCCCGGACTCGGTACCGTCCTGCCAGCGGGTGACGTGCTCTTCCAGCGAGGCCAAATTATTGATTTGAACCATTTCTCCCTTGTCCTCCATTGCCCGATACCAGGCCAATTGACCTTGGGTTTGTGCCCAGGCCTGCTCGGGACTGTGCCAGCCTGGCAATGGATTGCCGGGTGCCACGTACCGGGCTATCTGTGTGGCTACCACCAGGCCGATTTCTGCTTCCCTCAGCGCCGGTAATGAAACCGTTGCATTTCCCCGGTCCGGTTTATCATTCATGCCCATTGCCCGTTCCCGTTGATTGATCTGTTCCACGGTAAGCGTTAGATCCCGATTCCATTCCAGCGCATTCATGCTCAGGTCCAGGTGTGCATCGATAGTAAACATATAGTGTCGTTTCGTTAGATTCGTTTAAACTGGCTGTCAATAGGTTATTCTACGGTCACGCGAGAGGGTTTTCCATACGGTTACTTGTTCGCCATTTTCCACCACCACTGCTTCCTGATGCAGGGCCACTGTGGGGCATATATGGTAGGGCACTCCATACAGCACATCTCCAATCTGGTAAGAATGATCGGGTGCCACTTGCAATACCAAGTGCTCTTCGCTTTGACTGACGGGCGATACGTCCATTGCGTTCAGAAATCGAACCCGCTTGTCGATGGGGTTTTCGGAGGCGATGGCTTTGTGTCCCAGATCCACACAGACCAGATTTTCGGCCGGAAGGGAAATCACACGGCTTATCACCAGGGCAGCGTGAAGAAACTCCTGTTCGGGAAGCCCGGTTCCATATCCCTCGTCCCAGTAGATGAAGGTGCCGGGAGCACAAATCACGTTTTGCCTGGCCGCATGGATGGGAAAGGTCGTTGTTCCTCCAGCGATAATTTCCAGAGGAAGGTTATGGATTTTTTCCAGGGTTTCGCACATCTCAGCGATTGGAGCGAAGCCCTCTTCGCACTCCGCTGTCCGGATTTCAAATACCGGGTTCCGCAAATGCCCATCGTACAAATGAAAGCCTCTTACTGACAAACCGGATTTGCCGAGCAGTTTTTCCACCAGCTCCACGGCGGCCGAGCCCGGGGCAATTCCCGTACGATTGGTTCCCGCATTGAGATCCACGTACACGGAAAGTACCTGCCCGGCTTGCCTCGCTTTGGCATCCAATGCCTCGGCTGCGGTTTCGTGGTCTGTCAGGCAATGGAAGCGCACATCCGGATAGGCTTGGATTAGTGCAAACAGGCGGTCAATTTTTGGTCCTACGGGCTGATAGGCCAGCAGGATATCGGTAGCTCCGGCAAGTACCAGCATCTCCACCTCGGCAATTGTGGCAGCCTTGAACTTGCTGATTCCGGCATCCATCAATAGCTGACAAGCTTCTATGGACTTGTTTGTTTTTACGTGTGGGCGCAGGCGGTCCGGAGTCCCGACGACTGCAATCGCACGCTGTATGTTTTCCCAGGCTCGGTCTCGGTAGACCAACAGCGCTGGACTATCGACCGTTTCCGGATGCTGTAATTCATACCATGTATCTGACATACGATTACTGGTTAATCTCGAAGGTTGCTTCGATTTCCACGGAAATATTTCCTGGCAAGGAGCCAAAGCCCACCGCACTTCTAGAGCCTATGCCGTTTTCTTCACCCCAAATTTCTGCGAAAAGCTCCGAACACCCGTTGATTACATAGGGATGGAATTCAAAATCCAAACTGCAATTGACCATGCCCAGAACTTTGATCACCCGTTTGATCTTATTTATACTGCCAAGCTGGGACTGCAGGGTAGACAGCATGGTCAGCCCCACCTGTCTGGCGGCAGCCTTTCCCTGGTCCTTGTCCAGGTCTATCCCCACTTTACCCGTAATCAGCGTACCGTCTTCCAAGACTGGCCCGTGGCCCGACAAAAACAATAAATTTCCGGTAATAACAATTGGCCGGTATACACCTCCCGGAGGAGGCGCCGGAGGTAACACCAAACCCAATTCTTTTAATTTTCCTTCTGCAGACATGTTTTCCATTGTTTATTTTTCTTTACTTATACAAACACATCCAATACCAACACACCTACCAGACCGATTACGGCCACCGCCGTTTCCAGTAAGGTCCAGGATAAAAAGGTCTGTTTGATACTGAGATTAAAATATTCTTTCACCAACCAAAATCCTCCGTCGTTGACATGCGAGAAGATGAGGCTACCGGTTCCAATGGCCAGTACCATCAAGTTAGGATCTACCCCGCCCGCGGCCACAAGGGGAGCACTAATGCCCGCAGCCGTCAGAGCCGCAACGGTGGCCGAACCCACAGATATCCGTATCACAGCAGCAATTAGCCAGCCCAGAAGCAAGGGATTGACTGGCAATTGCTGCAGGGAGGCACCAATTTCGGCACTTACCCCACTATCCATCAAGACCTCCTTGTATGCACCCGCGCCGGCAATAATTAACAAAATCAACGCGATGTCCTTCACCGCAGTTCCGTAGCCTTCCATGATGGTTGCCATGCGTTGTCCCCTGCCAATGCCCAAACTGTACGTTGCCCAGATAAGTGACA
This sequence comes from Cyclobacterium xiamenense, assembly GCF_900109255.1. Lineage (NCBI taxonomy): Bacteria > Pseudomonadati > Bacteroidota > Cytophagia > Cytophagales > Cyclobacteriaceae > Cyclobacterium > Cyclobacterium xiamenense. The sequence continues at coordinate 660,788 of NZ_FNZH01000002.1, read as the reverse complement.
GCAGCATGACCACATTTGGGTCGCTAAAAAAAGCAATCCAACCATAAGCCGGATGGTCTTCGGGAAAATTCAAACCCAACAAGGATAGGACAATCAGTAAAAAAACCGGCAACAAGGCCGTAAATAAACTATTCACCAACCCAGGCAATTGCTCTATTGGTTTTGGCTTTGCGCTAAAGACTGCCAAAGGTTTCACTTGAATGGTTCCGAAATAGGGCAATTTTCCAAGCAGAGGACCTGCCAAGATCACCGTCGGAACCGCCAAAATCAGTCCATATATGAGCGTGGTACCCATGTGCGCATCAAATTGAGCCACCAGGGCTACCGGCGCAGGATGGGGGGGCAATAAGCCGTGTGTAACGGAAAGCGCTGCCAGCATGGGAATGCCCACAACCATCACCGGAATCCTGTGCTGGTTGGAGACGGCAAAAACGAGCGGAATCAGTAAAACAAAACCTACATTAAAAAACAAGGGAATCCCCACAATAAACGCTGTCAAGGCGATGGACCATTGCAACCGGCGCTCTCCAAAACTTTCGGTAAGAAACAAGGCAATCCGCTGAGCCGCGCCGCTGTCTGCTACCACCTTTCCCAACATCGCACCCAACACAATCACAATCACCAAGGCACCCATGAGACTGCCAATTCCCCGCTGAATGGAACCGGAGATGGATGCCAAGGGAATGCCCAGGAACAGGCCAGCTGCAATGGATGTCAGGAGAAATGCAATAAATGGCTCTACCTTCATCCAGACAATCAGCCCTACCAAGAACAAAATGCTTACGCCAACAATCAAAAAGGTCATCATGGAATGGAAATGAATCCAAAAAATACAGCATATTCTGCTGAATGCCTATTCTGACCCCACAAACTTAAAAAAAAATCTGCCAGGTAAGGCCAAATTCCTTCCGCTGGCATCGCCTCTATTCCTGAACGTAAAGCAGCGTGCGCCCCGGGCAAAGGCTCACCACGGCAGAAGGCAATCAACCGGTTTTCCAACGATACACCCGTTCGCCGCAACCCAGTTGCCTGGATTCAATCAATAGTGAGGAGTCAATGGCTGCTCTTTTGCCACTTAAACGTAAATGTTTTGCCCCTCCCGGTAAGTTGGACCAGGTAATTTCCAATGGGCAGGTTCAACAGCCGATTTTCAACCAATGCCGGCTCAAAGTCGCCGGAAAAGAACTGGGAATCTATTCCAACCCCTTTGAGATTCCAGATGCTGAACGCATCAATTTCCTCGGAACTCCACGAGCCCAGCGTCAGGTGTACAGGGCCGGAAATATGGGGATTGGGAAAAAGTTTTGGACCATTGCCGGCGAAATGTGGATGTTCCACCCGGAGCACCGGGCTATAGCTCAGCTCTCCACTTTCCTCTTTTGCGATAATCTGGTAGTACCAAAAGGGTACGTCTGCCGGATACCGATCATCTTCGAACCTAACCTCTCCGGCCCCTTGGGCTGCCTCAAAACTGCCGATAGGTGAAAACTCCAGTATGTGTCCAGTTGAGCGGGTAACGGTGTAGGCGATGGAGGCTTCAGATCCCGTTTTCCAGGTCAAGCGAACCCTGTCTCCCTGAAGTTGGGCCGTTAATCCTTTCCAATCCAAGGGCAATACGCTTAATGGACTAATGCTTCCGACGGTGAACAAGCTGTTTTGGGCAGTCTGAAACGGAAAAGACCTTCTCGCCCAGAGCCATCCTTGCTGCTCTCCGGCCGTCACGTGTTGACCGATTGCTGCTTCCCCGTCACCTACCAGCCTCAAGTGCTGCAGGTCCTGCACCGAAAGGTCCTCGGCACTTACCCAAGCCACCACCTGTCCGGAATCACCTCCGGTCGTGCTTAACGAGAAAAAGCTATTCAAATGATACACCACCGCCTCTCCTTCATCCATAAAACCCGGATCGTAGGTAACCCCGGGATTTTCCAAATACCGTACTACCAGCCCTTGTCCAGGAGCTGACAAACTCCCTTCCAACAGAAAGTGTCTCGGAGCATCCAGCCATTGATCATAATAGGGAAAGCGTGCGTTACTGGCGGTAAGGGTTAGTGGCAAATTCTCGTAAGTGAATTCACCCAAGTTGAACCAATTTCCGCCCGAATAGGTGTAGGTTCCCGTGGGACCAAAATCCAACAGCAGGTCGTTTTGCTGAAAATCCAGGTTTCCGCTCACCTGTTCAAATCGATCTCGTAGGGTTAGGTCGTTGTTTATCCACACCGTGCCTGCCTCTTTGTCTACCAATAAGCCAGATAGAACCAGGGAGGGTACCTCCAATTCCTGATCAGCAGGCCCTATCAAGTCCAGATCGGTACCCGAGGCTACCACGGCGCCTCCGGAGAGAACGGTAAAATCACCCTTAACGGAGACCTGGGGTGGTAAGAGTTTCGTGGCTGCACCCTGCAAGTACAGGTGGGTATACACAAAATTCTCCTGGGAAGCTGGCAGGGAGGCTTGTAAAAACTGCTGGGACACATCATCCGAGGAATAGTAAACATTCCCATCCAGAATCAGGTTTACCGCATCTAAAACTGGTTCCTGGCCCAGCAATACCAGGTTGGCACCTTCTTCGAGAACGAACAAACTGGCAGGTTTGGATACCGTTCTTCGCAGGATTTGGTCAAATTCTTTGCTTGCCTCGGAAATCAGCGTGGCGCCGGATGCAATGCGGAGTTCGCCAAAATCCTCGGTACCAAAGACCGCCGTGGACGTAAAGGAAAACGTGGACGTGGCAGGGTCTCCATTGGTATTAACGGTTTGCCGGACGGTGCCGCTTTGTATCAAAAAATCACTGGCCTTAAATACCGCATTGACCACCAATATTTCGCCCGGGTCCGGGTTGAACACCACCGAAAACCTACTGCCCAGATTCTGCCCACTCCAGGAAGCCCTGTCAACGACCGTTCGTGAGGAACCCTTGAATACGATACGGCCTGTTTCCGGATAAATCCAGTCGTCTCCCAGCCATGCACTGCCATGCAGTAGGTAGTCGCCATTTCCATCAACAGTAAAACTATGCAGGCTCCCGTAAACATCGAGGTCGTAGTCCTGCAAATTCAATTTTTTTCCTGCATTCGCATCACCAAAAAGATAGACGTTTCCGATCTCCTGGTTTTGCGTCAGGCGTACTTCATGGCCTTGCAAGATAAATACGTCGTGGTTGCGATCCGGAGGCGTCGCGGCCGCGATCCAGGCGGTACCGTCAAAGACTTGCCATATTGCGGGATTGGCCCAGTCCCCCAGCGGGAGCAGGGTTCGGTAACTATTGGTTGTCAGCCCAATCTGCCCGGAGGCGATAAAAAACACCCCTGCCAGCAAGCAGATCGTACAGATTGCCCGCCTGTACCAAAACTTCCCGATGCAAATGTAAGGTTTCATGGAATAAAAAATATCCACAATAAAAATAAATGATTACTAAAACTAACACTATTTCAGTAAAAACCAAAGAATATACTACTTATTTTTTTATGGTAAATTCGTTTTTATGGATACAAGCGGTTCCGGCTCCCTCGCGGATAGTCGGGAATGATTTGGCAAAAGAATAGCCGGATAACTGAATTAATCCCGTAAATTTGTCGTAGACAACCAGGTAACTGTTCCAACATTCGCCATTTCCATGAAAGGTTCTTCGTGTTTTACACTTCCTAAACCCGTTCTATTTTTCGGCCTCGCCCTGTTTTTCGGAGTAGTAGTGGCGGTCCCGGACAGTCCTGCGCAGCAGTACCAAATAAGCCTGCTGACCTGCGATCCCGGGGAGGAGCTGTATTCCACATTTGGCCATAGTGCCATTCGGGTACGGGAATTGGATTCTGGCCAGGACCTGGTTTTTAATTATGGCACCTTCGATTTCAACACCTCCTTTTTTTACCTGAAATTTATCCGCCGTACCCTGGATTACCAATTATCGGTAACCACCACGGAAAATTTTTTATACGAGTACAATTATTTCAAACGCAGCGTGCGCGAACAGGAACTGGCCCTATCGGAAGCCCAGGCAAGGGCCGTGGTGGCGTTTCTACAAGAAAACTACCGCCCGGAAAATCGGAAATACCGGTATGACTTTTTCTTTGACAATTGCTCCACCCGAATTCGTGACCTGTTTGAAGCCGTGCTTGGCCCTTCCTTAACATGGAATCATCCCGGAACCGCTCCCTCGAAATCGTTCCGAAACATGATTGACGAATACGTGTATCCCTTGCCCTGGTCCGATCTGGGCATTGACCTGGCTTTGGGAGCCGTCATTGACCGGGCTGCCGACGAAGGCGAAAAAATGTTTTTACCGGATTATCTGGAAGCCGCTTTTAACCGGGCCACCATCATCGGAGACGGTCCGGAACGTGGGCTGGTAGGGGAAACCAAGACCCTATACGATTTTCCGGAGCGGGCAGCTTCCGGCTGGGATTTGTCCAGTCCCTACCTGGTATTTTGGATTCTGGCCGTCACCGTTGGGGGCATTACCTTTGTTGGTTTTAAGAAAAAACGACTGTACGCCGGCCTGGATGCAGGTATTTTCACGCTTTTGGGTTTGCTCGGACTGTTGTTGGTGTTTCTATGGTTTTTCACGGAACACTCCCAAACAAAGAACAATTGGAACCTGTTTTGGGCCTTTCCCCTGCATCTGGCACTGGCATGGCTCCTTGTCAAAAATCCACTCAGCTCAATGGTAAAAAAACTCCTGCTCGGAGCCATGATTCTGACCGATTTGGGACTGGTAGTGTGGATTCTGGGATTTCAGTCCTTTCATCCAAGCATATTGCCCTTGCTGCTGCTCGTTCTGCTTCGTACCAATTTCCTTTATTATAATCTCAACGCATTCAGTAATTTGGACAAAAGGAGGTAAGCGGGAAAACTATTCACTACCTGTCCGGCGTTGTATTGAAATAAATTAAAATTATATGGATTTTAATATAATTTCCGATTATCAACCTACCGGAGATCAACCAAATGCCATCAAAAACCTGGTCAGAGGGGTGAATGAAGGCGAGCCCGCGCAGGTACTTTTAGGTGTAACAGGTTCCGGAAAAACCTTTACAATTGCCAACGTCATACAGGCGGTCCAAAAACCGACCCTGGTGTTGAGCCATAACAAAACGCTGGCGGCGCAGCTTTACGGTGAATTCAAACAGTTTTTCCCAAACAACGCCGTAGAGTATTTCATTAGCTATTACGATTACTACCAACCCGAAGCTTTTATCCCTACCAGCGGCACCTATATAGAAAAGGACCTCTCCATCAACGAAGAGATCGAAAAATTACGGCTTTCTGCAACTTCAGCCCTTCTTTCGGGCAGAAGAGACGTAATCGTAGTGGCCTCTGTTTCCTGCATTTATGGCATCGGAAACCCCGAGGAGTTTGGCAAAAACGTGATCAAACTCCAGGAAGGAGACCGGATCCCCCGAAACCAATTTCTTTTCAAACTGGTGGAGGTACTTTACAGTCGTACTACCGGGGAGTTTACCCGGGGTACTTTTCGGGTAAAGGGGGATACGGTGGATATATTTGTAGCATACGGCGATTTTGCTTACCGCATATTCTTTTGGGGGGATGAAATCGAGGCCATACAGCGGGTAGACCCGGAAAGCGGGAAAAAACTCTCGGACGAAAAAATCATCACGATCTTCCCAGCAAATCTATTCGTAACAGGAAGAGATGTCATCGAGACGGCGATTCACGAAATACAGGACGACCTGGTTGCTCAGGTTGGGTTTTTTGAGCAAGACCGGAAACTCATGGAAGCAAAACGCCTGAAAGAGCGGACCGAATTTGACCTGGAAATGATCCGGGAGCTCGGGTATTGCTCGGGGGTAGAAAACTACTCCCGGTACTTTGACCGTCGTCAGCCCGGAACCCGACCCTTCTGTTTGTTGGATTATTTTCCGGATGATTTTTTGATGGTAATCGATGAGAGTCACGTCACGCTACCCCAGGTACGCGCCATGTGGGGAGGGGATCGCTCCAGAAAAATTAACCTGGTCGATTTTGGTTTTCGGCTGCCCTCCGCCCTGGACAACCGGCCTTTGAAATTCGATGAATTTGAATCCCTAACCAACCAGGTGATTTACGTTAGCGCCACCCCTGCCGATTACGAATTGACCAAATCCGAGGGAGTGGTGGTGGAACAAATCATCCGGCCCACCGGGCTTTTGGATCCGGAAATCGACGTTCGGCCCAGTGGAAACCAAATCGACGATCTGTTGGAAGAAATTGATCAAACGATTCGGAAGGGTTTTCGGGTTTTGGTAACCACGCTTACCAAACGAATGGCGGAGGAACTTGATAAATACCTGGCTAAAATCGGGGTGAAATCCCGGTACATCCACTCGGAGGTAAAACCGCTGGATCGGGTGGAAATACTTCGGGAGCTCCGTCTGGGTGTTTTTGACGTACTCGTGGGAGTAAACCTGTTGCGGGAAGGGTTGGATTTGCCGGAAGTTGCGCTGGTAGCCATTCTGGATGCGGACAAAGAAGGTTTTTTACGAAACGAACGGAGTCTGGTACAAACGATCGGGCGGGCAGCCAGGAATTCGGAAGGCCGGGTGATCATGTACGCAGATAAGGTCACAGAGAGCATGCAATCAGCCATGGACGAAACGAACCGAAGGCGGGCAAAGCAGAAAGAATACAACGAAGCCCATGGAATCACGCCGACCACGGTCATCAAATCCCGGGAGCGCATCATGGGCCAAACGAAGGTCGCCGATAGCAAGCGAAATGCGAAAGTCTATGTAGAAAACAATCCCGAAGACGTAGACGTGGCAGCGGATCCGGTTATTCAATATTTAAGCAGGGAAAAGCTGGAAAAACTCATCAAGCAAACCCAGAAACGAATGGAAGCCGCCGCAAAAGAACTCAATTTCATGGAGGCAGCACGCCTCCGAGACGAGTGGTTGGGATTGCAAAAGCGGCTGGAAACCCTAAACGGAGGAGCAGAATGAAAAAAATAGGTACAATACTGGTTTTCCTGCTCACGGTACACCTGGGTACGGGCACGTTGCAGGCCCAGCAGGCCGCGGGGAGCTTTTTGATCAGCGGTGGATTGGATTTAATTCGATCTGATTTGGATCAGGTCCTGGAGCGGGCCCAATTTGGTGCGGAAGTAAATTATTTTTACCTGCATCAATTGTCCTTTTCTGGCGGGTACGAATACAACCTCAACCAACCGAATCATATCACGGCAGGAATCCGCTGGTACCCACTTGAACCGGTCTTCCTTCGGGCCCGTGCCTTGGTGGGCAACCAAGCCGACCTGGGTATTGGCCTGGGGTATACCTATAACCTTACTTACCGGACCCGTCTGGAGACCATGGCGGACTATTACGTACAGGGAAGCGCATTGGGGGCTCGACTAGCCATTGCCGTACTAATAAATTAAAGGAGATGACACTTCGGGATATTGGGAAAATCGCACAAAAAGGAGAAGGTCTGCACGTAGAGTTTAAGAAAAAAGCAGCCCACCCGGAAAAAATCGTCAAAGAAATCGTGGCCCTGGCCAATACCGAAGGAGGCCATTTGCTGATTGGAGTGGATGACGACGGCACCCTAAGCGGGCAACGCTACATCGAGGAAGAAGTATACGCGATGGACAAGGCCATCGCCGAGTTGATTTCCCCCGCCATTCCGCTCAGAAAGCACGTGATCTCCCTCGGTCCAAAAAAAGGGCTGGCGGTATACGAAATCAAAAAAAGCAAAGCTGCCCCTCATTTTATTTGGGAAAACAAGCGAAAAAAAGCCTATGTGCGGGTGGCGGATAAAAGCATACAGGCCAGCCGGGAAATGTGGGAAATCATGAAACGAAAGCAACGACAGGAAGACATCGTTTTTAAATACGGTAAAAAAGAGGAACTTCTGATGAAGGCCCTCGCCTCACGCCCCCACATCACCCTAAAGGAATACATGGAACTGGCCAAAATCCCCATTTACATTGCCTCTCGGACACTGGTGAAGCTGGTATTGGCCAACGTAATCGAAGTAGTCCCCAGAGAATCGGAGGATCGTTTTGTTCCTAAATATCCCTTTCATTAGCCAGGGACTCGATCTCCTCGCGAATGAGATCAGGTTCGAATCCCCTGAATACGAGAAAACGGGTGACCTTCGCCTTTTTTTTATAAGCATCGGGCTCTCGGGTCAACTTCCATTTTCTATCTGCCAAAAAGCGCAGCGTTTCCTGGTAATCCGCTCCGTCAATGGCATCCAGCGCTTCCTGAATCAGCGAATTGGGTAATTCCCGCATTTTTAATTCCTGTCGTATGCGTACCTTGCCCCACTTTTTCAATCCAAACTTGCCCCTGACGAAACTATCCGCAAATCGCTGCTCGTTGAGGAAGTCCTGCTCCAGCAATTTGGAAATAATCGTGTCGGCGTCGGCAGGTACCAGCCCCCATTCCTCCAACCTGTTTCTCACTTCCATCTGGCAGCGCTCCTGATAGGCACAAAAAGAGGAAATTTTTTTTTGCGCTTGCGCAAACCCCACTTTCTTTTTTGTGCCGGAAACCGAATTTTCTTTTTCTGGAATTGACATTTTACGTAATTTTAGACTTTGGTTTATCAACGGGATAATCCTGACCAAATATATAAATCTTAACTAATATATCATGCGAAAAAAAATTGTAGCAGGTAACTGGAAAATGAATTGTCTGCTGGAGGAAGGGCAAAAACTTACTTCAGAGATTGTACATATGATCAAGGATGAACCAACCGCCGGGGTGACTGTCGTACTGAACCCGCCTTATGTGCACCTTCAGGCGGTCGGTAGATTGCTAGCTGGTGTGGATCAGCTGTTTCTGGGGGGACAAAATTGTTCGGACAAAGCCTCGGGAGCATATACCGGCGAAATCTCCGCAGCCATGCTGGCTTCTTTCGGTGCGAGCTATGTCATTATCGGTCACAGCGAACGCAGGGAATATTTCAACGAAACCAATGAGTTATTGACGGAAAAAACCAAACAAGCGTTGAGCAATGGACTGCACCCTATTTTCTGCTGCGGCGAACCCCTGGAAATTAGGGAATCCGGATCACACGAGGCCTATGTGAAAGACCAACTCACTGCCAGTCTTTTTGGCTTTACAGAAGAAGAACTCAAAAAAATTGTCATCGCTTACGAACCCATCTGGGCGATAGGTACGGGCAAGACGGCCTCCTCCGATCAGGCACAGGAAATGCACGCAGCGATTCGAAACCACCTTGCCGGAAAATACGGGGAAACGGTCGCCCATGAGATTTCCATTCTATACGGAGGAAGCTGCAAGCCCGACAATGCCAAAGAGATCTTCTCCAAGCCAGATGTGGATGGAGGATTGATTGGCGGTGCTTCGCTTAAATCCAGGGATTTCGTCGACATCGTGAAATCATTCTGATTCGCTAGCGACTGCATCCGGAACCCGGGCCGGTACCTGCCCGGGTTATTTTTTATACGATACCTCAACTAACCCGCTTTGACGTGGAATACCTGGCCTTTAAAATCAGCTGTGCTCCGGAATATACCGATATTTTGATTGCCGAAATGGCTGGCATTGGTTTTGACTCCTTTTTGGAAACGGAAACGGGTTTTGAAGCCTGCATTTTACCCGATACACTGGATGCAGCACTGTGGGAAGCGTTGCTCCTACGGTACCGCGTGGCTGCCGGACTAATCGTGCAGGAAAGTACCCTTCCCAAGACCAACTGGAACGAAGCCTGGGAGAAAAATTACGATCCAATTGAATTACAAGATAAGGTCTACGTCAGAGCCACTTTTCACCCAGGAAGGGCAGCCGATTTCGATCACGAGATCATCATCACTCCCAAAATGTCCTTCGGTACCGGACACCATGCGACTACCTATCTGATGTTAGAATGGCTCCTCGAACTGGACTTAGCTGGTAAAAATGTCGTCGATGCAGGCTCAGGAACAGGTATTTTAGCAATTATGGCAAAAAAGCGGGGCGCAGCGGAAATCGTCGCTTTTGATATCGACGAGTGGAGCGTAGAAAATGGCAACGAAAACTTTGACCTAAACGGGTTCTCCGAACTGCGCATGCAGACCGGCACCATCCAATCGGTAAACCCTACCGGAACCTACGACCTAATCCTGGCCAACATCAATAAAAACGTACTACTCGAAGAGATGCGTACCTACGCAGGGAAGCTATCGGTCGGGGGAAGCCTACTACTGAGTGGGTTTTATGCAGAGGACGGGGATGAAATACGTTCTGAAGCCGGCAAACACGGACTCCATCCAGCTGGTCAAAAGACCCGTAGCCAATGGGCGGCACTGCTGTTTACCAAAATCCGGTGAGGGGAATTTCAGCACATTACCGCACCCGGGTGTAATACACTTTTAGTTTGATCGCATCCTTGTTTACCCGGTATTCCCGAAGCGACCGTTTGAATGAATCGAAGTTTACCGGTCCCCGCTCTGTACTGGGCGTATTTGGGTACAAAAATAGATCCGTGCGTACCAGACCCGAGCGGTACAGGGCATTCACATAGGAAGTAACCTGGTTGGCGTAACTTCTGTTTTCCGTATTGAAAGCCAATCCGGTTTGGTTATTGGTGGTGGGGACCACGTTACCTTCCGCATCCAGGCCCGTGTGCCCCTGTCCTTCTGCTTGCACCGCTACTTCTGCTCCGTCAAACCTCCGGTAAATCGTATTGTTTTCGGTGGCAAAATACATGACAAACGTACTGAAAGGCCGCATGAATTCGGGATATTCTTCAACGGGACCTACTTCGAGCATGATCTGGTTAAAGGTGATGTTTTCCAGGGTGTCCAAAAACTCATGCAGGGGGTTCATGTCTAACTTCACCATCAATCCCAGGCCGGATTTTCCGCCTAGCAGGGGTCCCGGCACATCGTAGGCAACTCCCCTTTCCTGAATATCCGCAATGGGCGTATTTTGGCGGTCGCTGATGATTCCATTAAAATGCCTGGATTGGATGGTATTGATGGGGTAGGTCAACGACACCGTATCGCCCTCGTAATGATAATACAGGATGAATCCCGTCCCGCTTCCCACACCTACGGAAAGCGAGGCGTTTTGCTCCGGATCACCGGTAACCGCTATTCCTGGAAAGTACTCCCGAAATGCAAAAATATCGTCGAAAGCCGGATCATTCGTGGTGAGTTTTTCAAAAAACTCCGACGAAAGCTCGGGCGCGACATCCATCCGCAGCTGGTTTACCGTGTCTGGCTGAAGCAGGAACGAGCCGGAAGCAATCACTTCCTCCTCGTCAAAGGCGAGGTGGTTGAAATTGTAATAGGCGGTATCCAAAATGGGTTCGGTGAGCCGATGTACCCGGAAGGATTTTTCCTCATCAAAATCTTCTCCTATAACGTTGATCACATTCATTGTGAACACTGCCGAATCAAATATCGCATCTTCCTGGGGGGGGACACCGGTTGGGTTAAAGGAAAGTCGGCTGTACCCAATGGCTTGGGTCGAACCGAAGTAGTCGCTCTGATCACCTCCGACCAAAAGCCTTCCCTCGCTTGTAGTATTGAAGGAATCGGCAAGCACCATATACGAAGATAGGGGTATCTCTTCGTAGAATACCCCTATCTGGTTTGAACCTGGGTCCAAGACCAACCCGATCTCGGATGGGTCGGAACAAGCACTTGCGAAACTAAGAACGGCAAACAAAAATACAGGGACGTTAGCCAGCCAGGTCCGTGTAGATGTTGTAATAACTTTCAAAAAGCTGGTCTTCTTCTTCACTATTAATTTCAAACTGCTTGTCTTTTGATGATTCCTGTATCATGGCGGTAAGGCTTTCGGAAATATCCTCACCCTTAACTACAACGTCTGCATACTCCATGCCCAATTTCAGAAATCCTTCGTAATCTTTGGATTTCAATGGAGCGAGCAACTGATCGTCGATATCCACCATCTTAATTTTTTCAAATAAATCGTCCCCAAATTTATGACTAAATCCGTTATTATAAATGGCAAACACGGATTTTGTTTCTTTAAACAGGGGCTCGTTCTTATACGTGGTTTTCAGGTACAAGGGTATCAAGCTAGTCATCCAATCGTTGCAATGCACCACGTCCGGGGCCCATCCCAATTTCTTGACGGTTTCCAGCACACCTTTGCAGAAGAAAATCGCCCTTTCGTCATTGTCCTCGTAGAACTTGTCCTGCTTATCAAAGAAAACGCTTTTTCGTTGAAAATAGTCTTCGTTGTCAATGAAATAAACTTGAAGCTTTGCGTTTGGGATAGAAGCCACCTTGATTATAAGGGGCTTTTCTTCCTCCCCTACAGAAATGTTGATTCCGGAAAGCCGAACTACCTCATGCAATCTATTCTTTCTCTCGTTAATTAATCCAAACCTGGGTACTAAAATCCGGATTTCCATTCCTTTCTCCTGCATGGCCTGAGGCAGCGCCCGAACAAAATTGGCTACTTCTGAGGTCTGGAGAAAGGGATTGATTTCGCTTGCTACGTAAAGGATACGAAGTTTAGACATAACTTGTGTGTTTTGTTAAGGGATATAACGGGACTACAAATTTACAAAAAAATACAGGAATTCCCATTGTTTTTCTTCAGAATAATATACTTTTGCACCTATTTTCCTAAACCATCCCAACGAAGCACTTGGAAAAATTTGAGACCATACCTGCCGTAAGGCATTATTTGAAAGAGGAACGGAGACGGGGCAAATCCGTCGGGCTGGTCCCTACCATGGGCGCACTTCACCAGGGCCATGTGGAACTGATCCGCCAATCGAAAAACAGCACCGACACGACAGTTGTCTCCTTGTTTGTCAACCCCATTCAATTCAACAGTCCGGAAGACCTGGAAAATTACCCCCGTGATGTAGTCCAAGACCTGGAGTTGCTCGCCCGTGAAGCCGTGGATGTTGTTTTTATTCCGGATGAACGCGAAATGTACCCGGAAGCCGTCATTACCGAATTTGATTTCGGTCCCATGGAGCAGATTTTGGAAGGACAATTCCGACCCGGACACTTCAACGGCGTAGGTATCGTCGTATCCAAGCTGCTTCACATCATTCAGCCGGATGACGCGTTTTTTGGACAAAAGGACCTGCAACAGGTCACGGTAATACGGCGGCTGGTCCGGGACCTTTCCTTCGATACCAGGGTGGTTACCGTCCCGACGGTACGGGAAGCAAACGGGCTGGCCCTTTCCTCCCGCAACCGCCGCCTTTCGAAAGAGGGAGGAGATACCGCATCCCTGTTGCACCAAACCTTACTTTTTTGCCAGGATGAACTATTGAAGGGCGGCGATTGGTTATCCATAAAAAAACAGGCCATTAATCAGAAGCTACGACCTGCTTCCATCGAGCCAGAGTACCTGGAAATGGTGGAACTAAACCGTTTCTCACTTATTTCCAGGCCCATGTCAGGAGTACCCTACGCCTTATGTATTGCCGCGTTTATTGAAAAGATCCGATTAATTGACAACATTGTCATCGGCGAGGAGCAGAATTAACCATTGTCATGCACATCCAACTATTAAAGTCAAAAATCCACCGGGTTAAAATCACGCAGGCGGAGCTCCATTATGTGGGAAGCATTACCATCGACGAGGACCTGATGGATGCTGCCAATATCATTCCCAACGAGAAAGTACAGATTGTCAATATCAACAATGGAGAACGCCTCGAAACCTACGTGATCACGGGAGAACGGGGCAGCGGACAGGTCTGCCTGAATGGCCCTGCGGCCCGAAAAGCGCAGGTAGGAGACGTAATCATCATCATCTCCTATGCCAGCATGGATGTAGAAGAAGCCAAGGCATTCAAACCGATCGTTATTTTTCCTGATGAACAAAACCGGCTGATTTGAGCAAATCGTTGAAAAGGGGATTTCAGGTAGGACTATCCTTGCTAGTAGCCGTAGGTATTCTCTACTTTCTTTACAAGGATATCGAGAAAGACGCCATTGTTACGGCGCTCAAAGACACCAGGCTATTTTGGCTGACCGCTTCGGTATCGATCGGAATAGTCGGCTACCTCCTTCGGGCTTGGCGTTGGAAGCTCTTGATTGCGACCAAAGAAAACTTTTCGATTACCACCGCTCCCGTATTTTGGGCGCTCATGGTGGGCTACCTAATCAACTTACTGATTCCAAGGGCTGGAGAGCTGGCTCGATGCGGTGCTGTAAACCGTGTGTATCCCGTTCCTACTGCGAAACTGTTGGGAACCGTGGTACTCGAGCGAACCATTGACATGGCATTTATGCTTCTCCTGGTTGCATTGGCCCTGGTTTCTCAGGGGGCGATCTTTTCGGAAATATTCGAGATGCTGGTTTCCCTGCCTGCCCTGAATCAATTCGTTCAACGTTACTTTATTCTGGGCCTCGTGCTGGCAACCGGACTGGTCTTTCTGCTGTACGTTGCCTACAGAAACCTGAAAAATCGGCAGTGGATGGGGAAAATCCGGCAGATTTCCCGCCAATTTGTCAGTGGTCTCGAAACCGTGGTGCAAATGAAAAACCAATGGGCGTTCTGGGCAGTTTCTTTGCTGATATGGATTATTTATTTTTTTATGATGTATTGGATTGCGCGCGCCATGCCAGCTACTAGCTCATTATCAGCTGGTTCGGTATTGATGGTGCTCGTTATGGGAAGCATAGGCATGGTAGCACCCGTACAGGGAGGTATCGGCACCTTCCACGCCCTGGTTGCGTTTATCCTGTTGTTTTACGGGATCGCAGAAGAGCAGGGCAAGATTTTTGCGATGGTGGTGCATGCCTCGCAGATGCTAACCATCCTGGTTCTGGGAGGCATAGGATTGCTCTATTTTCTGATCATGAAAAAAAGCAACCTTCAGCAAAAGGAAAACGTTAATTAGCAAAAATAACAATCAACTATAGCAATGGGAATTATATTAATTGTAGTGGTTTTCGGAATTTTGGGGTATGTTGTCAGCAACAGACTCAAAAGTAAATTCAGGAAGTATTCGCAGACTTCTCTACGAGCCAATCTCTCCGGCAAAGAGATCGCAGAGTTAATGCTCGCCGATCATAATATCCACCATGTACGGGTAAATTGTGTAGAAGGTCAGTTATCCGACCATTACAACCCGATGGATAAAACGGTAAACCTGAGCCCGGATGTGTATTATGGCAGGAATGCAGCGGCGACAGCCGTGGCTGCACACGAATGCGGCCACGCCGTCCAACACGCGCAGTCTTACGCCTGGCTACAGTTGCGTTCGACGCTGGTTCCTATCCAAAATGTAAGTGGTAAAATACTAAATTTTGTCTTGATCGCTTCCCTTTTTGGAGGTATAGCCTTGCTTGGGCTTCCCTACGAGGCAGTAGGTGTCGTCATTGTGGGGGCATACAGTGTACTAACCTTGTTCAGTGTGGTCACACTTCCGGTAGAGTTTGACGCCAGCAGGCGGGCACTAGCCTGGGTACAGGAGCGAAACATCGTGACGCCCCAAGAGTATGGTATGTCAAAAGACGCATTGAAATGGGCAGCCATGACCTATGTGGTCGCTGCGCTTGCCTCTTTGGCCACATTGGCTTATTATTTCTTCATCTTCTTTGGAAACAGAGACTAATCAGATGATCACAAAATCCTTGAGCGCACAAAGGGGCATTAGTTGCCCCTTTTTTTATTCCCTCTTAAAAATTTCGCGTCGTTTTCCCGATGGGGCATTCTTGCTGCGGGGCTGGTTTTAACCTGCCAAGACCCCCAAATCGGGAGGACGTTACCAGGCAGAACAACGTCAGTTGGGTGCATGTGTCTGTGCTTTTTGTAGCCAAGACGGAAGGTCTTCTTTAGCATAGCGGCCCTTTCGTTTCCGCTTGCTTCCGTTTTCCAACCTTTCCTTTCCCTGGCTTAATCATGGACAGATCTCCTGGCTTTGGGGTTGGGGATAGGGCGAAGGGCCCCCATTTTACCCTTTTCTCCAGCTGCATTGGCCCGAAATAACCCGTAAAACCTGAGATTTGTGCCGACCTACCCCGGCAGGTCGGTTGGGTAGTACACCTTGCAATATCTCCTCCGCCTAACCGCCCAGTGGCGATTGGTAGGGCAGGAATCGGTGTTCGGACCAAAGCACCAAGCTAGCTGTAAACCTACCCATGGAAGAACGGATAAAATTCAAAAAATAGTTATATCCAGCAAACGTTTAAGCTAATTGTATAAGCTGTGGATATTTAAAAATATATATTAATTTTCATATCGGAATTTAGTTTATTCTAATTTTTTATCTATAATTGTCCTAACAAATCAGAAAAAAAATATACTTTTACAAAAATAAACCTAAAGGCACTGATCATGGAATATTACAATAAGGTGATTGAGTCGGTTGGGGTGAGGTACGTTAAAGGAAACAACTTCAAAATAGAGCGGCCCGTAACCATCACCGACTATACAGATTCTGAAAACACAGCGATCCTTCTACACAGGGGTTCGCTCAATTTTGGGGACGAGCAAGAATCTGTAAATGAGGGAGAAATACTTTTTATACCGGCCGGAAGATCTACCAGGGTTTCGTTTGGCACCGTGACCAAACGAAACGAAACTACAAACGAAACCTTTCTGGAAAATAAGAAAAAATACCTGCAGACCATTAGCTTCAAAGACATTAAAAACCTGGAGGACGATTGCATCACCTCCATTACTTTTGAAGCCAAAGTCTTTGATGTGGTAAATTTCTTTAACTCGCTCGGGATACCTGCATTCGTTATTCGCTTTAATGACCGAATAGCCTCAATTCTGGAGGATGTTGTGAAGGAATCCGAACAAAGCACGCCCGGTAAGGAACGTGTCATCAAACTGTACACCGAGCTTTTGGTCGTAGAATTGGTGCGACATATTTTGAAAAACAGGCTTTTCGTGGAAGAACTTTCCACCAACAGCACTTATTTTAAAGATCCGCGACTCATCGACATGTTCAATTACATCAAAAAGAACATCGGTGGTGATTTGTCGAACAAAGTCCTGGCGAAAGTTGCCAACGTATCCGAGGACTATGTGGGACAGTACTTCAAAATGCTTACCGGAATCAACCCCCAGGATTACATCGAATACCAACGCATGGAGGCAGCAGTCGAATTGCTTCGAACCACCAAGAAAAGCATCCGGGACATCGGGAAAGAAGTGGGCTACAAAGATACCGCCTATTTCTGCCGCAGATTTAAAATGATGTATGGGCTACCTGCTGGCAAAATGCGCCGAAGAGAGTCCTTAATTAACGTTCAATGAGGCATTGTAACACTGCAAAAATTGATATACCTCGGCTATCAGGCCGGGGTTTTTTTCTGCCCCGTTTCCGATAACTACCAAATCCGCGCCCGCATCCCAGGCCTGCTTCGCCCGGAAAACCGAATCAATACCCCCTCCAACAATAAGCGGACTCCCTACTGCTGTACGCACCGCCCGAATCATCTGCTCCGGAACCGGAAGTTGTGCTCCGCTACCGGCATCCAGGTAAAACAACGACATCCCGAGAAACTTTCCGGCCAGCGCAGTGGCTACTGCCAAATCCGGTTTATCCCGGGGAAGCGGAATCGTTTGGCTGATGTATTCCACGCTGGTGGATCGCTCTCCATTGACCAACATATACCCGGTGGACAGAATTTCCAAATCGGATTCGGCGAGGGTAGGAGCGGCCAATACTTGCTGCCCGATCAGCCACTCCGAATTTCTCCCAGAGATTAGCGATAAAAACAAGATAGCATCGGCTTCTCTGGAAACCTGCATGACGCTGCCGGGAAATAGGACTACGGGGATTCGGTTTTGGGAAATTCGTTTAAGTTCACGGATGGAGGTCAAAAAGTCTTCCGGATTGACCAAACTACCCCCAACAAAAAAATAATCGAGTGGAAAATCGACGCAACGATCGGCCAATTCTTGCCAGGCCTGCTGCCCTTTCGTCTTTTCCGGGTCGATCAGCAAGGCAAGACTTTTTCTACCTTCCCGGCTATTGCGATAAAGCAATTCTTTCAGCTTAGTCGTTCGATTCATCCGTCTCCGCTTTCGCCACATTTGCTACCAACTTTTCCACGAGTCGGGCTTTGCCATATTCGAAGGCCATCCACAGCAATCGGTTACGAATGGTACGAAAAAAGGAATAGCCCTTTTTCTTTTTCCCCTTCTTTTTTCCTTGCTTATCATTTTTAGCTTCCTTGTTGCTTTTGCCCGATAGCAGGCGCATGGAGCCTACCGCCAGAAGCCCGCCCAATAAGGCGATCCCCCCCACCTTCAAGTATACCTGGGAATCCTCTTTGAAAAGCTCCATCTGCTTTTGAAGGGTCTGTTCCAATTCTTCTGCCTGCCGTTTTAATTCCTGGTCCATCTTCAGTCTTTTTTATCCTTGAATAAAAAAACATACCTCGAAAGTGTATTTTTTAACATCCGCTGAAAAGAAGCGGTGTTTTTCAACAGGTATAAAAGAAAAAACAGCAGCAAATAGATTCCAGTTAACAGCAAAAAACCTACCGAACTACTTCCGTAAACTTCACTGAAATAAAAGGCCAGGGAGATACTTCCGAAGAGTAAAATAAAGGAGGCCGTCAATACCATTAGCACCAACACCCCTAATCTTGCAATCAAACTACTTATCTCATCCGCAATCTCAGATTTTAGAAGTTTGAACCGTACTTCGATTAATTTCTTTAAGGTAGAAATGATTTCCGTCATGTTGATTTTCGTGTAAAGGTTCGCATAAACAAATCAAGTTACTACTTTTTCCAACAAAAACCTTGCTCAAAGGAACTTAGCCCCGTCTTTTTGCAACCCTTCCAGGCAATCCCATACGAAACCCGCCCACAAGCAATAATGTCCTGTTTAATGCGGTACCTAACCGTTAGAACTCTTCCGGAAAACCGGTTGTTATCTGGTCTGGGTTTACAGTAAAACCAGCCGTACACTAAAAAAATCGATACCGTTTCAGCTATGATTATAGAAATATGGAGTGACATCGTCTGTCCCTTTTGTTATTTGGGCAAGCGTAAATTAGAAAAAGCACTGGAGGCGTTCCCCGCCGAAGACGCTGTTTCCATCACCTACAAAAGCTTTCAACTAATGCCAGATGTACCCACCCAACCGGGGCTTTCCATCAACGCATTTCTAGCCAGAGAAAAAGGAATCAGCCTGGAACAAGCCCAGGAGATGAACGCCTACGTCACGGAGCAGGCCAATGCAATGGGGTTAACCTACAACCTGGACCGTGCGGTTGTGGCCAATACTTTTCGGGCTCATCGGCTACTACACCATGCAAAAAGTCTGGGATTGCAGTCCGAGACAAAAGAGCGGCTCCTGAAAGCCTATTTTACCGAAGGGAAAAACATCGATGACACAGATACCCTACTGGCACTGGCTGAGGAAATTGGACTGACTCAAGTGCAACAGGTGCTGGAGAGCGATGATTATGCGCTGGATGTCCGTGCGGATGTTTTGGAAGCCCGCCAATTAGGAATAAAAGGGGTACCCTTCTTTGTGTTCAATAGAAAAAGTGCGATCAGCGGTGCCCAGAATGTGGCCTTGTTTTCAGAAACATTGGCCCAGGCGTTCGCCGATGAGACCGGGAAGTCCATTAAGTCCTGATTGCTTCTATTGGTAGTACAAAGAGTTGACGAAAGGGTTTCAAAGCGGGGCCGGAATCCTTTTTTCACCAACCCAAACCGGCGGTCTGCTCAAATTGGAAAACGCCTTTTGATTCCCGGTCTAAAAAAGAGAAACGGCTTTGTGTAAACTCTTCGGATTTCATTTAGTTTTACTTTCATGAATAATCAGGCGATCGTTATCGGGTCGGGCATTGCCGGACTGGCAGCCAGCATTCGACTGGCAAACAAAGGGTATCAGGTTCAGGTATTTGAGGCGAATGCGTACCCGGGTGGTAAACTCTCAGAAATCAATCTGGAGGGATATCGATTTGATGCAGGCCCTTCCTTATTTACTTTGCCGGAGCAGGTGGATGAATTGTTTGCGCTCTCGGGAAAAAACCCAAGGGAGTATTTCCAGTACCGGAAGCTACCTGTCAATTGCCAGTACTTTTGGGAAGACGGGACCCGGATAACCGCCTATGCCGATATTGATAAGTTTATGGAGGAGGTCCATGCCAAACTCGGCGAAAACCCTAAAAACATCCAACGAGCGTTGGACCGTTCCTCCTTTATTTACCGGTACCTTTCTCCACTTTTTATGCACCGTTCCCTGCATCAGGGCAGCACCTGGTTTAACAAAAACGCCCTGAAAGCTTACCTGCGGATGGGGAAATTTGGCTTGTTCCAAACCATGCATCGGTCCAATAGCGAGCAATTTAAACATCCCAAATTGGTTCAGTTATTTAATCGGTATGCCACCTATAACGGTTCAAACCCCTATCAAACTCCGGCTACCTTAACGATCATCCCTCATCTCGAATTTAACAGAGGGGCCTATTTCCCGGAAAACGGCATGCATGCCATCACCCTAAGCCTATATGCCCTGGCCCGGGATTTGGGAGTACAGTTCCATTTTAACCAAAAAGTGGAGCGAATCCTCGTTGAAAACAATCGAGCCAAAGGCATCCTGGTGCAAGGAGCGGTACAAGCAGCCGATTTAGTGGTCAATAATATGGACATGGTCAATGCCTATAAAAGCCTTTTAAACGACCAACGACAGCCAAAAAGACTGCTGCAACAACCCAAATCCAGTTCGGCCCTGATTTTTTACTGGGGGATACGAAAAGAATTTTCAGAGCTAGACCTTCACAATATTCTATTTAGCGATAATTATGCAAAAGAATTTGAGCATATTTTTTCGAAGAAAACCATTTATTCGGATCCCACGGTCTACATCAACATCACCTCCGTCTATAAAAAAGACGACGCACCGGATAATTGCATGAATTGGTTTACCATGATCAATGTCCCAAACAATCAGGGGCAGGATTGGGAAGCCCTTAAAACCGAGGCACGGGCAGCGATCATCGCGAAAATCAACCGAATCCTGGGAACCGATATCGCCCCATTGATAGCTGTGGAAGAAGTCCTGGAGCCGCTTACGATCGAATCAAAAACGTCTTCAGCAAACGGAGCACTTTACGGAAACAGTTCGAACAATCGGTACGCAGCGTTTTTGCGGCATGCAAACTTCTCTTCGATAGACGGCCTGTATTTTTGCGGAGGAAGTGTGCATCCCGGTGGGGGAATCCCCTTGTGTTTGCTTTCGGCAAAAATTACCGCAGAGATGATACCTGAACACTAAAAGTCTACCAATACCTTGTAGGATTCGTACAATCCATACACTTCCCGCACGTAGCGTACGGTCACGTGCCCTTTGGCGTAGCCACTTTTCACCCAGGGATCCCGGTATATTTCGGGCTGTGATTTTTTTTCCAGGTAGTAAGCCACGTTTTCCCAGCGCCGGGTGTCTTTCCCGTATTTGTAGGCCAGCCGCCAGGCATCCTGTACGTGTCCATGCCCCACGTTATAAGAAGCCAATATAAACTTAATTCGCTGCGTATTGTCAGGCACCCGCTCCATCCAAAAGCCATCCAGGTACCTCAGGTAATTGACCCCTCCCCGCAAACTTTCGTTTGGATTGTTGGGGTCCGTTACCCCAAACCGCTGTAGGGTCACCGGCATGAGTTGCAACAAACCCACAGCGCCGGCGTAAGAAACCGCATTATGGTTGAACCGGCTTTCTTTGTAAACCAATGCTGCCAATAAGCGCCAGTCCCAGCCCAATTGATCGGCCCCAGACTTGATAATTTCGTCATAGTTGGATATCCGACCTCCGGAAACAGATGAGAAAGCCGAAGAAGTCCGGTAATAGCTGTTTTTCTTGTTTTCAAAATATTTGTTAAACAAAATCGCCTGGTATCCGGTCTTTTTTATCCGGGAAAGCCATTCATTGATGCTTTGCAGCAAGTCGGGTGCATTTTTTCTAACCGCCCAGGAAACAGGATTGACCGGGCCCAGCGCGAGGCTGACGTCCAGGTTATCGTAATAGGTAGCGTTTACCAATGCGATATCGTCGTCTACCATGGTATAGTCAATTTCTTCCCGTACTACCTGCGTAATCAGGTCCTCCAGGCTGGTGTTCTCCTCCTGTAGGGCGATGTTCAGCTCCAGAGAATCGCTCAGGGACTGTAACCGCTTCTGATAGACCGTCCCTCGCTTGATAGATATCTTTTTTTGGCGTAACTGCGGAATGCTATCCAGGTGCGTCTGATCTTTCCGCTGCACCAGCACCGTTTTCATCTGCCCCACCGGATCGGTAAACGATGCGTATTTTTTTCGTTCCTCGTTTACTTCAAAATTGATGGCGACGATATCTGCACTTCCCTTGTTCAACAGCCGAAAAGCGTCTTCCAGGTCGTGCCTGACGATTAACCGCAGACCCACGCCAAGTTGATTGGCCAGATTGCGAAGCAATTCAAACTCATACCCCATGGTTCTTCCCCGGTAGATATAGTAACTGGTTGAGGAATTATCCACAATCGCCCGTAGATAGCCTCTCTTTTTTATGGCATCATAGTCAATTTCTGCAGGATTTTCCCAAAATTCAGGTTCAGGTTCCGAGGCCTCGGGTGGGGCGCACGTCTGCATTCCAAACAGCACGCTGACGACGAAAACAAAAACAAACCTGGTATCTACCATACAAAAGGTGGTCCCGAGAGGACTTTGGTACAGTCAATAATAGTTTTTTATGCCCAATAAACCAAAAAAAGCCCGACAGGATCACCTGTCGGACGTTGGTTAAAACGATCCTACGTGGTGGGAACTCAGTCTGCCGTTTCCGGAAAATAAATTTTCCCGGACAGGCGCATCAGTTCGATTTCATTTTCCTTAATCGTGTACAAGGATTCGATCAAGCGACTCTCCGCCTGAAGGCGGTTTACCTGTGCGTCTCTAAATTCCAGGTAATTGGCGATCCCCAGGCGAAACCGGTCCAAGGCAATATCCGAATTTTCAACCGCCACTTCGTAATTATTTTTTTCGATCTCCAGCAACCGTTTGCTGTTTTCGTAGGTGTTGAAGGTTCGCTGCAAATCTGCCTGCAGCTGGTTTTCGAATTGCTCGATCAGGTGCCGCTGATTATTGATTTGGATTTTTGCTCCCTGAATTCGCCGGTTTAGGGAAAGGCCACTGAATAGGTTCAAACTAATGGTTGCTCCCAGATTAATCCCCTGCTGCTCGTTGCTCAACAAAAAACCCGCATCGGAATTGAGGGTATTGTCGTTGTAGGATCCATTTAATGTGATGGTGGGCAAGCGTTGGGCACGCAGCTCCTTTAGCTGAAGGTAGGCAACGTTTTCCATTCGCTGGGTCACCAAAAACATTTTGTTATTACTAAAGGCATTGTCCCGCAAGTCTTCCAGAAACAAGTTTTCCTTAACTGTGATGGTGTCGTTTACCGCAAAATCATTTTCGGGCCCCAGTGCCAGTAATTCATTCAACGTAACCCGTGAATTTTGGATGACCTGTTCCTGACTCACCAGGGCTGTCAAATCAGCGTTATAATCCACCTGCGCGGCCAGAAAATCCCGCTTAGACGCTCTTCCAAATTCGTACTGCGCTTTGGCGATTTCCATGCGCTCGTTTGACAATTCCAGCGTGGTATTCAAGACCTCGTACCGTTGCTGCTCCAGCACCAGACGGTAGTAGGCCGTGGCAATGGCTGCGACGGTATTTTCAATCACGACCTTGGCCTCCAGTTCGCTCACTTCGGCCAGTTTGCCCAATCGCTGCAGGGCAACCACCGCATCGGCACGAAACCCATAGATGCCCACCAAACTGTAATTGTTGGTTCGGGTTTGTGCGCCGGGAATAATCCGTGGATTTTCGGGGTCGCTTACAAATGCCTGTTCCGTATCCTCTCTCCGGTAGCCCCGGGTGTTGTTTAGATCCAGGGTGGGCATCAACAGACTCGTCCCAATTTTTCGTTCGTTTTCAGTCAGCAGCACCTGATTGGTAGCTATTTTGACATCAAAATTATTTTCCAGGCCTATTTCTACCGCCTGTTCGAAAGTCAACGTTTCACTTTGCTGAGCAAACAGGTTGCAAGAAATTACTCCCAGTAAACCAATCAATAAAAATTTCTTCATATCAGACTCTTGCTAACCTTCCTTTTTTAGATGTTAAATAGGTGTATACCCCAGGAATAATAAATAAGGTAAGAATGGTGGCCAGGGCCATCCCTCCTACGACAGCTACGCCCATGGGCACCCTTCCTTCGGAACCTGCGCCCAAAGCTAGCGCTATGGGTAGGATACCCAGTATGGTGGAAAGGCTGGTCATGAGAATCGGTCTGAAACGCGCGGCCGCTGCGCCCTCGATCGCCTCGGGAATACTCATTCCCTGCGCTTTTCGCTGATTGGCAAATTCCACGATTAAGATACCATTTTTGGTCACCAAACCGATCAGCATGATGATACCGATCTGACTGAATACATTCAGGGTAAAATCAAATAGCCACAACGACAACAAGGCACCGAAAATGGCCAATGGTACCGTAAACATGATCGTCAGCGGATCCAGGAAGCTCTCAAACTGTGCCGAAAGCACCAGGTAAATCAGTACCAGGGCAAAGACAAAAGCAAAAACCAAACTATTCGAACTATCCCGGTATTCCTTGGAAAGTCCGGCTACGTCCGTGGTATAGCTATCGTCCAGCACCTCTGCCGCGATCCGATCCATTTCCTCGAGACCGGTACCTACCGTTTCTCCCGGCGCAAGGCCGGCCTGAACGGTTGCGCTTACGAATCGATTGAACCGATAGAGTTGCGGGGG
Organism: Cyclobacterium xiamenense; assembly: GCF_900109255.1. Lineage (NCBI taxonomy): Bacteria > Pseudomonadati > Bacteroidota > Cytophagia > Cytophagales > Cyclobacteriaceae > Cyclobacterium > Cyclobacterium xiamenense. Next base: position 636,112 of record NZ_FNZH01000002.1, on the reverse strand, counting down.
CGTGCTTCGCTCGGTTATGCTCACCAGGTTATCCATTTGTACCAATTGCCCGTCTTCGCCCCGAACGTAAAGCATGCGGAGGTTAATGGGTTCGTTGCGATCCTCCAGTTGCATTTCGCCCACGACCTGATACTGCTTCCCGTTCATGATGAAATAATCAAACCGTTGCCCGGAATAACTCAGTTGCAGGGTTCGGGCGATTTCCTGAACCGACACCCCAATGTTTCGTGCCTTTTCCCGATCAATTTCTACCTCAATTTCCGGCTTGGTGAATTTGAGGTTTACATCGGGGAAGGTAAACACCTCGCTTTGGCCCACGCGCTCCATGAAAACCGGAATAATTTCTTTCAATTTTTCCAGGGTTTGTGCCTGGATAACGTATTGAATGGGCAAGCCGGCCCTGCGGTCACCGATGGATGGCTCTTGCGCACCAAAAGCACGTACAGAGGTTTCCCGTTTCAGATAGGCCGCTACCTCGTCAAAAATTGCCTGCTGCGAGCGTTCCCGCTGTTCGGCGTCTTTAAGAATTACCCGTATAAATCCCGAATTGGTACTTGCTGTTCCGAAACCGGGAGAAGTAACGGATATCAGTCCTTCGCGTTCCTCCTTAGGAATCAGGCTTTCCAATTCCGCGGTCATTTTGTCAATCACCCGGTCCATGTAGCCAAAGGTAGCTCCTTCCGGACCGGCCATGTTGATTCGTATTTGCCCCCGGTCTTCGATTGGTGCCAGCTCTGATGGAATAGACATAAAAAGGAAATAAGTTCCCAATCCCATAGCTCCAATCAATACGAAAGACATCCAGCGGACTTTCATAAACCCGGTCAATGCATTAACATACAATTCGTTGAGCCATAGGAAAAAAGGCTCTGTTTTTCGATGCAACCAATTTTGCCGCTCGCGTTTCTTTAGCAGTTTTGAGCTCAACATGGGCGTCATCGTTAGCGCCACAAAGGAGGAAATAATTACCGCACCGGCCACCACGACGCCAAATTCGCGAAAAAGTCGTCCGGTAGTACCGGTAAGGAAAATAACCGGCAGAAACACTGCCGCCAACGAAACGGTGGTAGCAATTACGGCAAAGAAAATCTCTTCGGCTCCCTTTTCGGCCGCCTTATCGGGATTTTCCCCTCCCTCGATTTTTGTATATATATTCTCCAATACCACAATGGCGTCGTCAACTACCAATCCAATGGACAGCACGATTCCGAGTAAGGTCAACACATTGATGGAAAACCCAGCCAGGTACATGATAAAGAATACACCAACCAAGCTGATAGGAATGGTCAACACGGGGATAAACGTGGTCCTCCAGTCGCGCAAAAACAGGAAAATGATCAGCACTACCAACAGGAACGCAACGAAGATCGTTTGCTGTACCTCACTGATAGAGTTCCGAATGTACTTGGTGGTATCGAATCCGATATCCAGCTGAATATCGTCCGGAAGGTCCTTTTTGATAAACTCTAACCTCCTGTAAAACTCGTCGATGATTTCGATGCTGTTGGACCCCGGCAGGGGAACTAGGGCAACACCTACCATGGGTATGCCATCCCGCTTCAGTACCGTGCGTTCGTTTAATGGGGCCAATTCGGCGCGGCCCACATCTTGAAAACGGACCACATTGTTTGCTTCCTCTTTAATGATCAGTCGGTTGAATTCTTCCGGAGTACTCATTCGGCTCCTTGTCCGAACGGAAAGTTCGATGGACTCGCCTTCGATCCTACCGGTAGGAAGTTCTACGTTTTCGCTCTGCACCTTGGTGAGCACATCCAATGGCGTTACCCCGTACGAAGCCATTCGCAGGGGATCCATCCGGAGCCGCATGGCATATTCCTTTTCTCCCCAAATACGTATTTCGCTCACCCCGTCAATGGTTTGCAAACGCTCTTTAAAAATGTTATTGGCAATATCAGAGAGCTCAAGTAAGCTTCGATTTTCGCTTTGCACGTTCAAAAAAACGATGGGCTGGGTATCGGCGTCTTGCTTGGAAACAATGGGAGGTTCGGTATCAGGTGGCAGGTTCCGCTGCGCCCGGGAAACCTTGTCACGAACGTCATTCGCCGCTGCTTCCATGTCTGCTCCCACATCAAATTCAACCGTGATACTACTATTGCCATCATTACTGATGGAGGTCAATGACTTGATCCCGGAAATACCGTTGATGGCCTCCTCCAGCGGTTCGGTTATCTGCGCCTCGATAACGTCCGCGTTGGCGCCCACGTAGGCGGTACGAACGTTAACAACCGGGGGGTCGACGCTGGGGAATTCGCGAATACCAAGAAAAGAAATCCCTATAATACCAAAAATCATGATGGTAAGGGACATCACTATGGACAGTACCGGTCTTCGGATACTGATGGTGGATAAACTGGACATGCGTTATCAGTTGGTTAAAGTAATCGTTATGGGCATTCCATCCCTGGCTTGCAAAATTCCGGTGGTTAAAACCTGCTCGCCTGGCTTTAACCCGTCGACAATCTGTACCCGCGTATCGGTGCGTTTTCCAATGATCACTTTTCTGGATTCCGCAACTCCATCCCGGGCAACAAACACCTTATATCCCTCTAATTCAGGAACCACTGATTCGGAAGGAACCAGTAACGCATCATCTACCTCATTCAAAACCAGGCGCACCCGCACAAACATCCCCGGCAGGAACTTTTTATCCTTATTTGGACTTTTTGCCCGTATTTTTAATGTTCGCGTGGCGGCGTCTACATTCGGCTCGATGGCATATACTTCCCCTGTGGCCTCATCATTGGAGACGTTTGACCGAAAATAAATCTGCGACCCCACCTTGATTTCACTCGAGTACCGCTCGGGTATGGAAAATTCAATTTTAATGGGGTCCACGTTCACGATGGTCGCGATCACATCGGCGCTGCCGATAACACTCCCCTCGGAAACTTGCCGAAAACCCAGTTCCCCGTCAAACGGAGCGCGAATCACCATTTTATTAAGTTGTGCTTCGATCAACCGAAGGTCTGCCAAATTGGTATTGTATTGGTTGAGAACGATATCGTACTCTTCCTGACTAATTGCCTCTCTGGTAAGCAATTGTTTTTGCCTGTTTTCCTGACTCTCATAGAGTTTTTTAGTAAAATCGAGCCGATCAAATTGCGCCCGGAGCTCGTCGTCATTGAGGTACAGCAATGGGGAACCTTTTTTCACAAACTGCCCTTCCTCAAAGGAAACCTTTTCGACCAGCCCAGCCACTTCGGGCCGTAGACTAACCATTTCATTGGGTATAAGCGAACCGGTAAGATTGAGACTGTTTTCAAGCTTTTCTTCCTTCAACGTGATCACCTCCACTGGAATGGCGTTTCGGGCCGCCGGTTGTTGCGAGGCTTGTGGAGCAGGTGTATTCTGTTTTCCGCTAAAATCAAGCCTTGGATAAAAAAATGCGATGCTTATTACCAATAGGATGACAAGCGTCAAAACGATTTTGGTCTGATTTTTCATTAGGGGCGCTGGTATTAAATTAGTTTTAGTGGCTAAATGTTTGTTATGCAAGAAACAACTATTCTCGCTTTTGTTTTACGTTTCGGAAATTAAAATTTCTTCTACTACTATGCTTTTTAAAAAGAGCAACACAATTCTTCTGAAAACATTCCAAGGAAGAACGAAACTAACTGATATTTTTATAATAAGGAAGTAAATAAACACGAGAGGCAAAACGAGAATGCCAATGGCAGGTAAACATCCGCGTTAACGGGAATGGTACCGGGTTTCTCCCATAAAATCAGAAAATCAGGCCACCCTGGTTAAACCAAGGTGGCCTGATCAACAGCAATCCTACAGTGGAAAACAGGAACTTCTGTTTTACTCAGCTTCCAGAACCGGCAGCATCACCTTATCGATAATGTGAACAAATCCTGTTTGGAAGATATCGTCGTTCACGGTAACCAGGGTAGAAGTTGCATGACCTTCCCCATAGGCAAGCATCACATTCGCTCCATCAATGGAAACCCTTGGCCTGACCTCCCCTGCAAATTGAGGCGTCAACAGCTGATTATTGGAAACATTGGCAGAGTAGACCAGGTCGTTTACGATATGGTACCGGACAATCTCTTCCAGCGCATCTTCACCAACCATTTCCACCAATTCATCCAAAGAACCTGCGCCAAGTTCCGCCAATAAATTTGTAAAGGCCTGGTTATCGGGGATAAATAGTGTCCGGAAATTAGCAGATAGCTGGGAATTCAGCCCTAAAAGGGATACGACTTCCTTGAAAATGCTTAGTTCCGGATTTCCATCCAAATAGGCAGCCATGGTACTTGATCTGGGAAGCAACACCTCATCAATGATGTGTACCGTCCCATTCCCCGTTTCTGAACGCAGAATAGTGACCGTTTGGTTATTAAACCTCACCTGGCCCCCAGATCGGTTGACGAAGATATTTTGGTCTGCATTGGTTTGAATAAAATTAAAATTCGACCGGGATAAATCGGATTGCCTGATGTTCGGCTCTGCAATATGATAGGCCAGCACGTTCTCCAGGCCTACAATATCTTCTGCCGATTCAAAGCCGTTTTCGGACATAAATGCTTCAATGGCAGCATTCGTAGGAGCGAAGACTGCCCGCTGCTCCTGCGTCTGTCGACTCACCAATAATGGCAGCAAGCCTTCACTCTCCAGGAGTTCATTGAAAATACTCAACTCTGATTGTGCCGCAACCACATTGCTCAAGAGGGCATCTTCTGTTCTTCCGGCTACCGGCTCTTCGTAATTGGCATCGATGCAGCCGGCCATCAATAGGCCCGCTGCCAGAAGAAATAGGATATTTTTAAACGTATGATTCTTCATTGGAATGTCTTCTTTGGATCACAGATCATTTGAAAATATACCTTAAGCCAACCTGCGCATTCCAGGTCTGGTTAAGGTTAAATAGGGACTGAGAAATTTGGGTAGGGTAGACGCCGGACTGACCTTGGATACTGTTTAAGGTAAATTGGGCGTTGCCACTATCATCTACTCCGTTAAAATTCAACAGGTTACTTTGTATCACCTGCCTTCCCACTCCCCAAGAATCCTTCAATAAGTTTCCTACATTTAAGATATCCAGGGAAATCTGAAGCTTATGCGCATTTGTATCCTTGGTCAGGTGAAGGTCCTGTATCAACCTGAAATCGAAACGGTGTAACCAGGGCAATGTAGCACCGTTTCTTTCGGTGACCCGGCCCCTGTTGGCGCGCAAATAGGGATCGCTCTCTATGTACTGGTCCAAAATTGCCCATTGCTCTGCAGCTGTTTGGGTGATTACGCCTCCCGATACTCGGTCCATTAGTTGCGCATCTTCAAGGCTTTCGGGAACGTACATCAGACGAATGCCGCCGCCATCACCAAAATTCCCGGAATAGGTATAGCTGTATCTTCCTTGCTCACCACCCTCATAAAACAGTGATATTTGGGTGTTATTGTATTCATTCAACCCCTTGGTGTTGAAAGAAACCAGACCCACTACCCTATTCGGTTGATCAAAGCGATTGAATCCTTCTTCCGGATTATTTCTATCCGTTTGTACCGCCGTAGGCCAGAGGGAAGCTGCCTGCGAACCACCGATTAGGCCAAAATCTCTTTTTTGGCTTCTGGTATAGGCCAGGCTGGTAAAGATCCCCGATCCCCAATCTTTTTGCAAAGACAAGGTCAGGGCACTGTAGGTACCCACATCGATATTGGTTAGCAAAAACAGCTCATTGATCCGAGTGCCCTCGATCCCCTGGCTATACGTTGGATAGGCATTCCCTCCGATATTGACCGATTCACCCGTGGGGGTACTGGCAAGGTTTGCCGAAAAGGGCATGTTGTAATCGTTGGAGTGCATGGCTTCCAACGTAAAAATAAATCCGTCTCCAAATTGATAATCCGCCGCCAAATTTGACCTCCAGGTTTGGGGCAGTTTGAAGTTTTCGTCCGTCACGTTCACGGAGCTGGAGATGTTGGGCTCCTGCTCTGCCGGATTTGGTCGGTAGAAGTTGATATCGGACTGAAAGCCCTGCCATTCGCCTTCCTCCCACTGATCTGCTGTTTTTCCTACAAAACCCCTGGTAATACCATTGGCATTGATCTGGTTGGAAAGGTGCACGAAAATAGGTCTCGCTGTAAACAGTCCCGAACCCCCTCTTACCTGCAGCGAGCCATCACCCATCGCATCCCAATTGAATCCAAACCTGGGAGAGAAAACAGGATTTACCGGAGGAAACTGACTCACGTCAGGGCTGATCATCTGACCCGGCTCCCTGGGGTTTTCTACCGAAATATTCAGTGCGTCCAATCGTGGATTTCTTGGGGCATCGATGGGATAAAAAGGCATGTCTATCCGCAAGCCCCCGGTAAGTTTCAAATCTCTGGTAACCTGGTATTCATCCTGGATGTACAGGCCTACCTGTCCAAAGCTTACCTGATCGGTAGGCAACGTAAAGGGGTTGTCGGCATCGTACGTAAAACCGATGGCAAAACCATCCGGACGTACGTTCGGATTCTGATTAATCACGCTCTCCACAAAACTGTCATACGAATTATACCTGTACCAGGAATCCCAGGTGGGGTTAAAGGCATTATCGAACGTCATGTACTCAAAGTTAACCCCCGCTGTAAACGTATGGTTACCCATAAAGTAGTTGAAATTATTGGTCAAATTGAACGTCTTGTTGTCCAGAAGATTTCCCCGCGTAAACAGTTCCGTACCCATCGAAAGATAGTAAAGAGGCGTATTCCCATCGAATTCCAACACTTCAATCATCGGAAATTCCTGACCTCCGGGTACCCCTCTCTGGGTAATGGCGCTGGTGTAGCCGATATTCAGCGAATTGGCCATGTTGTCTCCCAGCGTCGAATTCAACTCAGCCACGATGGATGAAACATTATTCTCAGACGTGTAATGCGTATTTCTGAACGTCAACGCTTCAATTCCACCTCGGTTGGTATTTCTATACCGTAAACTTCCGGGTAGGCCCCTGATACTGTTTCCGTTTACGGTCACGTCCCTCAATTGCTGAAAACGGTTATAACGTACCGTTAACTTGTTTCTATCATTGACATTATAGTCCAGACGAAAATTTAATCGGGTCGCATCGTCAGCAAACGGTATGTTCTCGTAAGCGCCGGTCTGATAGCCATACAAATCGTTCAGTTGCTGGCTGACAAATTCTGCTCGCTCGGCGGGAACTCTCGATACAATTTGGTTATCGGGAAGCAACCCTTGTTCCGGTCGTGCAGCCAATCTGTTGTCGCCCGGAAGGTCATTGATTTCCGTTTCAGCACTTACGAAGAAAAATAATTTATCCTTAATGATAGGCCCACCAAACGCAATCCCGTGAATATTGGTTTGCGAGGCGGAAAAAGGTACATCTCGGCCGCCATTTACGGTGACACCCTGCAGGCGATCATTCCTAAAAAGGGTATACGCTGTACCTCTCCATTCATTGGAGCCGGCTTTTGTAATCGCATTCACGTTCGCTCCCGTAAACCCGCTTTGGGTAACATCATACGGAGCGATGTTGACCTGAACCTCTTCAATCGCATCCAGTGATATAGGATTGCCTCCAGCAAACTGGCTGGAACCCAACCCGAAGTTATTGTTGTACAAATTCCCGTCAATGGTATAGTTGTTATACCGTTGATCTGCTCCTCCAAAACTGGTCCCGTTACTTTGAGGAGTCAGCCTGGTAAAATCATTGATCCCCCTGCTGATCGTAGGCATGGAATTAATCCGCTCGTTATTCAGGGAAGTGGAAGCCCCTGTTCTGTCAGCGTTCATGATTCCATCTCGTCGCCCAATGATTTCGACGGCTTCAAGCTCTACTCCATCGGTAAAAGTGGCATCAATGGTGTATTTCTGTCCTAAAGAAAGGATAATGCCATCGTATACCTTTTCATCGTAACCTACGAAAGAAAAGGTGACCGTGTACGGACCTCCCACCCGCATGTTTGGAAGGTTAAATCTGCCGTCGATGTTGGTGACAGAACCATACCGCGTTCCAGAAGGTTCGTGGATCGCGACCACATTCGCTCCTGGCAAAGTTTCTCCGGTGTCATCCGACACCGTTCCCTGCATGCTGGCAGTGGTAACTCCCTGTGAATACGCTAAGTCCGAGCACACGGCAAGGATTAGCATCACAAAAAGACTTTTTTGTAGTAGTTGCCTCATTTTACTAGTAGTTAGGTTTAATTTGAAAACTTTCGGTTAGAAATTAGGCTAATTGGGCACGTACAAAGATAACCTTATAATAAGACTATCGTTTTTGCAAATTGTTATGTTTTCAATTTATCCCGTAAAAGTAGTTAACAATTCCCTAACTTTAGAATTAAGAAGTAAATTTTTTAAATAGCCACTACACATTCTATAAAAGTATTTTTTTACTAATTTTCTTAAAAATACCATATAAAATTCCAACTACTTATTTTATTCATCGGGTAATTTACCTGAACGGGACCAGCAGCAGGATATTCAAAAAAACAGTCGGATAACATTTACCAATTGTGGCCCTGTATTTGAATTTTTACCGCTAAAGTCTTTATCTTTTGAACTCCAATTAGAATCCATTACCGAAAAACAATAAAAATGTATAAAAAAGGAATCGTTTGGCTGTATTTTTTCCTTTTTGCAGCCATGGCCGACATGGCATTGATCGTAAACCTTGAAAATCAGTTCCGAATTTATAGCAAACCCCTACTCATCGCCTCCCTGCTGGGGTATTTTCTACAATCTACCTGGCTGATTCGGGGAAGTTTGTTGCGAAAAAGTGTAGCCGCTGCCTTGGTTTTTTCTTTGATTGGGGACGTCTTGTTGCTATTTCCCACCTTGTTTCTATATGGACTGGGTGCTTTTTTTATGACCCTAATCTGCTACATCCTTGCCTTCAAACTCACCCAAAACCATAGCTTTAATCCGCTACGAGTCAATTTTATCAACATGTTTCTGTACAACTTACCGGTGTACATTCTGGCCGCATTCGTCTACTTCCTTATACACCGACAATTACAAGAGCTAAAAATACCAGTGGTCATCTATCTGTTGGTGCTGGTCATGATGCTTACGCTGGCCAGAGAACGATACGGAAGAACGCCTGCTGCAAGTTTTTGGCAGGTATTCCTTGGGGCGCTCCTTTTCTTTACGTCCAACAGCTTACTTGCACTGGACCGGTTTTTCCATCCCATCCCGGATGCCGGCGTTCTGACGATGGGTGCCTATATACTTGCGCAACTGCTGATCGTGATGGGCATCCGAAGCCACCTGGTACACCCACGCTAAGCCTCGGATAACCCAAACCGCATCCTACTCCTTTTTTGGTTGGACGGACAGGGAAAGTTCTGCCAGTTGATCTCCGGAAATGGCGCTTGGTGAATTGATCATTACATCCCTTCCTGCGTTGTTCTTTGGAAAAGCAATGTAATCCCGGATGGAGTCGCTTCCTCCAAAAATCGCGCAAAGCCGATCGAAACCGAATGCGATGCCCCCGTGGGGGGGAGCTCCGTATTCGAAGGCTTCCATCAAAAACCCAAATTGAGCCTGCGCTTCCTCTTCCGAAAAGCCCAGGTGTCGAAACATCAGTTGCTGCCGTTCCCTATCGTGAATTCGAATGGAACCGCCTCCGATTTCCACCCCATTGATCACCAGATCGTAGGCATTGGCCCGTACGCTTCCCGGGTCCGTTTCCAGCAAAGGCAAGTCTTCCATTTTTGGGGAAGTAAAGGGATGGTGCATGGCATGGTACCGGGCGGTTTCCTCATCCCATTCCAACAGGGGAAAATCCAGTACCCAAAGGGCCTTGTATACCGTTTTGTCCCGTAAGCCCAGATCCTCTCCCAACTTGAGGCGAAGTTCGGAAAGTTGCTTGCGAGTAGTATGGAGGTCGCCAGATAAAACCAGCAGAAGATCGCCCGGCAAAGCTCCTGCTTTTTCTGCCCAGGCCTTTAAATCATCCTGGGTATAAAACTTGTCAACCGATGATTTGAAGCTTCCGTCCGCGTTGTATTTGACGTATACCATTCCTTTGGCCCCGATCTGCGGGCGCTTCACCCAGTTGGTGAGTTCATCGAGTTGCTTCCGCGTGTACTCAGCCGCTCCTTTAGCACAAACACCAACCACCAGCTCCGCCGAATCGAACACGTTGAACCCCTTTCCCTGTGCCAGTTCGTTTAGCTCAACAAAGGTCATCCCAAACCTTAGGTCGGGTTTATCGTTGCCGTACAGCCGCATGGCATCTGCATAGGTCATGCGCACAATGTTATCCAGGTCCAATCCCTTGACCGATTGAAAAAGGTGCCGAATCAATCCTTCAAAAAGTTCCAGAATATCCTCCTGATCGACAAAGGATAATTCACAATCTATCTGGGTAAATTCGGGCTGGCGGTCAGCACGCAGGTCTTCGTCTCTGAAGCACTTCACAATCTGAAAATACCGGTCAAAACCGCTCACCATTAGCAATTGCTTGAAGGTTTGAGGCGATTGGGGCAATGCATAGAACTCCCCGGGATGGATGCGGCTTGGAACCACAAAGTCCCGCGCTCCTTCCGGAGTGGATTTGATCAATACCGGCGTCTCAACCTCGATAAAATTGGATTGATCCATGTATTTCCGGGTTTCCTGCATCATCCGGTGCCTCAGGTGAAGCTTTTCCCGGATGGTATTTCTTCGTAGATCGAGGTACCGGTATTTCATCCGCAAGTCTTCGCCTCCATCCGTTTCGTCTTCGATAATGAAGGGTGGCACCTTGGCTTTGTTCAATACCTGAATTTCTGCCACTTTTATCTCAATATCCCCGGTGGGGATCTTGTTGTTTTTGGCGGTACGTTCAATGACCTTCCCAGTGGCCTGTACCACAAACTCCCGCCCCAATGAGGCGGCAGTTTTGAGCATGGCGGCATCTGATTCGCCTTCTTCAAAAATTAACTGCGTGATTCCATACCTGTCCCGTAAATCCACCCAAATCAAACCACCTTTATTTCGTACCCGTTGCACCCAGCCGGCAAGGGTTACTATTTTATTCAGATCCTCCAACCGCAACTCCCCACAAGTATGTGTCCTAAGCATAAATTTTTACGTTTTTTTGCAATGAATCGCCAAAGATAAACATTCAATGCAGAGATTGCTATTTTAGCCCCAAGATTAAACAATAGGCGGGTATTTTTACGCGTTGAAAGGAGCAAACCAAAGGTGGGAATTAAATTAATCCCGTATATTGAGGCAGAAATTTCCTAAACAAGGCTGCTTTATGCGGAAAATTGACTTATTTTGTGTAGCTTTTATTATTTAAACTTGATTTCATGAAAAAATTTTGGACATACGGCGGAATCGTCTTGATTATTGGCATGACCTATTGGGTGATTCAGAAAAACGAAATTCCCGCCGAGGAAGTTGACAAGACCGATCTCCTGGAGCCCCTGGAAAGCATCCCTGTAGAAGAAAATTTGCTCTACGGAATCAACGTGGACGAGCTCGATATTACCGAGGGAATCGTACGGAGAAACGAAACACTTTCCGCCATCCTCGCCCCGTTTAACGTACCTTATCAAATTATCGATGAAATCGCCAAAAAATCTGCGGAGATTTTCGATGTCAAAAAGATCGCTTTTAATAAAAAATACACGGTTCTCACACCGAGAGATTCCCTTCGACAAGCGCGGTTTTTTATTTACGAACCAAACCCGACCGAATTTGTGGTATTCAAACTGGATCAGCCCGAAATTTACAAAGAGAGCAAACCAATGGAAATCATCGACAGGGAAATCGGTGGCACCATTACTTCTTCCCTGTATGTAAACATGACCGAGTTGGGGCTTACCCCGGATCTGATTGACCAGTTTGCTGATTTGTACGGCTGGGTGGTCGATTTCCAACGCTTGCAAAAAGGCGATAAATTTAAGGTCATCTTCAAAGAACAGCAAGTAGAAAACAGAACGGTGGGTATAGAGGATATTGAAGCCGCTTATTTCGAGCACATGGGACAGGGGTACCACGCCATCCCGTTCGAGCAAAATGGAATCGTTTCTTATTTTGATCAGGAAGGGAATAGCCTTAAAAAGGCCTTTCTACGTGACCCCCTCCGATTTACCCGCATCAGCTCCCGCTATAGCCTTAGTCGTTTCCACCCGGTACAAAAGCGCTACAAAGCCCATTTGGGAACGGATTATGCCGCGCCCAGGGGAACAGAAATCCGTACGGTAGGCGACGGTACCGTATTGGAAGCCGGATACAGTGGGGGAAATGGAAACTACGTCAAAATTAAGCACAACGGCACCTACACCACCCAATACCTACACATGTCCAAAATCGGAAAAGGTATCCGCAAAGGTACCCGGGTGAAGCAAGGACAGGTTATAGGCTACGTGGGAAGTACCGGCCTTGCCACCGGTCCCCACCTATGTTTCCGCTTCTGGAAACACGGCAAACAGGTGGATTGGCTAAAGGAGGACATCCCACCCGCAGAACCCATCGCGGAAGAGAACCTGCAGGCTTTCGAACAGGTAAAGTCAGAAAAAATAACCAAACTGCTAGCGATCCCCTACAGTGAAAAAACAGAATTACTTACAAGTTCTTTTGCTGACTGACAACGGTTCAAATTTACACCTATACATAAGGAAGTTGTATCGGATTTAAAAATATCGACTCAAATTCAACCCATTACCAAAACTGAATATTCAATAAGGTTAATCGAATATAGGTGTTGATTTGGTAAAAAAATCGGCATCTTTTGCAAAGATTTAACACTTCCGGTGAAAAAATAACTATTTCGTCAGATTTCTTCCTGACATGATTTTATTCGTTTTTGATTTCCCAGGATTATGCCCGATCATGCCCCTGCTCTCACTTTTGGGAAAATGGAAAGGATTCGATTTTTTTAGCTATAATAAAACATAAAACAAACTTTAATTTGGGTTTACGGCTTTGTAATCATTATTAGCAATAATGTATTTTACACCTGCCTGGTTCTCGCTTTCCTCTGAGGCAATCGCCACCTCGGGAGAACCAGCGATGCATCTTAGACCTCAATAGGTGTCATTAATTTCTGATTATCAGTATTTTAAGTATATTTTTTTTCTTTAGTTTCCAAATTTTTCGGACAAAATGGCCGATTATCTCAAACATTGGCTACCTTCCCTATTCCACTAACAACCAACACATGAGAAAGAAATTACCACTAATTTTATTAGTCGGGCTTTTCGTGCAATTTTCTTTTGCACAGACCCAACGAATTAGCGGAACAATCCTATCCGCAGAAGACAACTCTCCCATACCCGGAGTGAGTATACTGGTCAAAGGCTCCACGACCGGAACCGTTTCTGACCTGGATGGCAACTATGCCTTGGATGTTCCTTCGCAAGCAGAGACCCTCGTCTTTTCCTTTATTGGTATGGCCACGCAGGAAGCGGTCATTGGAGGTCGCTCGGTGATCGATGTATCGATGGCTTCCAGCATGAATGCATTAAATGAAGTCGTCGTCACGGCCATCGGTATTGAACGGGAAAAGAAAGCCCTGGGCTATGCCGTTTCCGAGGTAGACTCGGAGGACCTGACCCAACGCTCCGAACCCGATGTGGTACGTGCACTAAATGGAAAGGTGGCCGGCGTGCTCATTCAAGGCTCAGGTGGCGTGACCGGAGGCAATACCAACATCACCATTCGTGGAAGCTCCTCCCTTACGGGAAACAATCAACCCTTATTTGTCGTGGATGGTATTCCTTTCGACAACTCCACCCAGGGTTTCTCTAATTCGGAGGGGAATAGCGTTACAAATCGTTCCTTTGACATAGACCCTAATATTGTTGCCTCGGTTACCGTACTAAAGGGAGCTGCCGCTGCGGCACTGTACGGATCTAGAGCCCAAAATGGCGTCGTGATCATAACGACCAAAAGCGGGAGCGGAATTTCCCAAAAAGGAATGGAAGTCAGTTTTAGCACCTCCTTCGGCGTCGAGGAAGTAGCAAAGCTTCCCGATTACCAAAACGAGTACGGCCAAGGGGGCAACGGAAATGTATACATCGAAAACTATTTCGGTTCCTTTGGGGCGCCCTACACGGCCTACGACTCCGTGCCGCATCCCTACACCAACCCTGCCCTGGGTCCCTATCTCAACTCCCCCTCCTACCAAAATGTAGGCACCCGGGGAGACAACGTCCGGTACCAGCCGTTTACGGACAAATACCGGAATTTTTCGAACGGGGACAATTACAGGAACACGCCGTATCGGTGCAATCGGGGGGAGAAAAAACGTCGCTTTCGGCAGGCCTTTCCTGGATGGACAATAAAGGGATCATTCCGAATTCCTCGGTCAACCGTATTTCGGCAAATGTAGGCGGAAATGCGGAATTGGACAATGGGTTGAAACTAAGTGCTTCACTTAATTACGTGAGTACCGTGCAAAAAAACCCGGCACTCGGTAGCGGTAATTTTGGCGGTTTTAATCAATCGGCCGCTCAGCTGGTCTTGTGGATGCCCACGAGTTTTGACCTGGAAGGGTATCCCTACCAGCGAGATGAAGATGGGGGTGCGATGTACTACCGTACCGCAAACAATCCCCTATGGGTAGCGGATAACTCCATGAACGAAAGCAATGTGGACCGCTACTTTGGAAACATTAAAGCCAGCTATGACCTGACCGACTGGCTCTCGGTGGCCTACCAACTTGGATACAATGCCTACACCGATCGTCGGTTTTTTATGATGGAGCCAGGAGGCTTCGGTTCGGCTATTCAGCAATCCGGTTTCATGCGGAGATCCAATTTCTCCAACGCAGAATTGGACGGGAACCTTTTAATCAACATCAACAAAGCCCTTTCGGATGACTTTTACCTACGCACCATTACGGGCTGGAATATCAACCAACGCACCACTACGACCAACCAATTTGGTGGAAATGGAGTCATCGAACGAGGCATTCAATCCTTTACAAACACCTCTTCGCAGTTTATTATTGAAGACCGCTTCGTCCGAAGAAGGTTTGCCGGCTTGTTTGCCGATGTTTCGCTGGCTTATCAGGAATGGGCCTTTTTGAACCTGACGGCAAGAAACGATTGGTCCTCCACCTTGCCGGAAAACAACCGGAGCTACTTTTATCCCGGACTTAGTACCTCTGTCATTCTGAGCGATGCGCTGGAATGGAACAGCTCTTTTCTGGATTATGCCAAAATCAGGGCAGGTATCGGGCAGGTTGGAAACGACGCCGATCCCTATCTTACTACCAACAATTTCCTACTCAACCAACCAGTGAATAGTGGCGGCGGTAGTACCCAATTTCCGTTTGCAAACCAATACGGCACTGTAAACGGCTCCGCCATCAACAGCAACCGGGGTAATCCACTCTTAAAACCCGAGCTCACCACCGAAACCGAACTGGGCACCGAGTTGCTATTCCTAAACCAACGAATCGGTCTGGACTTCACCTACTACGACCGAACCACGGAAAACGGAATCACCGCAATCAATGTCCCTCCCTCCAGTGGTTCGGCCACTCAGGTGGTCAATATTGGAAAGGTACGAAACCGAGGGATTGAAATCGGCTTGAACCTAAAAGTTTTGGAACGCCCCAATGGCTTTAACTGGGATATTTTTACCGCCTTTACACGAAACAGAAACGAGGTTTTGGAACTACAGGAAGGAGTGGACCAAATCGTTTTAACCAGCAGTGCCGGAAGTAGTGAAATTGTGCAAATCGCGCATCGTACCGGGCAGCCGTTTGGCGTACTCATCGGTAGGAAGGCCATCCGCGACGCGGCAGGCAACCTACTTATCGATGGATTACCAGGAACTACCTTTGGAAAGTACATTGACAATCCGGAACCCCAGGTAATCGGAGATCCCAATCCGGATTTTGTCGTGGGGATTACCAACGACTTCTCCTACAAAGGGCTAAAACTAGCCGTGGTGATGGACTGGGTGCAGGGAGGAGACCTGTATTCCAAATCCAACCGGGAAATTGTCGGACGAGGTCTAACGAACGACGCGGGTGACCGGATGGTTTCCCGAATCATGCCCGGATACATCGCTGCCAGAAACGCAGATGGAAGTCTCACCCGGGATGAAAATGGTAATTACATGGCGGCAGTAGACGCCAGCGGTGAACCCATTCGAAACACCATCAACATTACCAATTTCAATTGGTGGTACGACCGCGGCGGCTTCGGCTGGAATGCCGCTGAAGAGTTTCATACCTTCGATGCGACGGTGTTCCGACTGAGAGAAGTAGCGCTCAGTTACAGCTTTCCGGCGCGATGGCTCCAAAAAACCCCCTTTGGTTCTGCCAATCTAGGCATGTCGGGGAGAAACCTGTGGTTTATCACACCGAATCTTCACGAGGGTTTAAACCTGGATCCGGAAACGAGTTCCTTTCCCGGCCTGAGAGGTATTGACTTTATCGGTGTGCCATCGGCAAGAAGATACAGCATGAATTTATCCGTGACCTTTTAATTAGCTCTGAAAATGAATCGATTTTCTTTCACATATACCGCTTCGGTGATCCTGATTTGCTGTCTGGGTTGCCTATTGTCCTGCAGCGAAGACCTGCTGGATATCAACAACGACCCCAACACCTCCACCCAACTGGCCCTGCCAAATACCCTCGCATTTGCACAGGTATCCCTGGTGTCAAACCTTTTGGATGTACCCAATACCAATGCAGGTTCGTTCAGTCGCATGTGGTATACCACTGCCATCCGAAACTACGAGCAAAACCAAGGCACCTACAGCGAGTCCTGGGTCAATCTGTATTCCAGACCGCTGGCAAACCTGCAAGCGATACTGGACGGCTCATCGGAGGAGGATCTGGGCTACAGGGGTATTGCCCGCCTGTTAAAGGCCTACACATTCAGTGTCATGGTGGACCTCTATGGGGACGTGCCCTACTTTGAAGCACTGAACCCTGAGGTTACCTTTCCATCCGTTGACCAGGGAGAAGCCATCTATGCCGATCTCCTGCTGCAGATAGATCAGGGGATTCAGGAATTGAGTGCCGCCTCTGGCAGTGTGCAAGGAGACATGATCTACGGGGGCGACCGCAGCAAATGGATCAAAATGGGCAATACCCTGAAACTAAAGCTATACGCACAGACACGGAAGGAAAACTCCATCAATTCCGTACAAGGCTTCAATCAACTGATAAACGCGGACTTGATTTCCTCCGCCTCGGATGACTTTCAGTTAAAATACGGCAGTCAGCAAACTCCGAACCAAAACCGGCATCCCCTGCATGTCAACCATTACAATCAGGCCACGGCTTACTGGATGGACAACTGGACCATGGCAAATTTGCTGAACGACGGGACCATTAGTGGCGTGACGGGTCGCCGGGTTTCCTACCGCACTGTGGAAGACCCACGGCTAAGGTATTACCTGTTCCGACAAGTTCCCGGCGATGGCGGCGGATCGGTGGTAACCTGCGCCGGGGGAGGCTGTCCCATTGGGCTTATTGGTAATGGGTACCTGGGTCGGGACGCAGGAGATCCCTCTGCGTTTTCCAACGAAGGAGCATTGATCGCCACTTTTGGAGTGTACCCGGTTGGCGGATTGGTGGATACCGACGCCCCCAGGACGGTCATGGCATCGGACGGAACCGGACGGGGTGTGTTTCCCATGTTGACCTCGTTCATGGTCAAGTTTCTGCATGCCGAAATGGCACTGACCACCGCTACCGATGGCGATCCGCTGGCGCTATTGACCGACGCCATCGGCCTGTCTATGGAAAAAGTGAAAAACTTTGGCGCTGAGGAAATGCCTTCCATCGTAGGTAGCCCCTACGAAATGTCCTCCGAGGCAATCGCTGCCTATATTGCCGATGTACAAGCCCGGTACAACGCCACCGAAAGCGAGGAAGAAAAACTCAACATTATCATGACGGAATACCAATTGGCACTGTGGGGAAATGGCATCGAGGCGTACACGAATTACCGACGGACGGGTTATCCAGACTTCGCAGAAACTTCTCCGGTCATGGGAAATCCTCCCTATCCGCAGCGATTCATCATTCCCGTTTCGGAATTGGAAACCAATCCTTCCCTGGCCGATTACAGTCCGGATCCCTTTGAACCGGTTTTCTGGAGCCAACCCTGATCATGAACGTACTTTAATCACAAGAAAATGAAACGACATTCCTATATCTCACTCGTTGCCCTGGCCCTTACCTTTAGTAGCTGTCTGGAAGAAGATTCCATCAAAGAACCGGACTACGAAGTGGGCATCATCGCCAATGCCAGCCTGGAACCCGGCAAATACTGGTTCAATATCCTGGAACTCGAGTCCAGCGAAGTAGCCTTTGACCTAAGCTACGAAGGCTTCGGCGTTCATACGGCTTCGTCCATCGAATTGTTTCTAAACCGCGGTTCTAACCGGGTTTCCCTGGGTAATTTTACCGACTTTCCCTCCTCCATTTCCATGACAGGCGCGGAGGCCTATGGGTATTTCGGTGAATCACCCGCTTCCATAGCAGACGCAGGTCTGTCCCGGGACGAATTTCGTATTACCTACGAAATTACAACAAGCGAAGGGTTGCGGTTTTCGCAGTACGGTCAGTACTACAACTACAACCCCTCGCTGGACGGGCGATATACGGGCCGGTATGCACAGTTTTATACCAATCTGCCCGGATTTGGAACGCTGGTTTTGGAGGTACGGCCCCCCAATCCGCAGAATCCCAACGAACAAAATTAGGA
Organism: Cyclobacterium xiamenense; assembly: GCF_900109255.1. Taxonomy (NCBI): domain Bacteria; kingdom Pseudomonadati; phylum Bacteroidota; class Cytophagia; order Cytophagales; family Cyclobacteriaceae; genus Cyclobacterium; species Cyclobacterium xiamenense. The sequence continues at coordinate 617,464 of NZ_FNZH01000002.1, read as the reverse complement.
CAGACCGCGAATTAGCAGATTTCGTCAAAACAAAAAATGGAGCTACTAGAGCTCCATTTTTTTTTTAGTAATTCATCAATCACCTTACAGCGAACGTTAATCCAGAAGGACAAACCCAATTGAACCCCTAAAACTGGGGTCTTTTATTTTTCTCCCCCGGTTTTATATACCCTTCGCCTATGAGCTGTTTTAAATAACCCGTAGAATGCAACCAAAAGCGTTTTCCAGAAAACCGTTTTTGGTGACGCCGGTTGACCCCGGCAGGTTGCCTACTGCAACCCAATTTCGTCAAAACCTTCAGGTGCCCGTCGGTGCCGGGTAAGCTGCTCGTACGCATGAGAAATACTGAATAATTCTCCCTCACTAAAGGGCCTTCCAAGCAGCTGGAATCCGGCTGGATACCTTCCATAGGAGTAGCCCATCGGCAAGGCGATGGCTGGAAAACCAGTTGGTGGTGAAAGCTTTCCGCTTGTATCCCCCCGGGGACCATTAAGGTCACCGATCAATCTAGGCGGATAGGTAAAGGAGGGGTAGATAAGCGCGTCTAGTTCCAGGCTATCCATTACACCGAGGATTCGGTTCCGCAATTCCTGTCGCAACGCCATGTTTTTTCCCCAATCAGGATGTGCTTCGGGAACATCCACGTCATTTTGTGCATCGATCAAGCGCTTCTCTAAGTACGGGTGGTATTTTTCGGAATCAATGATTTCCTGCAGCGATTTGTAGGCAGCACTGTCTCCAAGACTGGCCAGGTAGGCATTGTAGTCTCGCTTCAATTGCCGGATGCGGGTCCCGGACTCGTTCAGGGAGTCCAGTTCCTCAATCCGGACGCTATCCAAAAGGATGGCACCACCCGCGCGCAAATCATCCAATGCAGTCATCATCAGGGAATAAACGCTCGTATCTGATTCTGCTTTCGGAAAAAGCTGATGCAATACACCGATTCGCTTCCCGTTCAACGTACTCCCTTCAAGAAACGGCAGGTAGGAATCCGGCTTGGAAGCCACACTGGCCCGCGTAACGGTATCTGCCTCATCGTATCCTGCGATGACATCGAATACGCGTACGGCGTCTTCAACCGTTCTGGCCATAGGACCACCAATGTCATTGGTAAGCGCAAGCGGTACAATGCCATCCCTGCTGGTCAATCCCATGGTGGACCGTATGCCGACGAGGGCCTGATGGGAAGATGGTCCCCTGATGGAACTTCCGGTATCGGTACCTAATCCGACAACCGCTAAACTCGCAGCGATAGCCGCACCGGTACCCCCGCTGGAGCCGGCAGTGGTTCGGCGGGTATCGTAGGGATTTCTACTGTACCCCGGCAGTACCGAACTAACGGAAAATTCTCCACTGGAGGCAAATTCCGCCAAATTCGCCTTGGCGATAATGATGGCGCCAGCCTCCCTTAGCCTCCTTACCTGAAACGCGTCATCGGGCGGGTAAGATTCTTTGAGCGCGAGCGTACCGTTACTGGTGGGCATTCCCTTTACATCGTAATTGTCTTTGACGATGACGGGGATACCGTGCAAAGGTCCCACTTTTCCGCTTGCGGCGTATACGCTGTCCAGGTACCTGGCCGTTTCCATGGCCTCCGGATTCACGATGATTATTGAATTGATGGAAGGCCCCTGTTTGTCAAACGCCTCGATTCGCCGAAGGTATCCTTCTACCAGGTATTGTGCGGTAACGTCTCCCTTCTCCATTGCCGCATGAATGCCGGAAATGGTGGCCTCAAGCAATGGAAAATTGGATTCGTTCGCATTTGGTGAGCTGCAGGCAAGGCCAACCAGTGAGAACACAAGCATCACCTGCACTGATTTTTTTATAAACATGGGGTTGGATTAATGGGTGTGAAAAACTTCCTGATACAATGCTATCTTTTCTTTTATGGCCTCTAGCTCTTCATCGGTAGGATTTTGGGGATCTTTCGCCGGAGGGTACGTACCAAACCGAAGGATACAGGCCATCAGGAGCATCCGCCCCTTGGTGGCTGTTATATTGTGTCCTTCAATAAAAAGGTTATTGGGATTGGTATCCATAAACCCATCGGCGTTTCCCCGAGCTGCCTTCAGCACTGGAAACCCGTGCAGGGCAGCCAGCTCCAGCGCAGCATCCATCGGGGCAATCATGGAACCGTAGGGCGCCATGCCCTCTCCCACAAATCCGGCAAGTGGGTATTTTTTCAGGTTATCGTTGATCCGGGCAAGAATATCTACCTCACTGGAAGGATCGTCGCTTCCATCGTCTTCTGTTTTCCAACGAGCACTCTTGTACAGGGTAACCATGGGCATGGATTCGGGAATGAGTTCTCCATCTGCTCCTTTTACAGCCACGTCTACAGTAGCAACACGCCCGTTATCCGAAAGCGTAATGCCGGGTACGGATTTTGGAATCCGGCTAAAATTCACCTCGGACTGGTGGGTATGTTTTCTTACCGGAAGAAAGGTGAGTTTCGCCCCGTATCCCATGGAGCCGATCACGCCTCCAAAGCCGCCGGTGACCACGTATCCTCCAGGCTTGGCGTCGCCTTTTTGCACTTCTCTGGATGAAAAAATGGTCTGATCCTGGATCATGACAGAGCCCACCTTACTGGTGCCGTCATCCCCTGCCCATACCCCGGAAGCGATATATTGAATCCCATCGATGATATTTTGATCCCCATCTGCGCTCACCAGTCCCCGCATGCGCTGTGCGGCATTGAAAACCAGGGGAGATTTGGAATCGATGAGCAGCCCCATCCAATACGCCGTGTTTTCAATGCTTGGACTGCCTTCGAGCCAAATGGAGCCATCATAGGCCCCTGAAGCCATTACGCGCTGTACCATATTGGTAGCCCTGGCTAGTTGCATTCGGTTTTGAGAGGCCCCGTAAGGGCCATAGGTGAAGAAATCCTTTCCCAATGTCTCGGGTGGAATGTCACCTTCTCCTACATCGGTTCGTAATTCTGCGGGCAAGCCTTTGGTATAGCCACCGGCAGGGGCTGGTCTGAAAAAGTCGTAGTCGGCTATTCCATGGATATCTCCTCCCGCACGCTCGATTTCTTCAAATATCCGGGATGCATTGGGATAGAATGTCTGCCTGGACTCAGAAAAAGGAGCCCCCGGATAAGCGGCGGTACCGTCCCAGGGCTGACCATCTGCCTGAACCGCCATGTAGGGCAGAGGGTAAAGCCCATCTTCCGGTTTTAGCTCTATCTTCAATACCGGCTTGTCGGAGGGGTCTTTCCGCGTCTGGCGAAATTTCCCATCCGTACCGACATATCCGTCGGGCGCTCCATATAGTTCCCTCACGTCGCTTTCCAGTGGATGGGCCGTGTACATTTCCACGTAGAGCGTGACCGGGGCCGCTAAACGCTGGTAGTACAAGCGGTCGTACGGCAATGGTTCTCCCTGTCCGTTTCTCAGAAGGGGCAGGTCGTTTGCCTCCCTTGCCTTATTGCTGGTGATCAGCGGATAGCTGTTTTGAATGGTCGCAGTGGGCCCGGAGAAAATGGCGATCCTGGGTTTTTCTTGCGAAAAGCCCTCGCCGAGGCACAGTACAAACAAAGCGAGCAATATCCCTATCGGTTTTTTATGAAAGTGGTGAGTGGTTGTCATGGTGGAGGTTGTATTTAGGAAGAATACCAATAGTCAAACGTTCTATTGGTGAATATGGACTTGGGAATCATGCCGTGAACGCCCTCCGTCCGGTCCACTACCTGCGTAATTTCAAAGTCAACGGCTGTACTCGATATGGACATGGCTTCTTCATAGGTGAATCCAAGATGCTCGTGAATAAATCGAATCGACTCCGCCAGTGCCTGCTTCATGGCTTCATCCAAATCGGGGTTGAGGCCGAAGACGATAAAGTGATCGGGCGTTTCGGCCAGGGGCATGCTGATGGTCTTTTTATGAATGACAAACTCCGCCACCAGAATCATCGATGTCTCGATGGCGGTGCCACTGACCTCACCGTTTCCCTGTGCGCCGTGTGCATCCCCAGTCGTAAATAGCCCTCCTTCCACTGAGACCGGCAAGGTAAGTGTGGTACCCTTTATCAGGTGCTTTAAGTCCAGGTTGCCACCAAAAAAATCCGGCGGTATGGAACTTACCCTACCGGTTTCCGGGGGCGGGGAAAGGGCCATGACACCCATAAAAGGTTTCAACGGGATTTCCACGCCTGGGAGTAACTCAGCCGACGTTCGCTTCTTGTTGTATTTATACACGAAGCTCTCGCTGTTTTTAATCTCTTGGGGTATGTCCTCTCTCCCGGGTCGTACATGGTTCACCCCGTACTCGCTTCGGAGGATGACATCATGAATTCGGATTTCGATGCTATCGCCCGGCATGGCTCCCTCGATAAAAACCGGTCCGGTGAGCATGTGACCTCTGATGCCGGATGGCTCAGGGGGTACGTTTTTTATGATCTCAACAAGCTCCTTTGCATGGTCATCGTAAGCCAGATTGTTTTCTTTGAAAAAGGATTCCGGGTCCTCCCGTGGCACTCCCGATGTGCTGATGGTGTGAATTTCTACGATTTCCCCCTCTTTTACGGTGAGCTTTGGCGGTACATCCGCTCCGAAATAGCCCCAGACCATATTTTCCGGATAGGAGCGCAGCACCTTATCTACCTTTGGCCCTAGCCTTTTGCCAGATTCACGGGTAATTGAGGAGGTTAGTCGATCCTTTCCCGACAACAGGCCGGGCAGGGCGGTGAAGGCAAATGCACCGCCCACAAGCGATTTTTCAATAAACCCCCTTCTTGAATTATTCTTTTCCATTGGTCATTTTTGTTAGTGGTTGTCGTTCAAAAAATTAGTGTGTCGGTTGTCAAATCATCGGTCGTCTCCAACCCCCGGATCTACTTTCCAGGTATTGTGCCACGGCCAGGGAAACATCTTCCCGCCAAGGATGGGCTACGCATTGCACCCCTATGGGAAGCGTACCATTTGTGTCACACCTCACCACGGTAACCGGCCATCCGGTGGTATTGTAGGGGCCGCAGTAGCTCGCACCGGGTTTACTGCTGGTCCACTCGTTTCCAAGACCCTGATCGATTTCCTCAGCGGGAGTAGCCGTTGTCGGACAGAGAATGACGTCGTATTGTTGAAACCATTGAAGCATCTTCGTCCTGTTTTTGTCCTGAAGCGTCAATAATTCAGAATAGCGATCTGCCGAAATGGGGCTCCCGCTGTCGAGCCTGTTTTGAATGGATTCGCTAAGCGTATTGCTTCCATGCAGGTCTCCGGCTCGTTTTAAAAATGCCCAGGCATCCCCCGCAACCAACTCCCGTCGTATTTCCCCCAACTCAGTAAAGATATCCAACGGCATGTCCTCCATCACCTCTGCTCCTGCTTCTTCCATCCATTTGGCAGCCTGCCGGACGGTGTTTTGGGTTTCCTCGGCCGTCTCTGCAATCAAATTTGAGGGGTAATAGGCGACCTTCAGTCCTTTCATGTCAATGAGTGCCGGATCCGGCCAGGGCATCGGCACCACGGCTGCATCCCGACCATCCGGGCCACTCATCAGCGGAGTGAGCAAAATCAGGTCCTCCACCCGGCGGGCCATTGGTCCTGGCTGTTGCCAGGAATCAAACACGCCCCCGTAATCCACGATGTGACCGGTACGCGGACACCTTACGGAAGTCGGCTTGATACCTGCAATTCCATTCGTGCTGGAGGGCAGTCGCACACTACCTCCCCAGTCGGTGCCGATATCGAATGCGGCACCCCCCGCTGCAATGATCGACCCCGCTCCGCCACTACTGCCGGAGGTTCCTCGTCTCAGGTCGTAGGGGTTCTTGCTTAGCCCATAGATGATGTTCCCTGTCGTTCTCACGCCTCTCATCCCCCCGCCGGCTAGCGTAAACTCTGGTGTATTCGTTTTTCCGAGCAGAATGGCTCCATTTTCTCGCATTCGGGCCAAAACGGTGGCATCCTTTTTACCCACGAAATCAATTCTGCCGAGGGTACCGCCGGTACTGATCACGCCTTCCGCTTCAAAGGAATCTTTGAGCGTCATTGGAATGCCGTGAAGAGGCCCCATGGACTGCTTTTTCCGCAACGCCGCATCCGCGGCTTTGGCTTCATCCATTGCCCGATCGAAACATTGCATCACGACGGCGTTAAGGTGGTAATTCACATCTTCTATTCGATCGATGTAGGCCTGGGTCAGCTCTACGGACGAGACCTTCTTGGTTCGTATCATTTCCGAAAGCTTTACCGTTGACATAAAGATCAACTCGTCCGTTTTATCCGTTGACACCAGGCGCCGGGTAGGAGATTTTTCACTAGTCGCAGAAAGCGTCGACGCGCTGAGACTCATCGCAGCGGCACTACCTGCACCGATGAGTGATAAAAACTTTCGCCGGGATTGGCTGGTTTCGGATTGGGCTGCTTTATATTTTTTCATGGATTGGCATGGTTAAATCGTTGTTCAATTGATTGATGGTTGGTGAAATCGTTGTGGGAATTGGGATCGGTCACCCGGGAGCGAAGGGCTCCGGTATTACAAATTTTCGGGTTTGGAATAGCCCCCAAATGCATTTTCCAGGACACCGGCAACCGCCAGAACTTTATCTTCCGTCCAGGGCTTACCGACAATCTGAATTCCCAGAGGCAATCCTTCATCGGAAGTACCTGCGCGCACCACTGCTGCCGGCCATCCGGTGGCATTGTATTCGGAGGTGTACCAGTGGCCCGGAAAACGTTCTGCGTCTACCTTCATGGCGGCAGTGGAAGTAACCGGGCACAGCAAAATGTCGTAATCGTCCATAAATTGGAGCATCTTGCTCTTGAGGGTATCGATCTCTTCTACCAATCTGGAATACACGTCTGCAGATACTGTCTCCCCCGAAATATTCAGATTTGGGGAGATTACCTTGGTCCCACATTGTTTGATTAAGCGCTTGAGATGGGCTTTCCCATCAGCGCTATTCAGTTCAGAACGTTTTTCAGAAAGTTCTTGAAGCACTGCCGGGCGGTCTGCCACTACACTTTTCACCGATGATTTAAGGCTTTCGGCGCAGTCTACCACCATCTTTTTGATCTCAGGAATTGGTTCCGCAATGTCATTGGTGGTATAATAGGCGATTCGCAGTTGCGAAAGGTCTACCTCCGCAGGGTCAGCGAGTGGAACCGGACTGATGCTGGCATCCAATTGATCCGGGCCAGAAATAATCGAGAGCAACAAGTACAGATCTTCCACTTTTCTCGCCATGGGACCCGGCTGTTGGTAACTTCCGAACCGGTCCCCGTATCCCGGTAAATGGCCGGTTTGGGGGATCCGTCCACTCGTTGGTTTGATACTGGCCAGGCCACAGACATGGGCCGGTGCGCGCACACTCCCACCGGAATCGGTACCGATGTCAAAGTAGGATCCACCCGCTGCCAAAATGGCGGCTGCCCCACCACTACTCCCCGACGGATGGCGGCTGAGATCGTACGGGTTTAGTGTCTGTCCATAAATCAGGTTCGTAGTCAGCGAGGACATGGTGAATTCAGGCGTGTTGGTCTTACCCAGTAAAATCGCTCCTTCCTTTTTGAGCCTTGCCACAACGGTAGCATCGGTACCCGGCATGTAATCTTTACGGCCCATGGTGCCTGCAGTCGAAATAATTCCGGAGGTATCAAAGGAATCCTTGATCGTCATAGGTACTCCATGGAGTAAGCCGAGCGGTTTCCCTGCCTTAACAGCTGCATCTGCCGCTTTGGCCTCGAGTAGTGCGCGCTCCCCTGCCACCTGAACCACGGCGTTGATTTTGGGGTTTACCTCCGCAATCCGCTCCAGACAACGGCTCACTACCTCTTCACTGCTGATTTCTTTATTGCGGATCATCTCTGCCACTTTCGTCGCGGACATGTACAGGAGTTCGTCGGTGGCATCGTTCGATGTAAATTCCCTCCGTGGAGGCACGACGCCCTCCGGAAGCAGTTGACCAAAGGCCGGAAGTACCGAGCCCAGTGATCCGATTCCAAGCGTGGCAATAAATTTTCTTCGGTTGTTGGTGGTTTGTTTTTTCATTGGTGTTTGGTTTTAGGTATCTGTGGTCAGCATTGGGTATTGATTACGGTGCGTATGGGTCCATTTTTTTAAAGGTAAAACGGCTAAATGGGAGGCATTTTCCATCCTCCTGATTTTTGCTCCAGGTAGCTTGCCACAGCAAGTGCCACGTCTTCCCGCCAGGGCTGGGCGACTACCTGTACACCGATTGGCAAGCCTTCGGCACTTTCTCCACAGCGCACGACCGCACCGGGCCATCCACAGGTATTGAACGGTTTGGTATAGCTTTCTCCCGGATTGTCCATGTACTTGGATGACTCGGAGAATCCGCTGTTAATATCCCCCGCAGGCGCGTTCGTCACCGGACAGAGGAGTACATCGTAATCGGAAAACCATTGTAGCATCTTGCTTCGGTTGGCATCCTGCATTTCCAATAGCTTGGTATACCGTTCCGTTGAGATTGTCTCGCCTTGTTCCGACAACCGTTGCCGGAGACTTGCGCCGTAGGTCTTGGATCCGGCGCGCTCTGTTGCTCGTTTGAGCCACTGCCAGCCATCACCGATGATCAAATCACGTCGGATTGTGCCCAACTCGACCAAGAGGTCTCTTGGGCAATCCTCCGTTACGGACAAACTGACCTCTTCCATCCATTTGGCGGCTTTTTGTACCGTGTCCCGCGTGGCTGGATCGGTTCTGGCTATCCCATTTTCCGAGAAAAAAGCAACCCGCAACCCGGCAATATCGACCGTTTTATAATCGGGCCAGGGCATGGGAATCACGGCAGCATCTTTGAAATCCGGGCCTGCCATGAGCGGGGTGAGCAAATCCAGGTCCCTTACAAACCGCGCCATGGGGCCAGGTTGCTGCCAGGCATCGAAAAGCCCTCCATAATCGACAATATGTCCGGTACGGGGGAGCCGTACCGAGGTAGGCTTGATACCGGCGATCCCGTTGGTACCAGAAGGTCCTCTCACGCTGCCTCCCCAGTCGGTACCAATATCAAAGGCTGCTCCTCCTGCGGCCACAATGGCTCCAGCGCCTCCACTACTTCCGGAAGTCGTTTTGTTCAGATCGTAGGGGTTTTTACTGGTACCGTAAATGACATTATTCGTCGAATTAACGCCTAAAACCGCACCGATGAGGGTGAATTCGGGGGTATTGGTTTTTCCAAGTAGAATCCCTCCCTGCTGCCGTACCCGGGCGACAACCGTGGCATCTGCATCGGGTACAAAATTCATTTTGCCGATCGTCCCGCCGGTACTTACCACGCCTTCGGTCATGAATGAGTCCTTTATTGTAAGCGGTACGCCATGAAGGGAGCCGGTTGAATTCCCTTTGGCCAAGGCCTGATCCGCTTTTTTCGCTTCATCAAGCGCCCGGTCAAAACACTCCATGACCACGGCGTTTAACTGGTAATTGACTGCATCAATACGATCGATGTACGCCTGTACCACTTCGAGTGCCGACACCTCCTTTGTTCGGATCATCTCTGCCAGTGCGGTTACGGATTTGTAATGAATTGATGCCGGCTCCGCCTTGGTGCCAAATTCCCGGATCAGCAGGCGTTTATCGAGTCCCTTTGCAATGTTTGGCAGGTACGTAGCCCCGATGGTCCCGACTGCTACTTTTTCTATAAAGGACCGTCTGGAAACCGTTTCAGCGGTCTTTGTTGCGATGTATTTTTTTACCTTATTCATGCATGTATCTTTTGGTATATAGGGGTTTTCGGATAGGATCACATCACATCGCTGGCATTTGCCAACCACCCAGTTCGTCCTCCAGGTATTGGGCGACTGCCAACACCTTGTGATCCTGAAAAGGCTGTCCGACTATTTGAACCCCAATAGGTAAACCGTCTTTGCTTGTACCGGCTCGTACTACCGCCGCCGGCCAACCGGTGAGGTTAAAAATACCCATGTACCCGTAGGCTTCGGGTGAACTGGCGGATCTTTCAAAAACCGCAGGATTGGGAGCAGCACCGTCGAAATGTACCGGGCAAATGAGGATGTCGTAAGCCTGCATCCATTGCAGCAGCTTGCTACGACAAGCGTCAAGTTTTTCTACCAACGCGGTAAATTCCCCGGATGGGATCGCGTTGGAAGGGTCTGCCAGCCGGAGTAGGGGATGGGTTTGCTTGGTTCCGAATTTTTCGGCCAGCCGATTCACCCATGCCCTGCCATCAGCAGTGAAAAGTTCCTGCCGTACCTGTTCCGCTTCCTGAAATTGGCTAACAGGCGCATCTTCTTTAAGGCGTATTCCGACCCCTTCCAATGCCGCAACCGCACCGTTGATTGCCTTTTTGGTCTCCTCCGAGCACTCCTTCGTGCTGCCGTGTTCGACAAACCAGGCGTACCGCAGATCCGCTATACGAACACTGTCCGGATCGGTCCAGGGAACCGGGTGAATGGCCGCGTCACGTTGGTCAGGCCCCATGATAATGGGCAAAATTAGTTTCAGGTCTTCTACATACCGGGCCATCGGACCGAGCACCTGATACGCATCAAACAATCCACCATAATCTACAATGTGGCCCGTTCTGGGAACCAGGCCCGTGGTGGGTTTTATCCCGGCAATCCCATTAAAGTGGGCCGGTCCCCGGATACTGCCGCCAAAATCCGATCCGATGTCGAAAGGTGAGCCGCCCGCCGCCACAATGGCACCTGCCCCTCCACTACTTCCTCCCGGGCTGTAGCCTTCTTTGTAGGGATTGCTCGTCATGCCGTAGATCAGGTTAGCGGTGGTTCCGGACAGCGTAAATTCAGGAGTATTGGTTTTTCCCAGGAGAATCGCCCCCTGAGCCCGAAGCCTGGCAACAATCGTGGCATCCTCCGCCGGCATAAAATCTTTTCTTCCCAGCGTTCCGCCAGTACTAACCACGCCTGCGGTTTCCAATGAGTCTTTGATGGTCATGGGTACCCCATGCAATGCGCCCATGGTCCTGCCGGCTGCCAGCATCCTATCTGCCTTTTCGGCATCTTGTAGCGCCCGCTCTTTACAGGTCAGAACCACGGCGTTGATCGCAGGATTCACTTCTTCCATCCGCCGATATACGGCGTTTACAAGCGCTACGGAGGAAATTTCTTTTTCGCGGATCATTTGCGCCAGCTGCACGACCGATGCCGCAGTGACTTCGTCCACGACCCGATTGGGTTGGTAATAAGAAACCGAGTCGTTCTTCCGGGATGTTGGCATAATAGGGGAGGCCATCAACCCTAGCCCCCCCTTACCAAACAACACAAAAGACGAACGTATAAAGTCTCTTCGGTTATTTTTTTTATTAAAAATCATGCGTTTGTCTTTGTTTAAATTGGCAACTTATCGATCCCACCACACGCGGGTCAAAAGATCATCCGAACCTTGTCTGGCCACTGCTTGCTCATAGTTCGCTTTATTCAAATTAATCTCACTAGGTGGGTAACCTTTGCGTCTGGGTATGCCATCGATAACTCCGTCTCTTGCTACTTCCAACTCCGGGTATTGAAGCCGTCTCCATTCACACCAGGACTGAACGCCCTGCATGTAAAAAGAAATCCACTTCTGATTGCCAATGGAACGCATGGGGTTCGTCGTGTCATAGGTAACTGCTTCCTGCGCTAAATAATCGGCAACTGCAGATGGATCCGAAATACCCCACTGCTCCATGGATGCGGTGATCGCCTCTATGTAAAATTCCGAGGGACTGCCGGAAATCCAGCCTCTTTCCGCTGCTTCAGCTTTGATAAACGCAACCTCCGCGTAAGACATAATGGTAAAAACTGAAGTTGGCTGGAGGATAGTTTCGGTATTTGGCCAAGAAACGGCGAAGTCACTGATGGCACTACCGGATGCGCGGTCCAGTCCGACCGGCTGTCCGATGTATCCGCCTCCCAGCGTTTGATTTATTGCAGGATCGGCATATCTTTCCAGTCGCGGATCGTTTAACGATTTGAGCATGTCAACCAGTGTGCTGGCGATTCCGTAATTGGGAACACTCAATTCGTACCGGAAAAACCAGGGATTGTTATTGGGTTGGGATTCTAAAAATTGGTAGAAGGCATTGTCGTCAGTTGATGTCATGGGGCCCGCTGCTACCGCCTCGGACAGCGCGGACGCAGCCACATTGGGTGCCACATTTGAAAGCCGGAGTGCTACCCTCATTTTTAGACTATTGGCAAACTTGTACCACTGTTCCATATCCCCTCCAAAAATAATGTCGCCGTCAATCGATCCATCGGCGGCATTGATCATTGCTGCCGCCTCCGACAGTTCCTTAATCAAATCCAAATAGATCGTTTCCTGATCGGTATAGGTGGGTAGGGAAAAAGCATTTCCCTTTAAGGCCTCCTGGTAGGGAACATCCCCCCACACATCGGTAATGTTTTGATAGGCCCAAGCCTTCAGAATCCTTGCCACTGCGATTTGGTTGTGGTTAGGTCCGGACAGCGCCGCATTGACCATGGTCTCTTCGTTGGAATTTAAAAGGATGACTTCTTCCAAATCTCTCAACCCATTGGTGTAAAAGGTTGAAAAATCGCCCTCTACCGTTGCATAAATATCATCAAAACCGCCCCGCAAATTTGCCATCTGCTGCGCATAAATCATGGCGGGAAGCCCGATGCCGTTAAGCTGGTCGTGGTTGCCAAATAGGTCTGCTACTAATTCTCGCTGTGCCCCGGTCAGCAAACTCGAGGTGGGCACTTCCAGCGGCTGGTTGGGATCAATGTTTAATTCCTCAAAGCCCTCGGTACAAGCAGCCGACCAAATCAGTAGGCCGCCGAGTAATAGGATGGTAGGTATATTTTTTATCGTTTTCATTTGAGTCATTCTTAGATTTTGGAACATGTCGGTATCAGGCAGATTTTTGAGATAAAATCCGATTTTCCTGTCCAATAAAGTAAATGGATGTTACAGCTTGATATTGATGTTGAAACCAATCATACGGGGAGCTGGCAGCGACGCTCCCTCCAGGCCCTGAACGTTACTTGATCCATAGGCGATTTCCGAGGGATCAATGTGGGGCACGTTGCTGTGCAGCAAGGCTACATTTCGTGAAAATACGGAAACCCGAAGCCCATTGATAAAGAGGTTGCGCAGCATTACGCTGGGGACGTTGTAGCCCAGGCTGATTTCTCGTAATTTGACATACGAGGCGTCATAGACGGATAAGCCATCCAAGCTGTACATTTGCTTTAAATAGTTTTGTGCTTCCAGGTATACCGTATTGGGCTCCCCGTTTTCAAAAACCGCATCTGCTCGGATACCTCCGCCTTCAGAAACCGGACTTCTTTTGGGAACTCCCCGGTCATTGTCTCCTACCGACTCAATGAACTGCCCATTGGCAATGCCATTTTGAACGGTCTCCGACCAAAAACTACCCCCTGATTGGAAATCGATCAAGGCACTCAGGCTGATCCCACGGTAGGTAAAGGTATTGGAAAAGCCCCCCGTTACGTCCGGCAAAATGCTGCCCACTACTTCGCCTGGATTTCTAAGATAAAAGCCATTGCTACCAACGATCGGTTTTCCGGTCTCCTCGTGGTAGATGACATTTGGCGTGATAATCGTACCGTAAGGCTGCCCTACCGTGGCATTGACGGAGTTGGTACCGTCTCGTCCACCCAACTCGAAATTATCCTGACCTTCTGCCAGTTCCAGCACCCGATTTCTATTGCGCGCCAGGTTCAGGTTTACATCCCAGGAAAAATCATTTCTTTCGATCGGGGTGCCGCTCAGCATGACCTCGATGCCTTTGTTTTCCATTTCTCCTGCATTAACGATGAGCGACTGAAAACCCGTGGTCGAGGAAACTGGAAGTGCCAGGATTTGATTGAAGGTATTCACCTTGTAGACCGTAAAATCCAGCCCGATCCTGTTTTCTAAAAAACGTAAATCCAACCCTGCTTCCAAATTCGACACAATTTCCGGCTTCAGGTTGCTGTTTCTCAAAACGTCATCTACCGTGAACACCGAGGTATTGGCGTAGGGGTCCCCGTTGGCATAGGTGTTGATCAAGCGGTACGGATCCGTGTCATTCCCCACCTGGGCCCAACCCAGACGCATTTTGCCGAAAGAAATGAAATCAGCTCCCGTCATCAGGTTCGAAAAAACGAAACTGCTTGAAACGGCAGGGTACAGGTAGGAATTGTTGTCTACTGGTAGTGTTGAAGACCAATCGTTTCGAAGCGAAGCTTCGAGGAACAGGAAATCCCGATAGCCCAGATTACCGCTTGCGTAAATACTGTGTACCTCTCGTTCGGATTTGAAATCCCGGATTTCTGGCCGCTGAAGGGAGGCTACCAGGTTGTAAAAATTCGGTACACTCAAACCACCCTGCGTCCGGGTGTAATTATTGGTAAACGTGTTTTTCCGGATATTGCCCCCAAAGGTAACTCCCAGACTGAAATCATCCCCGAATTCGGTATTGTACTGGCCGAGAAGCTCGAAATTATCCTCCCGAAAATTGTACAAGTCTTTTTCGTAAGCATTCTGAAGGTAGCCTCCGATTGAAGCCCGGTCTTCGCGCACGTCGGTGTAGAAATCGGTTCGGGCAAACAAGGTTACTGAAAGCTCCGGAAGGATCTGGTAAGAGATGTTGATGTTTCCAAAAACCCGGTCCTTTAAATCGTTATTATAACTCTCGAATAGCGTAAAATAGGGATTGTTATTGTAGCTCTGTTCCGTATGCCGCCCCAGTCCTTGTGTATTCCAGGTCATGTGGTAATACCGGTCCGATTGATAATTTCTTAACCGGGCGGGATCAATTTGACGTTGGGTCCAGGCATACCAGTACGTCAACACGTTTACAGGCCGCTCTGGAGACCAGTCGCCCGTTGCGGGCCGACCGAGTGCCTCGGTACGTATGTAGTTAATCTTGGCTCCTGCGGAAAACTTGTCGGTTATTTGCGTATTGGCACTTACCGCAATTGTATTTCTATTGAGCGAACTATTGGGCATGACCCCGGTTTGATCGAGGTTGGTATAGGAAAGTCTGAAAGAGCTCTTATCATCGCCTCCGCTAATGGATACGTTATTTGATAAAGTAACGCCGGTTTCAAAGAAATCTCTGATATTATTGGGAGTAGCCTGCCAGGGTCGCACTTCTCCGTAATTTGGCTCGCCCGGATACATGCTGTCCCAATGCCTTACGGGTGTCCCGTCAAAACGAGGGCCCCAACTGTTATTGGCATTCGTATTGACCACTTTATAGGTCAGTCCATCAAGCGGATCCACGACTTCCTCAAAATCCAAAGAAAATCCTCCGCCGTACTCATTTTGCATTTCCGGCAATAAAAATACGTTGCTAACCATCGTGGAGGAATTGATGCTAACGCCGATACCCTTGTTTTTTGCACCACTCTTCGTTGTGATAAGGATGACGCCATTTGAAGCCCTGGACCCGTACAATGCTGAAGCACTTGGTCCCTTCAGCACCGAAATGGACTCCACATCGTCTGGGTTAATATCCTGAGCCGCATTCCCATAATCCCGACCCCCATTTCCGGACACCTGATCCGTGGAGTTGTAGTTGGAGTTATCGATCGGAGTCCCGTCTACCACAAAGAGCGGTTGGTTATTGCCGGAAATGGAATTAATTCCCCGTATGGTGATACGTGAGGAACCGCCAATATTTCCAGAGGAATTCGATATCTGAACACCGGCAATTTTACCCGTAAGCGAATTGACGATATTGGTTTCCTTGGCTTCGTCCAGTCCGCGGGTGTCCACCTGCTGCACGGTATAGCCCAGGGCACGTTCGTCTCGTTTAACGCCCAATGCGGTCACCACCACTTCGGAAAGTGCCGTTTCTTCCGGCGTCAGTGAGATCGTTATTTCACTTTGGTTACCGATAGCGACTTCTTTTTTGTTGTAGCCAATAAACGAAACTTCCAATTCCTTTTCTGATTCGGACAAGGTGAGGGAAAATTCCCCGTTAATGTCCGTCGCTGCTCCTTTGGTGGTACCTTTAACGAGCACGCTGGCTCCTGGAATCGACATTGCGTTTTCGTCGACTACCTTGCCTGTCACTGTCAGGCTTTGCGCCTGAACTGAGCCGACGGATAAAAAACCGATTAGTAAAAACAACCAGGTAAACGAATTCCTCCCGCCGGAACGCCGGTTCGGGGCATGTGTAAAATTTTTCATGATGTTGTTAGTGGTTAAGTGTTTAAAACAGGCTAACCATACGCGCACAGAGATCCTAATTCAGTACGCGGTTAGCAAATATTCAAAGGTTAATCTGGGGAAAGGCTATTCTGAGGGCGACTATCCTGGGCGTGAGTTGGGAAATGGCGCTTTACCTAAGGCTTCAAATTAATGAACCCTTGTGTGGAACACCATTCGGATTGTTGGGTTGAATTTGTCAGCTGCTAACATCTTCTGGTCCAAATATATAAGCCGACCCTGCAATTACAAAGAAAACCCAATTTTATTTTTTTAAACTAACAGGCGTATATATAGTTCAAAATAACGTTAAAAATTAATATTAACTAAATTTATTATTTTTTATTATTTATTTTACTGTTTTATTTATATATATACTTTATTTAAATCAATTAAAAATAAATTCAACTAAATTCCTTATAATACATATCTAGGGTTATTTTGAAACCTATTTTTTATATTTCTTGTGTTTTACTTGTTTTTAATGTTTGTTGTAAACCCTTTTTTTAAGAATTCACCCATTTTTGTTCGTTATATGGTTTGATTCTTACCCAAAAAACTAATAAAAATATTTTATTCTATGTATATTGTCTTTAAAAGTGTTTTACTTTATTTTTTGACGTATATCAAAATTAAAATTTGTAGAAGGGATTTTTTGTTTTTCACTACCAATTGGCTTTACTTTTAAAAACATTTTTTAGGACGATAACAATCCAACGAATCATTGCCCTGGCGCCTTGCTTTGCTCTTGTCCCGAATAGTTCAATACATGCGCTTGACAGCTTCCCCGCAAAATGTGGGGTCCGGACCGCTTTGCAACGCTAAAAAAGCAAAAAATCTCCGTTGAGCAAGCTCGGCAGGATGGAACCGAAAGCAGGTACCTGTGCTGCGGAGGGAAATCACACATGCATTACTGCTACAGCGAGCGATGCTACAATTAGCGGAGCCGATACGGACAGGGCGTGGCAATAACACCCAGGAAAGAAATCAGAGAATGAGGAAATGGCAATTTTGTTTTACCATGGATACCAACTTGTATTACGAAGAGCAAACAAAAGAGGAGCATTACTGCCTCCTCTTGTTGGTTCGGTTCTATTTACTCTTTTTGACTCCAATGTTTGTTAAGGCGCGGGATACTCTTAGGGAGACTCAACTCCGTTCGTCGGTTTAGCCGATGCATCTCGGGAGTACATGGAACCTCCTCGCAATCGTTTATCGGCTTGTCTTTTCCAAAAAATTCGTAAACGAGCCGCTCCGAAGCGATCCCTTTCCCTTCCAGGTAGTTTTTGACCACCAGTGCCCGCCTTTCGGACAAGGCTTCATTGTAGGCTGCCGAGCCCCTGCTGTCTGTATGGCCAGTGATAGCCAATCGTCGGTTCAGCATGGTTCTCAACATCAATGCGACGCGTTCCAGGGCCATTTTATCCTGCAAGGAAAGTGTTGCTTCATCAAACCCGAAATAAATGGTGGGCAACGCTTCCGGTAGCTGAATGGTGCTCACATCACATAAATCAATTCCTCGCATTTCGGGAGGCACCGGGTACGATTTCCCTACTTCGGGAAAGGCCTCTAATAATAGTTCGGTACGGCGGTCTAACTGATAATTATCTTCGGAACAGGGAACACCTTCCCCGCAATCGGAGGTCAGTTCGGTTTCACCTAACCACTCTGCCTGAATGCGGGACCTTGCAATGCCATACTTGCTCAGGTAATTGCGTACCGCATCCGCCCGCTTTTCACTCAACACCTCGTTGTAGGCGTCGCTTGCTCGCGCATCGGTATGGGAGCGGACGACGATGTTCAGAAAAGAATAAGATGTCAATAACTCGGCAATTCTATCCAAGGGGGCTTCCGCATCCTCCCGGATTTCGGATTGGTCGAGGTTGTAGTACACCAAATCCACGTATACCGCGGTTCTATAGGGTATTTTTACCAACTGATAGGTTTTCTCGAGTTTTCCATCGCTCATTCCTTTGCTGGAAAGGCTTTTGTCCTCCAGGGCGAAATACCCGTCTTTCTTAATAGAAATTTCTTGGTTTTGGTCCGGGCTGATGGTAGCCCGAATCAGTCCGGTACCGTCTTGTTCCACCGCAACGGTCCGTTTTTCGCTACCTTCCGTCAATTGTACCTCCAGAGGACCGGAAACGGCTGTTCCATCGCAAGCCAATACCTGTGCCACGAAATCCATGTCCAGCGTCTCCAGTTCAAACACATCGTCCAAACCGGTGCTTCCGGGACGATTGGAAGAAATCACCACCGCATGGTCGTCCGTCTCAAAAAAAGCAAAATCGTCCTGTGGAGAATTGTACGGCAGCCCCATATTTTTAACACCCAGGAACTCGTTTCCTTTCCTGTCCGATACAAAAATATCCAACCCTCCCAGGCCTATGTGCCCATCGGAAGCAAAATAAAAGCTTCCGTTTTGCATGAACGGGTCGATCTCGTTCCCGGCGGTATTGATCAACGGACCCAAATTAACCGGCTGCCCAAATGTAAACGCCTCATCGAGTTCCATGTAGTACAAATCGTATCCCCCATAGCCACCGGACATGTTGGATGAAAAATACAAGCGGTTTTGGGATTCGTCTACAAAGGGGCTTTTCAAGCCATATTCCAGGGGAGCATTGATCGGAAGCCCGACAAAATCCACCGGGTTACCGGAGGCGTCAAGCTGGCTGTAATATATTTCCGGTTGTACCTCGTAATCATTGGATTTCCTTATATCCCGGGTTACGGTGTAAAAAATCAGGTCCCTGTCTGCGAGCGGATAGGGATCACTGGCGTGAAACACACCCGGGACCGGTGGTTCAAAAAGCGAAACTTTGCCGTCTTCATCCACGGAATAAATGTTCAGGAAATTACGCCCGGTCCAATCCGATGTTTTCGAATAGTACGTGTAGCTTTTGTCGATCCGCAATCCACTTTTTTTACGCTCTCCTGCCTCCCCTCTATCTGAGGAAAAGTAGGTGCCCCCATTCGCTGATTTTACCCAGCCAAAATCGGTGCTGGAACTATTGATGCTTTGAACACGCTTTACACGGGTATTTCCGGCGGCATCGTACCAGACTTTCAGCGAGTCCAGATTCAGGTTTCGAAGAGCTTCGGGCTTGCTTGCCCCCATTGAATCCAAGGCTGCGAACACCGCATCCATGTCGCCGGCCTGATTGGCAGCAGCAATGTATGCCAGCCGATCCTGTTGCAAGGCCTCGGGATAGGCCACCGCTCTTTTCCACCAGTCGTATGCGCGGGAGTAATCCCGCATCTTGTCGTAGGCAATCGCTGCACCCTTTGCAGCCTGGTAAGATGGTTTTTTGCCAAAGGCCTCTGCGTATCCCTTTCCCGCTTCAAAATAATTTTCCTCCGTCGCCTTCCTGTCTGCATAGCGTAACAAGCCCTGTTGGGCCAGGGAAGGAGGGATGGATAGCAGCGACAAAAGAACTATCGGTAGCAGCAGGTAGGTAAAAATCTTTTTCATAATCAGAACCATCTAGGGTTGTTCATGTTCACTTTCCTTGGGGAAATGTAGTAGCCAAGGGAAAACTCGTGGGAATTGTTCCGAAGCCCGCTGAAGGCGTTGGTTTGCACGTCATAGGCGTAACCCAGTCTGAATTTTTCTGTTGCAAATAGTTCCAGTATCAAGGCTATGGCGTTTCTGGCAGTCAGGCCATCGGGCAATTGGTCCTGTCCCCATTTGACATTGGTACGGTAGGAAGCGCCTGCCCAAATCCGGTCCATGAATAAAAACATTCCGTTCAAATCCAGATTGGTTGGTCCCCTGCCTCCATTTCTAACCAGAAAAGAAGGTTTGAACTGCACCGCGTCTGAAAGTGGCACCAATCCTCCCGCGGTAAGGTAATAGTGTACGTTGTGGTAAGCCAATGCAACCGCTTCGGATTCCAGGGAATTTCTGCCAATCAAATTGTACGCACTAAACCCCGCATAAAAAGAGGGTGTATGAAAAAATATACCCGTATTCAAGTTGGGGGTAAAAAGGTTAATTCGCCCCTCTGGGATTTCGGAATCATCAAAATCATTCGGGTTAAACATCGAACCGTCAATGGCGTATTCGGATATACCGGCGCTGATTCCAAAGCCCAAAAAGGACGCCTGCCCTGTCTGAATGCGATACGCATAGCTGAGCAAACCCGAATTGGTCCTGGCTGGCCCCATTTCATCGGATAGAATGGCGACACCGAAACCCATCAGGCCCTCGTTTGCACTCAGGTCTGCAGTGACGGTGAAGGTAGTAGGTGCACCCGGCAAGCCTGCCCATTGGTTGCGGTAGGTGGATTGAATGTAGTGCTCCCCCTTGTAGCCGGCATAGGCAGGGTTTACGTGCAATCCATTAAACATGTACTGACTAAACTGTGGCAATTGCTGTGCAGAAAGCTCCCCTGCCAGCAGGAATGCCATTATTGCCACAAACCTTCCTACACTATAACTATTTTTCATCGAATTCGAATTTAAATCCAGCCAATAAATACAACGCTTCTATTTCACTACTTGCACCCAGCCTCTATACGTTTGGCTTTCACCAGCGCGATCGGTAATCACCACTACATAAAAATAGGACCCGGCATTGAGTCCGTCGGCCGCCCAATCGTTTTGGTAATCATCGGAGACATATACATGATCGCCGTTTCTATTCAGAATTGTCAGCGAACTTTGAGCGAAGCGCTCAATTCCTCGAATTTCAAAGGTGTCGTTTTTCCCATCGGCATTTCCTGGTGTAATGACGTTCGGAATAAAGAATGGATTGACCTGATTGGTATCGGTATCCTCCTGCTGTGTGGAAGTATTCTCCTGATCCTCCGGAACCTGCACCCGAACGGTGTTGGTAATCGACCCGACTTGTGTGGCCTGTACCCGAATGGTATACACCTGCGACACCCCTGCACCAAGGGTCGGTATGGTCCAGGTAACCGTATTTCCCGATACCAGTGCTTCGGCATCCCCTGTAAAATCAAGGTATACCAGACCGGTCGGTAACTCATCCACCAGGGTGATGTTCTCTCCCGTACTGGTACCGTTGTTCGTTACTCGAATTTCGTAATCAAATTCGTTCCCTTCGTACAGCGATGCTCCAAGCGACGTCTTTTCTACGCTGATATCCACCGGCCGTGCCAAAATCGTAACCGGAACCGCCTGAACCATGTCCATGTACGCTCCGATTTCAATGGAAGCGGAATTGACCTGTGGCCCCAAACCAATGCCCATCAGTAGCAAATCGATCTCCGTTGAGGTACCGGCTGGTATCGTTTCCAGCAACCACATGGTCCCTTCCTGCGCCTCCGGATCCGAACTAAGGAGCATCAAGCCGTCGGGAAGCATGTCTTCCACCTGCACGTCCGCTAAATCAAACGCCGAGTTGTTCGTAAGCGTGAGCGTGTAGCTGACCAGCCCGCCGATTGGAAGTGTTGTGAGGTTTGGCACCTTTGAAACCTCAAGTAAAATAGGCCGTACGGTGAGCGAAACCAGCGCCTGATCACAAAACTGCCGGTCTGTATTTTCACAAATCTCGTAAGTAAAACTATCGGCTCCGGAAAAATTAGACCCGGGGGTGTAAGTAAGCGTACCGTCCGCATTTTGGTCCAGGGTACCGTTTTCCGGCCCCTCCAAAATTTCCAGCGTCTCCACTAATAATTCACCCGTATTGATGAAATCATTCGCTAGTACATCCAGCACGATTGCCTGGTTTTGATTGGTGGTAAATGCATCGTCGTTCGCTTCCAATTGGATGTCTAGCAGCGTAAAACGAATGATTCCTTGATCGGTATTGCCCGGGTTAATGACTTCCTGGATTTCGTATTCCAATTCGTAGGACCCATTGGGCAAGCCAGCGGGGAGTGACAATTCCCCATCGGCGGACAAGGTAAGACCGGACAAACCGTCCGCATCCAATAGGCTTACCTGCACCCTTCCCTCTGGAATTGCTTCCCCGTTGAGCAGGTCGTTATCCAAAACATTTCCAACTGGGCCGGCACGATTCAGGTTTACATCGCCGTAATCATCGTCTACCGCTGAAAGCAGGGTAGGTGCCACCCGGATGGTCGCCGTTGCCTGATCGCATTTTGCCGGATCGACGGCATCGCAGATCTGGTACACCAACAGGTACTCGCCGGCAGGTACCCCCTCATCGATATCAATGGATCCGTCGTCGGTCAGCTGAATAAACCCAGCGGAGTTATTACTGATGGTTGTTAGGTTTACATTTTCAATCAAGGCCGGTAAGCCATTGAGCAAATCGTTTTCTAACACGTTTACCACGCTGTCCCGGGAAAAACTATCGGCTAGCTCTACTGCATCGTCAAAGGCTTCTGGCTTGTACTCGATTACTTCTATACGAACTTCCGCATCGTCCGAATCTTGTCCGGCCGTTAGTTGATACCGCAACGTGTACACTCCGGGAGGCGTATTCGGCGGAACATCCACCGTTCCGTCCGGATTTAACGTAGCCGTTCCAGCCGGAAAATCTTCCAAAATGGTTAGTTGGATATCGATTGGGTTGAGCGGCGCACCGTTTAGCTCATCGTTATCAAAAATATTCAACACGGCCTCCCCACCAAGCTCGCTGTTTACCCGTTCGGCCAGGTCGGGCGTGGCGGAAATTGCATTCACAAAAAAGACCAACTTTCCATCCGGCTCATTGACCGCAACGATACGAATCCCAAAGATCGGCTCCTCAGAAGCGAAAAGAGCGGGAGAAAATAGCACCATTTCCTGGGCTTGGGAGGGTTCATTACTTACATGGTTGATACCAGTTTGCCACTGAAAGCCCCTTACCTCAATGACATTGGCTCCTTCTATTGGTTCCCCATCCCTGCCCAGTGCGATAAAATCGGTCGGTGAGTTCCCGTCCCGCTCCGTGTACAACAGGTAACCGGAGGTAACCACCGGATCCCGATAGATCAGGTCAACAAATGGATCTCCTCTGGGAATGGAGGGCTGTGAATTGATGTCCCAGTAAGACCGAATATCCGGGGTTGAGACAACTTCTTCCAGGTTATCAAAAAATGCCGGATCCCGGTGAGAAATAATCACATTCGTTGAACGAACAATCTGGATAGCAGATGGTCTGATTTCGTTGCTTCCAATAGCCGCATTCGGATTGGCCACGGACGGTCTTCGGGTTGTCGCAAAAATTACCCGTCCATCTTCCAGGCGAATGCCACTGACGATCACGGGCACATCCTCCGGACTTGGGTTCTGGTTCCCTTCAGGGGCGTTTTGTACCAGTTCCTGCCCATCAATGAGGTAGGTCACCTGTTCCATGCGAATAAGGTTTTCCGTCCCATTCACGGTCACTACCTGTCCGTAAAGCGGAGCAGTTCCGAGGAAGAAAATCACCCCCAAAACCGAAAAAACCATCCGCAAGTAGGAAAAATCATGCAGGGAATGATTTTTAATTAACACTAATTTTTTCATATACCCTTTCTATTAAAAACCATCCATCTAGCCATCACAAAAAACAACCTTAACAAAGTACTGGCAAATTAGCCATTTCTTACTAAATCTGAAAAAGATACCCAATTTATCTATTCGTATCCATCTCGCCCATGAAAACTCAGGCAGCCAAATGGCTGCCTGAGTTCCCTTTTTTGAATACTGTTGGTCATTAGTCCGCTGATTACTAAAGGCTACCAACGGCGATTTCCAAAGGGATGCCTTGTTGGTCAGCAATAACGCCCCCGCCCATCAGGGAATCCTATTTGGCCCTCCACCTCTGACGATAGTGTCCTCCTGGAAATTTGCATTCAGCATCACCCTTTCGTTTCGGTATCCGCCGTTATTCAAATACCAATCCGGATAGGATTCTCCTCCGGATACGACCCATTCAAAAAATCGGGTATATCCTTTGGTGATCGGAACTTTGTTTACCATGTAGGGAATACTTACCGGTACGTTCATTGCCCAGGGCAACCCGTTTTCTTTGCTCCGGTAATAGCTATTCGGGCCAGAAGTACTTCCATCTTCTTTGGTACCAAAAATCGATTCATCTGCATGGCGAGTTGGCTTCATTCCGGGCAAGTGCACTTCCACTCCTCTTTTTTGATCCACGATCAAAAAGGGATTAAAATTATCCATTCCCAGTTCGCTCAGCTTTGTTGCGCCCGCATCCGTTGGCCTTCCCTCTTCTTTCAAGCGGATCACGATCGTCTGCAACTCCGGTCTTTGGAGCCTAAATTCCGGATCCGTATTGATCCCCAAGGCCCCTCCACCTGGGTGGGTAAGAAAATGCGATACCTTATCGAAAGGAATAATTGTGGCAAATTCATTGTCCAGCTCCAGT
The DNA here is from genome assembly GCF_900109255.1 of Cyclobacterium xiamenense. NCBI lineage: Bacteria > Pseudomonadati > Bacteroidota > Cytophagia > Cytophagales > Cyclobacteriaceae > Cyclobacterium > Cyclobacterium xiamenense. Next base: position 593,053 of record NZ_FNZH01000002.1, on the reverse strand, counting down.
CCCTTTTCGTCGATTTTATGTATACTTTCCGGGCTGGCTTTGGTTCCGCTTACCCTGATTACTTTTCTGGGCGATAAGCCCGCAAATTCAATCCCAAAACCGTTGGTGAAACCTGCACCAGCAGCCCTTGGTGACAGTTCGATGATGATTTCTACCACTTCTCCCGCGGCGTCTGTAACACGGTTTAGTCGGTAATCTACCACCAAATCATTGAAATCGTAGTCGCCAGTGGCTGGCCATAAATCCTCAAACATCAGGGTACCGTATCCGGTGGCCGGCAAGAAATTATCAAACGCCCGATACCGATCTTCGGGATAGGCATCTTCCGAATCGGCTACGCCGTCATTGTCCGCGTCCGCTTTTTCACTTTTGGGAAAACAATTGTCCGAAGGGTCCGCACTGTAGCTTCCAGGAATAACAAAATCATCCATGCCGATGCGTGCCGTGCCACCGGAGCCCACCAAACTAAACATGATCTTCACCGTGCTGCCCACCAGCTCCTCAGGTACCGCTATGGCTACCTCGTGGACTTTTGTCTGTTTGTTAACTGGATTTGGGAAATCGAATATATCAAACCTGGTAACGTCACCCTCTCCGGTACTCTCGTTTTCAGCGTCAAATTCAATATACTGTAGCACGATGCTGCGGTTACCCCCTGCATTTCCGTCCAGCCTGGTTTTGAAACTTATATTTCCTGCCTCCATGGTAATCCAGGGTGTTTTTACCCAGGTGGCAGTCGTTGATTGGTTTGTAACCTGATTCGATCGCAAGCTGTAATCGCCCGAAATCATGGTTTGATTGTGATTACTTACCGTCACTGCCCCCATGGACCAGCAGGCAGCGACGTACTGATTGCGACTACCTAACTCTGCATCATTGGTAACGGTATTTTCCTGGGCTATAAGGGAAAAACTGATAACTCCCATTAAATAGCTGAATATCAATCGTTTTTTCATTACTCTTATCGTTAAAAATTAAAATACTTCCTCACGTTTATTGCTGTACCTGGCAAACAACCAATCAAGGCTCCAGGTCTTCGTCACCCATGTCTACAACAAAATCAAAGGCCACCCGATTGTCTACAATCTCTCTCTCTTTTTCGATTGCCCCGTATTTCATGGTGACGGCTGTTACATGCGAAGGTAGATCAAATGTCATCTCGAAATCCTCACTCATTGCCTGCGCACCGGCAAAGAATTCATCCCCAGTTTCGGTTTCCAGCGTTAGTTTCCGGTTGACGGCCACGTCTACATCCAGACCTTCAACCGTTACCGTGATTTTGTCACTGGTTTTCCAATCAAAAACTGCGGTAGCCTGCAATTCCTCAATCGATTCCGTCAGGCTCCCAGGTGCCTGTTCCAACGGTTCTTCTACACAAGAGAAGAATACAAATACGGAAACAACCATCCAGCCGGCAATTTTCGCTTTAAGATGTTTTTTACTATTTTTCATGGTACTAATCATTAAAAGGTTTGCCCCGTAGGGGATTGTTCTAGTTGCTGTTTTTATCAATGACACGAAATTCCAAAAAAAAAATGGCCTCTTGAATATTTTTCGATGAACCCGCCCAATTGGGCGACAAAATGGTCCGTAGAAGGGTCTAACTTTTCTTTATCCTATTGAATTCCAGCACTAAAAATAAAACCGAAGTTAGTAGCTTGAAAGATTTTTTAAATTTATTTACCGATTTTGTAGTACAAAATTTTTTTTATTATTTAAGAACCAAATTATTCTATATGTATTTTTTCAAATCGCGTATTCTGAAGGTCATGGTCAATTTTTTGCAATTCCAGATTCGGTGAGCAAACGATACCAAGGATTACCCCATTTTTGCACCGATTTTGGGGTGGATTTTTCCAAAAAAAACCACCCAACGCCGCCCGTACAAAAATTACGGAGCCTGCCAGCCGCCCCACCAAATTCGCAAAAAATAAATAGTATATTTGCCTGTTAAATGAAACAAACACCATGAAAAAAAGGAGTATAACAAAGATAATCATCGCATTCATAGGAATGCTATCTTGGATAGCCTGCGAGTCCCCCAAACAGGAAAAGGCACCCGTAGATCCGTATGCGGTAACTACCGAAAGACTCACCATCAAGGTTGATACCTTATACGAAGGATTTGAACACCCTTGGGGAATGACCTGGCTTTCAGACGGCAGGATGTTGGTCACCGAAAGAAAAGGGGAAATCCTGATATTTAAAGACGATCAATATACCGGCGAAAAATTAGCCGGAGTGCCGGCCGTTCATGAAGTGAATCAAGCCGGTTTGCTGGACATCCAAACCCATCCCGATCATGCCGCTAATGGTTGGATTTATTTCTCCTACGCCAAACCGGTTGATGGAGGCGGTGCCACGGCAATCATGCGTGCAAAAGTGGAAGGAAACAGCCTCACAGAAAAAGAAGACCTGATCGTCACCACTCCGGCAGTAGAGGGAGGCCGGCATTTTGGAAGCCGTATCATCTTCGATAAGGACAATTACCTGTATTTCAGTAATGGCGAACGGGGAAGCAACCCCGAGAATGCCCAATCGCTAAAAAATTCCCATGGCAAAATCCACCGCATTCACGACGACGGGAGGATTCCTTCGGATAATCCCTTCGTAAACGAGCCCGATGCCATTCCCTCCATTTGGACCTACGGCAACCGAAATCCGCAGGGACTGGTCTATGACCGGGCAAACGACCGGATCTACGGCATCGAACACGGTCCGAAGGGCGGAGACGAGATCAACCTGATCGAAAAAGGAAACAATTATGGATGGCCGGAAATTACCTACGGCATTGATTACGATGACAGCATCATTACCGAGGACACGGTAAAAACAGGCATGGAGCAGCCCATTCACTTTTGGCGACCTTCCATCGCCCCTTGCGGATCCACGCTGGTTACCTCGGATCGCTACCCTTCCTGGAAAGGGAACTTGCTCGTAGGTGCACTTGCCAAACAGCACATTGCCCGGGTCACTCTTGATGGGAGCTCTTATGCCGGTGAGGAAAAACTTTTACAAGATATCGGTCGGGTCAGGCATGTGGCCCAAAGTCCGGACGGATACATTTACGCCATCACGGAAGGTACCGGATTTCTGATCAAGCTGATCCCACAGGAATAACCTAAAAAACCCCCGCTAGAAGCTTTTCCAGCGGGGGTTTTTAGTTTTTTTCGACTAAAAGGTAAATCGAATGGACAGGGCCACTTCGTCCCCCCAAAAACCGCCACCATTGATGATATTAAAGGCCGGTTTATAGTCCAGCGATAGGTTAATCGGTGCGTCTACAAATTTGTAATCCAAGCCGATAATCCCATCAATACCCACAATGGTGGATCCTCTGTACCCGGGGTCTGCCCAGGGTGGATTGGAATTGCCGCTATTCCAGCTGCCGATATGGGCTCCTCCGCCGTAAAACCACCGCAGTCCCCGAACCTCCCGGATATCTTTATGTACTTCGTAAAGTCCGGTAATCACCAGTCCTCTCCATCGGGTGTGAAGGATTCCCTCGAGCGCTACGTCCGATTGGATAAAATGCTTCACGGTTAGCCCGTTACTGACTCCTGCCCGCAAGCCTATCCCGGTAGCATAGGTCTGCGCCTGACTCTCGTTCAGGAAACTGAGTCCCAGAAACAAGACAATTAGTACGCTTAATGATGTCTTTACCATACAACTGTTGTTTAGATATACTATTTATTAAAAATAACACTTCCGTGCGGAAACACACAGGCATCCAAAGCCACGTCGTGTTCTGCTACCGGAATCGATTTCACCGTATCGAAATAAGATAGCCCCACTTTGAGCACTTTCGGCCGCAATTGCCCAAAAAAACGGTCGTAAAAGCCCATGCCATACCCTAACCTGTTTCCTGCATCATCTACTCCCAACAGTGGCACGAAAACCAAATCAATGCTTTCGTTGGAAGCGTAGATAGGCTTTTTGGGAATGGGAATACCCATACCGTCTTCGATAAAGACGGTATCTTTGGTAATCTTTACCGTTTGGAGCTTATGCCCAAGCCGGTCGGTAATGGAACCATACACTTCGTATCCCGCACCAAATAAGGATGGCAATAATAATACCGTATTGATCTCGTAAAGCTTTTTGATGGGTAAAAAAAGGTGAATGTGTCGAATAGCGCGATATGCATTCAAAAACCGCATGCTTTCGGAAGCTATTTTTTCCGAGCGAATAGCCCGCTCTTTTTCGCTGAGCGCTTTTCTATCTTCCTTGAACTTTTTCCTGAGTATTTCCTTCGCCTCCATTCTCCCACAAAATTACAAAATTAAAATCCAAGGGATCAAACTGACCGAATAGCTCGTTTATAAAATTCGGATTTGCCAGGTAATATTCGAGAAAATTCACCCGCCTTTCCTGCAAGGTTCCGTTTGGAAAAAGGAAGTCCTTGACTTCGTGCAGCTGACGGATGGCATCTCCCTGCTTTCTTTCTTCTGCTTTTCTAAATTTCACGGCTACCTGGTTGAGAATTTTTTCACTACGGGTAAAGGCCGCTTTTACCGCCTGCCCCAGGCTGGGGTCCAACCCGAATCCCCTGTTTTCGAGGGTACCAAACAATTGATTCAATTGCTCCCTTTCCCTTTGCAGGGAGACGTCGTCCGATGCGTTCTTTAGGGTATAGTCGATTCTCAAGCGATCTACATGCTGGAAAAGCTCCTCAGGTTTCAGTCCCAGTTTGTCAATTTTGCGCCCAATTTGTCTGGGAACGATCATGGCAAAGTTTCGCGGAAGAAGAAACGGAAAATCCACCGTATAGTGATCAAATACCCTTTTCAATTGAAACCAATAGGCCACCTCGGCAGGGCCTCCCAGGTAGGCCAGGTTGGGAAGTATTACTTCCTGGTACAGGGGCCGCATGACCACATTGGGGCTAAATCGCTCCGGATGCGTATCCAGCAAGGCCTCCATTTCTGCGTAGCTCCATTCGTTTTTGCCATCTTGCGTCCGAAACCGGCCGTTTTGTAGCACCAGGCGATCCCTGCGCCCGGGCTCCATGTAAAAAAAGTTGATCTCTCGGGGAAAAACCTGGGTCTTGTACCCGGCTTCCTCCAGCGCCTGGTTGCTTTCGTTTACCAGCCCATTGGCTTGCTGGGAAAAAACATCTGTTTTGATTTGGGGCAAAAACGAACGTTTGAGCCCGGGATGATTCGCATCCAGGATCACCAACCCTTTATCTGCGAATAAATGGTGCACGTATTTCCTGACGGCCTCTTTGAGCTGCGTGCTGGAAATATAAGCCTCTTTGAAAAATTCGGGCAGGAAGTCCCATTCCTTCACCAATGCCTTCAGGGAATCGTCTAGCAAAAATTCCCCCACCGGACCGGTTTGATCGCTGTCCCAGGCATACCGCTTCCCATCAAAATGAAAATGATTGATCTCGGCAAAATCGTGGTCTTCCGTGGCCATCCAATACAGGGGAACAATTTGGTAATCCGGGTAGGCTTTCTGAATTTTCTCCGCTAAAAGGACCGTAGAAACAATTTTATAGATAAAAAAGGACGGCCCGGTCATGAGGTTAAGCTGGTGTCCCGTTGTCACAGTAAAGGTCCGAGGCTCCCTCAGTCTTTTGATATTCTGGGCCACCGGAGAATCCTCATAGCCTGCATACTGTTCCTCCAATGCCTCCACCAATAGCTCCCGACGGGTTTCCGGAAAGGATTTGTTTTCCAAAACCCGGCCAAATCGGCCAATTTCCGGAAATTCCTGATAAAATTGCGTTAGTGCCTCCTCTTTTTTAATGTAGTCTAAAAACAGCGCTGAAAATAAGCCCGTACAGGCAGGGTCTACGGTGGATTTTATCATAAAAGGTGCAATTTTATCGTGTTTCCGGCAGTAATGGTGGTTAAAAACCTGCGTATAAACGTTAAAGTTCAACAATTTTATCGATTTATCAGAAATGGTGCGATACATTTTTGCGAAAATTATATAACAGGTAGACCGGGAATTCCTGGTACCTTTGGGAAACGATTGAATCATGAGCAAGACCATTGAAGTTCCGGTATCGGGTATGAGTTGTGCGGCCTGCGCGGTGAGCGTGGAGACCCTGCTGAAAGAAACACCGGGCGTGCAATCGGCCAGCGTAAACTATGCCACGCAGGCGGCCACGCTCGTTTTTGATGAAGCGGTCACCGATTTGAATCAAGCCCGGGAAAAAATCCATTCCGTTGGATACGAACTACTGCTCGACCAACAGGAAAAAGACAGCCTGGCTGAAATCCAGCACTCGGCCTATAAAAAACTACGAAGGAATACCATCGCCTCGGGAATACTTGCGCTGCCTGTGTTCCTTATCGGCATGTTTTGGATGGATTTACCCTATGGGAACTACATTTCCTGGATCCTGACCACTCCGATACTTTTCATCTTTGGCCGAAAGTTTTTTAGCAATGCGTTGAAGCAGACCCGACTCGGAAAAGCCAACATGGACACTCTGGTGGCCTTGAGCACCGGAATTGCCTACCTGTACAGCATGTTTACCACCCTTTTCCCCGAATGGTTGGAAGCCCGCGGAATCAGTGCCCATGTTTATTTCGAAACGGCGGCTGTCATCGTCTTCTTTATATTACTGGGTCGCATGTTGGAATCCGGGGCAAAGGCCGGTACCTCCGAGGCCTTGCGTAAATTAATCGGCTTGCAACCGGACAGTCTGACTGTCATCCGGGATGGAAAAGAATACACACTGCCGGTGGGATCGGTTGTAACCGGCGAAAGAATCGTTATCAAACCCGGACAACGACTGCCACTCGATGGACTCGTGGAACAGGGGAGTTCATACGTAGACGAGAGTTCGCTCACGGGAGAGCCCATACCGGTCGCAAAAAATCCGGGTGATACGGTCTACGCGGGTACCATTAACCAGAAAGGTAGTTTTACCTTTACTGCCACTGCAGCTGCCGCTGACACCCTCCTCGCAAACATTATCTCCCGGGTTAAGCAGGCACAGGGATCAAAGGCACCCATACAGAAAACCGTGGATCGGGTAACGGCTGTGTTTGTTCCCGTCGTGCTTGGTCTGGCTTTTGTGACCTTCCTTGCCTGGTCCTTTAGCGGAATCGATGAGGCCCTTCTCCGGGGAATGCTTTCCGCAATAACCGTTTTGGTAATTGCCTGCCCCTGTGCACTTGGCCTCGCAACCCCTACTGCCATCATGGTGGGAATGGGCAAAGCCGCCTCCCTGGGTATTTTGATAAAGGATGCAGAAAGTCTGGAAAGAGGGAAGCGCACGGACACCCTTATCCTTGACAAAACCGGCACCATCACGGAGGGCAAGCCGAAAGTAAGCGCGGTGGAATGGCGAGACGGGATGGATGCAAGCGCATTGATGCCCATTTTTCAGGCACTGGAAGCAAAAAGTGAACACCCCCTCGCCACGGCCATCGCGCAACATTTCAGCCCTTCTGAACAGCCCTTGCCATTGACCGATTTCCAGTCCGAAACCGGAAAAGGAGTCATGGCACGCTTCGAAGGTAAATCCTACCGGATAGGCACGCTTCGATGGCTAACTACCTGCGGAGTGGATACAACAGGTAAGCTGATAGCGTCCGGAGAAAACGCGTTGGAGCAGGGGAATATCCTGGTATACATGGCAGTAGATCACCGCCTGGCCGGCTGGGTTGCCATTTCCGACCAGATCAGGAAAGATTCAAAAGCCGCGATCTCCACCCTTCGCCAAATGGGCATTGCGGTACACATGCTTACCGGAGATCAGGAAAAAACAGCGACCGCTGTGGCAGCTGCTGTAGGTATACAGCACGTAAAAAGCGGCATGTTGCCCCAAGACAAGGGCGCCTACCTGCAGCAACTTCAACAAAAAGGGCATACGGTAGCCATGGTGGGCGACGGAATCAACGACAGCGAAGCACTGGTGTTGGCAGACCTTAGCATCGCCATGGGCGCAGGAACTGACATTGCGATGGAAACCGCCAAGGTTACGTTAATGTATTCCTCCTTAAAAGCCGTTCCCCAGTTGCTAAAACTCAGTACCCAAACGGTACGCACGATACGCCAAAATCTCTTTTGGGCGTTTATTTATAACATCATCGGGATACCCATCGCCGCGGGCGTATTGTATCCCGTATCGGGTTTTTTGCTCAACCCGATGATCGCCGGTGCAGCCATGGCGCTTAGTTCGGTATCGGTGGTGAGCAACAGCCTTCGGCTGAAATTTACGAAAACAAACGATTAGTCATGTCTAACGAAACTTCCATGAAATTCAAGACCACCATTAAATGTGGCGCCTGTGTGGCCGCTGTAACTCCGGCACTAAACGAGCTGGTTCCCAATGCCTGGGAGGTAGATCTTAGCTCCCCCGATAGAATCCTGACCATACATCAGTCTGTAGATCCGGAAAGCGTAAAAGCCGCTTTGGAAAAATCCGGATACAGGGGCGAATCAATTTAAGGGAACAGGCTACGGATGGGACAAAATTTTCTTACTTTTGGTCCTATTCTATGATGAATTATACTGCATTTACTTTAGACAACGGCCTTCAGGTAGTGGTCCATGAAGATCATACCTCCGAAATGGCCGTTGTCAACGTGCTCTACAAGGTAGGCTCCCGAAACGAAACCCCCGGAAAAACCGGTTTGGCACATTACTTCGAACACCTGATGTTTTCCGGTTCCCGGCATGTTCCTGCGTTTGACAGTGCCCTGGAGCGGGTGGGAGGATCCAGCAATGCCTTTACGAACACCGATATAACCAATTACTACATCTCTCTTCCCGCTGCAAATCTGGAGACTGCCCTCTGGCTGGAGTCGGATCGCATGCTGCACCTGAGTTTAAATGAGCAGCAAATCCACACCCAAAAACAGGTGGTAATCGAGGAATTCAAGCAGCGCTACCTCAACCAACCCTATGGGGACGCCATGCACCATGTGCGTAGCCTTGCTTTTGAGAAGCATCCCTATCGCTGGCCGACCATCGGGGAACATATTGAGGACATCGAGCGATTCGAGAAAGCAGACCTGACTAACTTCTACCGGCAACATTATTCCCCCGATAATGCCGTATTGTGCATTGCCGGCAAGGTCAGGGCGGAGGAAGTCAAAGACAAAGTCAACCACTGGTTTGGGGAAATACCCAGGGGTCCGCTGCCCATTCCAAGACCCGTGACCGAACCCGCCCAACTGGAAAAACGGACCATGCGGGTAGCTGCCGACGTCCCCACGGACGCGCTGTATAAGGTGTTCCGGATCCCCGGCAGACTGCACGAAGCCTACCTTGCCTGCGATCTCATTACCGACATTTTGAGCGTGGGTAGGTCCTCCGTGTTGGAACAAAAACTGATAAAGAACGGATCTGTATTTGCCAGTTGCCAGGCCTATGTTTTAGGAAATGTAGATCCCGGACTCCTGGTTTTTACCGGGAAGATGGAAAAAGGCATCCCTGCCGAGAAGGCAGAAGAGGAATTGGACAAAGTCATCAACCGCTTCAAACAAGAAACCTTTCCCCGCAACCTACTCCAAAAGATAAAGAACCAGGCAGAAGCCATGGAAACCTTTGAATCCGTTTCTTTGCTGGGTAGGGCCATGAAGCTGGCCTATTACGCGTACCTGGGGAACCCTGCCTTGATTCAGGCGGAATTTGATCGGAAATTATCCATTTCTGCAGAAGAAATCATGGATGCTTCCCGCACCTACCTGAGTGAAGATTCGGCCTCGGTAGTGTATTACACGCAGAAAAACTGACAGCTTGGTAGTAAATAACATTGATTATGACTGATTTCAGAATAGGGTTTGGGTACGATGTGCATCAGCTCAAAGAAAACGTTGATTTTTGGCTAGGTGGCATTAAAATCCCACACCACAGCGGCGCGGTCGGCCATTCGGATGCCGACGTTTTGATCCACGTGATTTGCGATGCCTTATTGGGAGCAGCCAACCTCCGGGATATCGGCTACCATTTTTCCGATCAGGACCCGCAATACAAAGGGATTGACAGCAAACTCCTACTCAAAGAGGTACTGGTGCTGTTGGAAAAAAGCGGCTACGTCTTGGGCAACCTGGATGCGACTATCTGCCTGCAACAACCAAAAATCAACCCGCATATACCTGCCATGAAAGCATGCCTTGCGGAAGTCATGCAGGTAGCAGAAGGCCAGATTTCCATAAAAGCGACAACCACGGAAACCTTGGGCTTCGTCGGCCGGCAAGAGGGTGTATCGGCCTACTGCGTGGCATTGATCCAACGAAAAAACCTTCCCAACTCATGAACAAGCAGGAACCCAGAATCATTACCACGGAAGACGGGTCCCACTCGGTATACCTTCCGGAGCTGAACGAAAGCTACCATTCCTCCCACGGAGCCTACCGGGAATCCATTCATGTATTTCTCCTGTACGGATTGGAGGCCTGGTATGCCCGCAATCGGGGAAAATTTCCCATTCGGATATTTGAAGTCGGTTTTGGAACAGGTCTCAACGCCTGGCTCACACTGATCTGGGCGGAGCAAAATCAAGTACCGGTATTGTACCATACCATCGAGCCGCATCCCCTTTCCGAGAAAATCTACGAGGCTTTGAATTTTACGCAGATGGATGAGACCCTTACCCATTACAATGGCTATTTTAAACGCTTGCACAAAATGGATTGGGATATCGGGAAACCTCTGACGGACTATTTTAATATCAAGAAAGAAAAAATCACCCTGCAGGACGTACAGCTCTATCCCACCGATATCGTTTATTTTGACGCGTTTTCCCCAAAAAAACAACCCGAACTCTGGGAAAAACCGCTTCTGGAAAAAATTGAAACCAGCATGAATCCGGGCGCCAGCTTTGTCACCTACTGCGCCGCAGGCCGCCTCAAGAAAAACCTCTTGTCGCTGGACCTGACGCTGGATGACGTTCCCGGCCCTCCGGGAAAAAAAGAAATGACCCGGGCATGGAAAAAAAGCTGAGGCGGACGTTGCTTCTCATCGCGTTGGCATGCGGGACAGGCCTGTATACTGCTTGCTCCAAAAAAAATGAGCGCTCGTACCGGAAACAGGAAGTAGCAGATGAAGTCACCGGGCAAGCGGCGGAGGTTGCCGGACAATCCGGATGGTTTGACAAGACCGAAGGAGACAGTACCTGGCAAACGTACTGGCAAAATGGAAAACGCTATTACGAGAGTATATGGGTTTTGGACAAACGCGTCGGTAATAAATTCTTTCCAAAAATTCAGGATGCCTTTCTATTTGAAGATAAATTCTACTTAAAAGCAACGTTCCCGGTAGCCTATGCCGGTGAAATACAATTCACCTTTCCGGAATACCCGGACTACACCCTAAACCGGATTGGTGAACAGGCCTTTCAGGTGGTTATTAACGATGCTTTGGATTTAAACCGGGTTGTATTCTCCCTGGAATACCTTCCTTCGGAAAACGACAGCCTGGAGCCCACCCGCTATTCGTTCACGCACGTGGTTTTTCAAGAATAAAAAAGGGACCAAAAAATCCATTCATCTCCTCCCGCATTACCGGGGGATTTTTGGAGTAGCTTTTCGTTTCGAGACCCAATACCGACCGGCCTGACCCAACCATCTGCCTGAACCTGGCAGCAAATTTACTCTACTTCCGGTTGGAGTCGCTTCCGGATTTCCTGAGCTTCTTGCCAGGTAAGCCGGGGGCCAAACTGGCTGACAATCTTGGAAGCGGCCATACTGGCCAGCTTTCCACTAGAGGCATACGAATGCCCGTTGGTAATTCCATAAAGAAAGGCTCCCGCAAACATGTCTCCGGCGCCGTTGCTATCCACTGCTTTGGTAGGGTAAGGTTCGATATCAATAAAGGTATCTCCGTCGTAAATGATGGCACCATTTTTTCCCTGCGTAATCACAAAATGACGAGCCAGTTTTTTCATGGCCTCTCTGGCTTCCAGGAGCGTCTCCGTACCGGTATAGCGCATGGCTTCTTCTTCGTTAGCGAAAAGCAGGTCCACCCCTTGGCCAATTACCTCTTGAAATCCCTCCCCAAAATACTTGACCATGGCCGGATCCGAAAAGGTAAGGGCTACTTTCACGTCATTTTCCCGGGCAATTTTCCGTGCCTCAAGCATGGCCTCTCGGGCGTTAGGCGAGGTGATTAGGTAGCCTTCTATGTACAAGTATTTCGAATCTTTGATGGCCGCGGCGTTCAACTGAGCCTCGGAAAAGGTTTGCGTGATACCAAGGAAGGTATTCATGGTCCGTTCGGCATCGGAGGTGACCATCACCAGGCATTTTCCGGTGATTCCTTTTTCCAATTGATAGGGGTCCAGGTTGTGGTTGACACCGGATTCGCGCAAGTCTTCCATAAAAAACCGGCCGAGCTCATCGTCGCCCACCTTGCAGCAATAAAAGGCCTTTCCACCAAACTGGCTCAAGGCAATCACCGTATTGGCGGCAGACCCACCGCATTGCAATTTGGAAGTTTTGGTATGGATAGCAGCCATCAGGGTAGCCTGCCGTTCTTCGTCCACCAGGGTCATAAGACCTTTTTCTATGCCGTTTGTCTCCAGGAAAGACTCGGTCACTTCAAACTCAATATCCACCAGGGCATTTCCCATGCCTGTTACGTCGTACTTTTTTGTCATTTTTGTTTTTTTAGTTTCTCCAACCGCGAGCATGTTCTTACTGCTTTCGGGGATTTTAGGGCTACGATTCGTTCGTATCCTGGCTTTGAAGAAGCCGAATGCGGCGCCCCACAATCGCTTCCAAGGCAAAAATGAGGGCTGCTGTCGTTAATCCAAAAAATTCACGATTTATCTCCATGGCGGTGGTTTTCATGGAAAGATCTTTTTGCTTCCATTCGTCACCGATCCAGCCTGAAATATTTTCCGGCCAAAAGAATACCGCGGCAATCAGGTAGCTAAAGGTCAAAAACACCAGTATATTGACATTAAACTTTCCGAAAGACGCAAATCCCGCAGTTAGGGAGGCGACCAGATACAAGGGAACCCACCACTGGGGGTCGGGATCATTGATTTGCCAATAGGCAAACAATAAAAATAGCACCGACCAGCTACCAAAAAACCATTTCCAACCTTTGCTCATAGGAACGGTAAGTTACGTAATTTGATGATAAAAAGCATTTCTTCCGGCTTATTTTCTCAAAACCCGATCGTAAATCAATTGGTAAATGTCCGTAGGAGGTACCTCCGGGGGCAGATCTCCGGAATTGTCCGCAGTGATCAAAACAGGCCAGTCCGTCTCGCTTTCGCTGATGCGTCCGTGGGATCCTTTCACCAGATCCGGTCGCAAGGGTATGACGTCCATCAGGTAGCGAAAACCCAGTTTCTTTTTTAGCAAAATCCAGCCCAGACGGGCTTTTAAAAACGGGATGTCGGGATTGGCAAACATTTCTACCGGATCGTACCCCGGTTTTCGGTGGATATCTACCGTACGAGCGTAATCGGGTGCCTTGTTTTCATCCAACCAATAGTAATAGGTAAACCAGGAGTTTGGATCCGCCACGGCTACCAGGTCTCCTGCACGTTCGTGATTCAGGTGAAATTCAGACTTCCCTTTCTCGTCGAGGACTTTTTCTACACCTGGCAGGGCAGCCACCAATTGGCTCACTGCTTCTTTATCGGAAGGGTCGTTCACATAAATATGCGCCACTTGATGATCGGCGACCGCAAAAGCCTTGCTGGTACCCGCATCCAATGTCTCCAATCCCAATTCGTCCTTGACCTGTATATAGCCCGCTTTTCTTAGCGCCTGATTGATAGGGATGGGCTGATTCACGGAGGTGATGCCGTACTCAGAAAGTAAGATAATTTCTGCACCCTTGCCCTCGTAATAGCCGATCAATCGCTCACATAATGCATCGATCTCTTCCAGGTCCTTTCCAATGTGTGTAAAATCGATCCCGAATTTTTGGAGGCCGTAATCCAGGTGAGGAAGGTATACGAACGTTAGCGTCGGGTCGTACCATTCGTCTACTTTCATGGATGCCTCAGCGATCCATTTGGATGAAGAGATATTGGCATTTGGACCCCAAAAGGAGAACAAAGGAAACTGGCCCAGTTCCTTCTGAAGGCGATCGCGCAGGTCCATGGGCTGGCTGTGAACGTCCGGAAGCTTTCTGCCATCTGACGGATACAGGGGTCTTGGAGTGACTGCATAGTCTACCGAGGAGTACATGTTGTACCACCAAAACATATTGGCACAGGTAAAATCGGGATTTTGCGCTTTTAGTGCATCCCATACCTTGGGCGATTGAACGAGCCGGTTGGATTGCCTCCAAAACTTGATCTCGCATTCGTCTTTAAAATACCAGCCGTTGCCAACGATACCATTTTCCTCCGGCCATTTGCCGGTCAGGTACACGGACTGCGCCGAGCAGGTCACCGCAGGCAATACCGGTTTGATGGCCGCTTGCCGGCGCTTGCTGATCCACTTACTTAGAAAAGGGGTATGCTTTCCCAGCAATCTGCCCGAGAGCGCTACCACATTTAGGACAACCGTTTTTTTCATTTGATTTGCTTTTTTACCCAATCCAACTCCCGGATAATGGATTGGTCCAGGGAAAGGTGAATGTCTTCGGGTAGCACTTCCCAAGTATAGGTCTCTACCTCCAGTTGGCTGGAATACCTCCCTTCCTCATTTAATTTCAGTACGGTGAGTATGTCTTCCTGCGTGGACTGCAGGGTGCCGTACCCGGATAAAAAAACCGGCACGTGAAAATGAATCCTCCATTCGATTTCTTTCGTTTCTACCAAATTTAGCAAGGCGTCTGGGAGATCCGGATAGGCCTTTTGAGATCCATCCCTAGCCACACCGATCACCTGATGCAGGTAGGTAGACTCTACAAATGGCAGCAGGGCCCGTTCTACGGTTTTTCTCTCCGCCATTTCTTCCGGAATGGGTATTTTTAACGCCGCGCTTAGCTGGAATTTTCCAATTTTTATTCCAGCTTCCCGAAAAGCATTCAATACTCCTGCGTGGTCTTCGTAGGCGACCGCAAAATGGCAAACGTCGTAACATACCTGCAGGTGATTCAACACTAGCTCCCGGGCATCTGCCTCGGACATCCCATGCCTGGATTGAAACCAGTCAATGCCCTGCGGAAGCAACCATTCCTCAAAAAAACGGATCAATCCCTCGGCATTCTCCAACACCCCGTCCGGTTCCGGCTCTATATCCAGGTGCAACTCCTGTCCGGTTTCCTTTTTGATCGAGTGCAGGTGTTCCACCACTTGCAGCAAGTGTTTGCAGGAATCCGCCTTTACCTGCTCCAGCGCTTCCGGTTCCTTATGCCAGTGTTTGTAGCTCAAGGGAGAGGTAGAAATGCCCGCATCCAGCTGCTCCGGCATGATTGCTGACAAAATATCGGCAAGGCGAATCGTATAGGCCAGCCTTGCTTCGGTGGTCCAATCGGGATGGTGAACTTCGTCTTTAACGACCTGCCGATGAAATCCGCCAAAGGGAAACCCATTCAATGTAAATACATAACAATCGTTGGTTTTCAGCCAACTTTTTAACTCGTCCAACTTGCCGGGTTCCATCAGTTCACGGCTGGCTTCATCCGAAATCCGTAAGCCAATACCGAAGGAACCCTTCCCGGATACCTGCTGCTTGATCAGAGGGAGATGTTCCTTTAGATTGGTGAAAGTGGCTTCCCAGCTTTCCCCCGGGTGAATATTGGTACAATAAGTTAGGTGATAATCGGCAATACGCATGGTACGAGTCGTTCTTGATTTGTTGCTAAGGCGCAGTTCAGGCCTTCGAATTAGCCAGTTGGAACTGATTTAATTTTTCGATGGCTTTTCGGATAAGTCCCGGATCCATGTGGTGAACTTCTACTCCATGCCCTATTTTGTCCAAAAGCATGATGGTCAATTCTCCTCCCAAATGTTCTCGGAATTCTTCGAGCCCTTTGATCAGGGAATCTCCGGACAATTCCGGAACGTACAACTCGAAGCCCAACTTTACTATCACGTCAATCACCCGCTTTAGCTCGTTTTCGGAAATCATGCCGGCCAGGAAGGAATAGGTCGTATCCAATGCGATCCCGATAGCGACCGCTTCCCCGTGCCTAATCCTGTATCCACTCAGGTGTTCCAGCTTATGCGCTGCCCAGTGGCCAAAATCCAGTGGCCGGGAGGATCCCGATTCAAAGGGGTCTCCGGATGCAATGTGATCCATGTGCATCTGCGCACAGCGGTAAATCAGCTCCTGCATGGAAGGATCGCTTTTATCCATCAGCTCCAGGGCCTGCTGCTCGATCCAAACAAAAAAGGAGGCGTCTTTGATCAATGCCACTTTAAGTGCTTCCGAAATTCCAGAACGCCAATCCCGTTCTTCGAGGGTTTGAAGAAAGTGCGCATCGTTGATCACCGCATAAGGCGGGGCAAAGGCTCCCAGGTAATTTTTCTTGCCGTAGGCATTGATGCCATTTTTGACCCCTACCCCAGAGTCATTTTGCGAGAGCACCGTCGTCGGAATGCGGATGTGCCGAATACCCCGATGGGCGATGGTGGCCGCAAAACCCACCATGTCCAGCAGAGCGCCTCCACCCAGGCCTACGATATAGGAGTGTCGGTCTATCCCGTACTCATGGGTAGCTTTCAGAACTTGCTGAAGGTATTCTTGTTCGTTTTTCACCTGTTCCCCCCCCGGCACCACCAAGGGCACAGCACATAGGGTAAACACCTCCCGGTAGGCCGCCGCGTAAGTTTGAATGGCCGCGATCAGGGAAGGATGATGCCGGACGACACCCTCATCCACTACCAGGTATACTTTGGGTACCTTATCCCCCTGGATCAGGTCCGCAAAAAGCCGGTTACTGACGGCGAACAAATCTTCGGTAAAATAAACCCGATAGCTAAAGGGCACACTGAAAACCTGCTCAATTGATTGATGTGCTATTTTTTTCATTTTTAATAAGCCGGATTCACCGAACTTTTCATTTCATTATAAATAAGTAATTTATCCCCTGTTTGGTTCATCAGGTTACAGCAAATACCCTGGCCAGAAGCAAGGATACCGGCAACAGCAAAAGGATTGCTACCGCCACCATCCAGCCGGCAAAAGCTGCTGCCAGGGATGCGTTGACAATGATCAAGGCGAGTACCGCTGCTTTTACCGATTTCCCTATCAGCGCAGGCTCCTGGGTTTTCAGCGCTTTTATCAATGGGGGAAAAATAAAATACGTCAATAAAACCAGAAAAGGCAGCGTTTCCAACCAGTAACTGGGCCGGAAAAAGGCCAACGTTCCGATAAATACCACAATACCGGCATACAAAAAAAGCCCCCCATACAGGGCACTTTTGTTCTTGCCATGCACCTCACCACGACTGACCATGGTAATGGCCGCCACGTACACGAGGGGTACAAAGCCGATGTACCAGAACTCGCGGATGGTCTGCGACATCAGGGTCATTCCGAGAAATAGGTTTCCCGCCCGGCACAAGCCCATATTAATGGGGCCAAATAGCCGTTTATGTTTGCCCCAGGCATCGTACAAAACGGCAAACAGGCCTACCAAAATCGCCAGCAAACCTCCCGTAAAATCAACTTGAAACGCGGCCAAAATCCCGCCTAACAGTAATAAAGAGGCCATCCAGGCCGCACTCCTGACCGAGGCCTGACCGCTTGGAATGGGCCGCTCGGGACGCTCAATCTTATCCAGCTTTGCGTCAAAAACGTCGTTGAATGCGACTCCTCCCCCGTACAGGCCAATGGTTGCTAGCACCAGCCAGCCAAGATCCAGCCAAAGCTGTAGAGGGGACTCTTCCAGCAGTATAAAGGCGGCACCTGAAATAGCGGCACCTGCCAAAATATCCGCGATGGCTGTGATGATATTAGCCGGACGTGTAAGCCGGATGTGCGCAAGGAGGTTTGCCATTAACCTAATTAATTCTCAATGATATTGGAAGAATCGTTGTCCACCCTGGGCGTTTGTCCACCACGTAAAACCGTGCTGCCCCCGTGTTTTTTGGTTTGATCGATGGGCTCTTTCTCCAACCAGTCTTTTTCCTCCATCTGTCCGCTCTGCCCGTAGGCCTTCAGGGCATTTTTGTAGCAAGTCATTTCCACATGTTCCTTGGGAATCCCTTTTTCCAGCATCAATGCTGCCGTCTTGGGTACCGCCAGGGGATCACTGATGCCCCAATCTGCCGCACTATCCACAATGATCCGTTCCGGACCGTATTGGCGAACGATTTCCACCATCCGCTCGCTCCCCATCTTGGTGTGCGGATAGATGGTAAAAGCCGCCCAATACCCACGGTCTAGCACTTCCTTGACGGTCTCTTCGTTATTGTGGTCCACGATCACCATGCCTGGATCGAGCCCGTGTTCCTCACTCACATCCATGCTGCGAAGGGTCCCCTTCTTTTTATCCCGATGCGGGGTGTGGATCATCACAGGCAAGTCCACCTCCTTGGCCAGTTCCAGTTGCAGGCGGTAAAATCGGTCTTCTGCCTCCGTCTGATCGTCGTATCCGATTTCACCGATGGCCACTACGCCTTCCTTTCCCACATACAAAGGCAACAGCTCCATCACCTCTTCTGCCAGGGGCACATTATTGGCCTCCTTGCTATTTAGTCCGATGGTACAGTAGTGAACGATACCAAACTGCTTGGCGCGGAACCGTTCCCAACCAACCAGGCTGCTGAAGTAATCCTGAAAACTACCCACTTTGGTCCGGGGTTGGCCCAACCAAAAAGCCGGCTCAATGACCGCAACTATCCCAGCCTTTTGCATGGCTTCGTAATCATCTGTCGTCCGGGAGGTCACGTGTATATGCGGATCGATGTACATCATAACTAAACAAATTTATCTGCTAACCTACTCTTTTTTCAATGCAATTCATAACGATACCCAGTGAACGGGGCATTTTGTAAGGAAACGGCAAAAATGGGGCCTGAAACTACCTTTCCGCGTCAAATGCCCTTCCAATACCTTCCCAGGAAATAACTCCCCTGGCAATCATCTCTTCCAAATCGGGGTATTTTGACAACAGTATCGGGCAGCCAGGATGATCTGCGTCCGAACAGGCAAGTGCGGCTGCCTTTCTTTCCAGGTTGGTTCCCTCTCCCAGGACTTTTTCCAGCAAGCCCAGGATTTCCTCGTCCACAAAGGGCACCAAAAACCGCCACAATTCCGGTATCACATTTCTTCCGGCAGACCACCGCTCGTGCACGTAGTCCACCAGGGTCCTGGCCAAGGGTAAATTTGCTCTGCCCTCGGCACCGACTATCCGGTAAAGCGGCCGCTGCATAAAGATGGCTTTGAGCAGCAACTGATTCCAGGCAGCCTCGTCCAGGTACTCGGAAGGATAGGGATTGTCCAGGGCGACGGCATCAAAAACCGAAGTAATATTGGTCCGGATTCCTTCTGCTGCCCTCGCGGTGAGTTTTTCGGGAAAGGGGAGCAGGGGAAGGGCCGCGTACAACGCCTCTTGCTCGTGCATGTCCGCTGATTCAAACAAGCGATCAAGGATCGGAATCCAGTCGTCGTCTTTATCGGATACCACGCCAACGATCAAAACCGTTCTGGCCGTTTGCAATGCCGTCCAGGTAGTCAATTGAAATCCGTGCCTGATCTTCCGTGCTTCCAAATTCTTTTCCTCCGATAGCTTTACCACTTCCTTGGGAAAATGTCGGGAGGCCTGACTGAAAGCCAGAAACAGTTTCATTTGGTTGGGAGATGTCCTGATTTTTTCTTCCTGTACTTCCAGCCAGTCCAATGCGCTAGCGGAGGCCGTTTCGGATAAAACTCCCTTTAGAAAATGCCTGGTGATAGAAAGGTCCTGCATGTCGTTTTTGTTCCTTTTATTTCATGTGTTTATAATTGTCCCTAAGTTGCCACATCGAATCTCGCATGCTTTATAATCATCCCTCCGCGGGTCGCTTGCGTCATGCTCGATTTCATCGTAAATATAACACTTATTCCATTTTCATTTTTTGAAACTGAGAAGAATCATGGTTGTGCCGCGGAGGGGATAGTAAAACTGGATTACTGTCCAAAAAAAAATCCAGGCCAGTTGTGGGATTGCTGGCCTGGATTTATCCAAATGGTTACGTGTGAACGAATGGAAGCGGGATTACCAATCCACACCGGTATCTTTCCAGCTTCGGGAAGCCGCTGAATCCAACACTGCCTGGCAAACCTTTTGGGTTTCGTAGGCGTCCTTGAACGTGGGCGCACAGGGGTCGTCTCCTTCCAGGCTCTTGAAGAAATCCGCCACCTGGTGGATAAAGGAATGCTCGTAGCCGATGCTGGTACCCGGAATCCACCAGCGGTCCATGTACGGCTGATCGCCATCCGTCACGTGAATGGAACGCCAGCCCCGGACAATGGACTCGTCCCGATGATCGAAGTACTCCAATCGGTTCAGGTCATGCAAATCCCAGCGGATCGACGCATGTTCCCCATTTATCTCAAAGGTATACAATGCCTTGTGCCCACGGGCGTATCTTGTGGCTTCAAACAAGCCCAGCGACCCGTTGTCAAAATGACAGTGGAACGTACAGGCATCGTCAATTCCTACCTTTTTCTTTTCGCCGCTGCTTTGGTGGACACGCTCTTTGATGAACGTTTCGGTCATTGCCGATACGTCTTTGATGCCTCCATTCAGCCACATGGCGGTATCGATGCAGTGCGCCAGCAGGTCCCCGGTTACCCCGGAACCAGCAGCATCTGCATCCAACCTCCATAGGGCATCTCCCCCCTGTGGCAAGTCCGGACTGATGGTCCAGTCCTGAAGAAAATTCGCCCGGTAGTGAAAGATCTTACCCAATTTACCAGAGTCTACCAGTTGCTTGGCCAGGGTCACGGCAGGTACTCTGCGGTAGTTGTACCAAACGGTGTTTCGTACACCCGCGCCTTCGATTACCTTCACCATTTCTTCGGCCTCCTCCAGGGTTCGGGCCAATGGCTTTTCGCACAAAATCATTTTTCCTGCTTTGGCCGCAGCAATCGCGATCTCGGCATGGGTATCGTTGGGAGTACAAATGTCCACCGCATCCACATCGTCCCGCTCAATCACTTTTTTCCAATCCGTCTCGTAGGAGGCGTAGCCCCATTGTTCGGCAAATGCCTTGCTCTTTTCTTCCCTACGTGAACAGGCGACTTGCAGTACCGGTCGGTAGGCATACTCTGGAAAGAAATCACCCAACCGTTTGTATCCGTTGGTATGGATTCTGCCCATTAATCCGGTACCTATTAATCCAATTCGTATTTGCTTTTTTTCTGACATGGTTAAATTTTTTGTTTGGAAAATGAAAACTATTCAAAACAAGAACCGGACTTAAGCTTTCCAGCCATGTGCCTCTCTAACCTGAATCAAGGCGGCCAGGATATTATTCCAGGTATCCTCCTTGCTCATCACGGCATTAGGAAACATACACCCATCCCAGCAGATATGCTTGAATGCTTTGGTAAGTTCTCCTTTCTCATCCCGCAACCAGTAGCCCGCATCCTCGGCAATGTCCAGTTTCCCGTTGGGGTCGTTGGCCAGGCAATGCCGGCCCGTTTTGTCGTGGGACCCGGATCCAAATACGGTGGCGTCGTTTTGGGCAACGTGAAAATCAATGGTCCAGGGCCGCAAGGCATCGGTCATTTCCTTAAGGGCGGCTTTCCATACAGACTTGTCTTTCCAATCGTATCCTTCGGGAAGAATTCGGTGTTCGGGATAGTTGTAGCCCATGGTATAAAGCAGGGTATGCGCCATGTCTGCCTGAAAACCCAGGTAAGGGCTGTCTACAGACTCCAGCGTTTCAAGCATGGTCTTCCAGCTGTGCATGCCTCCCCAGCAAATCTCGCCTTCGGCGGCCAACTTCTCGCCGTAATTTTCGGCGATTTTGCAGGCTTCCTTTAGGGTTTCTACGATAATTTTCTGACTTCCTTTCGGGTCTTTTGCCCATTGCTCGGGACTACTTGCGGTGTCAATCCGCACAATACCATTGGGACGAATGCCGGCACTTCGAAGCTTGGAGGCCAGCTTACAGGATTTTTCAAGCAAATCCAGGTAGGTGGCACGATCTTCCTTGGAACCCAGAATCGGACCGGACCAAATAGGAGCGACCACGGAGCCGATTTCCAGGTTGTAGGAAGATACCTTCTCAACCAGCTTTTTTACACCGTCATCGTCCATCTCCAAATCGATGTGGGGATCGAACAAACCGATATCCACCCCGTCAAACTTTACGCCGTCTACTTCTGCTTTGGCGGTGTTTTCCAACATTTCGTCAAAAGAAATGATGGGTTCCGAATCCGGACCTTTACCTACGATTCCAGGCCAGGTCGCATTGTGTAACTTTGGAAAATTATTTTGGGACATACGATTATTTTGTTAGCTATGAATAATAAATTAAAATCAGAATTTAAAACTGAGACAAGCTGCCGACGGGGAGGGATGGAAACCCATCCGACCGGAACGCCTTTTCAATTTACACAATATTGGAAAGAATCCCATAAAAAAGGGGATACTACCCCTTTTTACCCTGCTGATTACAGGTTGAGATCCGGATTGCCGGGTCCAAAATGCTTCAGCATTACGATGGGATCGGTTTTGGAATGGTTGGTTATTTTCACGCCTTCGCTGGCTGCCTTCTCCGTGACGAAGTATTCGTCATGGGTCAACTGCCCGTAGCGAATCAGCGCAGGGGTTTCCACATCCCAAACACCCATGGTGCCGTGTCCCTGCATCATGATCATTCCGTACGCCGCCTGATCCTTGATGACCACGGTCTGCCCGGGCATTACGGTCAATTCTTTGGCACTGAATGCTTCCGAACGGTAACAAATCCAGTTTTCAACGTACCCTGCTGCCTCCATTTCAGCAATATCCGACACCGGAACCGGCGCCATAAACCGTGTTTCCAGAATATTGGGATCCACATTGAGTTCCCAATCGATCACCTCCATCAGCTGATCGTAATCACCAATCCGGTCTTTGGGTGTTCCCTTCCAAAGCAGCTCCTCGGGAATGATGGCTTCGTTTACCAGGGACTGATACATGGCAAATACATCGGAAGCTTTCTGCGGCTCGTACGTACACATACTGCCTGGCGCGTGAAGCATGCCCGGAGGAACATCCCATCCGGTACCGGGATCCAATTTAAAGGCCTGCGAAAAACTGGTGATTTTGTTATCCCCCTTCGTAAAGTTCATCAGGCATTCTTTGATTTGTTCCCGGGTGGTTCCAGGCGCGATGCCAAAAAAAGTATAGGGAAAATCCCCGCCGTGGTTGTTCAATTGTGGCGGAAAATAGTAGGCTTCGGGCTTTCCTTTCATTCCAATCTTGGCGGCATGCTCGTCGTTGTGGTGGATGTGGTGCGGCAAGGGCCCCATGTTATCAAAAAATTTGGAATACATGGGCCAGCTTTTGTGCTCGTCCCATATTCTGCTTCCGATGATTTCTCCCTGTAGTTCGTCGATCAGGTCCTTAAGCAATAGCAACTCTTCTTTGCCAGCGGCCCCAACCACTACCTTACTCAAGCCTTCGTGTTCGCCCGTCAGCGGTCCGTTTTCGGCGGCTGTGGTGGAGGATAGCCAACGTTCGTCGATACCTCCTCTTTCCCCGCCCAATACGTAATAGTCATCCGGGTGTAACTTTATCCTCCTTCCGGGAACACAAAAAGATCTGGGTACCCAAGTAGGTGCCAGGCGCAAAATACCCTGTCCTTCTTCTAATGCTTTTTTTGCCAAACTCATAGGTTCTAATTTGATTTATCGTTAGTAATGCTAGTTAATTCGTGGTCACAAAAGATTTAATCCCCTTACTTCCTCCGGTCAGAATATCCACCATCAGTTCATAAGAGCGCTTTTCTCCTGGCTGAAGCAAAATCAGGGAGCCTTCTTCCCTGGCTTTTGCCTGACCGATTGGGGGATGGGTCGCTGGTTCCAGGGCAGTCACGTACTCGTTTTCTCCCCAGTGTTGCCAATTTACCAACCAGGGCAATTGCCGTTTGTCAAAGGTCATCCGCAGGGCAAAATCCAGGGAAGGATTGTAAATCCCGGCACGGCAGCGGTTGTCTGCTTCCACCTCCGGTTCGATAAAGGCCACGTCTTCCCCAAAACCACTGTGTGCGTTCATGGGCGGCGGGCAGGATTTGAAATCATTTTTCCCGGAAAAAATCCGGTTATCCGGATCCCCATCCCTGGACTTCCAGGCTCCCTTCCATACGATGCGGCTCCCTTCATCTACCAAGGGCCAGCCGAAATTTACGTGATACAGCAACATGTGCGGCGCTTCCACATTGGATTCGTTGGTTACTTCATCCACGATCTTCAGGTAGGGTTGCCCCAAAATCCCTGAAATGGTTCGCTTCAATACCAAATTCGGACCAAAGACGCTGCTTTCCCGGATGATGCCGCACAGGTGCATGTTAAAATCGCCGCCCAAAATATCGGGCTGCTTTACCGAAATCACTTCGGCCGGACTATTGGAGATCCTTCCATGCAGGCCTCGTTGCCCGTATTGGTCTTCTTCGGGACCGCCTACGTGACTCAACCCACAGGTGGTCAAAAGACCTCCTCCGAAAGTGCGCAACCAATTTATCCCGGTGTCGGAAAACGGAGAAGCTGGCGCAATTCCCACCTGACTTAGCCAGGCAAGTCCATGGGCACCATAGAATGCACCTCCAATATCCATTCCCCTGTCAAGGACAACCTGATACCGTAATCCCGCACCGGTGTCCACCCAGGCCACCCGTACGCCCCTGCCGGGACCATTATCCAAAACGGCCGTTTCGATACCTCCTACCTGATGCACATTCCCTACTTTTCCTGTCCAGGGCTTTTTTCCGGAATTCATCATACGCTTATTTTTGATACAATATACATTTCCTGCACCATTCGACTATCCTGTTCTTTCAGGTACCTTTCAAAATGGCTTAAAACGTCGTGGTTAAAAGAGACATCAAAGCTCTTTCAAGTAGATGTTTCGGTAGGCCACTTGCATGGGCGGTCCCACGTGGACCTGCATGCCCAGATGCCCTTTCATCGATCGGTTGGCCGGGTCTTCGTCCGTGACGTCACTCATGAGGGTTCCATTTACGTAGTGCTGCAGCCGGTTTCCTTTGGCGACGATGTGAATCTCGTTCCAATCGTTGGATCGAACCACTTTTTTCATTTCCTCCCGGTCGCCAAGCTCCTCTACTACTTCCAATCCCAACCAGGCATTCCGCTCCACGTTGGCCCGGAGATTTCCTTCCTTTTCTTGCGGATTAATCTTGGTTTTCTGGCCGATATAGGCGAGAGTCGTTCGTTTTCTTTCTTCGTAGTTTTGACCGGTGTAGTTGTTTTTTCCATCAATGTCCGCCTGATAGCCTCTTAGGGCATGCGAAAGATCCTCTACCGGCTCGCTCCGGTAATTCACCCCGGAGTTACCCGCTTCGGTGATTTTGAATTCCGCTTTGAATTCGAAATCAGCGGGCTGTCCTCCCTGCCAAATGATAAAATGGTTTCGGTCCAATTTGGTCTCTTCGGTGATTTCTCCGACAATTGTGCCGTTCTCCACCCGCCAATACGTGGGGTCTCCGTCCCAACCAGTTAAAGACGTTCCATCAAAAATCTGGACAAAACCATCGTTGGAATCCTGAACCTGGATGGCCTCTGCCACACTTTCGGTTTCGGTATCGCTTTGCTGGCCGGATCCACAAGCAAAGGCAAGGGCTGAACATACGGCCAGATAAGTTAGTTGAGTAAGTTGCTTCATAACATGCTGATTTAGGGTGAAAATTTTCAGGCCAGGCAAATACTGCCCGGCCCGAAAAAACATTTTAGTAGCACTAATTATTGATACACTTCATGGTTTGGATTCCCTCCAGATACCAGGTAAGCCATCAGGTCCTTTAATTCTTCTTCATTCAGTCGATTGACCAAACCCGGCATCATCACCGATACTTCGGATTCGTTGATGCTCGTGACCTGCTCCTTGGGTACCTCTTTGATTACATCCGGAGCAAAGGGGTTTTGGGAAACGTAGTAGTTTTCGTCGTCTTCCCGAATCAATCTGCCCACTACGGAAGACTTGTCCCCCATCACGAATACCATCGCCGCATACTGATCGGAAATCACGGCACTCGGGTCAAGTGTGGCTTCCAGGATATCCTTCGGTGCAAAGCGGGTACCCAATTGGGTCAAATCCGGTCCCACGGCTCCCCCTTCGCCACCAATGGCATGGCAAGATCCGCAAAGCGCAGCCCCATACATGGCTTTTCCTTTTTCCAAATCCCGGTTTTCGAGATTTTCCACAAGAGGCGCCGCCTCTTCAACCGTCCATCTCCTTCCGGGGCCTTCGGGCTGAATCTCCGAAACCGCGATGTCGTTACCTGAACCGGTAAGCATCTTGCCTCCCGAAAGTTCGTCGTAGTAATTGACTTTCGATTCCGGAACGGTGCTCAACGCCATTTTTCTCGCCCGGTCGATAAACCCAACGTAACTTCTTCCTCCCTTGTATTGAAAGGCATTGTGCGTCCAGTTAAAATATTTTTCGTACGACTCCTCGTCCCATCCAGCCTTCGCGCCGCCCAAAACGGTGGCATAATAGGTCTGCTGTGCCGGGGGAACATTCGCCAGCATGTTAGCAATATCCAATCCATATTGGGGGTTTCGCATGATCAAATCCGAAGAAGCAGTGAGCGTCTTCTGAAAATTTGGATCGTCTTCCGCCGTTTCAAGCAAGCTCAGCAGTTGAGGCACGGCAGAGGGGGCCTCTAGCGCAACCATTACCTTGCCCAGTACGCGGTTTAGCCGATTGCTTTCCGCAGGAAAATGCGCATCCAGGTAGCTGATCAACTCGTTCCTTACGGCGCCAGAAGGGCTTCCATGCCGGGCGATAACCACTTCAAATGCTCGGGAAAGGTTCAATCGGTCTTCTTCGTTCAAACCGGCATAGTCGATACCCATCAAGGCTTGCAACATGGCGTTTCGTTGAGAAGCACTGCCGTGCCTTGCCAGCGCAATCATGGCCTGAGTCAAGGTCCTTGGATCGGTCTCGCTCAGTGCTTTGCTTTGCCATTCGGAAAGCGGCTGCTGTTCTACGGCAATACGTGCAGCGTATTGGACAAACCGATCCTTGTGTTTCAGGTAAGGCCATGCAAAATCGATGGCACCCGCCTGCGGACCGGCATGATAGGCTTCCAGGCTTCTTCGGATTTTATGTTCCTCCGGCAAATCGGCCTCGGTCAATCCTCCATCGGCGTCTTCACTCAAATCTCCGGTATAGTGAACCCGGTACAGATCGGATTGCAATCGTCTTCCGCCGGTCATGAAATACAGGGCCCCGTCCGGGCCGATCACGCCATCCGTAAGTGGTAGCGGCGATCCGGAAATAAATTCCTCACCCGTGGCGGCGTAGGATCCTCCCTCAGGTGTAAGGTTAATTTTATACATGATGCCAAAACTCCAATCAAAGGCATACAGTGCATTTCGGTAATCTGAGGGAAATTTGGCATTCGTTCCGTAAAATACGTTGGTAGGAGACCCTTGACCAATATTAAGAACAGCCGGCAAATTATCCGTGTAGTCGGGCGACCATTTCTTGTTGCCCGTTCTCCAGCCGTACTCACTGCCGCTGGTTACGTGGTTGATTCGGGTAGGCCGGTACCAGGGCATACCAAAATCCCATTCCATATCGGAATCGTAGGTAAACAAATCACCGACTTCATTGAATGCAATGTCAAACGGATTTCGGTATCCCACACTAATTAATTCCCAACGCTTTCCCTCGGGATCAATTTTGGCTACCCATCCTCCCGGCGCGCCTCTGCTGTTGGCGTGCCCTCTGGGATCTTTTATTTCAGGGATCAGGTTATCGTCTTCCCAAACCCTGGGAATCCGGTAGTGGTCCATCTCCGGTACATCGATATGGTTTCCGACCACGATGTAAATGGACCCACCATCGGGGGATACCACCATGCTATGGGGGCCGTGTTCCCCGGGACTACCTGTAAATTCACGGAGCGTGGTAATGGTCTCAAATTGATCGTCTCCATCGGTGTCCTGTAGCCGGTAAATACCCGTGCTCTTGTCAAAGTCATCGTTTGCCCGGTGATTAACCATCACGTACAGGCTGTTAAAGGCGTACAACAGGGCCTGGGCGTAGCCCATGCCAATCTTGTCGTCTCCATTTTCTCCAACAATCAGTTTTTCCACCTTGGGTGTCAGCGAGTCGGAACCTATGGCTGGAACCTCCAGCCGGTAAATCGCACCGTACTGGTCAACCGTCAGTAGCCTGCCCTTGTCATCAAAGGTCATGCCTACCCAGGAACCCTGCTCGTTTTCACCGGGGCTGTACAGGTGTTCCGCTTCGAAGCCAGAAGGCAATTTCAACTTGGCCACCTTGGGATCCACCTCTTTTTGCTCTCCACCGCCTTCACCGCATGCGCCCACAATCAGGAGCACCAATGCAGCCATCAGCCAGTTTTTCATTGAGTTTTTGGTATACATATCGTTATTATTAATTGGCACTTTGTCCTTCGGGCAAGGTAATTTCCTTACCGGAGAAACGTTTCTAAAATTAACCCAAATCCATTGCTTAATAAAGCCAGTAACGTGGAAATTATACCTTTGGTCATATTTAACCAAAAAACAACGGAAAGCTAGTAGGCTTTCCGCTGTATTTCTCAGGCTGGGCTATCTTATTTTCTGCCGCACGCCTCCATTAGAAGTGAGGTGTAATCTCTGCTTCGGCAGCTGGAAGCGCATAGTATTTGGTAATATTGGTAAAGGCGATGGATCGGAAGGTAGCTCCGGCAGGATAGTAATAATCCAGCGGATTCGCCAGCGCTCGTGCACCAAAATCCCCAATGATCTCTTGCACCCTGTCCGCCCGGGTGATGTCAAACCAGCGCTTGTTTTCAAAGGCTAGTTCCACTCTTCTCTCCTTAAAGATGGCTTCCCGCATATCGGTCTGTCCGGAGGCGGTGCTGTTCGCCAATCCGGCACGGTTTCGTACCTGATTCAGGTAACCCGCCGCCTCTTCGGTCTTGCCCTGCTCGTTAAGGGCCTCAGCGAGGAATAACAAGACTTCTGCATACCTGTAAATGGGCCAATTCATACCGTGGTTCCCATGCAAATCATGGTGTTTGGCGTATTTCTTTATATACGGGTACACTTTATCTTCCCGATCACTACCAGCAATTTCCACATAAGCAATGGAGGCATCCTTTCTCAAATCTCCTTCCTCGTACGCAGCGATGATATCTGGCGTGGGTATGTTATTACCTTCACCATCCAGCGGCTGTGGGTTAGAAGTACCGGTAATGGGCTGCAACTCCTGCAAGGAAATGGGCCGGGGCATAAAGCTGTACAAGAAACTACTGTTGAGCCCTTCGGGACCTTCCAGAAATTGAATTTCAAACAAGGATTCGGCATTGTTTTTATTGCCTACACTTTCAGAAAATACATCCTCGTAGTTGTCGATCAAGGAGTACTCCCCACTACTGATGATGGCTTTTAGCAGGGTCTCTGCTTCTGCCCAACGCTTCTGGGTGATAAATACGTCGGCCAATAGCATCTGGGCAGCGCCCTTGGATGCCCGGCCCACTCCCTGCTGGGAGCGTACAGGCAATAGATTAACAGCAGCCTGTATATCACTGATTAACTGTGCGTAAATCTCTGATTCCGGTGTCAACGGTAAGGCCGCTTCTTCCCGGGTAGTCACCGGAACTAAATGCAGCGGAACACTTCCGAAGTACCGGGCCAATTCGTAATATGCGTATCCACGGAGGAACAGCGCCTGACCCTTCAGGTTGTCTTTCGAAGCCTGATTAAACTCGATTTCATCGATTTGCGTAAGAATCTGATTCGCCCGAGCGATGATTAGGTAATCCTGCCGGTATTGGTTCAAAACGTGTGTGTTGGTCGTAATTCCCTGATCATCCGGTAAGGAATGGTCGGAAATATCTTCCTGTTGCTCGGTCGCACCAAAGTTGATGTTTCGCGCATAGATGGTATTGTCCGAACGCATCTCGCACAACAACCAGGAGCGGCTGTTTGCAATGCTTCGTAGCGGTGCATAGGTTGCATTTACCGCTTGTTCAAAATCGGTTTCTGTCTTGTAAAACGTGGCAGAACTCAGGGCGGTTTCCGGGGCGATGGTCAAGAACTCTTCGCAACTTGACATCGTCATTCCCAGTAGCGCTATAAAGATTGATATTTTTTTCATTTTTCAGTCAATTTTAGATGAAAGGGACTTTAGAACGTAAAGTTAGCACCTACGGTAAAGGTACGTGGAACCGGGTAGCCCGTCAGGTCAATGCCAGGGCTTAGGTTTCCGCCGTCTCCCTGACCGTTGTTTTGCTGGCTAACCTCCGGGTTGGGGCCTCCCCAATACGGGGTAAAAATATACACGTTCTGCACGGAGGCATAGAACCTGGCTGACTTGACCACGTTTGCAATGGCCCCGGCGTTGAATCCTAGCGTGATGTTTTTGATAGAAAAGAAGGACGCATCCCAAACAAAGTTGCTGTTTGCCCAGTCTCTTTCGATACCGGTCACGTTTCCACCTCCCACGGTGGTTCCGAAAATTCCCTCTCCCGGATCTTCAGGGGAACGGAAGCGATCGGTCGCTTTGGCCACCATGTTAAACACACCGTCCAGGTTGGCGGTACTAAACAAGTGTCGCATGTACAACTGATTCCCGTGCGATCCGGAAGTGATGATGTTCATGTCCCACTTTCCATACTTGAAGTTGTTGGTGATACCGTAGGTGAAATCCGGGAACGGATTTCCAATAATCGTCCGGTCGTCGTTATCGCCGCCTATGGTAATGATGCCGTCACCGTTGATATCTTCCAACTTGATGGAACCTACAGTAGAACGTCCAGGTACTTGAGGGGAACTATTCAGGTCTTCCTCGTTCATGTAGTTTCCAAGTTTTCTCAATCCATAGAATTGACCAAAAGGCTGTCCTACCTGAGTAATGTGAAATTGTCCATACACGCGATCAATGCCTTCTGCAAGCTCTATCACCTGGTTCCTGTTAAAAGAAATGTTGGCATTGGTGGTCCAAACCAGCCTTCCCTGGGTATTACGGCTGGTGATGGCAAATTCATGCCCCCAGAATTTAATTTCTCCAATGTTATCGGTAATGCTACCAAAACCGGCTTCCTGCGGTATCTGTACGTTGTACAACAGGTTGGTGGTATTTTTGGTGTAGAAATCGTACACAAACTGAATACGGTCATCAAACAAACCCAGGTCCAATCCGATATCAAACTGCTGCGTTGTTTCCCATCCTAGGAACGGGTTTTGGAGGGAGGTAACCGCCGCTCCAGGTACCACCGTATTATTAAAAACGTGATTTACGGTATTGTTCACCAGCGCGTACTGCGTGTAATTACCAATATTATTATTACCGGTCACACCGTAGCTGCCACGTAATTTCATAAAGGATACTTTGTCGCTTGTGTTTAGGAATCCTTCGTCAGACATCACCCATCCCGCAGATACAGACGGGAATACCCCCCATCGGTTCTCCGAACCGAATCGGGAAGATCCGTCGGCACGGATGGATCCGGTCAATAAGTACTTGCCCTTATAGTTGTAGGTCAAGCGGCTCAGGAATGAGGTCAACGCCCACTCCTGTACGTCCGAGATTGTTCCTCCTCTGCTTATGTTTAGCGCGCCCTGCACCGTTGGAAGACGATCATCGGCGTAGGTATCTCCTACCACCTGGGTACGATCCAATCGGAAATACTGGTTGGTAAATCCACCCAACAATTGGAAGTTGTGGTCATTGATCGATTTGGTGTAGGTCACCGTGTTTTCGTTCAACCAGCTAAATATTTCGCGGTTATCTCGGGTAGAACGTGCCACCGTTGGGATGGCTTGATTCATTCCCGGCGTGGCCGTAGACGGATTGAAGTAAAAATACTTGCTATTTCTGATCTCTGCGTTGATGGTCGATTTGATCTCCAGACCTTCGATCGGTTGGTACTGTACGTAGGCATTGGAAAGCAAATTCGTCTGCTTGGTCTCGTTGGTGATCTCCAAGGCAGAACGTACGTAGTTTGGATAGGCGAAGATGTTTCCTGTTTCGCTAGGAAACCTGTTGAAATACGTTAACTCGCCGTTGTCATCGTAAATGGGCATGTTGGGCCAGGTATGCAGGGCATTAAACAATATACCCGTTCCTCTGGATCCATCGGTCCTGGGAATGTTGTCACGAATGTAGGTGGGGGCAAGATTGAAGCCCACGGTTAACTTATCCGATGCCTTGTAGTCGGAATTGATTCGCAACGAAAAGCGTTCGTAGTCGGTGTTCAATACAACGCCTTCCTGATCGAAGTAACCCGCCACAACCGACGTCCGCATCTTTTCCGTGTTGTTATTGATCGTCAGGTTGTAATTGGAAATAGGAGCTGTCTGAAGTAAGGCATCGTACCAGTCCTGGGTTTGGCCTTCGTACTGGGAAGGGTTTTGGAACATGGCAGGAACCGGACGTCCGGCATCTTCGAAGTATTCCTTTTTAAATTGCGCAAATTCCACAGCATCCATCATTTCCAGTCGGTTGTAATGGGGCACGTTTTGCAATCCCCGGTACACGTTGAGTGAAACGGAGGACTGTCCGGCCTTTCCTCTTTTGGTGGTGATCAGTACCACACCATTAGCCGCCCGGGATCCATAGAGGGAAGTAGAGGCAGCGTCTTTCAAAATAGTGATGTCCTGAATCTCGTCCGGATTAAGACTGGAGATGTCTCCGGTGATCGGAAACCCATCCACTACGTACAAGGGTTCACTACCCGCAGATACGGATAACTGTCCCCGGATACGTACGTTCATTCCTCGACCAGGCTGTCCAGTAGTTTGGTTGATTTGCACACCGGCCAACTGGCCCTGCAGTTTCTGTGCCATTAAGGGAACCGGGATATCCAGTAGGTCATCGCCTTGTACGGTCTGTACCGCCCCGGTAATCTCTTTCTTCAACTGGCTACCATAACCTACTACCACCACTTCGGTGAGGTCGCTCATGGAAGAAGCCAGCACGATTTCATACTCGGTTTGTCCCCCCTGGACGGGTATTTCCCGGGTAGCATAACCGATGTAACTTACCGACAATACCTCGCCGGCGGCCGCTTCTACCTGAAAACGTCCATCCAGGTCAGTTACCGTCCCGCGGGTGGTCCCCTTAACCAAAACGGATACTCCCGGCAAGGTTTCGTTGTCTCCTTCGGAGCGCACTACGCCAGAGACCGTACTCTGCGCATAGGAAACGAAGGTCAATAGCATGGCCGCGAGTAAGGTGATCAAGCGCCTGCTATCCAAAATTGGGTAACAATTTTTTTTCATAATAAAATAGGTTATTTGAATGGATTTTTTTGAAATATCGCGACAGTATCCGCGAATATTTTCCTAAATAAAAAAGATATTTTCGCAAGAACTATCCTGCACTGTGCTGAAAACGTTTTCATTCACATCGTAAAACCACATAAACTCGCTTTCTGTAACTCGTTGAAAACGAGTCATATCTGATTGTATGTTCTGTTTAACTGTAGTAAGCGACGCTTTTTACGAGCAAAACCTTGAGAATCGCACATTTTATAAAATTATCTACTGACCCGGAAAGCCGTTATCCAAAAAAAAATCCCCCGGAACTTCCGACAGCTTGCCTGAATTTCCAGGGGAAAATTTTACCAAAGGGAACCTTTTTTTAGTATCCGGGATTTTGCCTCAATGCGGAATTAATGCGTATTTGGTCCTGCGGAATCGGAAACAGTATCTCGTGCGCTTCAAAGATAAAATCTCCGTTAGAAAACGGAATTCCTTCTCTGGAGGTCGTAGGATCTGCCCGCTCGCGTAAACCGTAATCGTTCAAAAAACTGACCAATTCCTGTGTACCCATCGTACGTTTCAAATCAAACCAGCGGTGATTCTCAAAGGCCAATTCGATTCGTCGTTCTTTGAGTACGGCTTCCCGAAATGCTTCCTGGCCCAGGCCACTGAGCGGTTCCAATCCGGCCCGGTCGCGAACCTGATTCAGGTAACCGTAGGCCAGCCCGGTGGGGCCGTCTTGCTCGTTTAACGCCTCTGCCAGCATGAGCAAAACGTCTGAATACCGGATGACGGGCCAATTATCGTTCGTTACACCCCGAATGGAATGGGGGTGATTGAATTTGTTGATAAATGGAACGCCTACGTACGTTCCGTCGAGGTTGGTGTATCCCTCCTGGAGCGAAACTTCCTTTCGCAAGTCCCCTTCTTCGTAGGCAGCAATGATGTCCTTACTTGGGGTATTCCAGCCGCCGCCTTCCTGTCCGGGAAAGTCGATCACCGCACCAAAGGATTCCCGAGGAGCAAAGGTGTAGATAAAGTTACTGTTCACGCCAAATTGATTGTCTCCCTGGTACTGAATGTCCCAGACAGATTCCTGGTGATTTTTGTTTTGGGGATCAAATACGTCCGCATAGTCCGTCAGCAGATCGTAACCGAGCGACGTTACCTGATTCAAGGCGTCTATGGCTGGCCCGTAATCCCCACGAGTCAGGTGTACCTTTCCTAGCAAACTTAAAGCGGCGCCTTTAGTTACCCTTCCCGTGTCATCCGAATCGTGGCTGACCGG
Source organism: Cyclobacterium xiamenense (assembly GCF_900109255.1). Classification (NCBI taxonomy): domain Bacteria; kingdom Pseudomonadati; phylum Bacteroidota; class Cytophagia; order Cytophagales; family Cyclobacteriaceae; genus Cyclobacterium; species Cyclobacterium xiamenense. The sequence goes on along the minus strand of NZ_FNZH01000002.1, from coordinate 558,556 downwards.
CAGCGCGTTCACCGCCGCGTTTAGGTCCGACAGGATTTGTTGGTATACGGTTTCCACCGGTTGCCTTTCGTATTCGAAGGCTTCGGCAGGAGCGGCCACCGGCTCGGTAATCACGATCACATCTCCAAAATGTTGAACCAGATGAAAGTACAAATACGCCCGAATAAACTTTAACTCGCCCTCGGACCGGGTTTTAATGGCCTCACTTGCCACCGATTCTGGCAATTTTTGAAGGGTGGTGTTCACGTTGACCATCACCCCGTAGGTACTGTTGTACAAGTTGGTGATGTTGGGCGTAGCGGGATTGTACTGCCAAAACTCCAAGGCCTCCAGGGCAGGCCCCTGCCCCCGGTTGCCCGGGTTAAAGTGCAAGGTAGTATTGTCCGAAATAAACTCGGTGTATTGCCATTGGCTCAGGTGAAGCGGACGCAACTGCCCGTAAACCCCATTCACGGCTTGAATCACCTGGTTTTCGGTCTGGTAGAAATTATCCGCAACCAGCACCGTGGGATCGGTTTTATTTAGAAACTCTTCGTCGCAGGCCGTAAAAGCCAGCAAGGATCCCAAACAAACTAATTTTATATGCATGTATTTTTTCATTGCTTCGGTAGTTTAAGGATTAGAATCGGATGGTCGCTCCCAGGGTAAAGGTCCTGGGCATGGGGTACGCTTCGTCATCCACGCCAATATTTATCCCACCTCTTCGGTTGATCTCCGGATTGGTACCCGGAAAAGAGGTAAATAGGAAGGGATTCTCCGCGCTGAAAAATACCCGGGTGTTGGATAGCACCGGATTTTTGGGAACGGTGTACCCCAGGGTGATGTTTCGCAGCCATACGTGCGTGGCATCGTACACGTAGCGGGAGTTGGATTCCCGCTGCCATTTCCAGGTATTGGTGGTGGCACCGCGGCCATCCCCGGGATTCTCGGCAGATCTCCAGCGGTTTACTCCAGACTGCAGAATGTTGAATACCCCGTCCATGTTCATGGTCGTGGCCTCAATGTTTCGGAACACGTCGTAGTCAAAGGCCCCGGTAAACATAAAGTTAAAGTCAAAGGCTTTGTAATCGCCACCCAGGGTGAAACCCAAAATATAGGCGGGATGCGGGTTTCCGATTTCGATCATGTCCTGCTGATCGTAGGAGATCACCCCATCGCCATTTGCATCAAAATATTTGTAGGTACCAGGGATGGCTCCATCCTGGGTGGGCCAGGCTTCGATTTCATCTTCGGTATTAAAAATACCTACCATGCGGAACCCGTGCAGCATGGCCAGCGGACGCCCTACCTGAGAAACGTTATACGTGCTGTAGAAACCCCCTGACCATATTTCATCGTTTTCTCCCCGGATCTCCAATACCTTGTTTCGATTGATGGTCAGGTTCAGATTGCTCCGTAGGTTCAATTGGCTGATGCGCGTGCGGTAATCCAGCGCAAGCTCCAGGCCCCGGTTTTGCACCTGCCCCACGTTGTCCAACGACTGGGTAAAGCCGGAGATAACCGGCATTTCCACGGAAAGCAGCATGTTGTCCGTTAATCGGTTGTAATACTCTGCGGTGAAAATCAGGCGGTTGTCAAACATGGCCAGGTCCAGGCCGATATCGGTTTGCTGGGATTGCTCCCATCCCAGGTTGGAGTTGGCAAAATTGGACAACACCTGCCCGTTTGCGATAGCCCCTCCCAGTACGTAATTGGAAATACGCATGTTGGACAAGCTGGAGTAATTACCAATCGCATTGTTACCAGTGATACCATAGCTGGCTCTCAGTTTCAAATCGGTAATCCAGTTGGTTTGCGGCATAAAAGATTCCTCGGAAATCCGCCATCCGGCAGAAAAGGCCGGGAAGTTCCCCCATTTGTTGTTGGCACCAAAGCGAGAACTACCTTCCCGTCGGAAGGATGCCGAAAAGAGGTACTTATCATTAAAGGAGTAATTGGCCCTGGCAAAATAAGCCATTAGGCTCCAATCGGCCTCGCCGGAACTCGATACCTGTCGGATGGCCGCACTCAGGTAACGTACCTGATCGTTGGCAAACTCGTTGCCGTTGCCTTGCAGGAATTTAAAGGTTTCTTCCTGGGCAGAAAATCCCAACAAGCCTTCCACCCGGTGGTTACCCAGGATTTTGTTGTACGAAAGCAGCTGATCCGCAGCGATGTTCAACACCTCGTTGCGTCGTTGAAATAACGTCGCCTCGCGTGGCGGAGCCTGGTTAAAGCCAGGACCTGCGAGCGTGGATGGACGAAACTCCTTTTGGTCGGTATTTTCCAGGATGGCATTGACCGAGGTCCTGAACTTGAAATCCTTGAGAAAGGTAAATTCCAGGTACCCGTTGGTCAAGAGGTTATTTTCGTTACGGGTGCGCTCCATTTCCATGAGCTCCTGCACCACATTGGCGGTGCCGAATACGCCATGTGTACCGCCAATAAAGGTATTGAAGCTACCGTCCTCGTTGTATACCGGATAGCGCGGGTCTGCCCAAAGCGACCTGCCGATCAATGCACTTCTGCCGTCGGTCGATGCATAGTCTTCGCGGGAATGCGAAGCGGCAATGTTCCAGCCCATGCTGATAAATTCGTTGATCTTGCCATCAATATTGGCCCGGACGTTAAACCGTTCAAAACCCGTCTCGATAACGGCCCCCTCTTGATTGATATAGCCCACCGACACCAGGGAACGAATGTCTCCCTTGCCCGCGGAAAGGGTAGCATTGTAATTTTGAAACCGGGCGTTTTGATTCATGATTTCTTCAAACCAATCGGTAGAAACGGTAGTCTGCTCCGGAAACCGGAATTCCAGTGGAATTTCCTCCAGCGCCGGCTCCCGCTGTTCGAAGTAGCGAATCCGGTCCACGAAACTATCGTGCTTGAACTGCGCAAACTCTGGTCCGTTCATCATCCGCGTTCGGCGGCCATCGGGCACGTTCTGAATCCCCTGGTTGACCACGAAATCAAGGTTTACCGTTCCTTCTTTTGCGGATTTGGTCGTGATCAGGATTACACCATTCGATCCCCTTGCTCCGTAAATGGCCGTAGAAGCCGCATCTTTCAGTACCGTCATGCTTTCGATATCTGCCGGGTTTAGGTTTTGCCCGAGAGAGGTACCCACCGGAAACCCATCCACAACGTATAGCGGCTGACTACCGGCTCCCAGTGATCCTATCCCCCGAATCGTGACTTCCATTTCTTCTCCGGGTCTACCGGAGTTTTGCCGTACCTGTACCCCAGCGGCCTGCCCCTGCAATAGGCGGGTGACATTCGTTGTCGGCACTTCCCCGATATTCTCCATGTTGATCACCGAAACAGCCGAAGTAATGTCGGCCTTTCGCTGGGAACCGTATCCCACCACGACCACCTCTCCCAGGTCTCCGATGGAGGCTTCCATGCTGATCTCATAGGTGGTCTGCCCGCCGGTGACCGCCACTTCCCGGGTCTCAAACCCAATAAAACTGACGGTAAGTGTTTCGCCGGAGGCAGCCTGAATGGCAAATTCACCATCCATATTGGTGACGGTGCCGCGCGTAGTCCCCTTTACCAGGATGGAAACGCCCGGAAGGGGCTCAGCGTCTTCACTGGCGATGACTCTTCCGGTAATCTGACCCGCATCCTGGGCAAACAGGGAATGGGTCATCACCAAAAGAACAGCCAATACTGCACCCCGAATCCCACGAAGGAGCAATTGGTAACTTGTTTTCATAATCTTTTGTGTTTGGTTAAGATTGATTTATTTCAATTAAATAAACCTAGAAAACAATACAATACTATCCTGTACCATCCTGCATTCGTGCAATTTTATTACATTAAAAGACCGAAATTAAGCAGAAAACACCTGTGTTTTAGGGAAAAATCCGTGCAGTAAAATGTGGCCAATTTTAAAGGCTACCCGGAACTCCCGGATAGAAACCGTCCATCTTTCAAAAAGTAAATCCCATAAAAAAAGGGAGCGTGATGCTCCCTTTTTTTATGGTGAATGCTAGTCCAGGTATCCTTATTTCTTGACCCGGATTTTTTCTTTGATTCGGGCAGATTTTCCCTGTCTTCCTCTCAGGTAAAACAACCTGGCTCTTCGGACTTTACCCTCTCTCAGGACTTCGATTTTTTCCAGACTTGGGGAAATGATGGGGAATATTCGCTCCACACCGATTCCATTGGAAACCTTTCGAACGGTAAACGTCTCCCCGTTGGTATTGACGTTTTTCCGCTGGATTACCGTTCCTTGGAACTGCTGTACCCGTTCCTTGTTTCCTTCTGTAATTTTCACGTGAACATTGACCGTGTCTCCCGCCTTGAAAGCTGGGAATTTAGACCGGGCGTCTTTGTAATCCTGTTCTACGAATTTTAGTAGTTCGCTCATTGCTTTACTCGTTTTCTTATCGCTTTTTCGGACACCAATTTCGGGTGTCCTTACTTGGTTCAACTATCGTTTTGTGCTGTAGTATTACCGCCTTTTTCCGAAGAAAACGGCCCGCCTATCAAGTCGGGTCTTCTTTCTTTGGTCCGGCGTACCGATTCATCAAATCTCCAGGATTCGATATTTGCCGCATGCCCTGAAAGCAACACCTCCGGGACTTTCCATCCGTTGTAGTCAGCCGGTCGCGTATACACGGGCGGTGCCAGCAGGCCATCCTGAAAGGAATCCGTCAATGCGGAGGTCTCGTCGTTCAATACTCCCGGAATCAACCGAATGACGGCGTCTGCCACAACAGCAGCAGCCAATTCTCCTCCGGAAAGGACAAAATCACCGATGCTTACCTCTTTGGTGATCAAGTGTTGCCGAACCCGCTCGTCTACTCCTTTGTAATGCCCGCAGAGAAGGATTAGGTTCTCTTTGAGCGAAAACGCGTTGGCCATGGGTTGATCAAACGTTTGCCCGTCCGGTGTCATGTAAATGACCTCATCGTAGGCACGCTCTTTTTTCAACGCTTCCAGGCAGCTGGCGATTGGCTCGATCATCATGACCATCCCCGCTCCACCACCAAACGCATAGTCGTCCAGGGTATGCTGCTTTCCGATACCATAGGGTCGTAAATCGTGCACCTTCACCGTGGCCAGGCCTTTTTCTTCCGCCCGTTTCAGGATGGAATGAGAAAAAGGCCCTTCCAGCAGTCCGGGCAAAACCGTAATGATATCGATACGCATGTTACGCTTCCAAATAGATGTCAAGCAGGCCATCCGGCAGCCGGCAGAAAACTTTCTTTTCTGCCTTATTTACTCCTTGCAGGATTCCATCCTGAATGGGAATAAGTACTTCTTTTCCCTGGTAGTCCATGCCGATCAGGTCCTGGGTTTCCAGGTCATAGATTACCTTGACTTCTCCCAATTCCCCCAGCGTCTCGTCGATCACCGTATATCCCACCAATTCGTGGTAATAAAACTGATCTTCTTTTAGCTCAGGAAGCAGGGATAGCGGCAGGTACAAGGCTGCTCCCACCATGGGTTTTACCTGTTCCACCTGGTCAAATTCTTCAAATTTGGCCAGAAATTTATTGTTAGGCTGGGGCACCATGTGCTCCAAAATAAAGGGCACCAATCGGTTTCCCTTTTCCACAAAGACATGTTCCAGGTCCTCGTAATCCTCGGGATAATCTACGTCGAGGACCAAAAGCACTTCCCCATGCAATCCATGAACTTTGGCGATATGGCCCAATTGAAAACAATTGTCTTTGTTCACGGCAGGGGGATCGTTTAGGCTTTTTCTTCGTCAGATGCTGCAGCATCCGATGCAGGTGCATCTTCTCCTCCGCTTTCCGCAGGCGCTTCTTCCTGAGGCGCTTCTGCAGCTTTGGCTTCCGCCTCTGCAGCCGCAACCGCAGCGATGGCTTCTTCTTCCCGCTTTTTGATGGCGTCCAGTCGGGCCTGATTCTTAGCCGCTTCGGCTTCCAATGCAGCCTTCTTGGCGCTGTCTCTGGCAGACTGGATTTTGTCTACCTTGCTGGCGATGCTCTTCTCCTTACTATCCAACCAGGCCTGAAATTTTTCATCGGCCTGTTCCTGCGTGATGGCGCCCTTTACCACACCTATCTGCAGGTGTTTCTTCAACATGACTCCCCGGTAGGAAAGCATGGCTTTTACGGTATCGGTAGGTTGTGCCCCATTCATCAACCATTTCAATGCGCGGTCGTTATTGATGGTAATGGTGGCCGGGTCGGTATTTGGATTGTACGATCCGATTTTCTCGATAAAGCGTCCATCTCGTGGAGCTCTAGCATCAGCAATTACTACATCGTAGATGGCCATTTTTCTTCGGCCCCGACGTGCTAATCTGATTTTTAATGCCATAATATTTTGACGTTTAGTGAATTGATGGATCCCGTCCATCGTTATTTTTTGGACTGCAAAGATAAAACATTAAAATCAAAAAGAACAATCTGGCTGTCTTTTATTTGCGTAATAGTAAATTTATGGTTTAAATTGCGGTGTTTTTTGGGGGCTTGCATGGTTGAGCCTACTCAAAAAAGCAACAAATACCGGGTTTACAAAGGTAAATCTAACGCTTTCCTGAAAGTTAAATGGCCTCGTAGTTCAATGGATAGAATAGAAGTTTCCTAAACTTTAGATGCAAGTTCGATTCTTGCCGAGGCTACTAATTTTAACCTGGATCTGGAGATTTTTATTTGAAGTAAAATGAAAGAAGTTTATTTCGCCTACGTCCTGAAAAGTAAACATTTTGACTATCTTTATAAGGGTCATTGTAAAGATTAACAGAAAAGACTTCATCAGCATAATTCCGGAATGACCGTTTCTATTCGGCCATATATCCCATTTGAAATACTGTATTGCGAAGAATTTGAAACTTTAATTGAAGCCATCAGTAGAGAAAAATACTTCAAATCTTCAAGGGGTAGACTATTCTTGAAAAAAATATTGCAATCGGAGTAGTTCAATGCCCGCCCGGCTGACAACGGTCGGACGGGCCCGCCCGGCTGACGCCAGTCGGACGGGGATAGAATACCTGCCTGCCTGCAGGCATATTGGAAAGCATTTTATAATAATATGGCCTCGTAGTTCAATGGATAGAATAGAAGTTTCCTAAACTTTAGATACACCCGCCCGTCCCGAACCCTATTTCACGATTACACCAACTATTTACGCAGGACGTTCGGGCGGGGGTTCGATCCCTGTCGAGGCTACAAAAAACCCCTTATACAAGCTGTATTTGGGGTTTTCGTGTTTTGGGGGGCTGCATGGGGGACTATCCAGCTACTCTTCCCCAATCAATTCCCCCCATGCTGCCAGCATTTCTGGTTGCGGGAAAGGGTGTTTCGCTTGCAGCGGGCACCACTTTTTGTGGTTCCGATGCATCGGACGGACGTGGTTCGTTTTTTCGGGGCGGTCGCGGCCTTTTGCTTTCCTACGGAACTCCCCTCATGCAAATGGCAATACCCGGTTTCGCTTTTCGTTCGATTCCGACACCGAACGCCTTTTTGGGTAATGCCTGCACATTGCCGGGCCGGGATCGCCGGGCTTTTTCCGGTACGCGTCACGGGCGCTGCCTGCCAGTCCCAGTAGCCTGGATCGATCTTCTTCTCCACGATGGTTTCGATCGAATCAGGCAGCTGGGAGTAAAAATCGATGCCGGTAAGCCGCTCCACCTCATCTACAGAAACCGCATAGGCCGCAAGGGGTCCTTGCCCTTTTCGGTTGGGAAGGATAAACCCTATTGCCGAATAGGATCCGTTTTCTTCGTCGTAATCCAGCAGCACCTTGTAGAAGCGATTTGGAATGCTAACCTGATTCGGACCGATGCGCCGCAAGCCGGGCTCCAATACCGGCCCGGTGGCCACATACAAGACCGACTGACCCACCGCCCAGGATCGAGCCAAGCCTTCCAGTTGCTTCCATATCCCTCTGTTAAATGACGGGTGTTGCGGACTCATGTTGCTCAGGTAAAAACTCTCCGACAAGGCAGTCATACTGAAGGCCATGTCTCCCGCGGGTGCCAAATGACCCCGGTCGTATCCCGATGCCCGGTAATCGGACAAAGAGGCACTTCCCGTGGTGACCTTCGGATTCTCTCTGAAATTATCCGTTCGCTCGTACCTGCCGCTGCTCGCCTCGTAGGCGGTCAACTCGTAGTACACCCAACTTGCCTGCTCGTGGGACTCCGCATAACACAAACTGTAGTGCCGGTGATGAATGACCTGCCCCGAAGGAGCGGCAGGCAAAAACGCCTGAGCAAAAAGCCCCAAATGGCTTGAAAGAAAAAGTAGAATATACCCGAAAAACTTCACCTGCTTTGTTTAGTCACTCTCAACCAATGCACTTATCGTTTGTTCTGTTTATCGCTGCATCGTCAATCCACGGTTTTCACAAGATTTTCCTGAACGAATCCGCTGGATTTTACCCGATTTGCCTGCGCCAAACACCCATTTAATACCGGTTAGACCAATCCCAAGCCGGAAGAAGACCGGCACCACCGCCTCATTTTCTACCCAACCACCGAAGCAAGGTGTTGTACCGTCGGGACCAGGAGCGCTGAAAGCGCAGCGGACCATTAAGCTCTTGTTGAAAAAAGTCCGCATGCTTTTTATTCAAATAGGCGATTCGCTCCCGCTTTTTTTGCCGGGTTCCCGTTTTCTTTCGTTTGCTACCGGGAGTAAGCCGGTAATAAAAACCCACAAAAGGCAATTGCACCACTTCTCCTCCATTTTTGAGAATTTTGATCCAAAACTCCCAATCCTCCCGGCCCATGTGCATGTCTTCTGAGAATCCCCCCACAGCGTCGGCATCCGATTTGCGCAGCAGCGCCGCCACAAATATCATGTTATCCCGGGCCAATGCCCGCAAACTAAAGGGCTTTAACTTCCATGCCTTCTCACCGGCCTCCGAAAATTTCACCGCCCGACAGTACACGACCTTTACCTCCGGACGCTGCTGCAGCACGGATACGGCTTCGGCGATGTAGGCGTCAGATACCGTATCGTCTCCATCCAGTGGCAACACAAATTCCCCCTGCGCTGCCCGAATCCCGGTATTTCGCGCCCGGGCCACCCCTCCGTTCGGCTGATCAATGACACGAACTTCCGGGTGCTTTTTTTCCAGCGAACGCGCTCTTTCCAGGGAATCATCCGTGGACCCGTCGTTGACAAGCAGCAGTTCCAGGGGCCGATAGGTAGATGCCAGGACGGAACGGACGGTTTCCTCCAGGTACCTGCCCTGATTGTAGCAGGGGATGACCACGGAAACCAATCCCGGCCTCATGACGCAACATACGTTTGGTACAGGGGTTCGTCTTTTTTTAGCGCCAGGGTGTTCGGACCAAACTTACGGGTGCCGTAGCCGTTGGCCTGCAAGAGGGCCAGGCAGCTGGCGTAATCCGTTTCGTTTAATCCCACGTTCTCAAAAACAATGGCAGCGGGCTGACTGAACGGCAGATCGAAAATTCGGATCACTTCCAGGTCGTAGCCTTCGGCATCGATTTGCAAGAGATCGATCTTGGAAATCCCGTAGCGCTGCATCAGGGTGCGGGGAGCGATCACCGCTACTTCCTCCTCGCTGATCCATTCCTCCCTGTCTTCCGGAATATCGATACCAAATTTCGTACAATTGGCCGCTACAATGCCCTCCTCGAATGCGCTTTCGATTTTTTCCCGGGAGAAGGAAGACAGGCCCGTAGCCCAGCGCATATCGGAAAAGCCGATCTTATAGATCGGCTGGGCGCCGTCTTTTTCCCCGATGGCCGCACACACCGTTGTAATTCCTTCGTTTTTGGCGTAGATCTCTTTTAAGAACTGGTGGAACACCTGAGGCTGTGGCTCCAGCAAGACTCCCTTCCAGCCGTCTCGTTTGATAAATTTGTGGATCGGGTCGTGGGTAATGCCGTCGTTAGCGCCTATCTGAATCACGGTAAAATCACCCCTTTTTGACTGGGAATAGTGGTGCAGAAATGCGCTCAGGCTGCCCTTTCCTGGCGTATAGAGGTACCGGTAAAAGCCGATAAAAAGCGGATGATTGGAAGCACTCAAGCGAAAACGCAATGTTTTCCATTGGCGTTGGAGTTTTCTTTTTACGGGTAGGATGGCTTTTTTCATGGGCGTCATGGACCAAAACTAAGAAAATATATGCACATCTACGGGCTATATCCCGACAGGCGACACCTTTGGGCGGCGCCAACATGGGGAGCCCGCAAGAAAAGCTTAGAGCAATCCCTTGAATTGTTGCAAAAAGCGGATGTCGTTTTCGGTAAACAGCCGCAGGTCGTTGATTTGGTACTTGAGCATGGCAATTCGTTCGATACCCATACCAAAGGCAAATCCGGTATATTTCACCGAATCGATGCCGCAATTTTCCAGCACGTTGGGATCCACCATGCCCGAACCGCCAATTTCCACCCAACCGGTACCCTTGCAAATGTTGCATCCTTTGCCCCCGCAGAGCTGGCAGGAAATATCGATTTCCGCACTGGGCTCGGTAAACGGGAAAAAGGAAGGCCGGAAGCGCACCTGTGTGTGCTTTCCAAACATTTCTTTTGCGAAATGATACAGGGTTTGTTTCAGGTTGGAGAAGCTCACGTTTTCGTCCACATACAATCCTTCCACCTGGTGAAAAATGCAATGTGCCCGGGCGGAGATCGCCTCGTTGCGAAACACCCTTCCCGGCGATAGGGTCCGGATGGGCGGTTTTTGGTTTTCCATGACCCTCACCTGAACGGATGAGGTATGGGTTCTCAACGCGATGTCCGGATTCTTTTCAATAAAAAACGTATCCTGCATTTCCCTGGCCGGGTGATTTTCCGGGAAATTTAACGCCGTGAAGTTGTGCCAATCGTCTTCTATTTCGGGCCCTTCGGACAGGTTAAAGCCTATTCGCTCAAAAATCTCCACGATGCGTTGCCGGGTAGCCGTCAGGGGATGAATACCTCCAACAGGCCAGGTGGTCGGAGGCAGGGTAAGGTCTGGTCGGGGGCCTTGCTTTCCCTTCGAACCGCTCTCCACGGCATCTATCAGTTCCTTGAATTTCTCTTCCGCCAGTTGTTTTACCTCGTTGACCGCTTGTCCAAATGCTTTTTTTTGCTCGTTGGGGATGGATTTCATTTCGGCAAAGAGTGCTCCAACCACACTTTTTTTACTAATAAACCGCATCCGGTAGTCTTCCAGCTCTGCCGCCGTTTCGGCACGCGCCGCAGCTATTTTAGCCTTGATCTGCTCTATTTTCTGGCTTTGCATGTACAATTTGGTCTTTTTACGAGCGCAAATCTAAAATAAATTATTGAGGCCACCTACCATTTAAAACAGGGAAACGCGCTTTCGTGCTATTGCGTCCCTTCCTCCTCCTCTTTTCGGGGAATCTTTGGCTGCATCAGACCTGAACTTCCCATGAGTCCGGAAAACGTGGCTTTCCAGAGGTAATTGAAGACAAATTTATGGTGAACGCGCTCATAATAAATGGGCGAAGCAACCAGGCGCCGGAAAATGGGCCGGGGATTGTTTTTCCGCATGGCGAGGGCATTGATCACAAAGGTAAGGATACCCTTTCGGCCTCCTGCTTCCCGCAAGGTTCGCTCTTCCAGTAGCCTTACTTTCAAATCGTTGTATTTGAGTGTCATCTCTCCAATGGCATGATCCTGATCGGCGACAAACTGCCATTCCCCTTCCCGAACCAGCCCTCGTTCTACGGTGACAAAAGCATTGGATTCCAAAATGGAATTGATGACCGGCAGTTCAAACGCACCCACGCGGGCCTTCACGGATATGGGGTACGGGGAAACGAAGCGCATGGACAGGTCCACGTCCAGTTCTGCTGTATCGTTGATCTGAAAGCTCGCTTCCACCAGGGCCGAATCCCGCTCCTCTTCGATCGGCCCCAGACGAAAAGGATACATGCGCGCATTCATCCGACCAAAAGTAATCTCACCCGGGACCATTCCTTTTTCCGGAAATTCCCGGTACAGGAGGCGTCCGTTGGTTACGATCAGGGTATCCAGATCGAATACCCTGCCCATCGCCTCCATTACCTGCTGAGGCATGGGTTTCACAACGGTGGTGTCCTCGGTAACCCGTTTGTCCCGAAATATCTCGGCATAGGGAGAGAAAACGGTCATGGACCGCGCGATCAGTTTTTCTTCGGCGATAAACCTACTCGCATCCAACCCCTCGACCAGCAGCCGGGGGATGTACACGTCTGCTACGTCCGTTTGCTTGCCCACCTGCCTGGCATAGGCGTAGGTTCCCCCTTTTGGGAAAAACCGAAGGTCGTTAAGTTCGAGTTCATTTTCGGAAATCAATACCCGACCAATCCGCAGCATGTTTAAACTATCCGGTAGCTCCAATTCATAATCTTTGAGCTCGAACTGAAAGTCTTTGTTGAAAAAAAACGCCGAAGAAATATTCTGCTTTTCGGTAAAATCAAAATTCAAGTCGCTTAGCATCAGGCTAAGGTTTTGAAAAGCCGTCACTCTGCTGGTATCTGCCTTGTCTAAGAGGGATAACCTCCCCCCGGTAAGCGAGAAATCGCGGATAAGCAACTGCTCCAAAACCTTTTGAATGACCTCTTTTTCCTGCTCTGGCTGCAGCAGCGTAATAGCTTCCTCTTCGTCCAGGTAAATACGCACCTCCGGGTCAGTCAGTCGGAGAAGCGACACATCCAGGCTTCCCGTGCGTTGAAAACTCTGCAGGGAACGGGTGTTGATCGAAACCCGAGGAACATTGGCCCGAATGATGGGTACGCCCCGTATACCTTCGAGCTGATTGGGCAGGATCCGCAGATTTTCCACCAAAATCTCCTCTTCCCCCGAATCAAATCCGATCCTGGAAAAATTCAGCGTATGAATACTATCCTTTAAGGCCAGGGAAAAGTCATCCACCTCCAGGCTAATGTTTGAGAAAAAGCTGGCGATGTCTCCCTCGGAAAGCCGGGCTGAGTCCAGGAGAAAGCCTGCGACGGATAAGTTGATGCCTGTCCGGATCAAATCCAGGTCTTTTCCTTCCTGGTAATAGGCCACATTGAAGGAGGCATTGGAAGTCAGAATGGAATCGATTTGGATGACCTCGATGGTCTTGGGCAGGTTGCGGCCGGCGCTTTGCTCTTCCTCTTCTTCTTCGTCTGTATCGGCTTCTTCCTGTCCGTAGGCTCTGTTAATGGACAATTTCACTCCTGCATCGGTGAGCTTCAACTGGGAGAGCGACAAGGTATTGTCAAACAAAAAGGCTTCCAGGTCTACCCCCCGAAAGCTCAACTCTGGGATGCTGGCTTCAATGCTTACCTTGGAGTCCAGGTAGCGGTTGGGATTAAGTCGTACATTGAAGGTATTGATTTCCTCTCGGGCAGAATTGAACGTAATTCGTTCGGCCACGATGCTGTATTTTCCGTTGGCAATATTGAATAGGTAATTCTTTAGGTTTACATCCACTTCTTCCGCAAACAGGGTGCGGTTATCGGCAAGATCTACGGTTTCATCCAGGTAGAAATTCCGAATATTGACGGCAATATCGTTCTCTGCAAAAGACCGAAACCGTTCGTTGGCAAAGTTGTCGTAGACAAACGAACCCTCATTGATACTCAGGGAGTCGATCCGTACCTCCGAGAAATAATTGGTGATTAGGTTCAAAATATCGCCGCGCTCCAATTTTGCCTGCTCTTCGTCGTCTTTTGGAATGTATTTGGTCCATTGGATATCCGGGCCAGGTATATCGATGTGGTTGATGAATAACTTTTCCTGGAAATAAGCCTGATTGATGTCTACACCTGTAGCCAGAAATTCGGGTATTTCTATGTCCAGGACGGTGGTCCTTCCGTACCGTTCCAACAGTTGCAGCACCTCTTCGGGAGAATGGGGCTGTAGCCGAAAGCCGTTGATTAGCAGTTGCTCTTGCCTGGTATCGATACGGATTCTGTCTGCGGAAAACAGGTGCAGGTTATCGGACAGCTTGAGTGCGTAGTCTTCTATCTCCAGTTGGAGGTTTTCTGCCAGAAAAATTCTGGAGGAGGAGTCGCTGCGTTGCTGTTCGTCCAGCTGAAAATTCTCGAGTACAAAATCGATTTTCCCAAAAGAAAGGCTATCCTGCCGGACCCGGAGGTGGTTGTCCAGCACCAGGCTTCCTTCCTCCATTTCCAATCGCTGTATATAAATGGCTTTTAAAAAACCCTGGGTTAGCTCCTGCAGGGAGGAAAGCTTGGGGGCTTCTTCTGGGTTCCCGGAGCTTCCCAGAATATCTCGAATAGCCACTTTGGGTGCCCGAATCATGAGTTCCCCGATATCCACTATTTTCTCGTTGTACACTTTTCTCAGGTTGGCGTTGGCAAAATCCAACTGGGGTACTTTGACCTCAAACAAGGAGATATCGGTGAGGCTATCTTCGTCTACAATGGGGTTGATTTCCACCTCACTGATCGTTACCCGGTCTTCGGCGGAGGACAAGTAGATATTCCGCCCGGTCACCCAATGAATTTCATCCGCCAGGGATATCCTGGCCCGGTCAATTTCTAAAACTGCATCCCTGGAGTAGAAGAAGCTATTTTCTTTCACCGCTTCATCCTGTCCGATATACACTTCGTCCATGGAAAAATGGATATCTTCGGCTTCTATGCGATTTTTGTTGGGGTTATTGACGCCTCGCTGCAGAAATTGCCCCCGGTCAATGGTAAGGTCCTTTACGGAAATAGAGGTAAGCACGTCCCGAATCAGTTCGTACAAATCCGTCGTTCTTCGTTCGTTTTCCAGGGCTGTGCGGTCGGTATACAGCACAAAATCGGGGCCCTCCAGGTTCAGTGAGCCCACCTTGACCTCTGCTGTCCGAAACATTTCCATGATGTCTGCATCTTCCAGTAGAAGTTGGTCCAGGGAAATTTCGTAGTAGACATCGGCAGACTTTTCGAGGTCCGGAACCACCTGCAAGGTTTGGGCACTGATTTGCTTGTCCAGGGAAGATACCGCTACCTTCGCTGCCGTAACCCGGTGTATGCTGTCGGATAACACGATCTCAAAATCGTCAAAATCCAGGCGGAATCCCTGTAGTCCAAATGGCAGGGCCACTTGCTGTTCTCCACCGACCTGAATGTTCCTGACGTACAAGTTGGTATTTGAGGCTGAAATCGACTTTTGACTGATGAAGTTTTCTATCAGCAAATTGGCCTGATCCACGTAAAAATCCCCGACCACAATCTCCCGGATTTGCGTACCCAGGGATTTTTGAATCTCGTTTTCGAGCAATTGCAGGGGGCTCTCCTCGCTTTCCTCTGCCTCTCCGGACTTTTGGCGGGATTGTACGCTTGGCGAAGTCAGGCGCAAAGTACCAATGGAAAGCCGGCCGGAGGTTCGGGAATAGCCCAAACCCAGCAAATCCAATTGATCGATGGCTATCCGGTAATAGGGGATTTTCTCTGCATCAAAAATGGCTGGATCCGTCGGAGTCAGCGAAAAACGCTCGACAAAAATACCCCGCTGAAAAAGCGACAGGTAAATCCGATCAAAGTCGACGGCATACTTTCCCTGGGAGACTTCGGCTACCTGTCGCTTGATGAATTCCCTAAAAAGCCAGTCTCCACCAAAATACAAGGTTGCCTGCAACAGCAAGCCCAGGAGCAAGAGGACACCCAAAACCTTCAACGTGCGTCCCCGGTTTTTTTTCTCCTGCTTGGTATGTACGTTTTCTTCCTCCATTTCCGGATCAAGAATACAAAATAAAGTGGATATTATTCAAAATTTGCAGACAAAAGAAGCTTTTATAACAGGGTCTTGACAAAAAAAATCCGGCAACTTCCGTAAAAGGAAAGTTGCCGGATTTCACAAAACCGCTGTAGGAGAAGGACTCGAACCTCCACGGAGCTGTTAGGCAACACATTGAGCTCGATGTGTGCTTTATCCAGTACACCGGATAAATCCGGATCCTCCACCCCCGAGACAGGAGGGCTTGTCTGCCAATTTCAACATCCTACAGGATAGACTCAAAATCAATTCAGAACCATTACTCATCACGAGGAGTTACCAAATTTTGTTTTGATTCCTCAAATGTAATAAAACTCGCCTTTGGAAGAAATATTTTCATCAGAAAATGTAGATTTTTTCAGATCGTTCAATTCTTTGACCAAAAACGAGTCATTTCTATAAAAATTCCGCCGATTTAAAACTTTCGATTAACAAATCAATAACTGTCAACCGTCGACTTGAACGTAATTTCGCCATTTTTCTATCACTGAGGCCATGTCTTCGGGTAATTCACACTCGAAATACAGCTGTTCCCTGCTGATGGGGTGAATAAAACCCAGCGATTGTGCATGCAGGGCCTGTCGGGGAATGAGTTTGAAGCAATTGCGGACAAAGGAAGTGTACCGGGCATATTGGGTGCCCTTTCTGATTTTATCCCCGCCGTATACGGCATCGTTAAATAAGGGATGCCCAATGTATTTCATGTGCACGCGTATTTGATGCGTTCTGCCGGTTTCCAGGGAACAACTTATCAAACTCACGTATCGGAACTTTTGAAGCAACTTCCAATGGGTGACGGCCGATTTTCCTCCGGTACCTTCCGGATAGGCCTGCATGATTTTTCGGTCTTTTATCCCCCTGCCTATCGAAACATCCACTGTCCCTTCGGCGGTCGCCGGCTCGCCCCATACCAGGGCCAGGTAGGTTCGCTGAATGCTGTGATCAAAAAACTGGCCGGCAAGGTCCGCCATCGCCTGTTCGGATTTAGCCACCACGAGCAAGCCGGAGGTATCCTTGTCGATTCGGTGAACCAAACCAGGCCTGCCTGTATTGCCGGGAAGTTCGGGAAGTTGATTGAAGTAATACGCCAGCCCGTTGACCAGCGTACCGGTCCAGTTTCCGTGCGCCGGATGCACCACCATACCCGCCGGTTTGTTGACTACTAGCAGGTGATCGTCTTCGTAGCGGATATCCAATGGGATGCGCTCCGGAATTACGTCCGTATCTTTTCGGCTCCGCTCCAATACGAAATAGATGACATCTCCAGCCTTCGTTTTGTAATTGGCTTTTACAGGCAGCCCATTTACTTTGACAATCCCTGCAGAAATGCTTTGTTGTACCTTGTTTCGGGTACTGTTGGCCACTTTGTCGGTAATAAACTTATCGATACGCAAGGGCCGCTGCCCGGGATCTACCCGCAGCTCGTAGGGCTCAAAATAGGATTCCTCCTCGGGCAATTCTTCGTCGTGGGATTCAGTCATGGCACAAAATTAGGATATGATAAAAAACTATAAGACTTTTAACGCAAAATCACCAAATTATTTCCCTTGGAACCTGCCAATAGTCCCCTGTACCAACCCCTTCACCTGCCTATTCTTGAAGAAAAGGAGGTGCAGGTGACGGTAAAGCGACTGGATCGGATGCATCCCAGCCTGCAGGGCAATAAGTACTACAAGTTACGCTACAATATCCGGGAAGCAATAAAGCAGGACGTTAAAACGGTTTTAACATTCGGAGGCGCTTATTCCAACCATATCCATGCCACTGCTTTCGCCTGCAAGCAGGCTGGACTGCGGTCCATTGGTCTCATACGGGGAGAAATCTCCCAGCCCCTCAACCCGACCCTTTCCGACGCCGTCAAAAACGGCATGGAATTACACCTGCTCTCGCGCTCGGAATACCGGGAAAAACAATCCCAAGCCCTATTGGAGTCACTCGGACGGAAATTTGGGGAGTTTTACCTGATCCCTGAAGGCGGCACCAACGCGCTGGCCATTCAGGGCACGCAGGAAATTTTGACGGGAGCCGACACGTCCATGGACGTTATCGCCTTGCCCGTGGGTACCGGAGGCACCTTTGCAGGCGTAGCCAGTCGTGCACGGCCCGGGCAACAGGTCCTTGGTTTCTCTGCACTCAAAGGCGACTTTATTCGCAAGGAGGTAGCCCAACTCATGCATACGCACGGAATTCAGCCCCGCTGCACCTGGGAAATTCGCACAGACTTCCACTTTGGCGGCTATGCCCGGTTCAATACAGAGCTGATTGATTTTCTCCGAGACATGCGCCTGCAGGCAAAACTACCCCTGGACCCGGTATATACCGGGAAAATGGTATGGGGTCTGCTGGCATTGGTCCAGGCAGATCATTTCCCGAAAGGCAGCCGCTTACTGGTCTTGCATACGGGAGGGTTACAAGGAATTCGGGGATTCAACGAGCGGCATGGATCGCAGCTTTGATTGCATCAAACGGCACCGGCGACTTCGACCTGATGCAGGATGTCTTCGTAATCCAGCCGATCCCAGTTTTGGGTGATCAGTGGATCACGCATCACTTGGTCCATTACTTTCTCCTGTATTTTTCCGATAGCATACGCTTCCGAATACTTCATGTCCGAAAAGGTAACCATGCTATACAAGGGCACCCATTCTTTAGGAAAGAGTTCGTGTAGGCGTGCTTCAATCTTTTTTCGGATCAAAAATTTCGGATCGGCCACATTGTCACTCATTTCTACGAAATTGTCCATCGCCAGCTGACAGATGGCATCGGTGTCGGGTTTTCTGCCTTTCTGAAATTTTTCAAAAACCAAATCCCAGGAAAACGTGCCGTATTTTTCCACCAATCCATCCAAAATGTAGCAGTCTTCAAAACCACAGTTCATGCCCTGCCCGTAAAACGGCACCATGGCATGGGCTGCATCCCCGATCAACAGGGCATTGTTTTCGGTCCAGGGATAACATTCGGTATTGATTAAGGCCGCCGTGGGATTTCTCCGGAAATCTTTCAGAAGATTTGGCATCAGCGCATGGGCATCGTTGAAATGCGTTTTAAACACCTGGTCCACGTCCTGATCGTCGTGTATGTTTTCAAAACTCACTTTGTATCCTTCAAAAGGTAAAAACAGGGTGCAGGTGAAGGATTTGTCCAGGTTTGGCAAGGCAATTAGCATAAATTTGCCCCTGGGCCAAATGTGCAAGGCGTTTGGATCCATGGCAAAGTCCCCGTTTGGTGCAGGAGGAATCGATAGCTCCTTATAGCCGTGGGAAATGTATTGCTGTTTGAAGTTAAAGCGAAGTTGGCTTTGGAAGGCATTCCTCAGAGAAGAATAGGCACCATCCGAACCGATCAACACCTCAGATCGGACGGTTTTTGCACTACCATCCGGTAAGCTAAACCTGACTTCCCGGTTGCCTACCTGCACGTGCTCCACCTTGTGTTCGAAATGAAGCCGGGCCCCCTGCGCCTCCGCTTCGTCCAACAAAAGCTTATTGAAGGAATTTCTACTAATGGAATAGATGGCTTGGTTGTCCTTCCCATAGGGTTGGAAAAACGTATTTCCATGCTCGTCGTGGATCCTCCTTCCGTACATGGGCTGGGTGTAGGGCAAAACTTTTTCACGGATACCGGCTTTTTCCAGGGCTTTCCAGCCCCGGAAACTCAAGGCCATATTGATTGAGCGCCCTTCACCGGATGAATCCATCTTCCGCCAATCTTTGCGCTTTTCGTAAATGGAAACGTCCAGGCCTCTTTTTCTCAGGTAGATGGCCAGCAGGGAACCAATCAATCCTGCCCCCAATAGGTCAATTTTTTCTTTCATGATGTTGTTCAATAGGTTATTGGACCTTCACTTGCTAATGTTTCAGCGATTCCGACAGGATCTCTCCAAATGCGTAGACATCCTGAAAACTGTTGTAAAGCGGTACGGGTGCGAGCCGAACCACGTTGGGATTTCTCCAGTCGGCTACCAGTCCGTTTTTAGTCCATGTATCGACTAGTGTTTTGCCTCCTTTGTGTACAAGAAGCGACAATTGGCACCCTCTATCCGTTGGTTTTGAAGGGGTTATTATTTCTAACACATCCCGGGCAGCAATTGTTTCACGGATTACAAACTCCAGATAACCGGTCAATAGTTCAGATTTTGCCCGTATTTTTTCCATGCCGGCCGCTTCAAAAATATCCAGGGATGCCTGCAGTGCCGCCAACCCAAATACCGGGTCGTTGCTCAAGAGCCAGCCATCCGCCCCTGACATGGGGATAAAGCCCTTTTCCATCGCAAAACGCTTTTCCTCCAAATGCCCCCACCATCCGGCAAACCGCGGAATTCCGGGATCCTTGCCATGCTTGCGGTGAACAAAAATGCCGGACACATTCCCAGGGCCTGCATTCAGGTATTTGTAACTGCACCAGGTAGCAAAGTCCACCTCCCAGTCATGCAGGGACAAGGGTACGTTGCCGATGGCATGCGCCAAATCAACGCCCACCGGTATTCCGTAAAGTCGCGCTTCCCTGCTGATGGCTGCCATGTCAAAGCACTGCCCGGTGTAGTACTGCACTCCGGGAAGCATGACCAGGGCCAGTTCCTCTTTGTGATGGCGAATCGTCTCCAGAATATCGGCCGTATGGAGCAGGTGTTCTCCCGGTCGCGGTGCAATTTCCAGCAGGGCTTCGTCCGGCTGGTACCCATGGTACCTGACCTGGGATTCCAGTACGTACTGATCCGAGGGGAAGGCTCCCGCTTCGCACAGCACCTTGAATCGTTTGCCCTGCGGACGGTAAAAGGAGACAAGCAAGAGGTGCAAATTAACGGAGAGCCCATTCATGGCCACCACCTCATCGGGCGCTGCGCCCAGCAAACGGGCAAGCTGCGGCTTGGATGGCTTGCGTGCATCCACCCAGGGCACCTCCCCTTCAAAATGACCGTCAACGCCCTTATCCGCCCATTTTTGCAGTTCGGCATCCAGGTAGGAGGCCACCGTGCGGGGCTGCAGCCCCAAGGAATTGCCGCAAAAATAGATGGCCGTCTTCCCCTTTTTTTGGGGAAGAAAAAACTGATCCCGAAAGCCTTTCAATGGATCTTTTTTATCCATTTCCTCGGCAAATTCCCGGGTTAACTCGTAGGCAGCGTTGGGCATAGGTTCGTTGGTAAAGGCAAGGTGGTGACGGAAGTGACCCTTGCTATTTCTTCATAACGGTCCCGCATTTCTCGCAGGTAGTATGCGTGGGGTGGGCCCAAAAGCGTTCCATAATCGGAGGCAATTGGTTGACGATATCCGTGATGGTTGCGTATTCCTCGTATAATTTATGCCCGCAGTTTTCACAAAACCACAAAAATCCGTCCTTTTCTCCCGGGTTGCGGTACCTTTCAATGACCAGGCCAACGGTATTGGCTGGTCTGCGCGGGCTATGGGGGGTTCGCGGAGGCAATAAAAACACCTCTCCTTCTTTTATGGGTATGTCTTTCATGACGCCCTCGTCCACCACCTTCAAGGTAATATCTCCCTCCACCTGGTAGAAAAATTCCTCCCCTTCGTTATAATGGTAATCTTTTCGGGCATTGGGACCGCCGACGACCATGACGATAAAATCCTCGTTTTTGAGGTACATCTGCTGATTTCCTACCGGGGGTTTGAGCAGGTGGCGGTTATCGTCAATCCATTTGGTAATATTAATTGGTTGGGAAATGGGCATGGCATCTGTAATTTATGTGAACATTCTCCTCGGAACACCGGATAGCACCGATAGAAGGCAACGGGAATCCCAGCGAGGCTCCGCGATCAACCTTCGCTTTCTCCGATTTTTCGTCCAGCGTCTCGCTGTCAAAATTATAAAAAAAATCCAATTTTACACCCGAAGTACTGCAGCAATTCTTTTTTACAAAGAATCAGCGGGGGAATATTCGAAACCAACACCCAAAAACGCCCTCTCCGATGAAAATAAGGGAAAATTACGTAGTTTTGCCCCGACTATCGACACGCTCGCTGTAAAAATCCATGATGCATCCATGTCTTCCCACCACGTAGTACGCGAACAGCAGGAACCGGCCTTGTTGCTACTTGGTCCGGCGGACTGGAACATTCCGGAACTTCCCCAATTGTTGGAATGGGTTCCGACGATCCTCGTCACCGAAGAAAACGTGCAAGAAGTAAACTCAACGGGCATCAAGGTAGATGTGGTCCTGGCCGATCCCAACTTTGCGAAACAACATCCCAACCTGGCGGAGGAACAGTTCCCCCTGCGTTTTCTTCCGGCCAAAAAAGCGCATTACCTGCCTGTCGCCCTGGATTTTCTGATCCGATCCGGGCATGCTGCGGTCAATATCCTGCCCTTTGACCCGCTGCACTGTTCCCAATTGGAGCCGTATTTTGCCCAACTGGATCTTGTCTTCTTCAACAGTGGCGTGCGGTATTTCCCGGCCAAAGACGGTCGTCTAAAAAAATGGCTGCCTGCCTGCACCATTCAGGTGCTTGGAGAAGAGGGACAGCTTATCGAACACCGTTCACCCGAAGGCAGCGAAATCTTTCCCATTCGGTACCTTACCAGCCTGGAGCTGACAGAGGGTCTGCATGCCTTTTCCAGCAACCGTCCTTTTTGGCTGGGCGCCGCTGCTAGCGACTCAGGATAGTTGCCCCCAGACAATGCGGTCTTTACCCTGTAAATCCTGGTAGATACGAATCGCCGTCATCCCCGCCTCCTCCATCAGGCTGGCTACCTCAGTACCAAACTGTTCGTTGATTTCCACATAAAATAGGCCCCCTGTCTTGAGATGGTTCCGTGCATGACGGACCAGGGCCCGGTAGTACCGCAGCGGATCCTCGTCTGGAACAAACAGGGCCCCATGCGGCTCGTGATCGAGTACGTTGGGATGCATGTGTGCCTTTTCCTGATTCCGAACGTAGGGTGGGTTACTGACCATCAGGTCCAGGGTTCCAAGCGGCAAACGCGGGGCCAACATATCCGCCAACACAAAATCCAGGGATGCATGCAGAAGGGTGGCATTTTTCCGGGCCAGCGCCAGGGCCTCCGGGCTGTTATCCAGCGCGGTCACACTGGCTTCCTTCCATTCCAGCGCCAGGCTGATGCCGATGCAGCCCGACCCGGTACCGAGGTCCAGAACCTTCATTTTTCCGGACGCACTTTTTACAATCAGGTGCACCAGCTCCTCCGTTTCCCGCCGGGGAATCAGCACCTCCGGACCCACCAGAAATTCCCTCCCATAAAAAGGCGCCTTTCCGAGAATGTATTGAATGGGGACACCCTGCATTAGCCGATTGAGCGCCGCTTCCATGGCCGGGGGAATGGTTTCTACCGATCTGTCGGAAAGCAGATCGGTGGCCCTTGTGCCGAGATAGGCCTCCATCAGCCAGCTTGCCAGACTGCCCGCCTCCTCTGGAAGATAGGTTGTGGATAATTCTCCACTATAGCGCTTATGTATCGCTTTAAGCTTAATGGCCATAACTGGATGATTACGTTTCGTTCTGTTTTTTATTGATCAGCCCGTAAAAATACACCGAACCCAGGAAATAACAGCCAACATCCCATGGATCGCGAACATAGGTGGCTGACCAGGCCGGTAGCAATACTTCAAATAACAGACTGATGTACAAAAACCCCACCAGCACCTGCTTGATTGAAAAAACCAGGCGCTCCTTTCTGGGATGAATCCAGCGGTACAGCTGCAATGTCAAACCCAAAATTACCGGCATGGCCAACAAATCATCCAGGTAACTGTGCACCAGAGGAAAATAAATCCCTTGCACCCGTTCCAGGTATTGGTTGATCCAGAACGTTAGGGCCGGAAGTAAAAACCAGGGATTGCTGTAAACAGGCATTATCCCGGTAAGGCGGCGATTAGCCAGGCAATAAAGGTGATGATGGCAATGTAGATGGTGTAGAAAAAATTGCCGGCGGTTTTTAATCGCTTTAACAGGGTACTGTCGCTTTCCTTTATGTAAAAAACCCATTGCTCTTCGTTGGCCTTTTCCTGGGCGGCTCTCTTTTCCTGGTATTCCAGGTCGGTGCCTCCCAATGGTTTGCCACAGTGGGTACAGGTATCGGTATAATTCTGGTTCCAGTCGGACCATTTACCGCAATGAGGACATTTCTTTTCTCCCATAGGCTCAAATCTACCAAAATTAGGCCAATTTCTAAAAGTCCCGCCAGGCTCTGTGCGGTGGGCCGCCCATTTTCCCTGGTAAATTTACGTATATTTGCCAGCACATACCAAAGATGATTTATGAAGCTTTTTCCGAATACGGTCAACGGAGTAGTCCGGGCGCTAGAAGATATTTTTGACAATAACCACTATGCCGACAAAGTGATCGAACGTGTTTTAAAATCAAACCCCAAGTGGGGCGCCAGAGATCGGGCATTTATCGCCGAAAGCGTTTACGAAATCGTCCGTTGGAAGCGGTTGATTGAACACCTGAGTCCGGGAAAGGATTACTACCAGTGGTTTGGCACCTACTGGGTACAGCAAGGCAGGGCATTGCCGGACTGGAAGGAATTCAAGGGAATCGACGCACAAGCCATCGCCCGAAAAAAAGAAAAAATCAGCAGTCGGGCCCTGTTGCAATCCATACCGGATTGGCTGGATGAAATGGGCCAGCAGCAACTGGGAGACAACTGGGCGGATGAACTTACCGCTCTCAACCAGGTTGCGGAAGTCGTACTGCGGGTAAACACACTAAAAACCGGCCGATCCAAGCTACGGGAGCAATTGGAGGCGCTGGATATCGGCAGCCAACCCGCCAAGGGTTACCCGGATGCCCTGATCCTCCAGCAACGAAAAAACGTGTTCCGCACCCCCCTTTTCAAAGAAGGCCTCTTTGAGGTACAGGATGCTTCGTCCCAGCTGGTGGCCCGGGCCCTGGATGCCGAACCAGGCATGCGGGTAATTGACGCCTGTGCAGGAGCCGGAGGAAAATCCCTGCACCTGGCAGCACTTATGGAAAACAAGGGCCGCATCTTATCGATGGACACCGAAGCATGGAAGCTTAAAAACACCAAACTTCGGGCGCGCCGAGCCGGGGTTTCCATCATCGAAACCCGACTCATCGAAGGTAGCAAAACCATCAAGCGTCTTCAGGAAAGTGCCGACCGTCTCTTACTGGATGTTCCTTGTTCGGGATTGGGGGTACTTCGGCGCAACCCGGACACCAAATGGAAGGTGAGCCCGGAATCCATTGCCAGCGTTCGGGAAGTACAGCGCAACATCCTGGCCCAATACCCCTCCATGTTGAAGCCCGGGGGATTGTTGGTATATGCCACCTGTAGCATCTTGCCGGCAGAAAACAACGAGCAGGTGCAGGCATTTTTACAAAGCCCTGCCGGAGTTGCCTTTGAGCTGTTGGAAGAGAATCAGGTACTGGCACAGGAAAGTGGTTTTGATGGCTTTTACATCGCCAAACTGAGGAAAAGGGAATGAGGTGTGTTTTTCGTTACTTCCTGGTACTGGCAGTAGGATTGGCAGGCTGCGAATCGGATGAAGCGCCACCTGTTGCCATCGAACGAATTCTGGTCATCGGCAACAGCATCACCTATCACCCACCCGAACCGGCCATTGGCTGGAATGCCGACTGGGGAATGGCGGCCAGCTCGCCGGAAAGGGACTATTTTTCCAGGCTGAAGGACAGCCTCCAGCTCCATATGCCTGATTTGGAAATGATTCGTGAAAACGTATTCCCCTTTGAACGATCGTTTGCCAGCCTGGACCAGTCCCAGTACCAGGAGCTTAGGGAGTTTGATGCGGACCTATTGGTCATCCGTCTGGGCGAAAACGTATCTCCATCCGCGTTGCGGGAATGGAATTTTTCGGAAGCCTTGCAAGATTTTTCCGCCTACCTGGTCCCCTCAGAAGCCAGGGTGATCCTCACCACTACCTTCTGGCCCAACCCGGAGGTAAACCAACACTTGCGGCATGCCGCTTCCCAACAAGGCTGGGAAGTAGTCGAACTTTCGGACCTCGGCCAAGAGGCGCGCTACATGGCCTTGGGAGACTTTTCCACCGAAAGTGTGGGAAGGCACCCCAATGACCTGGGAATGGCCGTCATCTCCCAGCGGCTGACCCGGCAAATACTGAATCCGTAAGCCGGAGGCAACAATCCAAAGAAAATTCCACGAACGGGCCCGATCCGGGACCATTCGTATATATTTTTTCTTTCAAGTATTGATTTGCATGGAAAAAACAGCGTATCTTTGACGGGCAAATAGGGTTACTAACCATTTGCCATGAATCCACATACAGATAAATTCCTCTTCGAAGCACTCACCTATGACGACGTGCTTCTTGTACCCGGATATTCCGAGGTACTCCCACGCGACACCAAAACCTCCACACAACTTACCAGAAATATCCGACTGGAGATTCCGCTGGTCTCAGCAGCTATGGACACCGTCACCGAAGCGGAGTTAGCCATTGCCATTGCACTCGAAGGTGGACTGGGTTTTATTCATAAAAACATGTCAATTGACATGCAAGCGGCACAGGTTCGCAAGGTCAAACGCTCGCAAAGCGGGATGATTCTGGACCCCATCACCTTGAATATTGATGCGCTGGTTCGGGATGCGGAGGCGATCATGAGCGAGTACAACATTGGAGGCATACCGGTAGTCGATGAGGATCGCTACCTGAAGGGGATCATCACCAACCGGGACCTGCGCTTTATCAAAGACCTGAATCGACCGGTACGGGAAATCATGACCAAAGACCATCTCTTTACTGCAAAAGCCGGTATAAGCCTGGAACAGGCAGAAGAGATTCTTCAGGAATACAAAATTGAAAAATTGCCCATCGTAGACGAAGACTACAAGTTAACCGGGCTGATCACCTACAAGGATATTCTTAAACGGAAGGACAAGCCATTTGCCTGTAAGGACGAATTCGGCAGGTTGCGCGTAGGCGCAGCGGTGGGTGTGACACCGGACATCGTGGACCGGGTGGAAGCCCTGAAAGCTGCCGGCGTGGACGTGGTGTCCATTGATACCGCACACGGGCACTCCAAAGGTGTGATCGAAACCTGCAAACGGATCAAAGCTACCTTCCCGGATTTGGAGGTGATCGTTGGAAACATTGCGACTGCCGAGGCAGCTATCGCCCTGGCAGATGCCGGAGCAGATGCCGTCAAGGTGGGCGTAGGTCCCGGTAGTATCTGCACCACGCGGGTAATCGCCGGCGTAGGCATGCCCCAATTGTCCGCAGTCATGGAGTGTGCCAAGGTGTTGAAAGAAAGAGGCGTACCGGTAATCGCCGACGGGGGTATCCGCTATTCCGGAGACGTGGTAAAAGCCCTGGCGGCAGGAGGCAGTTCGGTAATGATCGGTTCCATTCTGGCCGGTACCGAAGAGGCTCCGGGAGAAATCATCATCTTCGAAGGTAGAAAATTCAAATCCTACCGGGGAATGGGTTCCCTGGATGCCATGGAATCGGGGTCGAAGGACCGGTATTTTCAGGATGCCGAGGACAATGTCAAGAAGCTTGTTCCGGAAGGAATCGTCGGAAGGGTTGCGTTCAAGGGGCTGGTCTCCGAAGTGCTGTATCAGCTGGTAGGAGGACTGCGCGCCGGCATGGGCTATTGCGGAACCGCCACCATCGAAGACCTGATGAACAAGGGCAAGTTTGTCAAAATTACCGCCGCTGGTGTCAGGGAATCCCATCCCCACGACGTCAGCATCACCCGAGAGGCGCCCAACTATAGCGCAAAAATGTAAGCGAAAAGCCGTTAAGGCGAACAATCGGCTGTCTCATCGGGAGAGACAGCCGATTTTTTTGGTGTTCGGTTGATTTTATGTATCAGAAACTCCTGCAACGGGGAAAAATCCCAGCCACTGCGCCCTTGTGCGCCATCAACACATGCTGCACCGGTAATCTCCTGTTTTCCATGGCAAGTCGGCGGTATTCTTCAAGCTTTCCGTCGTGGATTCGACGTTTTCAGCCTACCCCTGGCTGGTGTTGGGATTCGAATAAACCAAAAGAACCCAGATAAACCGGGTTCTTTTGCATGCTAGTGTAGGTATGCCAGCTCGCTAATCCATTCCCAGAAATTCCACATCGAATACCAGTACGGAGTTTGCCGGTACCCTGGGCACATTTTCATTGTCTTCGTAGCCGTAGGGAGAAGGAATGATGATGCTTCCCTTCGCGCCGCTTCGCAGGCGTTTGAAGCCCAGACTAAAGCCTTGGATCGCTCCCCCCTGAGAGGGAGGCAGATCGACGAAAAACGAAAAGATTCTATAATTCCGCTCTTCATCATAAATGCCGTTTTCCTGAGCCACATCTTCCCTATTTGAGTCAAACACACTACCGTCCAGCAAGTAGCCGGTATAGTTTGCATACACCACATTGCCGGATTCCGGTCGGGAACCGTTTCCTTCCTCGGTTACGATCACCACTACTCCGGAGGGATCATGTATCCGATACAGACTATCGTACGGTGCGGTTTCCAGGTAGTCTGCGATGATTTCACGATCAATCGCGAGATTTCCCTCCCGGTCGTAGACCGGACCACCAAAGCGGTTCAACTGATCTTCACAGGAAAAACCCAGCAAAACAACAAAAAATAAACTAACTAACTTAAATACGTTTCTCATGGAAGGATGCTTTCTGATAATTAGGGCTGATAGGGTCGTACTTCGACCAATTCAAGATCAAACACCAACACCGAGTTAGCGGGAATCGGGCCATTGGCCTGACTACCATAGGCATAGGCCGACGGGATCAAGGCGATTGCTTTTTCCCCTTCCTTCATTTGGGAAAGTGACCAATGCCAGCCGTTGATAACATTCGATATCCCCAGAATGAGCTGGAAGGGCTCGTAGGTTCGATTGGCATTGAATACCCCATTGTCCTGAGCTACCTGCTCAACGGAGGTATCGAATACCGTACCGTCCAGCAACTTCCCCGTGTAATTGACAAAGAGCGAATCCCGTACCTGTGGTAATTCATCAGACTCCACCTCTTCGGTAAATAAAAGCACAATACCGGTTTCTTCGATCGTCTCCCTACGGGAATACTCGGTATCTACTGTTTGAATGTATTCTTCGATTTTCTGAAGATCCTGTTCAAATTGTACATCCAGGTTTTCCTCGTCGGAGATACAGGAACCCAGGGCGGCCAGTAGTGCCAAAACGAATGGGAATTTTCTCATGGTAGTAATTTTGGTTAAGTGGCTTCGCTTTGTGGAGCGGCTGCCTTATTGCTTTTCAACGTCTGTTACTTCTACGTCGAAAACCAGGATGGAGTTGGGTACAATGACCGCTCCACGCTGACTGGGACCGTATGCCAACGGTGAAGGGATCAATAGTTTGGCTTTGGAACCCTTCTTCAGTAGCTGCAATCCTTCGTCCCATCCCGGAATCACCATTCCTTCGCCTACGTTAAAGGTAAAGGGTTCGTAAGGGCGGTTTTCATCGTAGGTGTTGGCCTCTTTTGCTTTGCTCTCCACGCTGGTGTCAAATACGGTTCCGTCCAGTACGTAGCCGGTATAGTTTACAGAGATTTTATCTCCCTGCTCTACCTGCGCTCCGGAACCCTCTTCTTCTATGACGTAAAAGAGACCCGATTCCGTCCTGTTTGCCTCTAAATTATTTTCTTCAATGTAGGATTCGATGGTCTTTACGTCCTCTTCAAGCATTACTCCCGCCTCTTCGGCTTGCTTTTTTTGTTGCGCTGCCACCAGGTCGTTGAAGTAGTCTTCAAAAACGGCCTCTTCGAGTACGTTGATGACGCCAATATGAATGGTCACCGTTTCGTCATTTTCCAAAAACGGGGGAACGCCTTCCGGGGTAAAGATTTTCTCCGCGGTAGAGGTTACAACAATACTGTCACCGTTATTGAGATTCAGGAAAATTTCGTCAATTCCGGTCCTTGCCTCGGCAGAGTCCAGGTGCTGCAAATAAGGAGGTACCGGCTGATCGTAGCTGGATATAAACAGCGAATCGCTGCCGGTTTTGGCGGTAAAATGGTACACGACAAATTCCCCATCTTTGGTCACTTTGTCTCCTTGCTTCACGTAGGTATACTCAATACCGTCGGAAGTCGTTTCGGTCTTTTTACACGAATACATCAGGGTACTCGCGGCCAGCATAAGGGCACCTAAAACTAGATTATTGATTTTTCTCATCGACTAATGCTAATTGATTGAATAAAATATGTTTGTTTTCGCTTACTAATTTTTCAAAACGCTGTATGGTTTCCTCCAGGGGAAGTTTGGAAATGCCCCCCGAGGCATTTTTATGCCCCCCGCCTTCAAAATAGGTGGCGGCAAACTTATTTACAGCCACCTCTTCGGAGGAGCGAAAGGAAATCTTCACGCCATCTTTTCGCTCGGTAAAGAGGGCGGCGATCTTGATTCCATCGAGGGAAAGGGCATAATTGACCAGCCCCTCTGTATCACCGGTTTGCGACTGGTACTTCCTCAGGTCCTTTTTACTGATTCCGAAATAGGCGGTGTTTAAATCCGGCAAAATGGTCAGCCTTCTGGTAAGGGCAAAACCAAGAAATTTGAGTCGATTGACCGAATAGGTGTCGTAGATCAACCGGGAAATTTTCGAATTATCGGCTCCCAGATCAATCAATTCAGCCGTGACCAGGTGCACGTTTTTCGTGGTATTGGGATGCCTGAAGCCACCAGTATCGGTCATGATGCCCGAGTAAAGGCACTCCGCAATGTCTTTATCGATCAATTCCCTGTCACCTACCTTCACGATCAGGTCGTACAGGAGTTCGCAGGTAGCAGCCGCTTTGGTACTGCTAAAACAAAAATCTGCAAAATCGTCGGGATCTTGGTGATGGTCGATGTTTACCATGTATGCATCCGCCTCCCGCACGGATTTTTCCATCCCTTGCAAGCGGCCGAGGTTTGAAAAATCAAGACAAAAGATAATATCCGCTTCCCGTATCAGTTCCCGGGCCCGTTCCACCTGCTGTGCGTCTTCATAATTTACCACGTGTTCGTTTCCTTTCATCCAGTGAAGAAAAGAAGGGTAGTCCGAAGGCGTGACCACCGTTACCTGGTGGTTTTTCTTTTGCAAATAAAGCGCAAGCGCCAGGGAGGATCCCAGGGCATCTGCGTCAGGTTTATGATGGGTGGTGATGATAATTCTTTTGGACGAAGCGGATGAAATCTGTTCTTTAAATAGATCTAATTTCTGCATGTGTAATAGTTGACTGCCGTGTTTTTCAAAAACACGGACGACAAAGTTCCGCATAATTTTCTGAAATTCCCAATGGCATTTTCCATGGGCTCAGGCTGTTTCTGCGGAAATGGAACCTTTCCTTCGGTCTTTTCAGGAAAAGGCGTAATTTTACGCCCAAATCAATCAATAGCAATTCATTTATGGCTACCAACAGAACCTTTACCATGATCAAGCCGGATGCCTTCGGCGCAGGAAATACCGGTGCAATTTTAGAAATGATCGAATCCGCAGGTTTTCGAATCATCGCCCTAAGAGCCACCCGCCTTAGCCCTGAACTTGCCGGCCAATTTTACGAAGTACACAAAGAAAGACCCTTCTATGCCGATTTATGCCAATACATGTCCTCCGGACCTATCGTGGCCGCCATCCTGGAGAAAAGCAATGCCGTAGCTGATTTCAGAAGCTTAATCGGAGCCACCAATCCGGAAAATGCTGCCGAAGGCACCATCCGGAAGCGCTTCGCCACCTCCCTGGAAGCCAATGCAATCCACGGATCGGATTCCGACGAGAATGCCCTCATTGAAAGCAATTTTTTCTTTAGCGCTTTCGACCAAATAGGGTAAACCAAGCTCCCTTCCTTTTGCAGAACTAGCGAAAGGAAGGGAGAAATTTTAGGATTTTTTAACATTTACAGCCGGACCAACCGGTTTTTTTTACGCTGTTTTCGTTTTTTCCTATCTTGCATGCAGGCATTAACCCTGCAGTCTCCATGAACTTAAAATCATTTCTTGCTTTCCTTCTGGCATTGCTCCCGCTATCCCTTCTCTACGGGCAGCAGCCCTTACCGCGTTTGCAGGTAGCTGCCAACCAGCGCTTTTTGATAACCGAAAACGGGAATCCTTTTTTTTGGATGGCGGATACTGCCTGGGAACTCTTTCACCGCTGCGACCGGGAAGAAGCGGCGTATTACCTGAAAAAAAGAGCCGATCAGGGCTTTAACGTGGTTCAGGCCGTGGTATTGGCGGAAATTGACGGACTCGCCGATCCCAACCCCTATGGCGACCTACCGCTGGTAAACCTGGACCCCAGCCAGCCCAACCCCGCCTACTTTGCCCACGTGGATGCTGTTTTGGAGATGGCCGCGGAGTTTGGGATGTACGTTGCCCTGCTACCCACCTGGGGAGATAAGGTGTTTACCAATTCCTGGGGCAAAGGGCCCGAGGTATTCACCGTCGAAAACGCCCGCTCTTTTGGGGCCTGGCTGGGAAACCGATACAAGAATGAATCCCACCTGATTTGGGTGCTGGGTGGAGACCGTAACCCTAGGAAAGGCAGTACGGATGAAGCCATCTGGAGGGCCATGGCACAGGGGCTAACCGAAGGCATGGGTTCTGAGAGCCGCGCACTGATGAGCTTTCACCCGCAGCCGGCAGCCCCGGGCGGGTCCAGCAATTGGTTTCATCAGGACGAGTGGCTGGACTTCAACATGCACCAAACCGGGCATTGTGCGAATCAACCCACCTACCAAAAAATCCGCCACGACTATCGCTTGCAGCCGGCCAAACCCACCCTGGATGCCGAACCGCTCTACGAAGACCATCCCAATTGCTTTAATGCCAAAGAGCTGGGGTACAGCGTCCCGGAAGACATTCGCCGCATCATGTACTGGAACGTATTTGCCGGGGCCTTTGGGCAGAGCTACGGCTGCCATGCCGTCTGGCAAATGTATACCCCGGAACGAGAAGGCATCAACGGCCCCTTGCGCCCCTGGAAAGAAGCACTGGACTTACCTATGGCCAATCAGGTCAAATACCTGAAAAACCTCATGCTCAGTCGGCCGTTTTTGAGCCGCATCCCGGCACAGGAGATGATCGTGGATCCACAAGAGGACGACGAACACCATGTCGTTGCTACCCGAGACCGTGAGGGAAGCTTTGCCATGGTCTACTTTCCAACCGGCAAAGTCATTGGCGTCGATACCCGCTCCTTGCGATCAAAAACCCTGAAAGCTACCTGGTACGATCCCAGGACTGGACACCAAATCGCCGGCGGCCATATCAGCAGCGGTCCCGATTGTCGGATTCATCCTCCGGTTAGCGGGCGAGACTGGGTATTGATTTTAGATACTACACCCCCGTTTTAAGTACCCGTTGTCTTATTACTTTTTACGAAAAAACACCTGCCGTATCCATCGGGGAAGGAACACCGCCCCCAGTAGCAGGTAAGGATAATAGGAGAACATCCTCCACAGAATGCTGGTGACAAAGGTGTATCCAGTCAGGAATTCGTTGAAAAACTGGGCAAAGAAAAATTCCGCCGTGCCGCTACTGCCGGGAGTAGGACTGATCATCATCACAATCCACATGATAATCTGCCGGGCAAATACCACCACGTGCTCAAACAAGGAGAGGCTCTCATAGGCCGAAATCAACGCGTTGAGCATGAAATACCGGGAGGACCAAATAAAGATCGTCGTCCCAACAATTACCAACCAATACGTTAGATTTTTCCCCTTGAATTCTTTACTGGCCTCGATGATTTGGTCCCCGTAGCCATTGGCTTGATACTTCCACTTTTTAAGCCATCTGATCGAAAATAATTTCAACAAAATCCACTTAAACACCCGGGGCCGGTAAAACAACGCCAGGGCCATTAGCAGGG
This sequence comes from Cyclobacterium xiamenense, assembly GCF_900109255.1. Lineage (NCBI taxonomy): Bacteria > Pseudomonadati > Bacteroidota > Cytophagia > Cytophagales > Cyclobacteriaceae > Cyclobacterium > Cyclobacterium xiamenense. The sequence goes on along the minus strand of NZ_FNZH01000002.1, from coordinate 525,126 downwards.
AGTACAAGGTATACAGCGTGTAGCTTACCCAAAACAGGTATTCCAGGCTGTTTCCAAGACGCATTTCCAGTATGCGGCTTTCCGGAAAAATATAGCCTTGCGCCAAATAGAGAATTATTGGAGCGCCCAAGACAAAAAACAAATTGTCCATGATGGCTGTCAGCATGGTAAAAGCCAGCGCCTTGCCCAGGGGAATTCCCTCTTTGTGCAAGATAAACACCGCAACTGCGGTTCCGCCTACGATGGAGGGGGTAACAGCAGAGGCAAATTCCCAAAGGATAATCACATAAATGGCCCTTCCCCAGGTCAGGTGCTTATCGGTAATTTCCCGAATCCTGAACACGTAACCGGCATCCCGCATCACGATAAACACCAACGCCAACAATAAGGACCAAATGGAGGCATCAAAGACTCCCCGCAATGTTTGGGCATTAACGGTTGGGTCCATGTAAAACATAAAGAACACGATCCCGATCCCGATCAATACAGGAACCCAAACCTTATTCGGATTTAAGGTTTTAAAAATTTCCCTATTGTCTAATTTCATAAGTTTTCTACAGGTATCGCATCCAGTTTTTCAACCCAAAAATTATTAAATCCCTCCCCTATTTTGATGGTGACCAATGCGAGTTGAAGTAGCTCCAAGATGGCCAAAAAGGTATAAATCACGAAGATTTTATCCGGCTTGAACTGGATAAACTCCGAAAACGGTATGCGCGGCTTTTCGTTTAGTCGGTCCAGTACCAGGGTTTTTTGCTGTTCGATGGTATAGGGATACTGAATGACCGTATGCTTGGTTTCATCACTCCGATGCGCGTATTTGGTCAGTACCTTTTGGTAAACGGTTAGCAGCCGGTACAGATCCAGGTCTTGTAGCTCAGCATCTACCTGATCCGAGGGCGTCAATTGTTTTAATTCAGCGAGTACATTACCTCTGGCAAATTTACTCATCCGCTGACCTTCCATCTCCGCAAGTTCTCCAATCACCGATTTGTACTTCTTGTATTCCAGCAAATGCCGGATCAATTCTTCCCGGGGATCGATTTCCTCTCCTTCGGCATTCAACTCGGGCCGGGGAAGGAGCATTTTTGACTTGATCTTCATTAGCGTGGCGGCAAACAGAATGAATTCGCTTGCCACCTCAATCTCCATTTTCTCCAACTGGTGAATGTAGTCGAGAAAATCACGGGTAATTTTAGAAATGGGAATGTCGTAAATGTCCAGCTCGTCTCTTTCGATGAAAAAGAGCATCAGGTCAAATGGCCCCTCGAATAAAGGTAATTTGATTTCAAAACTCACTGGATACGATTATTTTTTGTTATTTTTGTATTTCTTATTGTGATCAAAGATATCATATATCTTTTTAAATCAATAGGCATCTGAATAATTTCCCTCAAGCCTGTGAGGTTTGAATAAATGGTGGTACTTGTAAACATTCTACAGCCGCCGGGGTTATAAATTTTTGAAAAGAAAATTGGCATATGCAAGTAGAACCTGGAAAATTACTCAGGGAAATCCACAGTCCGGACGACCTCAAAAACTTCAGCAAAGACCAATTGGTTCAAATCTGTGATGAATTGAGGCAATTTATCATCGATCATGTCTCCGTTTTTGGGGGGCATTTTGGTGCCGGTCTGGGCGTGGTAGAATTGACAGTCGCCTTGCATTATGTGTTACATACACCAGACGATCAGTTGATCTGGGACGTGGGGCATCAGGCCTACGGACATAAAATCCTTACCGGTAGAAGAGAATCGTTTCATACCAATCGTCTCTACAAAGGCCTATCCGGTTTTCCGAAACGAAAAGAAAGCCCCTACGATGCCTTTGGTGTGGGGCATTCCAGTACCTCGATCTCAGCCGCTTTGGGAATGGCCATGGCCTCCAAATACAAAGGAGCCGACAAGCGTCAGCACGTGGCCGTGATCGGAGACGGGGCCATGACGGGTGGGATGGCCTTCGAAGCCATGAATCACGCGGGTGTATCCGACACGAACCTGCTGATCGTCCTGAATGACAACTGTATGTCCATCGACCCCAACGTGGGGGCATTGAAGGACTACTTAACCGATATCACCACCTCCCACACCTACAATAAAGTCCGGGACGAAGTCTGGAGCCTGCTGGGCAAGATCAGCAAGTTTGGCTTCAGCGCGCAAGAGGTGGTCTCCAAGGTAGAAGGCGCCATTAAATCGACACTACTCAAACAAAGTAATTTATTTGAATCCCTGAACCTCCGGTATTTCGGACCGGTGGACGGACACGATGTCAATCACCTGGTAGAGATCCTAAATGATCTGAAAGACATACCGGGACCAAAAATTCTGCATTGCATTACCGTGAAAGGGAAGGGTTTTGCGCCCGCGGAAAAAGACCAGACCAAATGGCATGCCCCCGGAAAATTTGATAAAATCACCGGAGAAATTGCCAAAAAAATACCCACCAGTCCCCAAGCCCCAAAATACCAGGATGTATTTGGACACACGCTGGTAGAACTCGCCGGGGAAAATGAAAAAATTGTAGGCGTCACTCCCGCCATGCCTTCCGGTTCTTCCATGAACCTGATGATGAAGGCCTATCCGGAAAGGTCTTTTGATGTCGGCATCGCCGAACAGCATGCCGTAACCTTTTCGGCCGGGTTGGCGACACAAGGGCTAACGCCGTTCTGCAATATATACAGCACCTTCATGCAACGGGCTTACGATCAGGTGATCCACGACGTTTGCCTGCAGGATTTGCCGGTGGTATTTTGCCTGGACCGCGCCGGTTTTGCCGGAGCCGATGGGCCCACGCACCACGGTGCCTACGATTTGGCTTTTTTCAGGTGTTTGCCCAACCTGGTGGTGAGTGCGCCCATGAACGAAGAGGAGCTCCGAAACCTTATGTTTTCGGCCTCCGAGCACAACGGCCCCTATTCCATCAGATATCCGAGGGGGCAGGGCGTAATGCCCGACTGGAAGCAACCGCTCCGGAAAATTCCTACCGGTCAAGGTAGAATCGTGAAGGAAGGAAAAGACCTGGCCCTTTTGAGCATTGGCCACATAGGCAATTACGCCGTTGAGGCAGCAGCAAAACTCCAGGCCAAAGGCATCGATATGGCACATTACGACATGCGATTTGTCAAGCCTTTGGACGAGACCCTGCTTCATGAGGTTTTTAGTAAATTCGACAAGGTGATTACCATCGAAGACGGCTGTTTGATGGGAGGATTTGGCAGCGCCGTTCTGGAATGGATGGTGGACCACGGCTACCAGGCCAGAGTAAAAAGACTAGGAATACCTGATGATGTCATTGAACACGGAGAACAAATTGAGTTGCATCGCGAGTGTGGGTTTGACCCCGATGGCATTATTGCCGCTGCAAAGGAAATGCTCGGAACGACCGTTTCGGAAAATTTGAAATACTAGAACATTGATTATCTGTCCCGGAAATCGGATGTTACATTGAAAAGAAGCTATTAATTGTCAGCCTATTTCTGTCCCATAGGCCATAATGATACTATCATGGTACTAATTAGTTTTTTTCAAGGCTATTAACCTGAGTTCGATTCTAAATAAGGTTTGCTCCGACATATAATTACTATTTTTATAAAACGACAGGCTATATAATTCGTAAAGTTTTCTAGTCGAAGTCAGGTTGTTAAAAATCGGAGACAACTTGCTAAAAACCTGAACTTACAACTCCCCAAATACCTCCTCCAGATCCAGGACAAAACCTGAAAGAACCTGAGACTCGACTTCGTCTCCCAGCGTAAATAAACGGGAAGGTCGGTATTTTCCAGCTTCCAGGGTATAGATCAGCAAGGTACGTTCGTCGGGATGAATGACCCAATATTCCTTTACACCAGTGGCTTCGTACACCTCATATTTCAATTGCAACTCTTTCTTATTATTTCCAGGCGACAGAATCTCCACAATCAGGTCCGGAGCACCTACGCAGCCCAGCTCATCCAGCTTATCCGGATCGCATACCACACACAGGTCCGGCTGTACCACGGTATCGATGTCTGCATGCTTTCTGGAAGAAACCGGAAGGCGCACATCAAAGGGGGCGGTATACACCCTACAGCTTCCTCCTTTTAAAAATCCGTGAATTCTCGTAACCAAGGCTACCGTAAGTCCCTGGTGGATTCTACGAGGAGCTGCGGCCGCTTGCCGGAATACTTTTCCCCGGATCAACTCCACCATGTCCTCCAGCTGCCAGGTAAGATAATCCGCATAGGAATAGCGCCCATAGGCGGAAAACGGTTCTTTGACTTTATCTTGCGGCTTTTCCATATATTTTGCAAACCAAAAATGATTGTTAAAGGTACTAAGATTTGGGCAAAGGTGCCAGGGTTAATCATCCAGATAAGGTACTCGAAGGCACACAATTCCTCCTATCTTCATTGTATTTTTTAACCACATAGTCACATAGTTCACATAGAGGGCTTCCCTCAGAATGAGGACCCCACAGCAAATTCCAGGCTTTGCCGCAATAAACTATGTGCCCTATGTGTGCTATGTGGTAAAACCCTTGCATGCTGGAGATTCATGAAAATTGGATGTCCATTAAATAGGATCACTGGTTTTTTGGCATTAATTTTTTATTTTGGCTACTGGTAATTCAATACCTAATGTAAACCAGATAACCTGTTAAGCCCATGCTACCACACTCCAATTCCAGAAGAGATTTTCTCAAAAAGTCCGCGCTCCTCACCGCAGGGATAGGACTCTCCCTTCAGCAAAGCAGCATCGCAGCAACCAGGGTAAAAAACCAATTACCCCGCTGGCGGGGGTTTAATTTGCTGGATTTTTTTAACCCGGATCCGGATAAGGGACGCAAAAGTAAAGACGATTATTTCAAATGGATGGCGGATTGGGGATTTGACTTTGTACGCATTCCCATATCCTACCCCAGTTACCTGGATTTTGACCGCAGCAAACCCATTACTCCAGAAGAAGTGATGCAATTTGATGAACGCAGGCTGCAGGAAATTGACTCCCTGATCGACAAGTGCCACGAGCAGAAGTTACACGTCAGCCTGAACCTACACCGTGCACCGGGCTTCTGCATCAATGCGGGTTTTCAGGAACCCTATAACCTCTGGGAAGACGCCGAAGCACTGGATGCTTTCTGCGCCCACTGGGAAATGTGGTCCAGGCGTTATAAAAATATTTCCTCCAAAAAATTGAGTTTCGATCTGGTCAATGAGCCCTTTAAACGGGATAATCCCAATGATCAGCACTCTCCCGGAGGGCCGGTACCGGTAGAAGAATACCGGAAAGTGGCTCAGGCAGCCCTGGATACCATCAAATCCGTCAAAAAAACCCGACTCGTCATTGCCGATGGAAATGGGGGCGGCGGCATAGCGGTACCCGAACTGGCAGACCTGGACCTGCACCAGAGTTGCCGCGGTTATTTTCCCATGCACATTTCACATCACAAGGCGTCCTGGGTATATAAGGATCCCGATAGCCTGAAAGAGCCGGTTTGGCCCGGCATGCACAATGAAAAATACTACAGCCGGGAGGATTTGGAAAAACATTACGCCCCCTGGATATCGTTGCTGGAACAAGGGGTAGGTGTCCATTGTGGGGAATTGGGCTGCTATAATAAAACGCCCCACGAGGTGTTTTTATCCTGGTTTGAGGATATATTGGATATTCAGCATGCACACGGCATTGGCTTTGGCCTTTGGGAGTTTTCGGGTACTTTTGGGGTGTTAAACTCCGGCAGAGAAGATGTGGCGTACGAAGATTGGCACGGAGAAAAACTGGACCGCAAACTCTTAAACCTCTTGATGAAATATGCCTGACATCGCCTACTGGAAATCCGGTAAAGGAAAGCCGCTGGTATTGCTCCCAGGATTTGGCGAAACCAAAGAAATGTGGGCTGATTTTGCCAGGCCGCTGTCTGACCGCTATGAAGTCTGGTGTCCGGACCTACCCGGCTTTGGAGAAAGTAAGGCAGCGGAAGCCGGTTTTTCCCTCCGGACCGTAGCCCAAATCCTGGGGCAATGGTTACAGCAGCAGGGCATCCCAAACGCTTGCCTACTAGGCCATTCGCTAGGAGGCTACCTGGTTTTGGAAATGGCTGCATTGCCAAACCTATCTTTATCGGCCATTGGCTTGTTTCATTCCACGGCCTTTGCCGATACCCCTACGAAAAAAGAAAGTCGAGACCAGACGGTTGCATTTCTGGAAAAGCACGGGGTAGGCCCTTTTATTCGTTCCTTTGTGCCTCCCTTGTTTGCGGCAGAAAACCGAGAAGCCTGCCGGCAAGCCATCGAAAACCTGGTTGCCAGGGGGCTGCTCCATCCGAAAGAGAGCCTTATTGGCTACACCCGGGCCATGCGAGACCGAAACGAACACCTGGATACCTTAAGGAAATTTTCCGGTCCGAAACTAATGATCTGCGGAGACAAAGACCCGGCGGTACCCCTGGATGCCAGCCTGAAACACCAGCAGGCGATTACGGATTTCAATATCCTGGAAAATTGCGGCCACATGGGCATGTTTGAAAAACAAGCCGAAACCCAGGACATCCTCCTGCGTTTTCTGAATGCGCTTTCCCTCAATAGGTAGCCCTACCCCCAGATAGATCGTAGATAAAACCCGTGGTAAAACTGGCCTCCGCTGAGCAAATCCAACAGGCAATCGAAGCAGCCTCTTCTACGGTTCCCAGACGCTGCATGGGAATTTTTGAGGCCATGTATTCCAATTGAGCCGGGGCGGTATCGGCATTCATCGGTGTCCGAATCACAGCAGGTGCCAATCCGTTTATGGTGATTCCCGTAGTGGCGTATTCCTTACCCAGGCCTTTCACCAACCCGATAACCCCAGCCTTGGTAGCCGAGTAGCCGACCATGTTCGGGTTTCCTTCTTTTCCGGCAATGGAAGCAATCAGAAGAATCCGACCCGTTCCGGAGGGTTCCATCCATTTCAGCGCATACTTACTCGTCAAGAAAGCGCCCCGCAAGTTTACCCGGTAGATTTCATCGAAGGCTTCGGTCGGGTAATTGGTAATTTTTGTCTGCGTGGGACCAACAATCCCGGCAGAATTCACCAAAATGTCGACCCGTCCATAGATGTCCATGGTTTCCTGAAAGGCCTTTTCTACCTCTTCCTCCTCGGAAATATTGACGACGCTGGTTGTAACCGTGATGCCTTTTGCCTGCCATTCGGCTTCCAGGGTCTTTAGTTGCGCTTCTTTGAGATCCCATAGGGCCAGGTTGGCCCCTTCGGCAGCCATGCGCTGCGCAATGGCCTTGCCAATGCCATCCGCCGCACCGGTAATCACGGCTACCTGATCGGCGTATCGTTTTTTACTGTCCATCCACGTTATTTTACGGTTATCGTGAGGCTAAAATAAGAAAGTACTGCCAAATGTTCGGAACCTAGGCATTTTTTTTATCGATTTTTCATATATCCCGATTATTGAGCTATAGATCTGATTTTTACCGCATTTCCTACACGTTTTTGTTTAGGTAAACTCCTGTTTATTCGGTAATAAAGCAGAATTAAAAGGTGAAAAAACTTGATAAGTGGAAATTTTTATTTTTATTTAAGAACGTATCAATCAATCAATTCACCCCAGGTGTGTCCATGAAAAACCAATCCAAACAGGCATCCAGGCAGGCCACCGTTAGTGAGTGGGTAGCAGCCCACGGCGACTATCTATTCAGTTGGGCCTATCATAAAACCGGTAACCGGGAAGTAGCGGAAGACCTGGTGCAAGAGGTATTTCTAGCCGCTGTAAAAAACTTTGAGGGGTTTCAGGAAAAAAGCAGTCCCAAAACCTGGCTTCTCAAAATCCTAAATCATAAAATCATCGATCACTACCGGAAGGCTGCCAAAAAAACCATACACCTCGACGACCAGGCCTTGCAATTTACCGACAGCTTTTTCAACGCCAATGGCAACTGGAAAGCCAATGGACTGGAGGAAGCCTGGTCCAATGAAACCCATTTATTGGATGACCCGGCGTTTAACGACGTGATGAATGTATGCATGGAGGACCTGCCTCCCAGGTGGCGGCTCGCCGTCATCTCCAAGTATATTTTTGACAAAGAAACCCTGGAAATCTGTCAGGAATTGGAAATCAGTAAGACTAATTATTGGCAGGTGTTACACAGGGCCAAACTCCTCCTGAAAAAATGCCTGGAGGTCAACTGGTTTGGCGCAAATTGATCACAAGACTATGAGTCTAGAAAAAATCATGACTTTCATGCTTCTTTCCTGCAAAGAAGCGACCGCATTGATTGAAAAAAAGGCGGTTTTCCCGCTTACATTCAAAGAAAAATGCCGGCTCTACGTGCATGTAAAGATGTGCGTGGTCTGCAACCTGTACCGACACCAAAGCCAGACCATTGAAAAGGCCCTTTCTAAATGGATCAACTTCGAAGGATCTCCTGAAGAACGTTTGCCCGCAGAAAAAAAAGCACAAATTTTAGAAAAAATAAAAGAAGATTAATTTTTTTGTCAGGAAACCCCTTCCATCCCGACTACTCTGTCAGTAAAATCAGGTAACAAATTTTTATCCTGGCTGATGGAAGTTTTACAGGCATGCGGGCATACCACCTGTCAGGTAACTCCCCTTCAGTTTTAGGATGAGCAGATGAAGCGATCCACCATGAAACTGAGTACCTACCAGCAAAAACTAAATCAGGAAAGCCCCTACGATTTTTCAGGGTTGAGAGCCGTATTCCTCAACTGTACCTTGAAACGCGCTCCCGAGCGCTCCCATACTGAGGGTCTTATAGCAATGAGCCAATCCATTATGGATGCAAACGGAGTTGCCACGGAGCTTATCCGCCCGGTGGACCATCGGATCGCCTTTGGCGTCTATCCCGACATGACCACCAAAGGCTGGGAAGAAGACGACTGGCCTCCCATACAGGAAAAAATCATGGAAGCAGATATCCTCGTGCTGGGTACGCCCATTTGGCTGGGTGAAAAATCATCCATTGCCACGCTGGCAATCGAACGCCTGTATGGATTCTCTGGAGAACTAAATGAGGAGGGGCAATACGCCTATTACGGCAAGGTAGGCGGATGTTTGGTAACGGGAAACGAGGATGGGGTGAAACACTGCGCCATGTCGGTATTGTACGCCCTGCAACACTTGGGATATTCCATTCCGCCACAAGCCGATGCCGGCTGGATCGGTGAGGCAGGTCCCGGGCCCTCCTACCTCGATACCGGATCCGGCGGTCCTGAAAACGACTTTACCAACCGCAATACCACGTTTATGACCTGGAACCTCATGCACCAGGCACGGCTACTCAAAAGCACCGGCATCCCTGCATACGGAAATCAACGAACCGCCTGGGACGATCGAAAAAACACCGATCATCCCAACCCTGAATACAGATAAACCAAACCAGTAAAACCATGAAAAAATTAGTCGCTATCCTATTGTCCCTGCTTGCTATCGTCTTGATCGTAATGGGTATTGGGAATTTTATGATTCCACCCGCATTGACAGGAATAGGCTTTCTAGCTCTAGCATTTGTTTTCTTTAAAGAAGGGCAGCACAAGAATTTTGATAAATAACCCATGCACATCTTTCGACTTCTATTGATACTATGTTCAGTTCTTACCGGCTATCCTGCGCTACGCGCGCAGGGAACTATCAATTCCATCGAAGCGGCAACAGGGTTGCCACTGGGCGCCACCGTTGAGAATTTCGCCGCCTATGATCAGGATGGAAACGCGTTTGACCTGTTCGAGGCACTGGTCGATGGTCCGGTGGTGCTGTTTTTCTACCGGGGCAATTGGTGCCCGGTTTGCAACCGCCATTTGAGCGAACTGGAGGCCGAACTGGAGTTGATTTACCAGGAAGGCGCCCGGGTAATCGCCGTGTCACCGGAAAAGCCCGAGCTAATGGAGAAAACCATCAAAAAGACCGGGGCCAGTTTTACCCTGCTGCACGACGAAGGAAATCAAATTGCCGAAAAGTTTGCTGTGGCGTATTTGCCAGAAAAGCCGGTGAAGACAAAAACCGGACTCTTCCAGGGAAATAAAACGATCGCCGATGAAACCGCACGTTTGCCCATCCCAGCCACTTACATCATCGAAGCTCCCGGAAAAATAACCTGGAGGCACGTGGATCCAAATTATAAAAACCGTGCCTCGGCCAGGGATATCGCCGAAGCACTTCAACTACGCTAACCAATAATCAACAATCAACCATGAAAAATCTATTGAAATTCTACTTGTTCCTCACTGCGTTCTTCCTCGCAGTCACATGCGTGCAGGCTCAAACGACTTCCCTGCCCAAAAAAGAATCCAACATTGACCTGGCCTTGGGCATGGGCGAAAATAGCAGCTTCTCCTACGCACTGTCCTGGAACACCAGCTACGGGATGTTTTCCACCAATAAATTTCGGCTGGGATACGGCCTGCGGTTTTCCGGATTTACGGGAAGTGACCTGAACTACATCACGGCCCCCGCGGACCTTACCGGCGACGATGCCACGATCGATACCCTGCTGGTGAACAGTCCCCACACCATGGGCTTGAGTGCCCTGGTAAATTTGCAGTACCAGTTCAGTTCCAAATTCAAACTGGGATTCAACATAGATGTAATCGGATTGGGATTTGGGTCCAGCAGTGATGCCACCTTTATTTCCTCCGAAAATACCGGCCAGTATCCCCAAACGCTGGAATCCTCCCCGTCCTCCTTTAACTTACTCTTGGTCGGCGACAACGATCTTGGGCAGCTCAAGTCGGAATTTTACATTGCCTATGCGCTCTCCGAAAAAACCTGGCTCAGGGGAGGGATGGACATGACCTTTTCGGAATACACCACCGCTCAGGAGCTCACCAATGCAAACGATCGCTTTCGAGCAAAACCGGTAATGGTGTTCCTGGCTATCTCCTACAATCCATTCACAAAATAAACCGAAACGGTAACTACCATGAAAATCACACTACTTGTATTGCTTTGGTTCTGGATAGCAACGCCGGAACCCCGGGAAACCCATGCCACATGGGAAGGAACGCAGGAAGAATCGTTCATCAAATTTACCATTCGAAACCTGGGACTAACCGTAGAAGGCCAGTTTGACTCCTTCACCACCACGGTGGATTACAACAAGGCTCAACCGGCAAGCAGCAGATTCTCGGCAACCATTCAGGTAATTTCCATCAATACGGGTATCAATAAACGAGACGATCACCTACTCCAGGAAGCGTATTTTCATGTGGAAAAATACCCGACCATTACCTTTCAGTCTACCAGCGTAAGCTCCCCCGATCCCAGCCGCCTGACGGTAAAAGGCGATTTGACCATCAAGGGAAAAACCCTTCCCGTCGAATTGGCCGTAGCAATTAAGGAAGTTGGCGGAAAAACCCAATTCTCCATTTCAGGAGAACTTGACCGGAGGGACTTTGGTGTGGGAGGTAGCAGTTGGGTCATGTCCGACGATGTGTACCTGAACCTTTACGTCGAAAACTAACCGTAATTGATGGCAAAAATTCTTTCCGTAGTCTCCGTTCCCGGAACGCATTCGGTATCCATCGACCGGATGGCCGGAAGCATACGGATAAAGAAAGGATCACAAAAATGAAGGCATTCATACGGGAGGAAAAAATATGTTAACCGCGTTTGAAAAAGCCCTGGCGCTTTCCGCTGACCAATTGCGACACAGTCACGAAACCTTGGCTCAATACGGCAACAAGTCCTCTGTCACCATCCTATTTGTTTTGGAACGAATGCTCCGCTACGCGAATACCGACGGAGCAGCAGTTTCCAAGTCCATTTACGCCGCTGCTTTTGGCCCGGGAGTAAGCCTGGAAAGCGCCTTAATCCGGCTACACGATCCAAAAAAATGACACCAAAACTTGCCACCACACGGTAACATAGCGAAACGGGTTTGCCTGGCCATCTGCCTCCTGCTACTGGCAAGTGGCTTACACCCGTCTTTGGCTCAGGAAGCCGAAGAAGACAGCACCCTTTTCAAAGCGCTACCCCTGGCCTATTACACGCCAGAAACCCGCATTGCTTTTGAAGCCTTTGCCTTCTACAGCTATTATTCAAAAGGGAGTCATAGAAAATCCAATATCCGGCTCTTTGCCACCTATACCCAAAACCGGCAATACCTCCTCACCGTTCCCTGGCAGGTATACACGGCCGATGACCGGTTCTTTTTAAACGGTAGCCTGGACTACCGAAAATTCCCCGAATACTATTACGGGTTGGGAAACGATACAGCGGAAGCCCAGCGAGCGCTGTACGAATTTTCAGCCTTCACGCTGAGCAGTAAGAGCTACAGTAAACTCGAAAACGACACCTACCTGGGGATAGCACTGCAGGCACAATGGCTGTTGCCGGAAATTCCTGAAAACGAACCCCTTTTTGATGACATCATCCCCGAAACGGGAGAAATGGGTTATTCGTACCTGAGCCTGGGGCCTTCCTTTATGTGGGATCGCCGGGATCATATCCTTGCCCCATCGACTGGAAGTTATTTGGAATTTACACCCGTATTTGGCCTGGGTAAAGCCAATGAAAACCCGGTCTATTTTGGACTGGCTTCCCTGGATATCCGGGATTATTGGAAATTGGGAGAACGATCGACCTGGGCCAACCAATTTGTCGCGCAATTCTCCCTGGGGGCAGTTCCCTACCGGGTCCTACCTACCCTGGGTGGTCCTTTGCTACATCGAGGCTATTACCAGGGCCGATTTCGGGACAAGCACCTGATGATCCTACAGTCCGAATTTCGGCAGCAGGTAATCGGCCGTTTTGGATTCGTCGTCTTTGGGTCGGTGGGAAGGGTGTATCCGGACATACGAACCGACCTGTTCCAGAACATGCACCCGGCGGTGGGGGCCGGATTACGTGTACGTGTTAGCAAAAGGGACCGAACCAATGTTCGGTTTGATTACAGCATCACCCCGGATTCTACCGGTTTTTATATTTATTTTGCAGAATCCTTTTAAAATCAACCATGCGCTGCGCAAACCGCTCCACCTTTGCCACCAAATTACTCCATTGGGAATACTGGCCTACCTGGGTCATTTATTTTCCGGTGTTTTTTTATTACCTCTTTCTGTCTATCAAAGCCCGGAGTTTCTTTTTCTTTACCGCCACCAATCCGGAAATGGAAATGGGGGGGTTGTACAATTGCAGCAAATACAAGCAACTCAAATCAATCCCCAACACATTCAAACCCATTACACTCTATGTAGCTGCCAACAGTCCCTGGGCACTGGTACAATCGCGAATCGTTGAAAAAAAACTGGATTACCCCCTGATTGCCAAACCCGACCGAGGCGAGCGGGGCAGGGGGGTGGCCCTGTTACGGAATGCAAAACAACTGGCGGCATACCTGCAGGAATCCCGGGTGGATTTTCTGGTGCAGGAATACATTGAGAGCCCGTTTGAGGCCGGCGTATTTTATTACCGCCTTCCCGAGGAAGCATCGGGAGCCATTCCTTCCTTGGTCGTAAAGGCCTTTTTGACGGTTACCGGCGATGGCCTGTCATCCGTGGAAGAGCTCATTTTCCGCATTCCACGGGCCCGACTGGTAGCCAAGGCCTTGCTTAACCGATCGGATATGGATGCATCGGAAATTTTGCCAGCCGGAACCAAAAAGATCCTGGAGCCCATCGGAAATCACAACCGAGGCACCACCTTTCTGGATGGGAATCGGCTGATCAGCTTGGAATTACTGAATTTTTTTGATGCGTTAAGCTATCAACTTCCGAATTTTCACTACGGTAGATTTGATTTGAAAGCTCCGTCCAAAGCCGCATTCACAAACGCCGAGGGGATCAAAATTCTTGAGGTAAACGGGGTTAATGCAGAGCCAGCGCATATTTACGATCCCAATGCCCGGTTTTTTACCGGCGTTCGGACACTTTTGCGGCATTGGCAACTCATTTACACCATCAGTCTGCAGAATAGAAAGTTGGGTGTCAAACCGGCTACGCTAAAGGAAGCCTGGAAGCATTTTAAAGTCTGGAAGAATAGGAAATAAATTTTTCTATAAAATTTTTGTCAGGATTTGTCGGAAGCGACGACTCTTATCGTGTAAATTAAACGTACAAGCGTCATGAATGGCATACGTAATGGCTTAGGCATCCTGGGTTTTTTGATGCTCACGCAGGTATCGGCACAAGAGTCGTTGATCCTCTTTACCATCGAGCGCAGTCTGAACGAAGATCAGATAGTCTATTTCCTTCACCTGGACGAAAATGGATTGCTTCGAAAAGAAAATCCAGTCAGTCTCAAGTGGCTGGACAATGAAAAAACCGGTGAACTGGTACCGGTCAACTGGATCAAAAAAAAATTTGGTTACGACGTTGAAATTCTTTCCCACGAAGGGGATCGGTTGACCTTCAAATTTGTATCGTATGATAAAAAAATATTCACGCTAAAAAAAGACCATTTCGGGAATTACAGTGTTTTTGCCAAAATCAACGAGCGCGTGATGAAAATCAGACACATTTACCTGGAAATCGACGGCGGTTCCTTCTGGAAACCCAACATCACCGAGGTAGCTGTAATGGGATTTCATGAATTGGCCAATACCCGTATCAAAGAAACCTTTAACCCCTAAGCCCATGCAACACGAATGTAAGGAAAACCTTGAAAGCATCGCCTCCTTGCTGGAGAAACTGAGTGCAGAACACTACCAATTCCCTTCCTACTACCTTTCCGGCGCATCTATTGGCCAACATATCCGACACATCTTAGAGTTTTATACCTGCTTGTCACAGGCATTTCGCGAGGGTGGGGCAATAAACTACGATCTTCGAAAACGCGCCCTGCTACTGGAACAAGACCCTGGAGCAGCCGTCAGGGTAATTCAGCAAATCGTACATTGGCTGGAATCGGGTAAAATTTCCGGGAATGTTTCCCTGGTAGCTACCTACGCCGTCGAATCCGCTCAAACCTGCACCATTCCGTCTTCCTTTCAGCGCGAACTTGCCTATTGTTTGGAGCACAGCATACACCATCAGGCATTGATAAAAATCGGCCTGTTCGAGCAGGGAATATCTCATCTCATTGACCCCCATTTTGGCGTCGCACCTTCCACCATTAAATTCCGCATGCAGCGCAACCCTGAATCCTCCTAAATGATGAAGTATACCCTTATATGGCTATTTTTAATCGTTTCCGCAGTGGGTTTGTTCCCTGCTAACTCATTTGCGCAAGACGGACCCTCCTATAAAAACCGGATCGGTATCAACGCGCTGGGGCTTCCTGCGGAAAACCTCGTCCTTGGGTATGAGCATAGTTTCAGAAATCGCGGAATATGGCTTGGACTCGAGCACCGTCTCAACCAACTGAGCGAGGAAAAAGACCAGCAGGTCAACTCCATTGCCCTGGAATACCGGTACTATTTCTTCTCCGAGGAAAAACTGGCAAGTGGCCTTTTTGCCGGATTGTATGCCAAGTATCGCTGGGGAGAAGAAGCTACCAAAAGCGGTAATCCTGTACAACATACCTACACAGCGCTTTTTTCCGGACTGAACGCTGGGTACCGGTACAACTACAAACGACTGGCGCTTTCTGGGTTTCTGGGCTACGGCCTGCCGCTAACGTCCACAGAAGTCACCGATCCTGCCGGAGCGACGCATGCCCTCAATGAAAACTACAAAAATGATGTTCGGATTGGGCTGACGATAGGCTTGGCTTTTTAATGATCCTGTCATGCACAAAATCTTTGAAATCGACTCGTTAGAGGGAAGTTTCCATCTTGCCGACGGCAACGATTTCGCCGTCCTACTCAGAGAAACCGAGAAACACCTGAAATTTATCTGGAATTATGGCGGATTGCCCATGCATCTGTTGGTAGACGAACAACCCATTGTACTCGAGGCAAATCAACTATTAAGCTGCACCTACCTTCAAAAAATTACTGTGCTCCAGAAGCAAGGCGCTCCCGAGTTACTTTTGCTTGCGTTTAACCGGGGCTTTTACTGCATCCATACACACGATTCCGAAGTTTCTTGCAACGGCTTTCTTTTTTTCGGTTCCAATTATACCCCCATGGTCGAATTAGACGACGCGGAAATCGGCCGGCTTCGTACCTTGGTAAGCGTACTCCAGGAAGAATTCGATACCCGTGACCAAAACCAGGAGGAGATGCTTCGCCTACTTCTCAAGCGGTTTATCATCCGGATTTCCCGACTAGCGCGGAAGCAACTAATCAAACGGAAGCTTCCGGAGAAAGAACTGGAACTGATCCGCCAGTTCAATGTACTGGTGGAGGAGCATTTCAAAACCTACCATCAGGTAAACGATTATGCAGACCTGATGCACCGCGCTCCAAAAACCCTCGCCAATATTTTTGCCCAGCAAGGCGACAAAAGTCCGCTGGAAATCATTCACGGCCGCATTGCTCTGGAAGCAAAGCGCCTCTTATTGTACACCGAAAAGTCTTCCAAAGAGATTGGCTGGGAGCTGGGGTTCGAAGACCCCTCGCAATTCAACCGCTTTTTCAAGAAACAAACCAAGCTGCCTCCCCGGCAATTTCGGGAGCAGTTTTCTACCTATGCGTTTAAATAAAACCCAAGGGCGTCCAATAGTAGCCAATGGCTCTTTTTTGACGCTATGCCAGATAGCTGTCGTGCATTCCGTGTAGGGAACCTGGGTGCCATTCCATTATAAATCAGCCTGTTAAAGAAAACAAAAAAATTTGTTCCCCGGTTAGGAAAAACTACTTTTAAATAATAGCATTATATAAACTTTTCATTAGCCATGAATCGGAAAACCTTTCTTAAACAAAGCCTGATTGCCGGCATGGGCTTTGCCGCATCCAGAGAAGCGGCATTTGGTCGTTCGGCGGAACGCGTTGGTACGCAATTGTCCGCCCGCATTTCGGATGTGGAGACCTTTGTTCACCCGAAGGCACTCTTTGTAAAAATCACCACGAGTGACGGCGTATCGGGTTGGGGTGAAGGAGACCACGACAACACCCATATAATCGCTCAAATCATCCAGCAATTGGCCAAACCCATCTTACTGGGTCAGGACCCGTTTGAAAGCGAATACCTATGGCACGAGATTCTATACCAAAACGAAGACCTTGGCCTGTCGGGTGCCTTGTCGGGTGCACTAGCTGGCATCGACAATGCCCTTTGGGACCTAAAGGGTAAGCTTACTCAATTGCCGGTCTATAAGTTGCTGGGAGGCGCTAAAATCGACAAAGTCAAGGTTTACGGAAGCTTTGGAGTAGGTAGTGGTAAAAAACGCATTTCCCCTGCAAAGGCTGCCGCCATTGCGGCTGGATTTGTTGAAAAAGGATACGATACCGTCAAGCTGCGCATGCAGATACGGGTCCTTGACCGAAACCCGGATCCCGATCCCACCTTGAAGTTTGCCGAGGCAGTACGAGCAGCCATCGGCGATCAGGTAACCCTGTTTGTGGACTTTAACAACGGCTACACCTCCGGGGCAGCCATTCCGCTGATACGGGCCTTGCACGAAAAATACAATGTGGTGCTGGTGGAAGAACCGGTCCATTACAAAGACTACCAGGGGCTGCAAAAATGCGTGGCTGTAAGTCCCGTAAAAATCGCCGCTGGAGAACACGATTTCAATCGCTGGGATTACAGGCAATTGATCACGGAAGGGCAAGCGGATGTGCTGAATTTAGATGCGATCAAAGCGGGAGGAATCAGTGAATTAAAAAAGATCGCGGCGCTGGCCCAGGCCTTTGACCGGGAGATTATGTGCCACAATGCCCGCCCGACATTGGCCACCGCTGCCTCCCTGCATTTCATCGCCTCCACCTTCAACCCCGCACGGGTTCAGGAATACGCAGGCACCCGTCCAGAACTGGGATTGGATCCCTATTTTGAAAACGGACTTGAATTCAGCGACGGCTATTTGTATGTACCACAGCGTCCGGGCATCGGCTTGATACCCAACGAACGAATGATGAAAAAAATCGCCTATACGGGATAAACAGGGCCGTCCATCTCCTTTCTTGAGAACGCCTTCGATCGTCACTGCTGCAGTATCCGTAGGCATTTATTGATTTTCTGGACTGAAAATCCTTACTCGTTCAGGCGCCAATCGTACGCGCTAAAGGTAATTTTGGTAGTGGATTTTAATCCAATACGCGCATAGCGATTCAGAAAATCCACCAAGCTGCCCCTCCGGGTAAAATCTTCCTTAAACCAGGAAAAGATCGGTGAAATCTCCGAACGTTGCACGTCAAGTTTGTTGCGACCTGGATCGTTGATAAAATCCCGCGCGGCCTCCTCCAGCTGTGCTTCCAGGTTTTCCGCCGTAAACGCGCGATTAAGCAGTTTGGGACAGGATACAGAAGCGCAATTAATCGCGAAATGTATTCGGGGTTCCGCAAACTCCTTGCGCAAAATCTTGTGTTCGATTTCATCCAAGCTAGCCGGCTTCCCACCAATCTCAAAAAACTTCAGGTGCCAGACCGTATTGACCAGGGGAATTTCCAACGAGGGGCCGATATCCCGAATACTCTTTACGGGGTAGTGATCGATGATCAATTTGATCGTAAAGGCATTGTACGCATTGATCCAATACGCAAGTTGCTCCTGCTGCGACCAGGTCTTTCTATCCGGCGGGTTTTGTGCAAGCAGCTGCAGGTAATCTTCCAGTTTGACCCGATCCGAAATAAATCCCGGGTAATCCACGATTCCTTTTTCATCTACGTATTGCCTCAGCAAGGCATCCCAGGACGTGTGAGCGGGCGGACGCGTATTCTCGCCACCCAACTGGGAATTTCCACAGGCTACATTAACGAGAAAAAGGGCGAATAGGAGGAGTTTCATGGTAGTCGGTTTTATAGGTGGTCAGCTTCGCAAAAGTCAACGTCTTTGATAACCCAATCCAGTATTCGATTTTGGCTGTAACGAAAGAGGTGTATTTTACTTGCGTTGATCTTGTCACAATCATCTTTATCTCACGAATACGGGCCGTTAATCTTTGGACCAGATAGGCACTGCTTCGCAACGCTTTTTATCGTTCAATACACTTTCTCCCCTTTAGTTAGCCACATGCCCCACACCTTATTATAGGTATGTACCCGCTCCGTCGGAACAGAATCCGACTTCACGACGGAATTCTCCTCATTGACCCAGTGAAAAATGCCTCCATAGAGGTTGAACACATGTTGGTAACCGGCAGCTTTTAGTTTTTTGCCAATTTCCTGACTCCGGGCCCCTATGGAGCAATAGACGACGATGGTGTCACCCTTGGAAACTTCAGACACCGATTCCATCGAAAAGGTTTCGTAGCCAACCCAACGGGCGGAGGGCAGATGACTGACAGCAAATTCTTCCCGTTCCCGGGTATCCAATAGCACCGCATCCTCCAGCAGGTCTTTTTGCTCGGGATAGACCAGGGGGAAATCCTTGTCATACGTGTTCTTCAGCAAGGCCCTAAAGGGAAGGCTCTGAGAAAAAACCGGAGCCGCAAAAAAAACCAGGGCCAGAAAACCGAGTATTCGTGGGAAGGAACTGTACATACAATTTAAACATCGGTCTCCTGTCAAAAATTCATCAAATCATGGGAGAAAGCACCTTTTTTGCCGAAAAATTTACCAACCAACGTAGCCAGGCGCCGGCACGCCATTTATCCGAAGGTAGACCAAACACTGCGCCCGGTGATGGGCCTGGTGGTCCCGCAATAGGTAAAAAATATTCTCCTTGGTCATGGACACGCCTCCAAATTCTATCGCTTCAAGTAAGAGGGAATCGGAGGCATTTTGGATCAAGTCCAACACATAGGCATTTGCCCGATCCAGAACATCCATTACATCTGCTTTTTTGAAGCCGGTAGCATCCTCTTTGCGGTAAAAATTTTTACGATCGCCGGTAATGCGCGAAGTCAACATGCTGATATTATCCACCACGTGTAGCCATTGTTCCTGAAAAGACATGGCTTCGTCCGTAGGTCTAAAATCATAAGCAGCCTCGGGCATGGCTTCCGCCACGGCTTTCGAATAGTTCAGGTTTCGTTGCCAGACGTCGGCATACTGCGTTTTAAAATATTCCTGCGCCGGTAGATTTGTTCCAGTCATAAGCAATAGCAATACCATCCATCGAAACAGCATATTTCCGCGGTTTTGTTGGGTTGCAATAAACCGAACTTTCAAGAAAAAACCAATTCGCTGTGTCAGGAAATGTAGAAATAACCGACTACTACCGGTAAAGAAAAAGCAACGACTAAATCAAAACCGTACATGTGTACCGTCTCTTACGTTCCCCTGGCTCATGGGTACCTGCTTACTTCCAGTCGCGACGAACGCCTGCAGCGGGAAACGCTCCCACCCAGGTCCTACCGCCACTCCGGCCAAAAAATTGTGTATCCAAAAGATGCCGTTTCTGGCGGTACCTGGATAGCCGGCTGCGCAGATGAAACGGTTGCCTGTTTGTTAAATGGGGCTTTTGAAAAACACGAAAAAAAAGCATCCCAGGTAACTAGCCGTGGAAAAATGTTTCTTGAATCCCTGGAGCACGAGGACTTCGAGGAATTCATCGCAGGTTTTGATTTTGCTACCGTGGAGCCATTTACGCTCCTGATGATGAAAACACATGCCTTCTACGAATTGACCTGGGATGGGAACGATACCTACCTAAATCAGCTGGATAAAGGCAAACCAAAAATCTGGTCCTCCGCTACGTTGTATTCGGCGGCACAACGAACCGAACGGGAAAAATGGTTTTATCAATGGATCACAGAAAACTCCAATTACCCCGACTTTGATATGTTGGGCTTTCATAGCAGCCATCACGGTGAGGACCCCAATAGCGATATTTTAATGGAGCGGCCAGGGGGCATGCAAACGGTAAGCATCACGCAGATCAGAAACTCCCTGTTTTCCCCTTCACTTATCCACGTTGATTTGAAAGCAAAAAAAACGTACGGGCCCTTGTTTTATACCATTTGATTCCAGCTGCGTTTTTACCATTTGTACGAAAATCACGCCAGAATTGACTTTGGCCGCTAAACCCTACCGCCCCCATGCACTACTTTACCCGTCGGAAATGGGACGATTAACCACCGATTAAGGGCTTCCTCTCAGGCATCTGTACCGCAGGCGCGATGTAAATTTGCGCATATGTCTTTACCTGGGTGGTGCTGATCCTTCGGTGAATATGCCTGCGTTCGATGTCCATCGGGGATTGTAAGCCTGCTGCAGCAGTGAGGTCCAACAGACTTTGTAAGGTCTTTTCGTGAAATGTGGCCACTCGGACTGATTTGTCCGCCACGTCCAAGCCGTTGACCAGACGCTCTTGCTGTGTGGCTACACCCACGGGGCAGGAATTCGTATTGCAACGAAGCGCCTGTATGCATCCCGTCGCCAACATCATCGCACGGGCCGCATAACAGACATCCGCGCCTAGAGCCAGAATTCTGGCCATGTGGAAGCCCGTGATCAGTTTACCAGAAGCCATCAACCGGATTTCCTTTCGGATGCCATAGGCCTCGAGCAGATCGTTGACCAGTGCCAACCCGTCCCGCAAGGGCATTCCTAGGGAATTACTAAATTCAACCGGCGCGGCACCTGTTCCTCCTTCTCCACCGTCAACCGTAATAAAATCCTGGTAAATCCCTGTACGAATCATTTCTTCGCAAAGCAACCGTACGTCTGCTTCACCGGAAACACAAAACTTAAAGCCCACCGGCTTGCCGTCGCTTAAGCGCCGCAAGCGTTGAACAAAATAAAGTAGCCCGGCCGCATCGGCAAACTCCGAATGAAAAGCAGGTGAATGGATTGCCTTAAACGGTTCCACGTGCCTGTAACGGGCTACTTCCGGTGTGTTTTTAAGCGCAGGTAGCATACCGCCGTGACCCGGTTTTGCTCCTTGCGAAAGTTTTATTTCGATCATTTTGACAGCAGGAAGCAGTGCACTCGAACGGAAGGTGGTTTCACAAAATGAACCATCCTTTTTACGACAGCCAAAATAACCGGTTCCAATTTGCCAAATTAAATCCCCTCCGTGTTCCAAGTGGTAATCGCTTATGCCTCCTTCGCCGGTATTCTGGGCGAAGCTACCGAGTTTAGCTCCTTTATTCATGGCCAAAACCGCATTTTTGCTAAGCGCCCCAAAACTCATCGCCGAAATATTCAGAAGACTGGAAAGGTAGGGTTGTAGACAATCCCTGCCTCCAACGCAAACTGTCGGCGGAACCAGGGAAGGCTCTGCCAACGAACTAAAGGTAACGTGGTTCATCCATTCGTATCCAATCTTGTACACGTCCATTTTTGTCCCAAATGGGCTGGTATCCAGTTGATTTTTTGCACGCTGGTACACCAGCGAACGGAACATCCGATTGATGGGTGCGCCATCGATATCCGATTCGATGAAATATTGCATGATCTCGGGCCGTATGGCTTCAAAAATATAGCGGAAATTTCCAATCACCGGAAAGTTTCTGCGCACCGCGTGCTTCTTTTGACTCAGGTCCAAAAGAGCGACACCCAAAACCAGCAGCAGGGGAATCACCAGTACCAAGCTAAGTAGGCCATACCAGACCGCCATAGTGAAAGCAAGCAGCAAAACAATAAGAATCCCATGAATCGAGAGGTATTTTTTCATTTGCTTATTCATAAATTTCGATCCCTTCAAAAAATGGAGGCCAAGAAAACCAAAAACCCATCATTTGCGGAATCGCTTCCAGCGACTCCCCTTCTCTGGGACCTGACACTGCTTTTCCAAATAAATTCCATCGGTTTCCTTCCTGATCTTTCAGCAGCCAGGGGTTGTTGGCTTCGCCAGCGAGCACCAACTCCAATTCCGTGCCGTCCGGCAGCTCGCGATTGAGTGCTACGAGAATATTTGCATCTTTGCTTCCGATCACAACTATGGGGCTTCCCTGAAAGTTATCCGCAATCAGTTGGGTTTCCCCCGCAAAACGGTTGAGGGGATATACCTTGGCGTTGGCGCCTTTCATTATCCCCAAAACCCGTTCTTTCGCCGGAAGGCGATTGTCGGATTTGCTAACCGGAAAAAGCAAACTGCTGTGATTGGTCTTATAGTCGCCATAGGGATAATTGGAATAGTTGCGGTTATGGCCCGTTTCTCGGGAAACGACCCTGGTGTCCGGGTAGATCTCTTTCCAGGTAGACCAGCTGGTTTCTATCAGGGAAATCACCTCAGGCTTTTCCCCTATCAAGTCCCCGTTCACGGCTTCAAATCGCATTTGAGACCAATTGCTGTCCGTCAACCGGTCGTAGGGGATGACGTTGGTATTGTACAAAAGTCCGGAAACGCCAAACGTGGTTTTTCCGGCCGATACCTCGCGGTCCCAGCCAATACCCGTACCCGTCAGTGGACAATAAATTACGGCAAGGGAGGTATTTGCTACCTCGTCATTGATGATTTCGTGCCAATCCAGTATCTTATGAGGATAGGCCTTTGCCTGACCATCTACGGCGTAGCCCAACACCAAGTCCTCGTCCGACAAATAGTCTATTTCATCAGCGTCTACGAAGAGGGGCTCGTTCAACGCGGGAATACCGTCTTTCCCGGGACCACCGTCAAATACTTCTGCCTCCGGGATCAGCCAGTTTTGATTGCCACCTGGGGAACCTCCGCCGCCTCCTGGCCGAAAGTCCGGACCTTCGGGTTCTCCACAACCAAATGACACTACCCATAAAAAAACAATCATTCCAATAGTCGGTACATTTTTCATAACTCATCCAATTTTAAATGGAAAACGGGCTCCTTGGTTTTTCTAGACAAATTGAAAAACAAAGACAAGGAGTATTTGTAGGAAGTGGTCAATTGCGAGCCGTTCAGGGAACGGTATAGGGGAAAATCTGCCCAGGCGCGTATCGACAGGTCTGGATTGAAATGGACACTCAATCCGGGAATGGCATAAACCCATTTTCCGCCGGATCCGGGAAAGGTATTGCCATCCACCAAATCCACCGTCTGACTTCTGTACCTACCAAAAACAAATACATCCATTGGCCAATGAACAAATAGGTTGTAGTTGATCCCGGCATTTGCTTGAAACTCATTGCCAAACTGGTACACTTGCGATTGATTGTAGCTACGGTTCTTGCCCGAAGCGCGGTAAGTGACAATACCGAGCAGGCTTATGTATTTGAGTAGAACATTGGATTTTTGGTAAAAGGACCAAAACATGCCATCTACGGAGCCCGAACCGGGTTGCATATCTGCGACCATGGTAAGGCCCTGATTGTTTGTAAAATCGGTGCGCCCGGTTGGGAGTTTGGGACCGGCACCGACGAGCCATTCGCTGCGGGGAGTATTCGATGGATTCAGTAGTCGGTATTTTAACAAAAATACCATGTCACCCAGGCCTTGGGCGCGGGTAAATCCAATTTGATTGTTGTACTCCCGGATACTTCTTTCTTGCCGCACAAAGGGCAACACCATGGTAAGGGCAAAGCGCTCGCTAAGCCCATAATTCAGCTCCATTAAAACCGAGCGGGTCAAGCGGCTGCGGGTATCGTCGGCCAGAAGGGATTCGTGGTCCATCAAATCGCGGATCACGTTGTGGTCGTAAGTCAGTAAAAATTGCACCGCTTTCGGGTCGGCTGTTCCCAAGCCCAGTGTGCCTCCTACCGGTACGCCGCCGGAACAGCAGGCTTGTGCCATCAGCTCCTGAGAACGTAGGAAACCGAACAAAAGTAACAAGCAGGCGAATTTGGTGTTCATGATCGCTTTGAAAAGGTAAAGGAAAGAAAATGCAGGGCGCATCACTACGCCCATGCACTTTACAACCCAGCATCAACTAATGGTATGTTTTAGTATTCTCCCTTGAAGGTAATTTCGATGGTTTTTGCAATGTTGGAAGCCGGTTTTCCATTCTTAAAATTAATGCCGTAATCCGCCAGGGTAAGGTCAAAGGTACTTTCAGCGGCCACCCGGCCATCTTTTACCAGAATGGTTCCTTTTTCTTCCACGCTGTTGGTAACCCCTTTAATCGTCATCTCCCCGCTGACCGAGGCCTCATAGGTTCCGTTCCTGGAAAAGTCTACCTCGTCCAGATTGGTAATCTTGCCGACAAATTTGGATTTGGGAAAGGATTTTGTATCCAGAAAATCCTTGCCGTTGTAATGCTTCTGCATCAGCGCTTTTTCGAATTCAAAGCTTTGCATGGGGACTGAAAATACCAGATCGCCAGTAGACGTATCCAGCGTGCTGGTGGCCTTGTAGTTATCCGCCGTGATATCCTCCACGGGTGTGGATGAGAAAAAGCTGATATGGGTCTTTTGGCTAACGAGCTTTTCAACGGGTGAAACAAATGCTGCCGAGATTAGCACGATAAATGAAGCGACTAAAACAATTGATTTGGTTTTCATAACGTTAACTAGTTTAATATAATTATACATTGGTGAGCAGGTCACACTTTTCAAGAATTACATGTTCGAACATTTGCAGATCAGAATCGAAGGTTGCACCGGAGCGGATTACTCCTTTTACCCGGACCTTTGCTCCGATTTTTAATAGCTGCTCAAAATCCTTATCAGACGGGAGGAAGGTACAACTGACGCCAGCGTCATCGTCCTTGGCTTTAAGGAGGACTACGGTTTGCTCGTTAAAATCCTTGCTGATTTCAAAAACCTCTCCTTCTACCTCCAGCACTTTGGACTCTCCGGCTTCGTCAAGGTATTTTTCATAAGCCGATTCTCCATTGGCGAGAAACTCTTCCACCAGGTGGGAAGCAGAAATTGCATAGTCCGTTTTGGTGGATTGCACGTCTCTATGCGGCATGTTGAGCAGGTAGGCTACTACTGCCAACCCGATGGCCAATGCTACCGATAAGGTAATGAGCAGAGGCTTGAGCCATTTGAATTCTTTCATGATTGCTGACTTTTGATTTCACCTAACTAGTCGCACCTACCCCAACTTCCTGACGAAACGGCGCCAAATAATCTGAAAAAAAGCCCAAAGCGAGACAAAACCACAGCAGGCAAAACACCGTTAACGAAATAAAAAAAAACATGAGGAAACCACGTGTCCGCCTGGCAGGCTTTGTCATCGCATTGCTTGGCATCTGCACCGGTTGCTTCTCGTTCCGGGAAAGTGACCGAACCCTCCACCGTACCATGGCAAAAGAGGGACTGGCCTACGAAATTCATTACGATCCCTCCGATTCGCTTCGCTGGCTTTGGTACAAGCAGGAAAAACCCGAGGCGCCTGTGTTACTTTTTATTCACGGAGCGCCGGGCTCCTCCTCCTCGTTTTTATCCTACCTGAAAAACGAGCGCTTGCGGGAGGCCTATTCCCTGCTTGTTGTAGACCGCCCAGGATATGGGTACTCCGAATACGGGAGCTACCGGCCCATTCCAAAACAGTACCAGGCCATCCAACGTATCCTGGAACTTTCCGGAATTACCGACAACGTGGTCACCATTGGGCATTCTTTTGGCGGCACCATTTCCGGGTACATCGCCATTCACAACCCCGACTGGTTAGCCGGAACAGTGATGATTGCACCGGCCATTGACCCCGAGCAGGAAAAATACCTCTGGTTTGGCAAACTGGCGCTGTATCCCGCTACCCGGTGGATGGCACCACGATCCCTCCGGGTAGCCGCAGACGAAAAATACAGCCACGAAGAAGAATTACATACGTTTATAAACGATTGGCACCGAATTCATAAACCGGTGCTGCATATCCACGGGGATGCGGACGGCCTGGTTCCCTACGGAAATGTAACCTTTTCGCAAAAAAAGATCCCCAGCGAATGGCTGGAAGTAAAAACCATCGAAAACAAAGGACACCTGATCCCCTTCACCGAACGGGAAACAATGATTGATGAAATCATCCGCTTCGTTTCAACGCTAGATACTATCCAAACTCCCTGAGTGTTTTCGCCTCTTGTACCATTTTCCCGCCCTTTTTTAACCGCTTTTTCGCTTTTCGGGAATAATTGACAAGAGAACGGGCGACATGGGCATTTTTTCCGCCCTCCCTTTACGTCAACTTTGTCGCATCAAAACAAACAAAACAACAGAAAACCATGCGTACCATTAAATTTGACGTACCAACTAAATCAACTGTGAGTCCCGAAAACAAGGCCATTTTAGAGAAAATTGAAGCCGGTGTGGGATTCATCCCCAACATTTACGCCACCTATGCGCTGTCGGGCAATGCCCTGGGCAGGTATACGGCATTTGCCAATGGCAAAACCAGTCTGAATAACAAGGAAAAAGAAGTGGTCAACCTGGTGGTTAGCCAGGTAAACGGCTGCACCTATTGCCTCGCCGCGCACACGGCCATCGGTAAAATGAATGGATTTTCCGAAGCGGAAATCCTGGAACTACGAAAAGGGACCGCTGCGTTTCATCCGAAATTCGATGCCCTGGCAAAGCTGGCAAAATCGATCATGGAAAACGCCGGAAAAATAGATGACACGGTTCTGGAAAATTTCTTTGAGGCCGGATATACCAAGGAAAACCTGGTAGATACCATTGTCGCCATTGGCGAAAAAGCAATTACCAATATGCTTCATAACGTGACCAAAGTTCCCGTGGATTTTCCGGAAGCAGCCCCCTTGTGATACGTCCAAGAGCATCCTCACATAAATCCATTCCTTATGCGACCATTTGGTTGGAAGAACACAATCATCTCCGGCATTATCGGTACGGTGGTGTTCGATGTAATCGGTTTGCTTTTGCGATATGGGGTAGTTGTCGTTGCGTATAACGTCATTATCCACAGGAATTTGTTTCCTATTCGGGAAAAAAACCTCAGTTTTACTTGAAAACAAGGAAACAGCAACGGAAATTCCGGAAAGCATCCTTTTACTTGTCCGGAATTTCCTTTTTTGTAATCCGAATTAACGATACACGCATGAAAAAAGAACGCGTACAGTTTAAAAACAGGGAGGGAATCGAACTCGCTGCCTTTATCTTTCATCCCCTGGATCGGCATCCCAGGTTTTTTGCCTTGTTTGCCCATTGTTTTACGTGTAACAAGAACCTGAACGCCGTACAAAATATCTGCAATACCCTATCACAAATGGGGGTAGCGGTCATGAGCCTGGACTTCACCGGCCTGGGCAGCAGTAAAGGTAGCTTTGAAAACACCAACTTTTCTTCCAATATCAGCGATCTGGTAGATGCCTCGGACTATTTGAAAGCGCGCTACCAGGCGCCTTCCCTATTGATTGGACACTCCTTTGGCGGAGCTGCCGCTATTTTCGCTGCCGGGTCCCTGCCGACGGTCAAAGCGCTGGTCACCATCGGAAGTCCTTCCGACCCCAAACACATCGCCCACCTGTTTGATGATCATTTAGAGGCAATCGAGACAGAGGGCGCTTCCCGGGTGAATATTGACGGAAGGGGTTTTCGCATCCATAAGTCATTTGTAGCGGATCTTCAGGAGAAGGACCTGGGTGCATTTCTGGCGCAACTCAGAAAACCCATTTTGATCCTTCATTCACCACAAGACACCGTTGTCGCCCTACAGCATGCGGCAAGACTCTACGAACATGCCTTCCATCCCAAAAGTTTTGTTTCCCTGGACGGAGCAGATCACCTGCTATCAAACTCC
This sequence comes from Cyclobacterium xiamenense, assembly GCF_900109255.1. Lineage (NCBI taxonomy): Bacteria > Pseudomonadati > Bacteroidota > Cytophagia > Cytophagales > Cyclobacteriaceae > Cyclobacterium > Cyclobacterium xiamenense. The sequence goes on along the minus strand of NZ_FNZH01000002.1, from coordinate 496,663 downwards.
ACCGATAGCGCGTACGTGGGTGAAATAATTAGCACCTGGGCAAAAAAATACCTTCCGGCACCGGTGGTGCCCAACGATACCAAGGGCCACGAAGTAGCCGTTCGGCTAGCCGGGCAGGGGTATACTTCAGAGGTAAAGACCCCCTACCATCACCTGCTGGCCGATGAGCCGGAATCGGTAGGCGGGGATAATCTGGGACCTACACCCTACGATTTACTGATGGCAGCCCTGGGCACCTGTACCGCCATGACCTTGCAGATGTACGCCCAACGGAAAAACTGGCCGCTAGAGGAGGTGAACGTTTATCTGGATCACGATAAAGTGCACCGAAAAGATGGGGATCATGTGGAAGACAAAAACTCCAAAGTAAGTCGCTTTACCCGAAGCTTGCTCATCAGCGGAGATTTGGATGAGGCACAGCGTAACCGCTTGCTGGAAATTGCCAATAAATGTCCGGTTCACCGGACACTGGAAGACGATATCCTCATCGAAACCCGGTTTAAATAACGGGTTAGTCGGGTTTGGTCCCTTGCGGTATTGACCAAAATCGTACCGACAACCTGTTCAACTATCCGGCCATTGGTAGTGCGGGGTAACAACTGATCGCTGAAAGTGATCGGTGTCACACAAATGCACCGAAAGAATTGGCTATATTTAGCTAACAATCGACCTGATAGTCAACCAACTGCTGGCATTTCCGGTAGATTCGAAACCTTTATAAAAACCAAAAATCCATTGTGTTATGAAAAAGAATATGGGAACCATCGACCGGGTATTGCGGACGCTAATCGCCATTGTCGCCCTTTACCTGTATTTCACCGGTGCAGTTTCGGCCACCCTGGGGCTGGTATTTATTGCCATAGCGGCTGTCTTTCTGCTAACCAGCTTGGTTAGCTTCTGCCCGCTGTATACCCTCTTCGGGATAAAAACCTGTGCTGCCAAAGAAAGTTAGCCTATCCTTTTTCAGGTAGGACCGGAACGATTACCTCAGGAGGGGTATCTTCGTCACCCGGTAATATGAAAGGCTGCCTTCCGGATGGAGGCAGCCTTTACTTACAGTTCGTTATGCTTTTACTTAGGAGGGGTCAAGAATCTTTTTGATGCGTTCGAGACAATCCTCCAGATGTAGCTTGCTCATCCGATCATTGGTCCGGGGAATGGCTCGCTGGATCCGTTGTTGTAAATTCTTCAAGCTGGCCCGAGCAGCCGGCCGAATATCCGATTGAGAAGCGTTTAACGAGGAAGCCGCCCGCCCGCTTACGTCTTCGGACAGCAAGAACTCCAATCGCTCCAAATGTGCCCGCTGCAGACTCCTCCGGTTGATAGGAATTGATTCTCCCTTCGCTAGTTCCGACCAGATGCCCTCGCTCAGGTCATCCATCATTTCCAGGAGGCCGTAGGCGGCATCTCCATTGAGGGCCTCGTTTTCGATGATCCTGCCCAGGCGACCCCATTCCAAAATTCCATTGAGCGTGGTTACTTGCAAGGTTCGAATCCGGTCAACTATCCCAAATTCCTGCGTCCTACGGGTAATCGCCTCATCGGTCCACCAGTCCTGCGTAGCAAACAACTCTTCCACCAGAAAGTCCATGGCTTCTTTTTGCCGGGCCTTGTCCACATGGGTATAGACGGCTTCCTCCTCCTGACCTGTGGCTTTGTACACCTCGTAAATCCCTCCAATATTGGTGCGCACGTGGCCCATGTACCGGCTAAATTGGGCGAGGACCTGACCATACAGCTCCTGCAGGTCGCTGTAGTCTTTAAACGGCTTGTCTTCCTCTGCGGTCCATTCGATCAAATTGGGGACGATACGTTTCAGGTTTTCAATACCGTAAGCAGAGGCCTTCATGGCATCGTTGCCCAGGTCTTCGCTTTGGGTGCTCGGGTCATACGGGTTACCCTGGCGCCCGTATCGGTATACGGGATCTCCTTGTTTTTCGCGGATCCATTGATCCAGTATCGCCTGTTCTTCCTCTGGAGTTTTGGCTTCCGGGATGGGTCGGTAGCCCCAGGCGATGGCGTACTTATCGTAGGGACCCACTTCCGGGTACAGGTGAACACCTTCGTCTTCGGGTTGGGCGATGTAGTTAAATCGGGCGTAATCCATGATGGATGGGGCGGTCCCAAACTCCCGGGTAAAGGTTGCCGACCGCAGGGAATCTACCGGATAGGCGAAAGAAGAGGCGAAATTATGGGGAAGGCCAAGCGTATGCCCCACTTCGTGAGCCGAAACAAACCGGATCAACCTGCCCATTACTTCGTCTTTGAACGCGACACCACGGGCATCCGGATTGATTGCTGCGGTTTGTACAAAAAACCAATTGCGCAACAGGTTCATGACATTGTGGTACCAGCCGATGTCCGATTCGATGATTTCACCCGAACGTGGATCCGAAACGTGCGGGCCGTAGGCATTTTGGATATCGGAGGCAAAATAGCGTATCACGGAGTAGCGGGCGTCTTCGGGGTGCCATTCCGGATCCTCTTCCGGACTGGGAGCATCCTTTGCCACGATCGCGTTTTTAAAACCTGCTTCCTCAAACGCTGCATTCCAGTCCTCCACACCAGCTTTCAGGTAGGGCACCCATTTTTTTGGCGTTGCCGGATCGATGTAGTACACAATTTGTTTTTTCGGTTCTACCAATTCCCCGGCCTTGAATTTTTCCATGTCCTCTTCCTTAACTTCCAGCCGCCAGCGGTCCAGGTAGGTACGCCTGCTTGCTTTTTGGGCATCCAGTCCGTAATCCGTAACCCGCGTACTGAACCATCCTACCCGTTGGTCCGCTAATCGCTGCATCATAGGCTCTTCCGGCAATAGCACCATGCTGCTATTCATTTCTACGGTGATTAAGCCCGTGCTGGCGTTGGAAGGGGGCGCAGCGGCCGCGTAGGTGAGGACGTAACGGGCTTCAATATTCATGGGGAAGGAACGGATGGTATCGATGTAGGAACGATCGGTATCCAGCCGGGAAACCTTGTATTGCGTACGACGGCTTTTTTGCAAACCCAGGGCGGGAACGTCCTTGGAAAAAAGATCCGTCACTTCGACGACCCAGCCCTTTTCGTCTTTTCCTTTCGACTTGATATCAAATCGGTATAAAATGGGCTCCAGGTTGGAATTCCTTACCGCTTCGTAGATGGGGAGGGAGTCGGAAGCAGTATTCGAATAGGAAACCACCCGCAGTAGCAGGTTTTTGTCCTTCTTGTCCCAACGCAGCATTTGGGTATTCGTACGCTCTCCTCCGTAGCCAATCCCCGAGGCCGTTTTGGCAATGGTGGTCACCATGAGCATTTCCCGACCCAGCATTTCTTCCGGAATCTCGTAAAAATAGGCACCGTCTACCAGGTGCACGTCAAAAAGGCCTTCTCGACTATGTGCACCGTCTTTGATCACTTCTTTGTAGGGTTTCAAGCCGTCCTTGAATACCTCTTTTTTAGGCGCCTCTGATTCTTCCGCTTGCGTAGCCTTCTCTTTCGGATAGGTTCGTTTCCTCCGCTGGGCTTCTGCTTCGGTGAGCAAACTCAGGTTCAGGAAAAAACTCAACAATAGGCCAAGCGAGATACCTGTTTTCAGGCGAAAATTGGTATTTTTCATTTCAATGGATTTAATGGAAAGACGAAATTAATCGATTATTTTCAATTCCTTTCTTTATCCCGGATGGAAATCTACCGTTAAAATAAGATGTTCCTTTTTCAAACCATCCAAGGAATGGGGCGTTTAAAAGACAGACATGTTCGAAAATGAAATCATTATTGTTGGTGGCGGCTTGTCCGGATTAACTGCCGCCTATTTGTTAGCCAGGCAGGGAAAAAGCGTCCTGGTCATCGAAAAAAAGGCCTATCCCTTCCATCGCGTTTGCGGAGAATACGTTTCCAACGAAGTAAAAGATTTCCTGATTCGGGAGGACCTGTTTCCCTATGCATACGATCCGCCCCATATCGACCAATTTCGGTTGAGTGCTGTCAATGGCATGCATGCCGACTTCCCCCTTGACCTTGGCGGATTCGGTATCAGCCGGTACGTGCTGGATTACCATTTTTATCAAAAATGCCTGGAAAATGGGGTGCGTTTTTTGCAAAAAACGCAGGTTACCGATATTCAGTACGTAGCGGAAAAGCGGCACTTTCTGGTTCAAACGGACGACGGTACCTCCTTGCCGGCGGCATTTGTGCTGGGTGCCTACGGCAAGCGATCCAAAATCGATAAAAAACTAAACCGCAGTTTCATTCAAAAAAGAAGCCCCTACGTGGGCATCAAATACCACGTCGCGATCGAAGGCATGGACGACCGCACGGTGGCCTTGCACAATTACAAAGGTGGCTACCTGGGTGTAAATAAAGTGGAAAACGGCCAGTTCAACCTCTGCTACCTGGGGAGTAGGGAGCAATTAAAAACCGCCGGAAGTATCGGTGCCATGGAGGAGCGGTACTTGTACGAAAATCCCCACATACGCGAACTATTTGAAAACGCGCATTTTCTATGGGAACGGCCGGAAGTGATCAATGAAATCAGCTTTGCCACCAAACGGCCAGTAGAAAACCAGATCCTGATGCTGGGAGATGCGGCGGGAATGATCACCCCCCTCTGCGGCAACGGCATGGCCATCGCCATACATACGGCAAAACTGGTCGCAGACGCCTTTCAGGAAAACCAGCGTCTGGAGGAAATTCAGGAAGCCTATCAGAAAAATTGGAACCGGTATTTTCAGGGCCGACTGAAGCTTGGAAGGCAAATCCAGCAGCTTTTTGGGGCGCCGCTGGTTTCTTCGCTGGCTGTCAACCTACTAAAAAGATCCGCCTATGTTTCCCGGCTACTTATCCGGCAGACTCACGGGACCCCCATTCAATAAACCGTTCCCAGCGACGTACCGGCTGCCTCTGGGAACGGATGTGTGGGAAGTTGTTAGAAGCGAATGGACACCCCGGCCAGGTAATTGGTCCCCGCCATGGGGTAGTAAAAATTCTCTGTGACCAATTCCCGACTGGTAGTTCCTTCCGAAGGTACGAAATAGCTGAACGTATAGCCGTTGGGCTCGTACAGCTCGTTAAACAGGTTATTGACCTTTACGGAAAATGCCATCTCCTCTACAAAACCGGGATACCAACTGTAGGAGAGGCGCAGGTCGGTGGTCCAAAAGGGATCCAAACTTCGGTTTTCCTGCTGGGTATTATCGAGGTATTGCCGCCCTACGTATTTGTTGAGCAAGCTGACTTCCAGGTTTTTGATCGGTCGGAAATCCACCACCGCAGCTCCCACAAAGCCTGGTGAGAAGGCAATGTCGGTATCGCGATAGCTGGTGGCCTCCTGCCCGACAAAATCCCAATTTTCGTCGTAAATATCGTTGTACTCGGTAAACGTGTTGATTTTATTTCTACTGAATGCCAGGTTCCCTCCGATTGTCCAGCGGGAGTCCAGCTGCAATGCCCCGTCCAATTCTATCCCTGCCCGGTAGCTGCTGGCGACATTTTCGCGGATGTAGGCACCCACATCGTTGAGCTGGCCCGTAAGCACCAACTGATCTTGGTACCCCATGTAGTACAGGTTGGCGCCGTATTGGTACCGGTTTTTGCGCACGCGGATTCCCGCCTCAACATTGTTAAGGGTCTCCGGTCGTGGTATTTCGGTGAGCGGTGAATCGGTAAAATCCCTGCGCACCGGCTCCCGATTAGCGACTGCGTAGGAGGCATACCAGGTCTTTCCCTGCTCCGTTTCGTAGGATAGCCCAATTTTGGGATTAAAGAAGTTGTAATTTTGGCTTCCCGTAATGGTTCGGAGGTCGTTGTTAATGCCATCGAAGCGGTAGTAGACATTTCTCCATTGGAAATCACCAAACAGGTACAGCCGCTCTTTCACCTCGTACGTAGACTTGAGGTACACGTTCCGATCATCCTTGATGGCTACGTTGTCGTAATAACGGTCTCGAATATCCGTGTCGCCACTTACTCCCATCCAAATGATTTCCCCAAAATGATCGCCGTCGTATCGGTTGGCCCCACCCCCGAGAATGGCATCCAGGCGTCCGTTTTGCGAGACGTAGTTTAGGGAGAAAACCGCTCCGTAAAAGTCATTGTCCAGCCATCGTCGACGGATAATATCGGTTTCGCTGATCAGTTCGCTGCCGATGGCAATGGGTTCAATGCCGTAGTTGGCCAAGAGGTTATCCTCCGGTCTGAATTGCTCGTAGTAGCCTTGGCCCTGTGTATAGTGCAGGGAAAAGTTGGCCTTCAGGTTGGCCGCCCAGGTCCCAGCATAGATAAACTGGTAGTGATCCTGCTGGTAATTGTCGGTTTCGTTTTCGTAGGTATAGCTGTTGAAGGTTCGGTCGGATGCAAGCAGGCTTTCCGGAACGCCATTCCAGGCCTGGTAGGTCTGTTCCGCACCGGAAAAGATATTGACCTTTACCACGTGGTTGTCGCCGTAATAGCCCCCGGAGACAAAATACGACTTCAAGTCCGAAAACGCCCGGTCCACGTAGCCGTCAGAAGTAATTCGGGAGAGGCGGGCATCTACGGCCCAGCGATCGTCAATCAGGCCGGTGCCTGCTTTTACGGTATGCTTTCGTGTAGCAAATGAACCCACCGAATGATCTGTCTCGGCATAGGCTTCTTCTCGTTTGGTATCGGTTTGTATATTGAGGCTGGCTCCGAATGTTGCTGCTCCGTTAGTGGAGGTACCGACGCCTCGTTGAATTTGGATGTTTTCGACAGAAGAAGCAAAGTCCGGCATATTCACCCAAAAAACACCGTGAGACTCTGCGTCATTCAATGGGATACCGTTTACGGTCACGTTGATCCGTGTTTGGTCGGTGCCCCGGATACGCAAGCCGGTGTAGCCTACTCCCGCGCCTGCATCGGAATGCGTCACCATCGAGGGGGTATAATTTAGCAACAACGGTAAATCCTGCCCGAGGTTATTTTTGGAAAGATCCGATTTGTCAATGATTTGAAAAGTAGTAGGCGTGGTGGCAGAGGCCCGCGTACCGGAAACGATAAAGGCTTCGGTGGTTAGGGTAGCGGGCTCGAGCCGAATTTCCAGGGGCCTTTCCTGAGGCAACCGAACCAGGTAACTCCCGGCTTCGTAACCCACGTAGGAAACCACCAGGTTCCATTCTCCGGATGCCAGTCCGGCCATTTCAAAGCTTCCTTCCCGGTCGGAGACCGTGCCTTTGTTCGTCCCCTCCAGCATTATGCTGGCTCCAGGTAGCGGAATTCCGGTTTCTGCATCCTGGATTGTTCCCTGGATACGATTTTGGGACAAAGCCCATTGGGACCAAAGCATTGCTGCCAGGGTCAGGTACATGCGAATCATAACAATTAATTTGTTCGGTTAAACATCAAAGGAATAAAGGGGTATTCCTTTTTTCATTGTTTACCCAATAGCATTACGTACGATTAGCTATTTCTCATTTCCCTTCGCCGGCACTACCCGGATCAGGTAATATGGGTATGATCTCAGCCCGGAATATTGGGGCACCCCTAATGATCTTGATGCAAATGTAACTGGTAGAAATGGCAATGCCAAATCTGAAAAGCCCTCGCTTAGGCCCTTCCCAATACTTTTAAATGACGAACATGCGAGCGAAATGCCCAGCGCAACTTTGGGTGTTCCAGGTACGGGATGTTGTATTCCGCGCAGACTTGCCTGAGTATCTTGCTGATGGCGGGATAGTGCACGTGCGAAATTTTTGGAAACAGATGGTGTTCGACCTGGTAATTCAGGCCTCCCAAAAACCAGGTCAGCAATTTATACCCGGTAGCAAAATTAGCCGTGGTCCGGATTTGGTGGATCATCCACTCGTCCTCCATACTATTGGTCTCCGGCGAAGGAAGGGGAAAGGCGGTCTCCTCCAGGCTATGTGCCAACTGGAATACCAGGGTGAGCAGAACTCCCGCAAACAAACTGTACACAAAAAACCCGATCAGCCACTGCGTCCAGCCGAGCATGAATACGGGAATGGCCACAAACAGCACCAAATGGATGGCTTTGAACCCCCAAAAACTGATGTGGTCCGATAGTTTCATCTTCTGTATCGGCACCATCCCCACCTTTTTGGTGACGTATTTTTTATAGTCCGTAAAAAATACCCAATACAAGTACAACAAGGAGTAGGTAAAAATAAAATAGTAGTGTTGAAACTGGTGAATTTTAAATTTCTTTTGGCTCGGAGAAAGCCGCAAAAAGGGGCGGGCATTCAAGTCGTCGTCTACTCCCTCTACATTCGTAAAGGAATGATGCACCACGTTGTGTTTGGTTTTCCACATGAATACATTGGCTCCCAGAAAATTAATCGACAGGCCCGCCAGGCGGTTGACCCATGGCCGGTCACTGAAACTGCCATGTGCACCGTCGTGCATGACATTAAATCCGATAAATGCGGTCAGCGCACCCAACAACAGACACTCCATGAGAGCAATTGCCCAATGGGGAGTAAAGAAAACCAAGTGAACGTAAACCAGAATAAAGGAGACCACCATGATACCAGCCTTAAGGTAAAGCGGTTTGCTACCCGAACGGGTGATATTTGAGTCCCGAAAGTAATCGCTTACCCGTTGCTTCACATCCAGATGAAAGTTTAGGGTTGGTTTGGAAAATTTTGGCGTAGCCATACAATAATGTTTTTAGGGGTAAATAGTAAGCGTGACTGGGGAGGGGGTGGATTTGTAGTTCAGAAAAATGACCGATTACCGATTGTTTTCATCATTCCGTGTTGTAAGGTACGACAAGTTTTCGGTAGTATCAATTAAACTCGACTGAATTTATCAAATGCATCATGTCCGTTTTGATGTATTCGATGACCGGTGCCAGGGAATCGTTTTTCACGGCTGTCTCAAAATACAGCGCGCCCCGCAAAAAATGCGCGGTGGAGTCGGTCACAAAAAACTGAAATTGGGTCGGCACTTCACCACTCAGTTCGGACACCAGTCCCGTATATCCGGTTGGAGTACGGACTACGCTCTCGTCGATTCCGTAGGCCTTGATCTGGTGTTTGAAGGTAAGCGTCAGGGCGTCGTCTAGGTAGGACTTGAGGTTTTGCCGCCCACCAGTTATCGGTTTGTAGGTCAGGTGTACCCGCGCGCCAAGGGAACTATAGTGGAGATTGATCCAGTTTTTTTCGGCCATGTTAAAGGAGTCCGGCTCTACCTGTAAGTGTGTGGAATGCTGAAAGGTGTAGGGAAGATCCATCTCCAATGCCTCAAACTCCCGCTCGGGGAGATCGATTCGGTTGTATCCCATGGGTTTGGGCACGTAAGTTTCGCCGCAGGCAACCAGAATCAATAGAAAAAGGAGCGCCATCCCTCCCATTGCCGGATGCCTGGCAGCATTTCCCGATCGGTGTTTTTTCCGCATCATTATTCCCTTACCCAGGTCACTTTTTCAGAAATCGGTTTCCGCTTGCCTTCCGGCCAACGATCGGAGGCAGGTTTGGCAACGTAGAAAAAGCCCATGAGCATGTCAGCCTCTTCCAAGCCAAAAAAGGGCTTCGCTTCCGGCCAGAAGGTGGGTCCACCGGTGCCCCAATAGGCCGCCAGACCGTGGGCACTCGCCGTCAGGTACATGTTTTGCACCGCCATGGAAACGGCCGCGATTTCCTCCATTTCGGGAAGATTGGCGCGAAGGTCCCGCTTCATCCCGATGGCGATGATATGGGAGGCTTTCAGCGGGTTTTCCTTAAATTTTGCATAGGTAGCTTCGATAAATTTCCCGGTCTTTTCGCTTCGCTCCTTGTACAGGTTGGATTGAAAATCTGCCAGCCGCTGCAGTCCTTCTCCGGCAAACACCATAAACCTCCAGGGCTCGGTAAGTTTATGTGTGGGTGCCCAGTTGGCATTTTCGAGCATTTCCAGGATGATGTGATCCTCCACCGGATCGTCCTCCTTGAATTGGGCTACAAACTGGGATCTCCTGTTTCGGATGATCTTATTGACTTCTTCGGTATTAAATATGGGTCGATTATTCATGTTTCTACTAGTATTTTACTCCAACCTTTATTCCGCCGTAAAAGTTTCTTGGTGCAGCAGGCTGAAAATACCTGCCACCAAAGGGATTGAGATCGTTCCCCAGACTGTAACTGGCATTCCCCAGATTTTCTACCCCGGCAAACACTTCCAAATCCAGGGTGGTTCCGGCGCTGCCTCTCCAGCCAAGGCGGGTATTCACCAGGTGGTAGGCCTCCTGATAGACCGTATTGGCATCGTTTAGCGGGGTATCGTCCACAAATTGATGGGTGAAATTCAGGTAAAAACCGGGTCGCGTACGCAGATCCACCTGATTCACGACGGTATGCGGGGCCACCCCGGTAAGGTCGTTTCCGGAGAAATCGTTTTCCCCTTTCATAAAGTCCGCAAAGGTAAAGTAATGCCCCGTAAAGGTATGGGTCAGCTTTAGCTCCTGAATAAAGGACAATTGCTTTCGGATCAGCGCATAATCCACCAAGGCCTCCATGCCCTTTTGATCGGTCGCTCCGGCATTTCGGAAAAGAACGACGCCATCCGGATTGGTAAAGGTAGTGATGGTTTCATCCAGCTTGAAGTAAAAGGCCGAGATGTCCACATTCACCCTTCCCTGCCGAAAGCTGGACCGGTAGCCAACCTCGTAATTGATGCCTTTTTCGGCCTCGAGATCCAGGTTAATCGTTCCTTCGTTGGTCCGTACCTCGTCGATGGTGGGCGGTGAAAACCCCGAACTGATGCTCCCGTGAACGGCAGATTGTTCATTCAGCTTCCCGGAAAGGGCTATTCTGGGCACAATCACCGGGTCGAAGGTGCGCCTGGCTTGGGAAGGCATCCCCCGGATAGCATCGATGTTTCGCGCAATATCAAAACTGGAAAAATTTTCACTCAAGCCCAACGTCAACAAAAACCGCTCGGATAACTCGGCTTCCAGCTGCTGAAAAAGAAAAGCCGTGCGGGTAAGCAGTTCATCGCTAAACCGAACCGTGTCCGCCTGTCCGCCCCGGTTGCCGAAGTTTTGGGCCGCTGTGTTGGAAAACTGGTACTCGCCTCCTCCAATTAAACGCACCGGAATGGATCCCCAGTTGCCATCATACGTAAAACTCGTCCTTCCACCGTAGCTAAATTGGGTTTCCTTTTTGTAATCCAGATTAAAAGGGTTTTCGAAATCCACCGTGTTGATGTAGATGGAGGTTTTGTTGCTGAATTTGGGGTGAAACTGGTAGTCGTGCGAAACCACCCCGTACATGGACTGCTGGTCAATGGATGCATTTTGTGCCGCGGATCCCGGTCTTGCCTGCCGGGGATTTTCGGCCACCTGACTGGCCGTGAGCGCACCAGGTAGTTCATAAAATAGATCCGAATACAATAGCTGTGTGGTAAGAAGCTGCTTTTCGGAAGGCTTAAAATGTCCGGTAAGCTGCACTACTTCCCGGTCCATGGCCGTATGATCGCGGTAGCCGTCGGCTTTTTGCCGGACATACGATACCTTTATCCCGCCTTCTTCCATTTGCTGGCTGAGGCCAAAGCGATACCGTGTCATGCCAAAATCGCCAAAAGACAGGTCTGTACTGATCCTGTTTTCCGTAATTTCAGGACTGCTGCTAAAACTGATCACGCCACCATTTCCCGCCCCATAGATACTTCCAGCAGGTCCCTTGATGATTTCTGTATTTTGCAGGTTGGCCACATCCAGCATGTTGAGCGGGGTGGTGCCATCCGCGGCTGTAAAGGGAATTCCGTTCCAATACACTTTCACGTTCCGTACGCCAAACGGCGCCCGTAACGAGCTTCCGCGGATCGAAATCCGGTAACTGGCAGGCGCCCGCTCTTCCACCCGGATACCCGGCTTGGTATTGAAGGCATGTACCACGGACGTCTCGTTGAAGCGAAACAAATCCGCCTCTGATACGCGCACGATTCCCGCTGCCTGCTCCAAGAGGGGACGCTCGGTTTCAAACGAACTGACCACCACCTCTGCCAATGCATTTGCCGCAGGCTGTAGGGAAACAACCAAAGTGCCCGAAACCGGAACAAGAACTTCCTGACTCTCGTAAGCCACATGGGAAAAGCGTATTTCAGCAGCCTCCTCCAGGGATAGATTGACTTGTCCGTTTTCATCGGCCACAAACGACGGTAGGTTGTTTCCTTTCAACGAAACGAAGGGAACAGCTTCTCCGGATTGCGCATCAAGCACCTGAATACTTGTCTGTGCGAAGGTGATACATGGAAATAATACTACGAGTAGTAACAGTAGGTTTCGAAACATGCCTTATGGGTACAGTAATTAATGGAATACCGGGGTAAAATTAATTGATTTTTAGCGGAATCAACCACCGATAAAAAAAACCTGTGGCAGGTAATCAAAAAATCAATAACTTGTTCCTCAGAAATCATCAAATCTACAATCAATTATGGATAGAAGATCCGCCATGAAGCAATTGGCTATCCTGACTGGCGGTGCGGTACTGATGCCGGCCTGCGACTTCAGTGAGGAATCCATCTTGCAAGCCTATCAAAACCTAAAGATAACCGCCGCTCAAAAAGAGCTGTTGACCCGAATCATCGCCACGGTATTTCCAGGAAAAGTCCTGAAATCGGGTCCGGACCTGCAGCTTCAGGATTTTGTCCTGGTGATGTGCAACGATTGCCTGGACAGGGGGCAACAGGAAACATTTGTCGCAGGCTTGCAGCAGTGGGAGGCGTTTTCGAACAACCAATATGGAAAGAAGTTTTCGCAAATGAATGCGACGGAAGCGGAAGACTGCCTGCGGGCTACATTGGCAATGGACGGAGAAGGGGACGAAAAAAAGAATGCAACCGCATTTATCAGCACAACCAAACGGTTCGCCCTGCAAGGGTACCTGAATTCCGAGTACTTCATGACAGAAATCAAACCGTACGAGTTGGTTCCGGCTCGCTTCTATGGAAGCAAAAAAATTGAAACCGCATAAATAAAAGAAACGCAGGCCATGGCGAATTTGACCATAAAAAGTAAAAAAGACAACAGCTACGATGCCATCGTCATCGGTTCGGGAATGAGTGGGGGATGGGCCGCAAAGGAACTTTGCGAAAAAGGCCTTAAAACCCTGGTCCTGGAGCGGGGACGGGAAGTAAAACACGTGCAGGATTACCCCACCACCAATAAAATGCCCTGGGAGTTTGAACACCGGGGGACCATTCCCGAAGAAATCAAAAAGGAAAATCCGGTGGTGAGCCGCTGTTATGCCTTTCGGGAAGACGCGCAGCATTTTTTTGTCAAAGATACCGAGCACCCCTACGTGCAGGAAAAACCCTTTGACTGGATCCGAGGCTACCAAACCGGAGGCAAATCCCTTTTGTGGGCCAGGCAGGTGCAACGGTGGAGCGACTTTGATTTCGAAGGTCCCGCCAGGGATGGATTCGCCGTGGATTGGCCCATCCGCTACCAAGACCTTGCGCCCTGGTACAGCCATGTAGAAAAGTTTATCGGCGTGTCCGGCAACAAGGACGGACGGGACAACCTGCCCGATGGGGAGTTTTTACCGCCCTTTGAACTGACCGCCGGAGAACTGTATTTCAAGGACTTTCTGCGGAAAAATTACCCCGAACGGGAAATCATTGTGGCACGCTGTGCCCACATCACGGGCAACGCCGAATTCTATGCCAAACAGGGCAGAACGCTTTGCCAAAACCGAACCCTTTGCCAGCGCGGCTGCCCCTTTGGCGGCTATTTCAGCAGCAATTCCTCCACCCTTCCCTGGGCGGCAAAAACCGGAAACCTCAGCATGCAGCACCATGCCGTGGTTCATTCCATCATTTACGACGAGGCCAAAGGCAAAGCTACGGGTGTCCGGGTGGTTGATGCCAACACCAAAGAAACCACAGAATATTATGCCAAGGTAATCTTTTTGAATGCCAGTGCACTCAATACCAATTTGATCCTGTTGAACTCCACCTCAAGTCGCTTCCCCCAGGGGTTAGGCAATGACAGCGGGGTATTGGGTAAATACGTGGCCTTCCACAACTACCGGGCCGGGATTTCCGGAGAATTTGACGGGCTGAAGGAGTACACCACCGAAGGCAGAAGGCCGACTTCCGGCTATTTCCCCCGCTTCCGAAACGTCTACACGCAGGAAACCGATTTTCTAAGGGGCTACGCCGCCGGATTCAGCGCAAGTCGTAGCATGGTCAACGATTACTCCGGCATCGGTGAAGAACTAGAACGGGCCATGACCCGGGAGGAATACGGCCCCTGGCGAGTGGGTTCGCACATGATGGGCGAGACCATTCCCAAAGAAGCGAGTCAGGTAAGCCTGGACCCGGACAAAAAGGACGCCTGGGGCATTCCGCAGCTGCGGGTTTCTCTTGACTACGATGCCAATGACGAAGCCATGATTAAGGATTACCTGGAGCAAATGACCGAGATGTTTGAAGCCGCGGGCTTCACCAATATCCGAACCCGGGATGACAAGCGGGCTCCAGGTCTGGATATCCATGAAATGGGGGGAGCCCGGATGGGCAAAGACCCCGAAACCTCGGTCCTTAACAAATGGAACCAGATTCATGCCTGCCCGAATGTTTACGTGACAGACGGCGCCTGCATGACTTCCACCAGTACACAAAATCCTTCACTAACCTATATGGCTTTTGCCGCCCGGGCGGTGGACCATGCCGTGAAGAATATGGGCTAATTTGAAGCCTTTTCAGAAAATGTAAAAAGCCGGCAGGGACTTACGGGTGCCGTCGGCTTTTTTGTTTACTCCAAGGTATTACAAAAAATTGGCACCGTTTGTAGGCTTCCCTAAATCCAGCGAATTTAAACGCTCTACAGCGAAATTTTTTTTCAAATTCGGCCAGATTAAAACCGGATCAGGCCCCGGTGTTTTAAATCCGCCCCCTTTTATTTACCTTCGTTTTTTCAACAAGCAACCAACGACACATGGAACTAACCGGAAAGATCATACAGGCACTGGAAGAGCAATCAGGTAACGGACGCAACGGTACCTGGAGAAAACGCGACTATATCCTGGAAACCCCCGGCCAATACCCGAAGAAGGTCTGCCTGACCGTATGGGGAGATAAAATCGATCAGTTTAATATACAACCCGGCCAGGACATTACGGCCAGTATCGAAGTGGAAAGCCGTGAATACAACGGGCGTTGGTACACGGATGTTAAGATATGGCGGGTAAACAATGTGGACAACGGTACCGGAGGTGGTGGAGCGGCTTCCGGAAACCAAAAGCAAGACCAGCCTGATGTCAGTACTTTCAGCGATGACAGCGAAGGGGATATTTTGCCGTTCTGATGCCGGCAACGTACGCGTTACGCGCATCGGTGCATTCATTGGCTAATGTACCCTCGTACAGCCCATCCTAAAAAATGGATTCCGGCTTACTGACGGAGAATTCAACCATCCGTTTACGAAAGACTTTTTTAGGTTGGCAACGGGCAGACGACAGGGGATTGCAGGGAAGGTACATCTCCAGAAGCGTTTTGTTTTCGTTGATCGACAGGTCCGCCCAAGACTTCGGGTAAGGATTGACCTGGCTCAAAAGGTCCAAATCTCCATGGAGGAGTTGCCCCACATGGAGCCTGCGATCGGTTTCCTGCAGTAGGACTCGCCTTCCATCCAATTGGTAGGTCCCTTCCACAAAGAAGCGGTAGCCCAGTAGTCGATCCGCCCCGGGTTCCCGGTACCCCAGAAAGCGGTTGTAGTCACCGTTGTCAAAGAAGGTAAAGCTTTCCACCTGAACCAGGGAAAACCCAGTATGTTCGATGGCGTAGCCTTCTTCCCAGGTACCCTTGAGTGCTTCAGGAAGTAGGAGCTGCTCCGTATCGGTACATCCAAAAAGAGTTAGAAAAACTACGATTAATGGATATGCACGTTGCGATTTCATTGGGCTGGGTGCCTTTTTATTGTTATACGTATTGGTCCAAACAACTGTCCTGATATCCAATCGGTAATTTCCATAAAAAATAAATCGTTCCTTGATTTTTTTGGGAGACGTTCCGTTGTCCTGCATACCGATCAAATGATTTCGTCGGGACTACCTTCAGGAAAAGACTTTATTCGAAAAACTTTTCACCGATTCCGATGGCGAACGTACTTCGGCAAGCTTGGTCAGGGGTGTTTCCCCATCATTCCCTGTAGGTGCTATTTTTTGGATACACACCCCCCAGAACAAGGGGTGGCTTCTGTCTGACTGTAAAGCTAGCTGTTGGATTGGCAACCGCACTGAAGCAAAGTCTGCAATAAATATAGTTTTTTTTTCTATATTTATTCTAACCCCTTCAAAACCCAGTGCTTATGAAATTTCTTCACTATCTTTTACTGATCGTTTTTCCAGTTGCTTCAGTATCAGCACAGGAAATCAATGTGCGACCTCCGATTATTTTTATTTACGACGCCAGTGGTTCCATGTGGGGCCAACTCACTGGAAAAACCAAAATGGATATTGCCTCTGAGGTATTAACCGACGCCGTAAACGAGCTTCCCGAAAATCAACAAATCGGTCTCGTAGCTTACGGACACCGAAATAAAGGCGATTGCAGGGATGTGGAGTTCCTGGTGGATGTACGCGAAGGAACGAAACCGGCTTTCATTGCTGCATTGCGCTCGATCAAACCACTGGGCATGACGCCGTTGGCCTATGCCGCTTCCGTAGTCATAGATAGTTTAAGGGAAGCAAAAACCAATGCAACCGTCATTCTGGTTACGGACGGGATTGAATCCTGCGACGGTGACATTTGTGAAATAGTAAGGAAAGCAAAAAACGAAGGGATTGATTTTCGCTTGCATATTATCGGGTTTGGGCTGGTCGATGAAGACACGGAGCCATTGAAATGTGCTGCAAAGGCCGGTGAGGGACGGTATTTTCCGGCATCGGATGCCGCAGACCTGGGGGCGGTCTTGAATGAAGCGACTGCGGCCACCGTTGACCAACCTAAAAATAACGTTTCGGTCTATACCGTAAAAAACGGGAAGCCCATTGACGCGCTCGTTGAGGCCTATGATATCGTTGCAAAGCGAGATCCCATACGTGCCCGAACGTACGGCGATACGGCCTATTTCTATTTGCCGCCGAGCACGTACAATTTTGAGGTGAGGCCCCTTGAAGGCAGTGACATGAAAACCGTCACCGTTTCCGGAATAAAAAGTAGGGAAGACAGCCTGGTTCATGAAGAAATTAGTTTTGACGGTGGCAAAATCGGTATTTCTATCACCAATAACGGAGCGTACTGGGATGCCATGGTAAACGTGATCGATCAAACCGGGCAGGTAGCCGCTTCTGTTCGAACGTACAATGCAGCCAAAGAGATAGAGGTGAATCCAGGCTCGTACACGATCACCGTTCAGGCACTCGCGATGAATGGTTTGGAAACATTTGCTGAAATGGAAAATATTGCGATTGCCTCAGGAGGTACCACGCCGATTACCTATGATTTTCAGACAGGAACCGCCTTTATCGATGCACGTGTTGGTGACAAATCCATAGACAGCATTGTAACGATCAGGGAAGCCTCCTCCGGCAAAAGCGTAGCCGGGGGACGCACCTACGACCGGGGAAGAGACTTTCTACTTAACCCTGGTACGTACACGGTAAAAGTCGCTCCGATGGGTGCCTACAAAGACCGCGCTCCCCAGACCCTTACCGTGGAGGTGAAAACGTCCGAAAAACTAATAAAAACACTTACTTTCTGATCATGAAAAAGCTACTAAAACCCGCCAGCCTGTTATTTAACCTCCTTAGCCTGCTGGTCTTCTTTCTAGTCGGAGTATATATAGCGGGGTGGATCGGAGCCGGAAAAAACCAGGGACTGGCCGCCGGCGCCATTGTTTTGGGTTGGGGAGTCCTGTTTGCAGGATTGGCCTTTATCGTCTCGTTTTTTCTCACCTACCACCTTGTTCACAAAAAGATCGTGATCGGAAACTGGGTATTGTTGGGTTGCCTGCTTTTGGGATATGGCATTACCCACTACCGGTACCAGCAACGACAAGAAATCCGGGAAGAGGAAAGCGGACCTTACCGGGATAAACCGACTGTTCCTATCCAAAAGCCCGATCAACAGGGCATGCTGACTTCTTTGGTAAGCGGAATGTCCCGCACGCAAAACCAAAATGCCGATGCAGGTATGGGATTTTTTAGCCCCAATATCTTTGACAACCCCACTCTTTATTTCTACAGCCGCCCGAATTTGGAGAAATCCATTCTCGAGCATGCGCCCTACGACAGTGTCACGTTTATTAAGAATGAATACAACCAGTTTGAAATCGCGACCGCCCCTCCCTGGCTGGTTCCGGAAATCCTGAAAATGGACTACGATATCCTCTATTTTAAAATCAAGAGTGTTACCGAAGAATTCGTGGAAGTGATTGTAAATGTACAAACCGGGCAAACCGCGTACGTGAGCAAACAGGCGGGAAAGGTGATATACTGGCCGGAATTTCTGCTCCGTGTAAATTCGGTGGAGTTCCTACCGGGTGTCGATGCAAGCATTCGCGCCCGTCCCCTTCCTACAGCGGGAATCATACAGACCTCTTACGAATATTTGCGGCCGATACGAGTCGAGGATGATTGGGCCGAGGTTCTTTTGATGAATGGAGACTTTAAAAAAGTGGGCACCGGCTGGATACAGTGGAAGCGAAACGACGAATTGCTTATTCGATACAATTTGTTCAGTTAGCTGCGAGCTTGACCAACACCCGTACTTTTTCGGTGTGGCTTAGGCTGTCAACTCGGAGTAATCGATTACCACCACATTACTACATGAATCACACTAGATATACCGGTTGAAAACCTGTTAACCTTTCTACCGTTCCCAATAGACCCAAGCTGAAAAATATTCAATGAAGGCTTTAGGTACCGGATGCAACGTTTTTCCATT
Organism: Cyclobacterium xiamenense; assembly: GCF_900109255.1. NCBI lineage: Bacteria > Pseudomonadati > Bacteroidota > Cytophagia > Cytophagales > Cyclobacteriaceae > Cyclobacterium > Cyclobacterium xiamenense. The sequence goes on along the minus strand of NZ_FNZH01000002.1, from coordinate 477,841 downwards.
CGTCGCGACTGAGTTCCGGGAAACATGATTTCAAGCTTGGCTGCCACGGTATTCACAGCGCATTTGTCCGTAGGCACCGCGGACCTAAATCGGGATTTATTCCCCCAAAATTTCCTTCCAGCCCTTTTGCTCGATTTCCCGGGCGCTTGCCTCTACTTTTGTTTTCAGGGAGTTTTTGAAAGTGGCAAGGCGATTGCCTACTGCCCCATCAAAGGCTCCGACGATGGAAGCAGCCAGGATACCGGCATTTTTTGCCCCATTTAGTGCCACGGTGGCCACAGGAATACCCGAAGGCATCTGCAGAATGGACAGAATACTGTCCCAGCCATCGATGGAGTTGGAGGACTTGACCGGAACACCGATGACCGGTAAGGTGGTCAGCGAAGCCACCATTCCCGGCAAATGGGCTGCCCCACCAGCTCCGGCGATGATCACCTTTAGTCCCCGTTCACGCGCCTTCTCCGCATACTCAATCATCCGCCCCGGTGTACGGTGGGCCGATACGATCGTCAACTCGTAACCTACCTCGATCTCTTCCAAAAATTTTGCCGCCTCTGCCATGACCGGCAAATCGGACTGACTGCCCATGATGATTCCTACCTGAACCTTACTCATGCTTTTATCTTGATTAGTTCTTTGATTCGCTGTGCTTTTTCTCTCAATCGACCCGTATCCGCTTCCAATACGGTCACGTGACCCATTTTTCGAAAAGGCTTGGTTAGTTTTTTTCCGTAGAGATGCAGGTAAACGCCCTTTTCCTGAATGGCTTCGTCCAGCCCCTCCACCAGCGCTTCACCGGTGTAGCCGGCTTCACCCAGCAGGTTGACCATGGCCGCGCCGCTGCGAATACCCGTATCCCCCAAAGGCATGCCCATGACCGCCCGCAGGTGTTGTTCAAACTGAGAGGTGAAATTGGCTTCGATGGTATGATGCCCGCTATTGTGTGGACGAGGGGCTATTTCATTCACGAGGATTTCGCCAGATTTGGTGACAAATAACTCCACGGCAAGCAACCCCACCATGTCTAATTTTTCGATTACTTTCAGCGCCAGCGCCTGTGCCTTCTGATCGGTTTCCGGCGAGATTTCCGCAGGGGAAAACAAAAACTCTACCAAATTGTGTACGGGATGAAAGGCGCACTCCACCGACGGGAACGTTTTTACCGCTCCATGTTCGTTTCGTGCTACAATCACCGCCAGTTCTTTGTCAAAATCTACAAATTTTTCCAGCAGACCCGGCGCATCAAAGGCCCTCCCAATCGCGCCAGCGTCCGGAATGGTTTGTACCCCCCGGCCATCGTATCCTTCTTTTCCCAATTTATGCACCGCCGGCAAAAAATCCAGGTGTCGTGCCACATCGGCTTTGTTTTCCGTCAGCACAAACGGCGCTGTAGGAATGCCCTGATCCTGGTAAAATTGCTTTTGGGTTCGTTTGTCCTGAATCAATTCAATCACACGGGGTTGAGGAAAAACTTTCTTACCTTCCTGCTCCAGTTGGTACAACGCAGCGGTATTTACATGTTCTATTTCTATGGAAATCACATCGCATGTTTTCCCAAATGCATAGACGGTGTCGTAGTCTTTCAAATCTCCCTGCACAAACGTACGGCAAAGATTTTTACAGGGGGCCTCCGGATCCGGGTCCATTATATGGACAGTTAGGTTATAATTGATGGCGGACTGGATGAGCATTCGCCCGAGTTGTCCCCCACCTAAAATGCCAAGTACTTGTTGCTGGTAATTCGCTTGCCCCATTTAACTGGTTTTGATTGGTTCTTCCTCCCAAAAATAGGGATAAATACCGAATGGAAATAAAAAAACCGCCGGTAAAGGCGGTTTTCGTTCGCAATAGTAAGCTGGATAACTATACCGATCTACCGCCTATCAGGCGAAACAGCACGGCTATTACAGCCAGGACCAATAAAATGTGGATCAATCCTCCGACGCTATACACAAAAGCTCCAAAAATCCATCCGATGACCAGGATGATGGCGATGATATACAATAACGAGTTCATAGTGGTGTTGGTTAATATTGGTTATGAATTTTATTCAAATAGTACCAATAGTTGTGCCAAAAAGAATTTCACACGTTATCCGGTGCTGGTTTGGAGAGCCGAATACCCATAAGTTCCATCAGCTTTTGTGCATTAAAATTGGGACAGGGACCGGGCTTGATCCGGTAGTCAAAAACAATCTCCTCTTTTCGTATATCGTGGTGAAAACTATAATTCACCAGGGCCGGCATCTCACTTTCCATTTCGCTCAATTCGATATCATGGGTCGAAATAATCCCCTTGGAAGAACTTGCCGCCAACTGCCGAATCAAGGCCTCGCTACCCATAATCCGATCTGCTGTGTTGGTCCCCTTCAGGATTTCGTCCAACAAATAAAATACGGGCTTTCCAGATGCCGCCTGGTCCAGCAATACCTTGATCCGCGCAAGCTCGGCATAAAAAGAACTTACGCTCTCTCCCAGGCTATCGGTATTTCGCATGCTGGTGTACAATTGAAATGGACCGCTGACCATCGCCGCCGCAAAGGGCGGCATGCCCATGCCGGCCAAAACCACATTGATTCCCACCGTCCGCATAAACGTGGTCTTCCCGGACATATTTGATCCGGTGAGCAACACCACCTGATGCTCCACGTTGAAGTCAAAATCATTGGCAACGCAATCACTGGGTTTGATGAGGGGATGTTTGACCTCCTTAAATTGCAATTCCTCTTTGGTAGACCAATGCACCGCCGCATCCAACCCTTCCTCCCGAATACAGGCAGCAAGGGAAACCAGGCCTTCCCAGTGTTCAAAGGTCTCCTCCCATTCTTTCATCTTCGTCCCGACATTCTTCTGCCACTGAACCAAGCGATATAGGACATAAAAGTCCGTCCAAAAAAAGATATTAAAAATAAGGTACATCATATTGGTTCGGTTTTCGACCAGGAAGGTGATGCTTTCCAGCTGCGCCAGGGCCCTGGAAGCAAAAAAACCATCACCCCTTACGGGCTGCTGAAAACGCAACAACAAGGGATGACGAAATTCCTGCCTCTCCAACAAATCAGCCCAGGCCTGCAGCGTTTTCAAATCACTATCGTTCGGAAGGGCTTTCATGGCCGCCATCAATGGTCGGAATACCGCTCCCAGTAACAGCAACCCTACTCCGATAAAAAAACTCAAGTAGGCACTGGAAATCATACCAAACAAAACACCAAAAAGAACGGCAAGTCCCAGGATCGGACCGATCCACAGTGGCAGGAAAAAAAATGCCTTCCAATAAATCGGCTTTTTCAACCAGTTGTAAAAGCCCGCTTTGGATTTTTCTTGCTTCAAAAAAGCCTTTCCCAGTGCTTCGAACACCGTCAAAAAATCACCATTTGCGCTCAATTCGCGCAAGGCCTCTCGCTTTTCCTTTGCCTCCGCCGGAGATAGTGGATGCTTCATCCACTGGGCCAGTAGGCTTCGCCCACCCTGACTAACTGTGTGATTAAGCAATTGAAAAAGAGAATGGTCTCCAAAAAGATCCAGGTCGCTCGAATACGGATGCCGTGCCTCTATAAAATCAGCCCCGGTATCGAATCCAGCAAATTGTCTTTCCTTGCGCTTTTTCCGGAAACCCTCCATTTCTAGCACGGAAAGATAAAAGCGCTCCAGGTCCTTCTGCCGATTAAACCGAAAAATCAATCCCACAAACAGGGCACTCATCGGCAAAAACAGCAAGGCGAGCCAATGCACTTCGGAAATCCCTACAATCAGCACCGCCGCCATGGCAAAGAACAGCACCAATCTTGCGGCAGAAAGCAGTAGCGCTTTTTCCCGAGCATCTTTCAGCGACTTTTCCGGCTCCTTTAAATCAAAATTGGTCTTCATGAACGAGATGATTGGATGGTTGAAAGGCTAAAGATAAAAAGAATTTTACGGGCACCATGCTACGCGCACCCGCCGCGCAAGGAAACCAAAATAGCAGATCTCCGCCGGGTTACCTAAGCAAAAAAACAACCGGCGATCTTTGCCCTCATAACCTGCGGAGAATCAGCTTCCCCACAAAAACAAAAACCCCCCTTCTTTGGTGTAAATTTAATTTTTTTTAGTTTTCGTTATGTTTTTTTATGTCCAAACAAGCCATAAAGCAGTCATAATGGAGCACCCTTGATTTCAACGTCATTTTTATAGCCGGAAAGGGCAGTTTTTAGCCCATATCGGCGGCCATATCCTTATTTTTGTTTTTCAAAATCAAATATATGTTTTGTTAATTTTCAAAGTGAAATAATTTGTAAAAGCTTGGTTTTTAATCCTTTTCCATACTACATTTCGTACATAAACAAAAGGTCATTGATTTACGATCACAATGGGAACACCGAAATTTACGTTGGGTAGGTGGTTTTTGTGGGCTATCCCGTTTCTGCTACTTTCCTGCCATTCCGCAGAAGAGGTGGAATTGGAAAATGCCGCTGGCATGGTTTCCTCCGAAGAGATGGCAAACATGATGGGCTTGTTGGAGGAGTTGGACCTGCTGGTATTTTCAGCCATGATGCAGCAGGATTTGACTCAAGGAAAAATTTCACCTATTCTGGATGTATCCAGTTGCCCGGGCTCGGTCATCATGCGGGACGAGAAAAACAGCCGGATAAAGGTGGATTACGGTAGTGGCTGTGTCGACGAAAGAGGTCTTCAGAAAAAAGGAGTCGTTACCATCGCTTATACCGATTCCTTTCTGATAAAAGGCAGCAGTGTTACCATCGGTTTTGAAAATTTTTCCTTGAACGGACGAAAGTTGGAAGGAACAAGAAAATTGGAAAATTTGGGCTTTCAGTCCGAAAAAAGGCGTATCCGGTTTTCTTCCGTTATCAGTGATTTTCAATTTACCTCCCTAACAGGAGAAACGTACCGCCTGGATCACTCGCAAATCAAAGATTTGCATCTATCTACGGAGGAAACAGGATTTCGGATTTACCTGGAAGGATACGGGACGGTATCGACCGTTGCGGGAGTAAAGACGTCGTTTGAAATAATACATCCGGTAGTATACCTGCAGGAATGCATGGCTTCCGGAAACCCCATCCCCTCTCAGGGTAGTTTGCAGCTCCGGGGAGGAAATCAACAGGTGCTACTTACCTTCGACTCGGGTAATTGTAGCAACAAGCGTTGAAAAAGAGCTTATTTTTTTGAAGATTGATTACGAGTGGGTTGGAAGAGAAGTTGGTTAATTTTGGTAGTTGGTTAATTTTTTAATGTAGGGTTTACCCGGAGCCTCTTAACTTGGTAGTGTCAGAGGCTCCGGCTTTTTTACCCTTTTATTTCGGGCTTCCCCTCCGGGAAAAAATGGTGCACATCTCGCTGAGGAAAAGGAACTTCAATGGCGTTCTCTTCCAATGATTCCTTTATAGCCTCCATATTGTCCCAAAAAACGGGCCATAGATCGTCGGCATTGGCCCAACACCGGACGGTGAGATCCAACGAATTGTCGCCAAAATTGGTAAAGTAAACCGCGGGTGCGGGATCACCGTGTATCCGTTCGTCCTTTTTTAAGGTATCCAGAATGACCTGTCTGGTCTTTTTCAAATCGGTACCATAGGCTACCCCTACCGCCATGTCAATCCGACGGGTTGGTTTTATGGAAAAGTTAACGATGCTGTTGTTGGCAAGCGCGCCATTGGGAATGGTTACCACCTTGTTGTCAAAATTCCGAACCGTGGTATAAAGAATGGCAATTTTTTCGACCGAGCCTAGGGTGCCCTGCGCCTCGATGGTGTCGCCCACTTTAAACGGTTTAAAGATTAGAATCAGTATTCCCCCAGCGAAGTTGGCCAGTGAGCCCTGAAGCGCCAGGCCAACGGCCAAACCGGCGGCACCCAATACGGCAATAAACGCGGTCACCTCCACACCCAGCGTAGAAAGAACGACGAGAATCAGCACGATATACAGCAAGCCCTTCAAAAAACTGTTTAAAAACGACGCAAGGGAGGGCTCCACCTCATACTTGATAAAAATCCTATCGGTAGCGCGTAGTGTAAAGTTGATCACCCATTTACCGATAAAATATACGAGTAAGGCAATAAGTATGCTTTTTACGGCCGTTAAAAGCAGTGGGACCATATTTTCGAGAAGGCCCTCAAAATCAAGGTTATCCAATTCCATAGTCTAATTAAATTTTTGGTTAAAATTATGTCAAAATAGAATTTCTTTTTTACAACCAACAAATAACCTGCCATCGGAATGCCCAATGCCACGAAATTTTATAGGTAGTGATTCCCGCCGCGGCTAAAATCCGCTCCCAATCCGTTCTGCTAAACGCGCGCAAAACCGATAGCGGGGCATCGTTTTTTACCATGCGGGAGCGAGAAAAGACCGCCGTCAGCCATTTGATGCTATAGTAGGCCAGAAAATGCCGATGCAGGTCATTAATAACCAACCCGATTCTAGTGGTATCCTTGAGGTTACAAAGAATCTGGACCAGTTCCTCGTCGGTAAAATGATGGGTAAACAGGGTGCAGGTTTGTATGTCCGCCGGGGTTTTCAAAAAGTCCTTCTCAAACACATTTCCCACCCTAAACTGAATTTCAGGATACCTCGACTGGATGGTCTCGCGTGCCAGCGAAATGATGTGGGGATTGGCATCGATGCCGGTAATTTCTAGCGAGTAGCGGTTTCGGTCTCCCCATTTTTTTAGCACCAAGGCCATGTCTCCCCTGCCACATCCCAAATCGGCAATGCGGTGCGTTTTTTGACGATTTTTCCCAATCAGGTACTGTATGCCAGAGGTGGTCACCCGATTTCCTCCCAATAGCCGGTTGATGGTGCGCAGCTCTCGAAGGGTTTGCTCCAGCTCCTTGCCGCTGCATTGCAGGTCGTCCATCAACTCCTTTGTGTAACTTCTGTGGGCAAATTTGCTCATGACTTTTGGAGCAATAAGGTTTCTAAGGTAAGCCCCGGACCAAAACCCATGGCCAAGACCTCTCCCTCTATTGCAGGATCTTCCAGGATGGCGGCGAGTACGTATAAGATGGTGACGGAAGACATGTTGCCAAACTTTTCGAGTACCTGGTGAGCGTGTCCATTTTGTCGTTCCTCAATGCCGAAAGCCGATTCAATTTTTTTCAGGATTTGTTTGCCTCCCGGATGAATCGCAAACTGGCGGATCTGTGCGATGTCAAATTTGTTTTCCAGGTTTTTTCGCAATTCCAGAATTCCTCGATTCAACAAATCGGGAATGTATTTGCTAAGTCTCATTTCGAAACCAAAATCACCGATCGTCCATGCCATATCGGTTTCTCCTTCGATCAGGATATTACTCTGGTATTGGCGGATGGCCAGACCATGTTCTGCGTTTTTAACCAAAACAGCCGCGGCCCCATCCCCAAAAAGTGCATTGGCGATGACGTTATCCTCGTTGTACGCTTTTTGGAAGTGAATCGTACACAACTCCACCCCCACGATGAGTACCCGGGCACTGGGTTCGCTACGGCAGATCCTATCGGCCAGTTTGATGCCATTAAATGCGGCATAACAACCCATGAAATGAATGGCGTAACGCTCGATCGTATTGGGAAAGCCAATCGTTTGGATAATGTCCATCTCCACTCCAGGCGCGTACATGCCGGTACAGGAGACCAACACCAGGTGGGTCACCTTCGAGGGCGGGAGTTGTGCCTCCTGCAAGCACCGGCGAATGGCCGTTTGGGCCAAAACCGGAGCCACGTTCCGAAATACCTCCATTCGCTTGGCCGTGCCCGGAAAGGGCTCCAGACTCCTGTTATTTGGAAAAAATTCAAACTTAGCCGGATCCTCGAAGTTGAAATCATTCAGGGCACTGTATCGCTGCCGGATCCCCGATTTACGGTAAATAAAACCCAATTTTCTGCTCTCCTGAGGGTCCAACCCATGTGCCAATTGCATAAAGCGACTGATCTTTTCTTGAGAAATGGGTTCTCCCGGATTGGCCAGCCCTATGCTGACGATTTGGCTATTCATGGATTTTATTTTAGCTTGTTTTTATTGTAATTTTCAAGATAAGTAAAAAACAGTTGCCATGACGAAAAGTTATCAAGCTTTCTAACTATGTTTAAGAAATCAAGTTGGGAACACTTGCGGATTCCCTTTTCCTATTACCTGATGCCGGTATACTGGTTTGCGCTCGCCACCCTGACCGAAATCGAACTCTTCCGGGCTGTGATGGTGTGGGTGGTTCTCCACCTTTTTTTATACCCTTCCAGCAATGGATACAACAGTTATTTTGATAAGGATGAAAAAAGCATCGGGGGCCTGAAGAACCCCAAGAAGGTCAGTCTGGACCTGTACTACTTATCCCTGGTGTTTTTTCTGATAGCTCTTGGGCTTGCGCTGGTATTGGGCACTGCCTTTTTCTGGATGGTGCTGGTCTACGGACTGGTTTCCATGGCGTACAGCCATCCCTCCATTCGGCTTAAAAAATATCCCTATGTCAGTTGGCTTACGGCAGGCTTTTTTCAGGGAGCCTTTACCTTCTGGATGTGCGTGGAAGGGCTGGGGGATTCGGAATGGTCCTGGCCACTTCCGGATAGCCTGTGGATGCCGGCATCGCTAACCAGCATCTTGCTGTTGGGTTCTTATCCACTGACACAAATTTACCAGCACGAGGAGGATAGTAAACGGGGCGATGAAACACTCAGCCTAAAGCTAGGACTTTCCGGAACGTTCGGATTTTCGTCCATCTGGCTGTTGTTGGGTGGGATTGCATTTGCCGGGTACTTCTTTTACACAAATCAACCCTGGGCGGTTTGGGTTTTCTTACTCGCCATGCTTCCGGTCGTATGCTATTTTTCGGTTTGGTTTTTTTTAGCCCAAAAAGATCCCGAACGATACGTCTCCCACAGCATGAGCATGTGGATGAACAAAATTTCTGCTACGGCTTTGAATGTCTTTTTTGTCTACCTGGTCTGGCAATCGCAGGCGGCCATCCCTTGAGGTATGATAGGGTAGGAAGGATTATGGAACGGCCTTAGGTACATGGGGTCCCGGTGCGGAATGGTAGAAAAAAGGAGGCTTTTCTTGCAGTCTCCGGCATCGGGATGCCGTTCAACTACAATTTTGATGAAGGAAGCTGCCAAAAAAAAGATATTCTTTATATTGCTCCAAAATTAATTTTCAGGTATGTATAGCAACACGATTACGAAGGGCTTTCTCGCCCTTTTGAGTGCAATGATCTTCCTTGGCGCCTGTTCCACGCGATCCGGCGACCCCAGGGTATTGGTTTTTGCGAAAACCGAAGGATATTACCACGAATCCATCCCAGATGGATTGCAGGCAATTATGAAGTTGGGACAGGAAAACGGCTTTTCGGTGGATACCACCACCCAGGCCGAAATGTTTACCGAGGAAATCCTGCAACAATACAGCGCAGTCGTTTTTCTTAGTACGACCGGAGACGTACTCAATCACTATCAGGAAGCCGATTTTGAACGCTACATACAGGCAGGTGGAGGCTTTGTGGGCATCCATGCTGCGGCAGATACGGAATACGATTGGCCCTGGTATGGAAAAATGACCGGTGGCTACTTTTCAGACCATCCGGGTATCAACGACCCGCACCCCAATGTACAGGAAGGAAGTCTGGACGTAGTGGACAAATCCCATGGAAGCACCTCTTTTTTACCGGACCAATGGGCCCGTACCGACGAGTGGTACAGCTACAAAAACCTGAACGAAGACGTAAATGTACTGATAACCCTTGATGAAAGCAGCTATCAGGGAGGAGAGGACATGGGCGAGCATCCCATTGCCTGGTACCACGAATACGATGGCGGCAGGGCCTTTTACACCGGTGGAGGGCATACCAGCCAATCCTTTCAGGAGGAGCTCTTCTTGCGCCACCTGGTAGAAGGTATTCGCTATGCCATCGGAGCCAATAAAAAACTGGACTATTCACGGGCGAGTAGCAAGCGGGTGCCCGAAGCCGATCGTTTCGCAAAAGTCAACATGGTGAGCGGGGAGTTTACCGAGCCGACCGAAATGGCCATTCTTCCGAATCTGGATATACTGGTCTCCCAACGTAGGGGCGAAATCCTGTTGTATAAAAACGGAGATTCCACCACCAATCAGGTAGCTCACCTGGACGTGTATTGGAAAACGGATGCCCCAAGAGTAAATGCCGAAGAAGGGCTTATGGGCATCAAGGCAGACCCGGACTATGAAAACAACCACTGGGTTTATGTTTTTTATAGCCCCACGGGAAAATCAGTGAACAGGCTCTCCCGGTTTAAATTTGAATCCGATGAATGGAACATGGATACCGAGCAGGTGATTCTGGAGTTCTATTCCCAGCGGGATATTTGCTGCCATACGGGTGGATCCATCGCCTTTGACAGCGAGGGGCTGCTCTATGTATCGGCCGGAGACAATTCCACACCCTTCAACCAGCCCAACCAACCCCATACGTTGAGAGGGTATGCCCCGCTGGACGAAAGGCCGGGTTTTGAACAATACGATGCGGCGAGGTCTTCCGGAAACACCAACGACTTGCGCGGAAAAATTATCCGCATAAAAGTGAATGAAGACGGCTCCTACAGCATTCCGGAGGGCAATTTGTACCCGGAAGGAATGGCGGGAACCAAACCCGAAATCTACGTGCAGGGCAATCGAAACCCCTACCGAATCAGCGTGGACCAAAAGACCGGCTACCTGTACTGGGGAGAGGTGGGGCCCGATGCCCGGGCAGACAGCCTGGGTGTGCGTGGTCCCAAGGGCTACGATGAAGTAAATCAGGCAAAAGAAGCCGGTTTTTTTGGTTGGCCCTTCTTTGTGGGAGACAACTACCCCTACAATGCCTACGATTTTGACACCGGAGAATCCGGAATCCAGTTCGACCCACTCAAGCCGGTAAACCTGTCCCGCAACAATACAGGATTGAAAGAATTGCCGCCGGCCCAACCAGCATTTATCTACTATCCCTACGTTGAATCGCCGGAATTCCCGCAAGTCGGAACGGGCGGCCGAAATGCAATGGCAGGACCGGTGTATTACTCCGACCTGTATCCCAATGGAGGCGGATTACCCGACTATTACGACGGAAAGCTGTTTATCTACGATTGGATTCGCGGCTGGATCAAAGCCGTGACGATGGATGAAAATGGCGACTACGTCAAAATGGAACCATTTATGGCAGACGTGCGCCAAAACGCCCTCATCGACCTGGAACTGGGACCCGACGGAAAATTGTACCTGCTGGAATACGGCAACGGCTGGTTCAGCGCCAACGAGGACGCTGCCCTTTCCGTCATTGCGTTTAACCCCGGCAACCGCGCGCCAGTAGTTACCGGAATTACCTCGGACAAAACATCTGGAACCCTTCCGCTTCAGGTGCAACTGCAAGTAAAGGCTAGCGATCCGGAAAAGGATGCGCTGACCTATACCTGGGACCTGGGGAACGGGGAATACATCGACACCACCGAACCTCAATTGACCTACACCTACGAATCCGTCGGCGATTACGATATCTCGGTAACGGTCCGGGATACCGGAAAGGAAGCTGCCAAAAGCCCAGTGCTGAACGTGTATGCTGGAAACGTTGCGCCGGAAGTACACATACAGTTTGCCGGCAACTCCTCCTTTTATTTCCCAGGAAAATCCGTTGCCTACGAAGTGACCGTAACGGATCCCGATGATCTCGAAGCGGGAAATGACCTATCCACCCTTTATGTGTCAGCAGACTACATCGAGGGATTCGACCAGGCAGAAGCGGCCATGGGGCATCAGATCATGTCGGAGGCCATGGCCGGAAAGAGCATCATGGAATCCCTGACCTGCAAAACCTGTCATCAGGTAGACGAGGCGTCCGTAGGCCCTGCCTACACGGAAGTTGCCAAAAAATACGCTGACGATCCGGATGCAGCCGATCACCTGATCAATAAGATCATTAAAGGTGGATCGGGTGTATGGGGAGAAACGATGATGCCAGCCAATCCTTCCGTAAAAGAAGGCGATGCCCGGAAAATTGTCGCCTGGGTGCTTTCGCTCGGAGAATTAGAAAGCCTGGAATCCAGCCTTCCGCCAGCTGGCAGCCTGGATCCGCTTCAGGGAAAACCCCTTTCCAACAATGGGGTCATGATCCTGAACGCCAGTTTCACCGACCGGGGTGGCGAAACCATCAAACCACTGACTAGTTCCGCTACAGCCTACCTGCGGAACAGCAAGATCAGCTTTGACGAACTGAGCGAAACATCCGGATTCAACAATGTCGATTTTGAGGGACAAAAAATCTTGATTGCCCCTACGGATCGTGGGCATGTTGCCCTCAAGGGAATCGACCTTACTGGTCTGAAAGGCATCGACTTTACGGCCGGTTCTCAAAACCCGTTTGCCTTTGGCTATCAGATAGAAGCCCGGGTTGGAAGTCCGGATGGCCCACTGATCGGTCAGTCGATACTTCGCAAAAAACCCGAACAAGGCAGAAGCCAATACGACTTCCAACTATCGTTTGAAAATGTACCGGAGGAGGAAATGCAGGACCTATACCTTGTCACCGTACCGCTGAATGAAGCGGAAAAGGTAAATTTGGCCTTTTTATCCATGGAAATGATTTCCGAATAGTACGAAGCAGGGACACATCCAGGCCTCAACCACCCTGTACCCATCGGTGCAGGGTGGTTTTTTTTTCAAGCCCTGGTATTCATTAAGGCGCCGTTGAAGCGGCTGCACCCGAAGAAACTGGCACCGGACAACTCCCCCTGGATAAGCCACTGGGGGTACGAATTCAGCTCGCTGGGGCACTCCTTGCAGTTTCCTGGCGGTAGGGGATTAATTCGTTTTCTGAGCATAAAATTCACGCCAACTCCAGCTTCCACTCCATGGGTACGATCTTCTAAAAGGCCCGTACGCGCCACCGGCAACCAGTATTGACTTCGCAAAAACAATTTCCACCGCCTGGCCAACAGGTAATTGGTCCCAAGGCCCAGTCGTAAATGACTGATTGTAAATTGGCGTACAGGGTCCGAGGCATACCGATACTCCAGTTCGGAATTATTTTCAAACTCGTAGATAAAATCCTGTCGGGATAGGTAATTACCCAGCAGTCCGAAACCACTTTCAAAGCTCACTCCCGCAAAGCGAGGTGGTACCTAACGTATACACTCGAAAAAGCATCTCTGCAGCCACAATATTTTGTGGAGACTTCAAGTTTTACGTAAGAACAGCCGCCGAAACACATGCAACTCGATACCCTTTCCGCTATGCCACCCGATTCGTCCAGCCTGGAAATACGTTGGTTTTTTTCAAAACCTGTTCCCGAATTGAAGGCCTTTGTGCTGGCAGCCTTTCGTTTGAAGCCGTTGCCGGAAACACGAACGGATGTGTACTACCCCATTCCCGGCAGGGAGGATCTGGGATTAAAAACCCGCGAAGGAGAAAACGAGCTAAAGAAACGAAGGCAATCCGGGCTTCCACTTTTTTTCCACGATTCGCAGGCCGGTTACCTGGAAATTTGGGACAAATGGGTGGTGGAAAATGGAATCGAGCAGCAGGGGTACCTGAATTCAATTTCCATCCGGAAAAAACGATGGGCCCTAAAATTCACCCTGTCTGAAACCGGCGCATGGGAAGTGCATCCGTATGAAAGCTACCTGCCTCGGGGAATTCAGATGGAGTACACTGCGCTAAACTGGCGGGACTGTGCGTATTTTACCTTTGGCTTGGAAGGATTTGGCGGCGTCGGTCAGGCAGAGGTAGAACAATTCCTTGCCCTGGCGCCTCTTTGCTCGGAACTGTCCCTTGACCATTCATCGGGCTATCCTGCCTGGATTTTTCGCCTGTAGCTTTGTTTTTTGCGCATCTCGGGAGCTAGCTTAGCGCTTCCTTTTTGAAAATTAGGGAAATGGCCTTTCTGCGTTGCGCTTTTTTTCGTTCCTGGCCAGCAGGCCTTTCGCATGCGTGTTTTGCCCAGTCTTCGGGATGGTGGATCCGGTTTGTTTTTCCCGGCCCACTCGCTCGTATACCTGGCGGACGCTGGCTGTCTCCATCTCCCATACTATAGCCAAAACTTCCAGTTCTGCACCGTTCGGTCTTTCTAGCATCATTTTATGCGATTTATTTCGCAGGCAATACACACGACTCATCTTGTATTTCGAACGACATACAATTATTTTCGTAGTGAAATAGATGAAAAATTCCTGCTAATTGATTTTTCCATAAGGTCGTCCTTCCGTATTTTGCGGCATGTGTCTGATATCTTTTAGTTGGAATGCCCATCCAAAATACCGATTGATTTTGGTAGCCAATCGTGACGAGTACTTCAATCGCCCTACGCAATCGCTGCATCAGTGGGAAAGCGGCATCTATGCCGGCAAAGACCTGAAGGAAGGCGGTACCTGGCTGGGTTTTCATCCCTCCGGAAGGTTTGCGGCCCTGACCAATTACCGGGATATTCGTAACGAGATTCCGCGCCAACGATCCAGAGGTGAATTGGTTACCGGGTTTCTGACTAGTAGCGAAGGTCCGAAAGACTATTTGAAAAAGGTAGAAGCGATTCAAGACGAATACAACGGATTTAACTTGCTCGTAGCCGATATGGAAAACCTGTACGTATTGTCCAACTATGGCAAGGGCATTGAACTGGTAGACCCTGGCGTCCATGCGATTTCAAATGCCTTGCTTGACAGTCCCTGGCCGAAGGTAACGAAGGCCAGGAGTCAGTTTCAGGAGTTGCTGGCAAAAAAGACGCCGGAAATGGACGATTTGCAGGGGCTGCTGCAGTCTACCGAATTGGCAGCGGAGGAACAGCTGCCTGCCACGGGATTAACGCAGGAATTGGAAAAGGCGGTTTCGGCGCAGTTTATCCGGGTAGACGACTATTACGGAACGGTCAATACCTCGGCCTTGCTGTGGGATCGGCTAGGCGAGGTCCGGTTACGAGAGGTACGCACCGTTCCGGAACGAGAGGTAACGGAATGTGCCTTTCGCCTTTATTAGTGGTATACCGGAACTATGCGTTCCATTTCCTGTTTGTATGTATATGAAAAAGTTGGAGTTACTGATAATCGGCGCCGGGCCGATCGGATTGGCCTGCGGGATTGAAGCCCAAAAAAATGGCCTAAATTACCTTATCATCGAAAAAGGGGTGCTGACCAATTCGATTTTTAACTATCCGGTGAACATGACTTTTTTTTCCACCTCGGAAAAACTGGAAATGGGAGATATTCCTTTTATGTCCATCGCAAACAAGCCTACGCGGCCTGAGGCGCTGGAATACTACCGGCGAATCGTCCGGCATTATGGGCTGTTAATCCACTTGTATGAGGAGGTGCAAACATTGGAAAAAACCGAGGAAAGCTTTTTGGTACATACCTCGAAAGGAACCTATTTGGCCGAAAAGCTGGTGGTAGCCACCGGTTTTTACGATTTGCCCAATACCATGAATGTGCCCGGGGAAGACCTTCCGAAAGTAACCCATTATTACAAAGAACCATGGCCCTATATCGGGCAGAAAATAATCGTGGTCGGAGGGGGAAACTCTGCAGTGGACGTTGCCCTGGAAACCTGGCGTAAAGGTGCGGAGGTAACCATGGTCGTGATGAAGCCCCAAATTGATCAAACAGTTAAATACTGGGTCTTGCCAGATATCGAAAACCGGATCAAGGAAGGTTCCATTAAGGGGTATTTCAGTACCACGATCAAAGAAATTAGGGAAAATGAAGTCCTTCTTCAGACGCCTGAAGGAGAGGTGTCGGTAGCAAACGATTTTGTATTGGCCATGACGGGATACAAACCAAATTTTGCCCTATTGGACCAATTGGGCGTGCAACTCAGCTTGGACGAAAAGCGTCAGCCTTGCTACGATGCGGAGAGCCAGGAATCCAATGTGCCCGGGCTTTACCTTGCCGGAGTGGTGTGTGGTGGATTAAATACGCGGGAGTTTTTTATTGAAAACACCATCGTCCATGCCCAATCCATCATAGCGGATATCGTGAAAAAGAAGCAAACGCCTTCAGGCGTCGAAAAGTAACGCATTGATTAGCGTTTCCGGGAATCCGGATGGGTGTCGGGATGTACCTTATCCTGGTGCAATAGTACCGTGGATGTAGGGTAAGCAATGCGTATATTGTCCTCAGGTCCAAGTTTTTCGAGGATACTTTCCGTGATGGCGTGTTCAAACATCCGCCTTTTTTTTGGGTCGCAGAGGTAGCGCATGGAAAGCTGAATCCCCCGTTCGGTGATTTTAGTAAAGATCATGGGGGTAAATTGCTTGTACACGATGAGGTGGTCCTGCTTGGCTTTCTTAAAAACTTTTTCTGCTAACCGTAGATCCTCTTTCAAATGCTCGTTCAGAATGTCCAGCAAAATGGCTTTTGCTTTTTTGAAATCACTTCGAAGGGTGATATAAATCTTTTGCTCGTTCCAGATGTAGTTGAAACCCGTTGAATAATTGGCCTGGGCGTCCAAAAACACTTTTCCATTGGGCACGTGGATCACCCGGCCGGTACTTTGGTCGGCTTCCACCCAATTGCCGATTTCCAGCAATGAAAACTGAAAAAGACGTAAATCGATCACGTCCCCCTGCACCTCGCCTATTTGAATCCGGTCGCCTACATCAAAGGGCTTGCGCAGGTAGATAAAGGCCCATCCGGCAATATTGACAAATATATCTTTCAATGCGATGGCAATGCCTGCGGACAATAGCCCAAAAAACGTGGTAACGGACTGAAAATTATTGATCCAGAGATTGCCAATGATCAGAATCCCGATGATAAAGGAGGTATATTCGATGACTTTTCTCCAGTGATACTGCCTCCTGAGTTCTACGGCATCACCCCGGTAGATCAGCCGTACGGAAACCTTGTTGATGAGCCACATGATAAATACGATCAGCAGGGTCTGGAGAATCCTGTTTCGCAGCGTGGTGTCAATATCAAAGTTCAGGAAATTGTCAAACATGGCGGTTCACTAAAGAAAGTCAAACTAGGCAAATATATGGCAATAATTCAACGCCTGGGAAGGAATTATTTTGGAGATTTGGGTTTTCGGTTGCCAAGCCATACCCCCAGAATGACGGCAAGAATTCCCAGGTAATGGAATGGAAACAATCGTTCCCCGTCGAGGACTCCCCAAAACAGCGCTACCATAGGTACCAGATAGGTTACCGAACTGGCAAAAACCGGGGTAACAAGTTTCACCATGGCGTTAAAGAGCACCAGGGCAGCAGCGGTACCAACGATTCCCAATGCGGCGACGTATCCCGCCGCTTTCCAGGCCCCTTCGACGTGTAGCAGTTTGAAGGAAAAGTCCGTAAACCCCCACAAATAGATTGCCGCAAGGGGCAATACCATCATGAGCGAAACGGAAGTAATCCCTTTCGCTTCGATTTCCTGAACCCGAAATTTGATAATGTTCACATTGAGTCCGTAACAAATGGTGGCTGCTACCACGAGTAATCCGTACAGATTCATGGTCGAGAACAGTTCCGTGCCGGTACCTTCCCCTCCCGCCACGACCAGGATTCCGACTCCGACGAAGGCGATCAGCAAGCCAATGGCATTTCTTAGCGTAATCCGTGCCTGAAAGAAAAAGGCTCCAACCGCCACCACCATCAAGGGGGTAAGGGCATTGATCACACCGGCCAGGGAACTGGAAAGATTGGTCTGGGCAGTAGCAAAGAGAAATGCGGGAATAAAACTACCGACAAAACCAATGGTCAGTAGGTAGGTCAATTGCTTTTTTTGTAGCAATTTGATCTGAGGTATGGCAAAAGGAAGCAGCACCGTCCCCGCCATCACGATCCGAAATGCGCCCACTTCTCCGGCAGAAAACACCAAAAGGGCTTTTTTAATCAAAATAAACGAACTTCCCCAGATTAATGCCAGCAATACCAGCATTGCCCACTGTTTTAACTGGCTTTCACTGGTGGCATCAGGCATGTACAAGCGGGTTCGATTTCACGGGCAGCTATTTTTCAGAAAAACGGAGGTTTACAATTCTGCATCAGTAAATACCCGTGCTATTTCTTCCAGAAGTTCGCAGGTCTCGGCATAGGATTCATTGGTGACCAAAGCGGTGCGGTACGGTTTGAAATGGGGAAGACCCCTGAAATAATTCGTATAATGCCTGCGCATTTCGAGCAAGCCTAATTTCTCGCCTTTCCATTCCACGGAAAAATCCAAATGCCTTTTGGCTACCCTGACACGTTCTTCCAGATCCGGCCCTTCCAGCAGCTGACCGGTAGCAAAATAATGCTTGATTTCATTGAAAATCCAGGGATAGCCGATAGCCGCTCGTCCGATCATGATACCGTCCACACCGTACCTGTCGCGGTAGCTTTTCGCTTTTTCCGGGCTGTCTACGTCTCCATTACCAAATACCGGAATAGTAATTCGTGGATTGCTTTTGACGGCTGACAGGTATTCCCAATTGGCTTCGCCTTTGTACATCTGCTTTCGCGTCCGGGCGTGTATGCTAATGGCTTGTATGCCCACATCCTGCAATCGCTCGGTAACTTCCTCTATCCGAATGGTGTTTTCATCCCAGCCCAATCTGGTTTTAACAGTGACGGGAATGGAAACGGCCTTTACGATCTCGGCGGTCATGGACACCATTTTGTCGATGTCCAGCAAAATCCCTGCCCCTGCCCCTTTGCAAGCTACCTTATTTACCGGGCAGCCATAGTTGATATCCAATATGTCGGGTCCGGCTGCTTCTGCAATTGCCGCAGCCTCTCTCATGGAAGCGATTTCATTCCCAAATATTTGGATCCCTATAGGTTTTTCGTAGTCGTAAATATCTAACTTTTGGACGGATTTGGCTGCATCCCGAATCAGTCCTTCCGAACTTATAAACTCCGTGTACATGAGATCCGCCCCATTGGCTTTACACACGGCCCGAAACGGCGGATCGCTTACATCCTCCATGGGGGCCAGCAAGAGTGGGAATTCCCCCAGATTCAAATCTCCGATTTTAATCACGTGCTAAAATTTTATGCAAAAATGAGTGTTTTTCCTTGAAAATCAATACCGTTAGCCGTTATTCGGGCATTTTTCCGGTACTTAATTTACACGCAAATCACTAAACCGGCTTGTGGTACAGGCTATTTCATGTAAATTTAAGCTGTCTATGGAAATCTACGAACATCAACCGGGGTATCAGGTGAGGCAGCACTGGTTGCTTTCCTTTTCGGTTTTGGTTTTACTTGTATTTGGCGCCCTCGCCATCCTTCAAACCCTGGCTGTCGGGCTGATTCCTTTCTTATTTGGAATTGGCTTTGATCAGTTACCCGCACTTTTGAGTGGAACATTGAATCATCCAAACGGGCGAATGGCCTTCCTGTTCATACAAGGCTTAGGGGGAGGTTTGGCTTTCTGGTTGGGTGGTTGGCTGTTTATCCGGCTGGTAGACAAAAAAACCATGCGGCTTTCCCGGCAGTTTAGCCCGGAAAAACTGCACGAAATCGGGTTGGTGTTTCCCATTCTGATTGGGTTTGTGTTGTTTAATTCCCTGTGGGTGTACCTCAACATGAACATGGAGTTTCCGGAAGCATGGAAGGGTTTGGAGACCCTACTTCGGGAAAAGGAGGACCAGTTGATGGAGTTGACCCTTTACCTGACCGATTTTGCCAGTACCGGGGAGTTGCTCATGGGCATTTTGGTGATCGGTGTATTGGCGGGCATTGGGGAAGAATATCTTTTTAGGGGAATCGTCCAACCAAAAATGCATGCCTATACCCAAAACGCCCACCTTGCCGTTTGGCTTACAGCACTTATCTTTTCGGCTATCCACTTTCAGTTTTACGGGTTCCTACCCAGGATGATGCTCGGCGCATTGTTTGGCTACCTGTATCTGTATTCCGGAACGTTGGTTTTTCCCATTCTGGCCCATATACTAAACAATACCTTTACCCTATTTCTGGTCTATTTCAACAAATTGAATTTGATCGACTACGACATGGAAAATGCGACCGAACTACACTGGGAATACGTCCTTATTGGCGGGGTCGTCTTTCTGCTTTCCTGGAAACGGTTTCTGAGCCGGCAAAAAACCCAAACACATGCGTAAATGGCAAAAAATTTTTGAATCTGATTCTCCGATCCGGGCTGAAATTGTCAAGGGGGTTTTGGAAGAAAAGGGTATCGTGGCCGTCATCCTGAATAAAAAGGATCCCGTGTACAAAATTCACGGCAGCATAGAGGTGATGGTTTCTGCTGACGAAGCCATCCGGGCTATAACTATCGTTGAGAATGAGATCTCGTTTTAGCATCAGCAATTATAGCAACCTGGCACAGCGAGTCATTACCGCGCTGATTGGCGCTGCGGTGATTATCGGCAGCACCATTTTTAGCGAATGGGCGTATTTCTTCGTGTTTGCCATTCTGCTCGGCTTCACACAAATGGAGTTTTACAAGCTATCGGGCCTGGACGGAATGTTGCCCTTGAAAAGTTTTGGGACCTTTGTGGGATTATTAATCTTTGCGTTTACCTTTTTGGAGGAAATGAAAATCATTCCCATTGCCTACTACTTTCTGGTATTTCCGCTGCTGTCCATGATCTTTTTTATCAAACTGTACCGAAAGTCGGACAAAAAGCCATTTACGGGAATTGCCTACACGATTTTGGGGATCTTTTACGTGGCCATTCCCTTTTCCCTGTTGACGGTTGCGGCCTTTTCGGTAGACAATACGTTTCATTTCGAAATTGTTATCGGTTCTTTGCTGATCTTATGGGCAAGTGATTCAGGCGCGTATTTTGCCGGAACGAAATTTGGAAAAACGAAGCTTTTTGAACGGGTGTCACCAAAAAAATCCTGGGAAGGGAGCCTTGGAGGGGCATTTACAGCGATTGTCGTCACCTATTTCATTTCGAAAAATTTCACTGTCCTGCCGGAGTGGCAGTGGTTTTGTATCATGACCATTATCATCATTGCAGGTACGTATGGCGACCTGATCGAATCCCTTTTTAAACGGAGCATTGCCATCAAAGACTCGGGAAAAGGGCTTCCCGGACACGGAGGCTTTATGGATCGATTTGATGGTTTGCTTTTATCTACGCCGTTTATCGTAGCATTTTTGAAAATATTTTAATTCTTACCTGAAAAAATCCTAATATTGTAAAACATTATTCCACACCCTGCGCTCGCTGGCAGCCAATAATTGCTGACTGACGCCGGCGCAGTTGAATCAAAGTTGCTCGCTCATGACCATTCATAAAGAAGGAAGATCGCTATTATTTTGGCTACTCTTTATACTGGCCGCAGTTAATATCCTGCTGCATCAGGTTTTACCCGACAGAGAGTTACTGTTAAACCTGACGATGCTGGGAAGCATTGTTGGCTACCTGGCCGTTTTGCAGTTTTTTCGAAACCCGGCCATCCCCATGCCCGATGACCCCGCGTTGATTTATGCAGCTGCAGATGGAAAAGTGGTGACCATCGAAAAAACGCGCGAGGACGAATACTTACAGGAAGACCGGATTCAGGTATCGGTGTTCATGTCCCCCATAAACGTGCACGTCAACCGGTCTCCCATGACTGGCCTGGTCAAATACGTTAAATACCATCCGGGAAAGTACCTGGTGGCCTGGCATCCGAAATCAAGCACCGAAAACGAACGAACCTCTCTGGTATTGGAGCATCCCTCCGGGCTGCTACTGATGGTTCGGCAAATAGCCGGAGCCATGGCCAGGCGCATCAAGTGGTACGTAAATGAGGGCGATCCCGTGGTGCAGGGGCACGAATTTGGTTTTATAAAATTTGGTTCCAGAGTGGATCTGTTTCTCCCGCTGGATGCTGAGATATTGGTAACGGTAAACCAAAAGACAAAGGCTGGCATCACCCCAATTGCCCGTCTTAAATCCTAAGCATTCCTCAGCCCAGACCCATTTCCAGGGCTTTTTTCACCAATTCTGCCATGGAAGACACTTCCAGCTTCCGGTGAAGGTGTTTTCGGTGGGTTTCGACCGTGAACACACTCAGGTACAGCTGGTCCGCGATTTCCTTATTACTTTTCCCACGGGCAATCCATTTAAGGATTTCCAACTCGCGTTTTGATAGCTTGAAGGCTGTTTTGAAGTGATCGTATTGGTCGAATTCGTCTTCCTCCGCTTGTTTCAATACTTGCTCAAAATTCGCCAGGTACCTTTCTTCCATCACTTCCCGGATGGTAAAAATCAATTCGTCGGGATCGGCATTTTTCAGCACGTAGGCGTCTACTCCCTGCTGTATACATTTTTTAAAAATTTCTTCTTCGTCGTACATGGAAAGCACGATGGTTTTTATTTTCCAGCGCTTCTTCTTGATGTGTTGCAGAATTCCGAGCCCATTGAGCCCCGGCATGTTCATATCCGTAATGAGCAAATCTGCTTTGATCGTTTCCAAGGCTTCCAACAGTTCCTTCCCATTATGGTAAACCCCTTCTACCTGAAAGTCTTCCTCTCTGGACAACAGGTTTTCGATACCTGCTGCGAATAACTTGTGGTCGTCTGCCAGGACGATTTTGGTTTTAGTTGTCATCGTTAGCCTCGATTGATTCCTCCAGTTGGATTTTTATTTGGGTCCCCTCGTTGCTGGCCGAAACCACCTCTACCTGACCATTGATTGCTTTAATTCTGGATTTAAGGTTTTTTATTCCCAACCCGGAGGATGCATTGGCTGTATCAAACCCAACGCCGTCGTCCCGTATAAGTAGCGTGGGGATTCCGCCTTCCTCCACAAGGTGAATGGAAATCAACTTAGGAGATGCGTGTTTCATGGCATTATTCAGGCATTCCTGTACCATCCGGATCACAACCAATTTCTTGTCCCCCTCTAGCCTGTCAAAGTAATCGCTCGTCTTTTCAAAAGCGGTCTTACAGAAACCGCTTTTTTCGATCTTGCCCAGCTCATCGGTCAGAAAATCTTCAAATTTTAAGGCGTTGAGGTAATCCTTATTAATGGACCTGGACAAGCTCCGAACCTCCCGGATAATCTGATTAATCAATTTTTTTCCTTCGTACAGTCCCGACCCATCCGGATTATTCAACACCAATTTCGCAAGCGAGAGCAATTGTCCGATATTGTCGTGCAACTCCTGACTGACAAAAAGCAGGGTCTGTTCGCGCATCTCCTTTTCCGCATTCAGAATGGTGTTTTCGTAGTCCGCCTTGAGGAGTTGGATTCGATGCCGATTTTTGATCTGCCGCTGCCGGTGGACAATGACGATGGTAACGATAAATACCGCCATGATCACCATCAGCACCACTCCGGTAAGGATGGCCAAAAACGTAGGCAAGGCATTATCTTCCATTTCGATTCGCCGAAAAGATAAAAGAAGAATAAAACGAAAGGCCAAAAATCAGGTAAAGCATGGCCGCAAAAATTCGGTTCATGGAGGCCAACACGGTCAGGTACCATTTGTCAATATCCCAGAGAATATTCAACGCTCCGAAATAAATAAAATTCGGGCAATAAAAAAGAAGAATGGCAGCAATGTTCCAAAAATGAGGTACGCCAAGCAGGGGCTTGTCCCAAAAACCCTCCAAAAGAAAGATGCGGTACAGCAGGTAACAACTCACCACTACGATCCCAAAACTTCCAAGCAAGTGGGTATATTGCTGAAAGAGTTGAGACGGGTTTTGAAAAAAAACACTGTTTACAAGGGCCCATGCAACAAATAAAAGCATGAATTGGTCAATCCGCTTTTTCACCAAGGGCACATCCACCAGCGACTTCAAATAGACCAAAATCAACAAGGTCTCTCCACAAACAAAGAAGATATTGTATACCAATACGTTTTTCTGCCCATTTTGCACCAGGTAATAGGCGTATAACTCAAAGGTCAACACATATAAAATGATGAAAAAAATGTAAGCATGGGCTCGCTTATCTTCGGTTTGTATCTTCCGTACAGGGAAGTATAAGAGCGAGCACAGCAATCCCACCCCAATACAGGAAAGGTATACAGCGATTGTCATGGCGAAAGAAACGTTGAATTGAATTCGTTCTTGGAGGACTCCTAGCAGTCAGGAGGACAAACCTTACCCCCATTTACAATCATGGTTTCCTGCCCCGGATCTTGGTTCACATTCGAGGCAGTAAGAACTACCGTCAATTTCCCGATATAATCGGAAGCGCGTTCGGCATCGTCTCTTTCGGATACAGTGCGTTCGTCGTACATACCCAGGTAAATCTTGATACCTCCTTGTTTTGGATCGGTTTGCGCCAGAAGCTTTTCAATCGTCTGCCTGTCAAACCAGACTGATCGTGTCTGCTGTTTGGCAGATTCCTGATTGATTGCCTTTTCCGCTTCCTGAATGAATTTTTCGTAATTCCGTTTCAGAATATCAAATTTCTCTAAGTCCATTGATGGTTTACTTTAGGTGATTGTCGTTGATCAAAATTAACCAAACTTCCGGTTAATCCTTCCCCACCGAAATAAAATTCCTGCCTTTTTGTTGCACCGCTGCCTCTCAAACCCCACCACCTTCCATTGCCTCCGCGCTAATTTACTGCGACAACCGAGCCCAGGTAACGAACAAACCGAAGATTTGGTGAGGGGAACCATTAAAAGGGAATAGGAGCACTAATTAAAATAATTACCCCTTAAATCAATTACCCATTCTTCTTTACGAAAAATTTTTTATACTTTACTTTATTATTTGGAAACCGATACTTACCCGCACCGTACATGATTGTTACCATAGTAGTCCTTGGTCTTCTCCTGATACAGACCATCGTCATTTATAACCGACTGATCCGCTTACGAAATAATGCCCGTGAAGGATGGAGTGGCATTGACGTTCAGTTGAAACGCCGGGCTGACCTGGTTCCCAATCTGGTCACTACCGTAAAAGGCTATGCCAACCATGAGCAGCAGCTTCTGGAAGATATCACCAAACTACGTAACCAAACCATCGCCGACCAAAGTATCCCCAACCAGGCCAAAACTGCCGCCGAACTGGGGCGCTCCCTACAGCGACTGCTTGTAATTGCAGAGGCGTATCCCGAATTGAAGGCTGACAAAAATTTCCTCAAACTCCAGGAACAACTCTCGGAAATCGAAAACACGCTGCAAAAGTCAAGAAGGTATTACAATGGAACCGTTCGGGAACTGAACATCAAAATCGAGTCTTTCCCTTCCAATCTTGTCGCCAAGATTTTTAGTTTTGAAAAATTTGACTTTTTTGCACTGACAGACGCGTCCGACAGGGCAGTTCCCGAAATAAATCTCAACTAATATGCGAAAAAAACCCATCGTGCTTGTACTGGTATTGCTGCTTGGCCTGGCCTTTTATCCGCCGGTGATGGCCCAGGAACAGGAGGAGATCCTTTCGTACCACAGTGAAATCAACATCCAACTGGACGGCTCCCTGGACGTTACGGAAAAGATCACGGTAAGGAGTACAGGAAATGCCATCAAACGGGGCATCTTCCGGAGTTTCCCCGTACGTTACCGCGATCGGTACGAAAATCAGGTGCGGGTGGGGTTCGATGTGCTGGAGGTAAAGAAGGACGGCAGGGACGAACCCTACGAAGTCATCCGGCAGGGCGATTATCAGGTGGTCCGGATCGGAGATGAAAATACCTTTTTGGATCCCGACGAATACACCTATACGATCCGATACACGACAAACCGGCAAATTGGCTTTTTTGATACCTACGATGAACTGTACTGGAATGCCATCGGCGATCAATGGGATTTTCGAATCAATCAGGCTTCGGCAAGAATCGTGCTGCCGGAAGGTGGCGAAATCGGTCAGTTTGCCGCCTACGCGGGTCCTGTAGGAAACACCGACTGCCCCTGCGACATTGAAAAGGAATCTGACACCGAATTGTACGTAGCGGTGACGGAACCACTCAGCCCTCGTGAACCGCTTACCCTGGCGGTTTCCTGGCAGAAAGGCCTCATCGAGCCCCCGGGTACGGTGGAAAAGACCGGGGATTTTCTGCGCGATAATGGCGGCATTTTATTGCTGCTACTCGGCATCATCGCAGCATCGCTTTATTACTTTTATGCCTGGAACCGAGTGGGTAAAGACCCGGAAAAGGGCGGGATTTATCCAATTTTTGACGTACCGGAAGGACTGGATGCAGCAGCTGTGCGGTACTTGTACAAAATGGGGTTCGATACCAAAGCCTACGTGGCTGCAATCGTCGAATTGGCAACCGGAGGTCACTTGAAAATCATCGAAGAAAAAAGGAAAAAATACGTGCTGGAAAAAGGTGAGGCAACGGAGACTACCAACAGTGGCTACCTGGCGATCCTCTCCAACCTGTTTTCCGGCGGAGAACGCACCCTTTCTTTGAATCAGAAAGAGCATAAAAAAATTGGTGGCGCGCTCAAAGGCCTGAAAAACGATTTATCCGACCGATTCCAAAAATCCCATTTCAAAACGAATACTACCTGGCTGATTCCAGGCATTCTTATCTCCCTACTGATGCTCTTCCTTGGCGTAAGGTCGACAATCAATCAGTCGTTGGAAGAAGAAAATGTGTTTTTGATCATGGGCCTTATTTTTTCCATTTTCCTGTTGACTTTTCTCAGCAAGGTCTTCCTGACGGTGATGCATTACCTGGACTACGGATACGTGAAGATCGGAACGATTATAGGAGAGATAGTTAGTTTATTATTCCTACTTGCCTTTCCTGCCGTGCTCATTTTTGTTTTTGATGCCCAGCTCCCATACGGTTTTCTGCTTTTAGCGCTGGTTCTGGGATTGATCAATGCAATCTTTATGTTTCTGATGAAGGCCCCTACCGAAAAAGGCAGAAAAGTGATGGACGAGATCGCAGGCTTTCGCATGTACTTAAATGCTGCCGAGAAACCCTTGCTGGAAACCTACAATCCACCTGGGGTTACGCCGGAGGTGTTTGAAAAATTCCTTCCCTATGCCATCGCATTGGACGTAGGCGAAGCCTGGGGCAAAGCCATGGAAAATAAGCTCGCGTCGCTGTCCGAAGAAAAAACTGCTACCCGCCGGTACCGTCCCTCCTGGTATGCCGGATCTGCCTTTGCGGCGGGATCGTTAGCCGGTTTTTCGTCCAGTCTCGGAAATTCCTTTGGCTCCGCCCTTAGCAATTCTTCCAGTCCCCCCGGTTCGAAGTCCGGAAGTGGGGGCGGAGGTAGTTCCGGCGGCGGTGGCGGTGGCGGCGGTGGCGGCGGCTGGTAAACGCGTGCCAGCGCCTCTGAATCCGTTGATCCAAGCCTACATTTTTTTTAAAAACAGATTTTTCCACTTGTCGCTGGCAGGGATGCATAACCACGCCCTGTCAGCAGGTTGGTGATTAGAAATCCCGAACCGATGCAAAAAAAGAAGGTTGCATATCCCCTTCTTCCTTTGCGTTGGTCAAGCGATTTTATTGATTTTTTTCTAAGACGTTTACCACTTCGGTCTGTTTTTGTCGCCTTGGTCTATAAGATCAACTTTACACATCGTGAAAACAAAATTTCTACAATTTCAGAAAGTAATGTCAATCGTCGCCATTCCACTAGCCATCGGATCTTGCGACTTCATTGGGGGAAACGAAGACCCCTTACAAATCTCTCCGGATGCCGAAAGTATATCAGCCTTCCTTACTTCGTTAAGCAGCGATTCAGGCAATCTTCTAAATGTGCAAAACATTAACGGAGGCACTCAGAGAGCCGAAATCAGCAATCGGGTAAATGCCACTCCAATCAATGGCGGCAATAGGGAATGCCGGGTGATCAAATACGATCTAAAAACAAACGCTGAAGAGGTGGCGATCCTGAGACCAACCAATGGGATCATCTATCCGGGAGCTTTGGTCATAGCGGATCGGGCCACGCTGGGAGGACTTCCCACCCCAGCTGGAATTGATCGGGCACCCATGAGCTTGCGAATTGATCTCCCCGGTATGGGAGAAAACGGCTCGCTCCGGATTGACAAACCGTCAAATTCATTGGTACAGACTAAAATAGATGAAGCCCTGGAATGGTGGAATGAAAATGCCTATCAGGAGGGCTATGTCAATGCGGCTAACTCCAGCTACATTGCCCGGACAGCTCACAGTTCCAAACAGGTAAGCATGGAGCTGGGATTAAATGTGGAATGGGCCAGAGGGGATGTTGAAACCCAATTTAACTTTCAGTCCAGCACTACCCAGCGTGTCGCTATGATGTCCTTTAAGCAGGTATTTTATTCAGTGACGATGGATGCGCCAAATAATCCGGGTGATGTTTTCGGTCCAGAAGCGAGCATCGAGGAAATCGAGCAAAAATTTGGTGCTGAAACACCTCCCGCTTACGTCCAATCGGTCAACTACGGGCGAATAATCTTATTTCGCATGACCACCACGGAATCAGCCACCGATGCGCAACTCGAAGGAGCAATGAACTACGCCACGGGACTCACTTCGGTAGATGGTCAAGTGGAAGCGAAATACAAAGCCATTCTTAACAAGTCTAGCATTACGGTTGTGACCATTGGAGGTAACGCGTCGGTGGCTTCCGAAGCTGTAAATGCGAGAAATTTTGCCGACCTGAACTACATCATTACCGGAGAAAATGCCGTCTATTCCAGGAACAATCCGGGAGTACCCATTTCTTACAAACTACACTATTTAAAAGACAATACTACTGCGAAACTTGGATACACCACCGAATACGATGTAGAAAATTGTGACGTGAAGCTTCATCCGGCGCAAAATATACGTGTTTCTAACAACGCGGGGACCATTGCTGCCCCGAACGTACGCTACTCAATCACCTATCGTACCTATGGGAGATCCGGTCAAAGCGTGATAAATAGCGGGAATATCGGCTTCAAAAAAAGTGTCACCAAACAAGTTCCTGCAGGTGCTTACGATATTCAATTCAAAGTGGAAATCTGGGATTTGTCGTGGAAGACCCTTATGGATCGGGTCTATTCCAGGCCGTCAAAAGCATGTTGGGAGGTCTTTAAGCCCAACATCATTAGTGTCAATGTCAGATCGGTCAATTGCTAAACTATACAGCAGACCACCAATTTTGCCACTATTTGCCTTTCGAAATTTTCACCTCGTAGACCGATGCGCTTTCCAACGCTCGTTGTTTTTCCTGAGCAGAAGCTAAAGAGGCATTCAGTTTTTGAAGCAGTTCCGTATTTTGTTCGGGATCGGATTGGGCAATCAAACGAGCCTTTTCAAAAAGCGATATCGCAGCAGCATGATCACCCAAAGCCAGCAGGCAGGCACCCAGTCCCAGCTGGCTTTGGGCGATTTTTACGTCCCCTTCGTTCAGCAACCGCTCCCGAATGGCCAGTGCTTCTTCATAATACACCCTCGCAGCTGCAAATCGTTTTTCGTTTTGAGCGATTTCTCCCAAGCGCATCCTTGGTGTTGCCCTGCGTAGGTCGTCTGCAGAGAGGAGGCGATCAAAACTTTCCACCGATATCAGGTAACAATCCCTGGCTTTAGTAAACAATTCCGCGGCAAAGTACGCATTCCCCATGCTTCCGTTCAAGGCTCCGTAATAGTAATGACTCCCCCCAAAAAGGGAATCTATTACCGAAATCGCGTCTTGATAGATTGGTATCGCTTCCAATGGTTTACCCAAGCCGATATAGGTTCGAGCCAAATTTCCCATACTTGCCACCGTTTCGACGTGATAGGTACCTAGAATAGCCCGGCGCTGTTCGAGCGAATGCTTTACGAAGCTTAAGGCCTTCTTGTAGTCACCTAAGTTTTGGTAAAGGCTTCCGAAGTAATTGTACGAATAGGCAATTTCAAGATGGGGTTCTTCGTACAACTCCTTTTTCATTTTCAATGCCTCCTCCAGGTACCTTTCGGCTTCCTGCAGGTTATCCCGCTTCATTGCCGTTGCTCCCTTCATGTGAAGGAAAGAGGCAATTTCAATCGTTGACCCACTGTAGGCTTTTTGCGCCAGCTCCAAGCCTACACTAAGCGTAGAATCTGCCGCCTCGTACCGGGTCATATCGTACAGACAACTCCCCAATTCCAACAATGCATCTGCCAGGTCAGGACCGTTATGGATGCCGGCTGCCAACAAGCGATTTACGGCTTTTTGAGAAAACGAAAAGGCTGAATCCAATTCCCCGAACATAAAGTACGAGGAAGAAATCAGCACCTCGTTTTGGGCCAACCGTTCTTCAGAGACGGCATCCAGGCTAAGGTTGATCGCATAGGACTCCGCCGCCATTTGTTTTGCTTGCTCGTATTGGCCCAAACTCAGGTACACGCCCGTCATCCGACTCAGCATGTCTGCGTACAAAGCAGGATCATCCCCAAGATTCTTCGAAAGGTTTTGCATCCCCTTGTCTAAAAGCTGAACAGCGGTAATCGTATCTGCACCGCCAATATTGGGGTCTGCTGCAGAAAAAACGTCTGTTATAAGTCCGGTAATCTGGTTTGCCCGCCTGGCTTCCGACAACGCAATATTGCGCTGCTCTTTAAGCTGAAAGGTGTAGTAAATACCCATGATCCCCAATAGAAGGAAGCCTACCCCTACTGCATACAAGACAGTCCTGTTTCTGCGCAGGTATTTTTGGGTGTGATAGGTCCAGGATTTTGGACGGGCGAGAACCGGGTAGTCGTTTCGAAAATCACGAACGTCCCGAATCAATTCGTCTACAGAAGCATACCGATCTCTCGGAGCCCTTTCCATGGCCTTTTGGCAGATAAGCCCGATATCTTTAGCAAAATGAACGTACCCAAATTTACCTGAAAGCCGAAATGGGGAGGAATACCCAGCCAAAATAGCATTTTTTAGTGCCAATGGGTCTTTGAAAAAGGTCTCAAATGGATGGTCTTCTACCAGCATTTCGAATAATATCACGCCTAGGGAATAGATATCCGAAGCGGTATTCGGATTGTTTTGCTCGATCTGCTCTGGAGAGGCATAAGCCAATGTAAAACTGCTCACCTGCTCGGTACCCTCCTCCAGCATTTGCGCAACGCCAAAATCCAGCAACTTAACCTGACCCTCTTCGGTGACAACAATATTCTTCGGCTTTAGATCCAGATGGACAATGAGCGATTGATGTGCATGCATAACGGCCTGACAGATATCCTCAAATAAATGTAGGCGGGCCGTTATGCTGAGCTTTCTAAATTGACAATAGGCAATGAGATTTTGGCCCGACACCCACTCCATGGTGAAAAAAGGGCGTTCATCTTCTGTAAAGCCGCCGTCATACAGCCTGGCAATATTCGGATGGTTCAGTTTGGCTAAAATCTGGCGTTCCCGCTCAAACAAACTTCTATGAGAAGGATTTACCGACACCGGTTTCATCAGTTTGACGGCAACGGTTTGATCAAACAGCCCATCATCCCGACCAGCCTTGAAAACGGTACCCATGGCACCTTGCCCGATCACTTCGGTCAGTACAAAGGCGCCAATCCGACTCCCGATGAGGTCATAATCGTTTTCTAAAATTGAAAAAATAGTTCCACTTTCCGTGTTGAATAAGCGGTGCGATTGTCGATCTGCATTTAGAAGGTCGAACAATTGCCTGTAAAGTAGTGAATCCGTCCGGGATAAAAACGCCAACTTTTCCGCACGTGCTGCATCGGGCATTTCCAGTAATTCGTGAAAAAGGGATGCAATAGTCTCCCATCGTCGGTCCGCTCTCCCCATCCTGCTAATTCTTAAGTTCCTTGCTCAGCCATGCTTTGGCAAATCGCCAATCTTTTCTAACGGTGTCTATGGAAACACCCAACATCTCGGCGATCTCTTCGTGTTTGTAACCCCCGAAAAAATGGTATTCAACTACTCTACAATACCTGTTGTTAAATGCCTTTAGCCGCATGAGCGCATCGTTCAACTGAATAACCTCCTCGGGAGTTGTCTGCACGACCGGTTCGATGTCTCCATAGGTTAGTTGAATTTGATCGCCACCTCGTTTGATTCTTTTCTTCTGCCTTGCATAATCGACCAAAAAACGCCGCATAACCAAGGCCGCAATTGCCATAAAATGCCGCTTGTTGGCAAATCCGTTTTTTCTGTTTTCCAACTTCAAAAACGCCTCGTGCACCAAGGCGGACGTGTCCAAGGTATCGGTATGGTATTCAAACCGAAGCTTCTGCCGAGCCAGGGAATGCAGCTCATCGTAGCAAAACAAATAATGCTGCCTCAGTGAGGCAAATGTACCCGATTGCTGCTGAAAATTTCTGGATGTTTCCATACAATGTTTTCTGATAGTATCGAATGAATCCAAAAATACTGTTTCTGCCGCTAATAATCTAATCGTCAACCAGCTATCCTCGCTAAAAAACCCAATTTGTAAAAAAGGTAGCCGAATCGTATCCGTCCTGCAACGAAAGCACGCATCGCTTAAAACCGCGCTATGCCTTCGGAGACGCTTTTTCCTCTCCGGCAAACCCCTATTTTTCCAGAAATGCCCGATTGCTGCTTTTGATCCAACCTGTCGCTCCCATCCCTGTTATAAAATAAGGGCGTATGAATCGGAAATCATACGCCTCTATTTGTTTTCATCGGCCTTTATTATTCCTGCTGCAAAACCGCTTTCATCGCGTCAATGTAGGAGGGCTCGGGTACTTCCTGCCCCTGTACCAACATGACAAAATGCTCCGCAAGAATCTCCTCCGGATGCAGCGTGTAGTTGGTGTTGTCTCCAATCTTCTGCTTCAAATCCGTGGCCGCCGCGAAATTTTTGAGTACCGGCATGTTGTCTACCAGTGTTGCTTGTTTGCCATCGTCCGGTCCATCCACAAACATCAGGCGTTGCTTCAGGTAAGTGAAAAAGGAGCCTCCGTCCCATTCCTCTTCGGAGATGAGTACAAATACCACCTCTTCTGATTCCCCGTCTACTTGCAAGGTGATCGTGTGCTCGAGAAAAGGCGCATCGGGATTGGTGATCACAAAATCACGAATCCCCTCCGGATACACAATTCGGTTGGTTTCCATAAAATTAATCGTCTCAAACAGGGCTGTTCTTCGTTCAGGTTTGAAGCGCGTCAGAATGTGAAACAACTCGTGAATGAGAAAACTCTCATTCACCAGGCCGCGGACCACGATGTAGTTTTCCCGGGTGTAGCTCACTGCTCCCCCTTCCTCATCCATGGTGGATTTTACCAGCAGTACCTCTTCTGGAAACTCCAGCTTGAGACCCAGGGCATCGATTTTATCCTTTATTCCCAGGATCCGTTCTTCCAACACTTCTTTTTCCTCTTCCGTCCAGGCTTGTGCTTGTTGGGAAGCATAGGTCAGGTAATCCTCTTCCTCGGTACTGGCCTTGTTTTTCGTTCTGGAAATTAAGTCAAATTTACTCAGCTCCTGCGTGTAGGAATCAGAGGTTCCCAGCCGCTCGGCAGCCTCCTCCTGTGGGGTAAAAACAATGGTAGTATTTTCATCCAGGGGAACGACTATATCCGGATCCCTCGGCGTAGGATTAGTTGGCTCCTCAGGTTCTTCCGGCTCTTGAATGGGATCCGGATCATCTACTGTGCAGGCCATGAGTAATGCCAGCATAACAAGGGGGTAAATCAATAACTTTTTCATTTGAGTTGAATTAATTGGTAGTAGTAGTATTATTTTTTGTTTCCTTGATCCAATACTTGTTGCAATAGCCGCGCAAAACTGGCATCGTTCGGCGGAGATAACATCGTGATGTGTTCGCCTTCCGCCTCCCATACACGTAGTTCGTTTACAAAGGGTTTCCAGCCAAAACCCTCCTTGTCCGGTAGGTAACCGGAAGCAATCCGGGCCTTAATTAGGTCTACCGCTCCATCGTAATACGGTATCTCGTATCCCTTACAGGCCTCTTTGTAAACGTACTCCACGCGTTTGTATGTTTTGAGCAACGAAGACTCTGCCTTTTCCTGCTCAGCTCCCAATAGTTTGTGAACCTTTCGAAATTTCCTTTGCCAGGATGCTTTTTTTATACGTTTGAAAATGTCCGGATGCCGGAGCAGAAGTTCCACATCAAATTTCCTTTTGCCGAAAAAATATTCCATGTTTTTCAGCAAGCGCATCCCAAAGGCGAGGTGGTAATTCCGCTGGAATGCATAGGTGTCGAACAAGACCAACTTTTCCACAGATTTCCCCATTTTTCTCAGTTGGCAGGCCATTTCATACGCGATAATTCCTCCCAACGAATATCCTGCCAGAAAATACGGTCCATTCGGATTTTGCTGCAAAACTTCCGAAAGGTACTGAGAAGCTATGGCCTCGACGGTCTGCAGGGGCTGCTCTACCCCGTCCAGTCCTTTGGCCTGAATCCCGAATACCGGTTGCTCCCGGTCCATTTCCCTGGCCACGGCATAAAACGGAAGAATGTTCAAACCTCCTCCGTGAACGATGTACAGGGGCGGCTTCGAACCGGCATTTTTTATCGCTACCAGGCTTTTCCACTCGCTGTCTCCCAGTACACCGCTTTTGATGGCTTGAGATAAGTTTTGAATGGTCGGGTATTTAAACAGCACCGATAAGGGCAGCCGAATGCCATAGACGTTTTCCAACTGCACCATCACCTTTACGGCCGTCAGGGAATGTCCGCCTATCTCAAAAAAATTGTCGGTTTTACGGATTTGTTCCAGCCCCAGTGCCTTTTTCCAAATTTCCGCCACCAATCGCTCTTCCGGATCAAATCCTGCCCCATCGCCCGTCGAAGCCGCGAACCCTCTTTCCGGATCGGGCAGTGCCTCGCGGTTTACCTTTCCATTTTCGGTTAATGAAAAAGCTTTCACCCACAAATAGTCTGTCGGAATCATCACCTCTGCCAGATTCTCAGCCAATTGATTTCTCCACTGCCTGACCTGATTGGCCTCCGGGTACTGCCATACCTGGGCTTCCAGGATAGCCTCTTGCGTTGGGACCAAATAGGCCCGCAAAAATGCCTGTTCGTTTGCGTCCTTCCGCACCAAAACGATCGCATCCTTGATTCCTTTCAGTTGACGAAGCCCGCTTTCCACCTCAGCCAATTCGATTCGGTGTCCACGGATCTTTACCTGATGGTCCATGCGACCACTGACGACCAATTCGTCCGCAGGCGTAATCCAACCCAAATCCCCGGTTTTGTATACACGATGGCGCGAACCAGCCTCCGCGGGAATCTCGATAAATCGTTCTCGGGTCAGTTCGGGCTGGTTTAAATAACCGGACCCGACCCCGTGTCCAGCAACCCAGATTTCTCCCTTTCTTCCCTTTTGAACGGGATTTCCATCTTTATCCACGACGTAAAGCCGGGTATTGACCACGGGTTTGCCCACCGTTATTTCCCGATCCGTTGCGCGCACCTGCTTGATGGTGGCATAAACTGTCGTTTCTGTAGGGCCGTATACGTTCCACAATTCTGCCCCAAGCGGCAATAAGCGCTGAGCCAGGTTCTTTTCCAGAGGCTCTCCCCCGCTGATCATCCGTAAGCTTTCAAGGTTCCGCGTCCAGCCTGCCTCCAACATCATTTTCCAGTGGGAAGGCGTGGCAAACATAACCGTGATGGCACGGTTTTCCAGTTCCTCCAGAATGACCCTGGGTTCTTTTCGCTGCTCCCGGTCAAGAATTATTATCTGGGCCCCGAAAACCAACGAAACCAGGGTTTCCAATAGCGCAATATCAAACGAAACCGAACTTACGGCCAATACCCTGTCCGTGGCGGAAATCCCCGGTTGATCGTTTACGACCGACACGAAATGGAATAAATTGAGGTGATCCAAGGCTACCCCCTTTGGCTTGCCGGTGGTACCGGAAGTATAGATAAGGTATGCGGGATCGCCCGGGACGGAATGGACTTCCGTATTTCGCGTGGGGTATTCCCCGGCCCTGTCCTGAAACTCCTCCCAGAGGATTTTCGTCACGCTGGTCTCTATTTGATGCTCGTCAGCACCGGTGATGAAAAACGAGCAGGAATCCTCCAGCATGTACCCAATGCGCTGTGCAGGTAAATCGGTATCCAGTGGCAGGTAAGCGCCGCCGGCCTTGAGAATGCCCAGGATACCTATCACGAACGCTGGAGAACGCGGAAGCAGAATGCCCACGACCTCCCCTTTTTTTAGCCCTTGGTCCAACAGATACGCAGCCAGCTGGTTTGCCTGGGAATTTAACGAGGCATAGGACAGCTCGGCCCTTCCGAAAAAAACCGCCGTCCGATCCCCGTTGCGGCTTGCAGCTGCCTCGATCATTCGTTGGATCGGCAGGTAGCGTTGATTGATTCCTTCGTAAGCTTCTACTTTACCGAGGCCACTGAAAGCGCGATCGGGCACCAATTGGGAGAGCTTTTGATTGGGATCAGCCAGCCCCGAATCCAATAGTTGAATGTATTGGGAGGCCAGCTTTTCGATCCTTTCGGCATCAAAGATATCTTTGGAATATTCGATCCTGACGCCAATTCCTGTGCTGCTTTCCTTGACCAGAAAGGTAAGGTCAAATTTAGCGGTGGTTTGAGGGACGGATTGTACCTCCATGGACAAGCCCTCTGCACTATTTCTTACCTCATCGCCATACTCCATCACAAACATGACTTGAAAAAGTGGATTCACTCCAAATTGCCGGTGCTGGGCAGTGGCCGCGACAATCTTTTCAAAAGGTACTTCCTGGTGCTCAAAGGCCTCCAGTGTGTTTTTTTTCACCGCTAATAGGGTATCCCGAAACGAGTCACTCGGATTCAGCTTGCTGCGAATGGGCAGTGGGTTGACAAAATACCCGATCATTGGCTCTGTTTCCGTGTGATTTCTCCCGCCCATAGCGGTACCCACACACAGGTCCCGCTGCCCGCTGTTTCGTTCCAGCAGGGACTTAAAAGCTGCTAGCAATAGCATAAAAGGAGAAAGACCCAACTGCTTAGCCAGCTCCAGAATACGCTTGCGGAGATCCGAACCGATGCGGATTTCGTACGTGGCGCCATCATGGGATTTCCGGTGTGCACGCACTCCCTCCCCATAAAAATGAAATGGCCGCAGACCGGCAAGTTTTTCTTTCCAATACTGCATTTTTGCTGCCAGGGTCTCATCCCGGAGCCGATTTCGCTGCCAGAGGGCGTAGTCTGCGTATTGAATTTTTAGATGAGGCAAAAGTGGGTTTTCTCCCCGTTTTTCCGACTTTACCAACGCAAAGAGTTCGCTGAGAAATACGGAAATGGACCATCCGTCAAATGCGATGTGATGAACGACTACGAATAGATGGCATGCATCCCCGTCCAGCGGGTATTTTTTGGCGCGAATCATGTAATCCTTTCCCAAATCGAAAGGCCGCGCCAGGAACTCGGCCATTTCTCGATCAGGCAAACCGGCTTGAGAGGCTCCCAAATGCCCGGAAGCTTCGGCCAACTCCCAGGCTGCAACCGGCATTACCTGCTGGGAGGCCTCATCTCCCCGTTCCCGGATTACGGTCCGCAGGACCTCATGGCGCTCCATGATGCTTTTGATGGCCTCCTGCAACACCATCCTGCGGGTTTCTCCGGTAATTTTTATAAGTAAGGGAATATGGTATTGGCTGGAACCTTCCAGCTTATCGGTCAGCCAGAGACTCTCCTGACCAAAAGACAGGGGAACACGGTCCGGCCGTGGCCTGCATGGAAGAATACGGGCAGATACCGTACTCGTTTGTTCGCGACTTCGGATCAAATCGGCAATGGCCGAAACCGTTGGGTGGGCAAACAATTCGGTCACGCTTATTTCTACCCCGATGGACTCCCGTATTTTGCCGAGCAGTCTCAGGGCCAAAAGTGAATTTCCGCCCAATAAAAAGAAATTATCCCGGACTCCTGCCTGATCCGAACGCAACACCGTTCGCCATAGGTCGAGCAAGTTGCTTTCCAGCAAGGTGGTGGGCGGTGCAAAGCCTTCCTGTTCCGAATCCAGAATTGCCGCTTTTTCAAGCTGCTTCC
The DNA here is from genome assembly GCF_900109255.1 of Cyclobacterium xiamenense. NCBI lineage: Bacteria > Pseudomonadati > Bacteroidota > Cytophagia > Cytophagales > Cyclobacteriaceae > Cyclobacterium > Cyclobacterium xiamenense. The sequence goes on along the minus strand of NZ_FNZH01000002.1, from coordinate 440,126 downwards.
GGTCGATTTTGCCATTGGGTGTCAGTGGAAAGCGATCCACCTGTACCACCTGAGAAGGCAACATGTAGCCCGGCAAGGCATCGCGCAATTTTCCTTGAATTTTCCTCGTGTCCAATGGTTGGTCGGCGGTAAAAAATCCAGCCAGCCGCTTTTCACCGGAAGCCGCTTGCTGAAGTACTACTACCGCGTTCTTTACCCCCGGGATGGCCTGCATTAGGGTAGCTATTTCATCCAATTCGATTCGGTACCCGTTCAACTTGATTTGATTATCCAATCTACCCAAGAAGTCAATTTTCCCATCCGAACGCCAAACACCCCGGTCTCCGGTTTTGTATAGGATACTTCCAGCCGCTTTTGCAAGGGGATTTGGAACGAATTTTTCCGCCGTCAATCCGGGTCGGTTCCAGTAGCCCTGTGCCAGCCCCCTGCCTCCCAGGTAGATCTCTCCAGGCACGCCCACCGGACAAGGCATGAGATCCGCATTCAGAACATAGGCGAAACTACCGGCTATTGGTCGGCCGATGGAGACCGGCTTGCCAGGCAGGAGCCGCTCACAGGTAGAATACGTGGTATCCTCCGTGGGGCCATACAGGTTGCGGACAGGTAGGCTTTCCAGACCCAGCTGATTTACAAGCGATCCGGGTATGGGTTCGCCCGCCATGTTTAGCAAAGCCACATGAGCCAAATCCACCTTTTCTTCCAGCAGCTTCTGCACCAGGCTGGGGACCGTATTGATCAGCACCCCTTGATCCCCGGGAAGGTATTCCGGAATCTGAAGCCCGTTCTGAAGAATACGGATCGGCTTCCCAAAGGCCAACGGGAAAAATAATTCGAAGATCGACAGGTCAAAGCACATGGATGTCGCGGCGTACATCAACGCAAAACTTTCCGGGGCAAATTCCCTACCGCACCAATCCAAAAATGCGGCAAGATTGGCCTGCGTCAGGCAAACGCCCTTGGGTTTTCCTGTGGTTCCGGAGGTGTAAATCAGGTAAGCCCGCTGATCCGGGGACAAATTTGGTAGTCGCTGTGGCTCAAAATCGCTCTCTTTTAACCCTTGCTGCAACCGGAGGAGTTTTCCCCCATGTTTCGGCTCAATTAGGCCAGCCGATGCCTCGTCGACCAGCAAGTGCGAAGCTCCGCAATCCGCCACGATAAACGCAATCCGTTCGGCAGGGTAGGCCGGGTCCACCGGCACGTAGGCTGCGCCTGCCTTCCATATTCCCAGCATGGCTGCAACCATATCCGACCCCCGCGCGGCCAATAGTACCACGTGGTCGCCCTGCCGGACCCCTTCCCGTACCAGCCAATCGGCAAGCTTGGTTGCTCGGCGATCCAGGCTACTAAAATCCATTCGTTCCCGGCCTGTCAACAAGGCGGTTTCAGGCCCTTTCCTCGCGACCTGTTCCTCAAAGCGGTCGAAAAAGCTTCGGTAAACAATATCTGCCTGGGACGCTTCCCCACCGGAAAGCGCGTCCAGTTCGTCGGCAGAAAGCAAGGTCATTTTCTTAACCGGAGAATGCAGCTGTTCGGGCAGCGTTTGCATTAATTGCCGAAAATGAGCGAGCAAGCGTTCAATGGTTTCTGGAGCGAACTTTCCTGCGTCGTACTCAATGCTTCCCTGGAGACCAGTGGCATCCCCGGCCAGGCTGAAGCTAAGATCGAATTTGGCGGCGAATGGATCCACATCCAGACTTCCGACCTCAATATCTGGTAACTGCAAATTCGCTGCGTCAGCGGCACCTTCGTGCATGACAAAAAGTGTGTTGAAGAATGGTTTTCCTCCGGTATCACCCGAAGAAAATGCCTCCACCAATTTCAGGAAGGGAATCCGGGCATGGGCCAAGGCCTCCCTTACTTCCTTTTTAATGGCATGCAAAAACTGGTCAAAGGTATCCGCTGGTTGGATGCGGGACCGCAGCGGTACGGTCGTGATCAGGTAGCCAATCTGCTCTTCGGCACCCGGAAAATTTCGGTCTGCGACCGTGGTTCCGACACAAATGTCTACCTGGTTCGTATACCGGTACAGCAACACCTTAAACAAGGCCAAAAACGTCATGAACAGCGTAGCCTGATGTTCTTTTCCAATAGCTGCGACCGGCGCAATTTCTTGCCGATCCAGAAAAAACCGCAGAATGCCTGCCGGACGAGGGCCTGCGGATGTCTGCGAGTAATCGGTTGGCATCTGCAGGATTTCCCAGCCAGCCAGGGTTTTTTCCCAATAAGCCATCGATCCGGAATCTTCGGGCACCTCCCGCTGGTCATGGACAGTGGCGGGCGGTGGTTCTACGAAGTCCGGGGAATCCTCCAAAACAGCCCCGGTAGCGAGGGAACGGTAATTGTCCGACAGCTCCCGAAGAAAAATCTTCATCGAATGATCGTCGAATGCGATGTGGTGGAAAACCAGGCCCAATACATGTCTTTCCTTGCCAAAGGCCAGCAATCTACCCCGCACCAGAAAGTCTTCCCGGAGATCAAAAGGCTTCCTAAAAAAGTCGTCGAAGTCTTCCCGAACCACCGATTCGGAAAACTCCCGTTCCGACTCCCGGTATAGGTCAAACTTCCAATGCGCTGCTGCCTTCAGGCGAACCCGATCGATTCCCAAAATGCAGGTCCGTAGGCTTTTGTGTTTTTTTATCACCGCCCGTATTGCCACTTCCAACCTGTTCGGATCTAGTTTTCCGGTTAGCAGGTAGCTAACCGATAGGTGGTAAGCCAGGGAACCCTCCAGCTGATCGACTATCCAAAGAGACTGTTGGGCAGAAGAGACCGCCGGAGCCAGCGGTTGTGCGCGGGAAGGAGCGGCGGACGCGCCGCTTTTCACCACCTCGGCTTGCCGTCTCTGTCGAACTACCCGGTGCAATTCAGAAATCGTTGGGTGGTCAAAAATATCCGAAACGCGAAGGCCTACTTTGTGCTCGTTGTTCAAACGAGCCACCAGCTGCATGGCTGCAAGCGAATTGCCACCCAATTCAAAGATATTTTTGGATACATCTGGTTGCTCCACGCCAAGTACATCCCCGACTGCTTGCACCAAAAAGCGCAATTCCTTATCGGACAGCCCATTCATTTTCGTCTCCTCTGGTAGGCCCGCCAGCAGCGCTTGCTGGTCCAATTTCCCGTTCTCGGTACGTGGAAAACGGTCTCTCAGTTCGATTTTACCCGGAATCATGTATCCGGGAAGGCGTTTTTCGAGCAAATGCCGGGCCTCGCCCGCATTCAGTCGTCCCTTCGGAACGATAAAAAGCAGGAGTTGCGGATTCGACCCAAGGGGTTCGGCCAGCATTGCAACCGCCTCCGAAACCTTTTCTGAATCGAGCAGCACCTTTTCGATTTCTGCCAAATCAATGCGGTTTCCCTGAAATTTTACCTGCCGGTCGTTCCTTCCTTCAAATACCAAACGCCCATCCGGAAGGCTTCGAACCCGATCTCCTGTTGCGTACAGGATGGCTCCCTTCTCCTCACTGAACGGATCCGGAAGAAACCGGGCGGCTGTCAGGGCCGGATCTTTCCAATAGCCTTGGGCCACTTGAATGCCGCCAATGTATAGTTCTCCACCGATGCCCGCAGGCAAACGCGCTCCCGTTTTTGGATCCAATACGTAACAGCTGACTCCCGCTAGTGGCGTTCCGATAGTAATGGGATCCTGCTTAGGCGTGATTTCTGCGACGGTGGACCAGATGGTGGTTTCGGTAGGGCCGTATTCGTTGTAGAGGCGTACCTGATTCATTTCCTGAAAATGGGCAAGGGCAAGTGTTTTGGGCAGGCTCTCTCCTCCCAAAATGACACGCTCCAGCTGCTGCCCCTTCAAAAGCCCTTCTTCAAGAAGAAAACGGTAGTAGCTGGGCACACAAAGCAAGGTATTGGTTCCCGCCAATAAGGAAGGAATCGCTTCGGGTTCCCGAATGGACTCGGCAGAACTCATGACCAGACTACCTCCGGTACATAAGGGCCAAAAAATGGCTGCCAGGGAGGCATCAAAGCTCAGCGGCGGAATCAGCAAAAGGTTGGGAACACCCGGATACCGATCAATCCTATTTTGGGTAGCAGCAAACAACTGCCGGTGATTTACCTGCACGCCTTTGGGCGATCCGGTACTACCAGATGTATAGAGGATGTAGGCAGGGGTATCCGGGTTGATGCGGTGTAACCCAGCCGATGTCGTACTTTCGCCCACCCTTACGGCTTCATCAAAGGCGAGCAGGGTGAATTTTTCACTTGGGACCGAAGTCTCGCCCTCGCTAAACAGGAAGGTAGCATTCAGCTGCTGAAGGATTTCCCGCTTTCGCTGTTCCGGCCATTCCGGATTCAGTGGTACGAAGGCTTTACCCGATTTGATTATTCCCAGGATAGTGGCCACATAGCGGTGCGTCCGGTCCATACTCACCGGAACCAATTGCTGGAATTGAAACGCTGGATCGCCTAGAAACTGACTGATTTTGGTGGCCAGCTCGTCCAGTTCGGTATAGGTATAGCTGTGGGATGCCTCCCTAATTGCTTTCTTTTCCGGATAGCTGTTAACCTGTTTTTGAAATAAATCAAGAACCGTCTGCGCCTTCTCAGGAGACTTACCAGTTAATTCATTCAAAAACCGTTTGCTATTCATCTAGTCCTATCTCCTCTTTTTTTTAATGTCACCCCTGTAGTCGGCCTGGTCCACTACGGCGTGTTTTTCTTTGCATTCGCCAGAGAACCTGGATAGACAGGAACCCTACGTAGGGCCGGAGTAATTTCCGACGAACCGAAAACACGTCGAAACCTCCCCAACCAACTGCAAACCGGGATACCGCCAAGCCCATATTTTCCGAAAATGCGGTATTTTCGTTATCTGGGGACTTTCCATCCCTTCTGGTTGGATGTTTGAAAAAAACCCTTTCTTCCACATAATCATTTTAAGAATGAGGGGAGATGCTTCGAAATAAGGAGTTTTTTGGTGTTATTTAAAAACAATATAGACTATTCCACGTGACTTACCAATAGGCCATCAACAAATTTATTATTTTGTAATTCATTTTTATAGGTTTGAAATGCAAATATATAGAATTTTTTTTTATTTTATCGATACAAACGGTAAATCTGCGGTAACCAGATCGCTGGATGGTAATAACTACCGACCTGGCGTCGGGTTTCTATAAACAAAAAGTATGCGTAATTTTCGGAATTGGAATACAAAATGTGATGCCCGTTAATTTTGATAACCGATGATAGATTTCCCCTCCAAAGAACGCCTGGCCCATATCGTCTACGAGTCCGATGACCGGGCTTCGAAAAACTTTGATCTGGCCTTGCTGCTCTTGATTTTGATGAGTGTCAGTATTGTGGTACTGGATTCCGTTGAGGAAATTCACGCCAATTATGGATCCCTTTTGTACGCACTGGAATGGTTTTTTACGCTGGTTTTTACCGTGGAATACGTTTTCCGTATTTGGCTTAGCAATAACAAACGCGGATACATTTTTGGGTTCTACGGTTTGGTGGACTTACTGGCGATTTTGCCCACCTACCTAAGTCTATTGCTTTTTCAAACCCAGTACCTGACGGTCATACGCGCCTTGCGGTTTTTGCGGATATTGCGGATACTAAAGTTGCCCAAGTACGTACGTGAGGCCACTCTGCTAAGTACCGCCTTGAAGCACAGCCAGGCAAAAATCAAGGTATTTGTAGGTTCCGTGCTGACCATCGTCCTGATCATGGGCTCGGTCATGTACATTGTGGAGGGACCAGAAAGTGGTTTTACTTCCATTCCGCGCTCCATGTATTGGGCCATCGTCACCTTAACCACCGTGGGATACGGAGACATAGCCCCCATCACCGATCTCGGGCAATTCATCGCCGCCCTGATCATGCTGATGGGCTATGCCATCATCGCAGTCCCCACAGGTATCGTCAGCTCCGAGTTGACCGCAGCAAGGCTGGATGAAAACCGCCAGGCGAAAACCCCGGATGCACCTGGACGGCCCTGTCCGGAATGTGGCGTACAAAGCCATAGCGAGGATGCGCTATTCTGCCGGAAATGTGGTGCAAAACTGGATGCCGCAACCCCCTGATTACACGCTCCTTGTCTCTAAACGGTAAATCCACCGTCGATAACATAGGTGGCTCCGGTAATAAATTTGCTCTGCTCCGAAGCCAGAAACAAGGCCAAATCGGCAATGTCCTCGTTGCTGGCATACCGGCCTAGCGGAATCATCTTGGTGAAATTTTCTTTTACGGATTCGCCCTGTCCCGGAGCGAAGCCATCTTCCAGGGAACGCATCATCCGGTTATCCACCGGAGAAGGGTGGATGGAGTTTACCCGTATATTGCCCGGTGCTCCCTCCAGGGCACCCACCCGCATCAGCCCGATTGTGGCATGTTTGCTGCCCACATAGGCACTGACCTGAGCGGTACCGCGCAAGCCGGCCACCGAGGACGTGATGATGACCGATCCGCCGCCATCTGCCTTCATGATCGGAAAGGCATACTTCATCCCCAGCCATACCCCCTTTACATTTACGCCCATCACCTGATCAAAGGTCTCCTCCGGATAGTCCTCCATGGGCTTGACCACGCCTTCCGTACCCGCATTGAGAAACAACACATCTATCCTGCCATACTTCTCTTTTACCTGCTTCGTGTATTTTTGCACCTCGCCGGCATGGCTTACGTCCGCCCGGATGTACAGCACCTTTTCTCTCCCCAAGCTCTCTTCGGCCAGTTTCAAGTTTTCCTCACTAAAGTCTACGATGGCTACTCCTTTGGCTCCTTCTGCCAAAAATAGCCTGGCAGTGGCCAATCCGATTCCTCCGGCTCCACCGGTAATTAGTGCTACTTTATTCGTTAGTCTCATGATATTTTAATTTGGGTTTACACATAATTCTATTGCTTTACTCACTTAAATTTAAGGCGTTTGCCAGGGAAATATCCCGACCAGGCTCATGCAAAAACATGAGAAAAATCATGGAATGGGTCCGAGTAATTCCTTTAGTGGCACCCAGGAATACCCCCATTCCCGCATAAGGGTGAGGAGCGCTGGTAACCGATGGTAAAATTTATCCGCCCTCCCCGGTCCGGCCCCTATGTGGACCAACAGAATGAAGCCGTTGAAACCGGCTGCTCCGAAAGACTCCCAGTCCCGGATGCTGTCGAAAATCGCTTCGCTGCTCCGAAAATTCGGCATATCCTCCGTTGTGTAGTCGGCGTGGCTAAGGGTGCCCCTCGTGTAGTTAATCAATTGCAAACCCATCTCTTGGGTCCAAAGGGCAATGCTGTCGTTATACCACTCGTAGGGCGGCAGGAAAAAGGGAGCTTCTTCCATCGAAACACCAAACCGCGCTAGTTCTTTGTAATTCGCCATCAAATCTGCCACAAACTGCTCCCGGGTAATCAGCAGGTCGTTGCGGTCGTCCCAACTTGCATATAAAAGGTGTCGGTCCGAGTGTGCCCCCAGGTAGTGGCCATCCGCCTGTAAGGCGCGGATTTGTTCGTTAAAATCAGGATTTCTGTAGAAATCGCCGGTAAAGAAAAAAGAGGCCGGCACCCGCTGTTCCTGCAACGCTTTCCGGATAAATTCGGCCCCTTCTGCGTAGGCATGACCGGTAAACACCAAACTCAGGGACTTTTCCTGCCGATCTCCCCGGGTAATGGCGCCAAATTCGTATTGGTTTTGCGCCTGCACAGTGGGCACAGTTAGCAGCAAAAGCAGCCAACTCATGCCAAAAATCCCGGGAACTCCCAACAATCTTTGCGGGCTGGCCCATCCGTTTGTCATCCGAGCTAATTTTTTCCTCATGCTGGCACCGAATTCGTACTTTCCGCCGGGACAATTCCTGGTTTAGGAACCATTGCCAGGCGCAAAGCTATTCAAAAGTTACTGCTTTTTCCGGGGCAATCCTATTTCGGAACCCAAAAAAAGATCTGGCGGAAGCCGCTCCAAACCGGAACGATTGGCATGCGAATGGATCTGGGCAGATTTCCCTGTTCGGGAGCGAAGCAATGTATCCGTACGTTGTTTGCGTACGAAGACAGGCGGAATACACCCGCTCATGTGGTTTACAAAAAACATTCGTATCTTGGATGCAACTCCTTTTTCTCCCAACGTATGAACCCAGCGCGTATCCTTTCCAATTGCTTGATTCTTTTTTGCCTATCGCTCGTTTTTTCTGGGGCAGCTCAGGCACAGGAGGCCGTCCCCTGGAAGGACGTTTTGAGCCAATCGCCCTCTTGGTACGGTTCCGAAGAGGCGCTACGCATCGCCGAAAATATCCTGCTACACCAGAAGCAGAACGGCGGTTGGTACAAGAATATCGACATGGCGGCACCAATTACCGACACCGAACGGAGCGCCCTGATTGCGGAAAAATCCGAATGCATGGGCACGACGCTGGATAACGGAGCGGGATTCGTACAGATTGACTACCTGGCCCGTGTATACCAGCAAACGGGCGGGGACCGTTGGAAAGAGGCTGCACTAGCCGGCATCGACTACCTACTGGCAGCCCAATACCGCAATGGAGGCTGGCCGCAATATTACCCCTTGCGGGAGGGCTATTACAGCCGCATTACCTTTAACGACAACGCCATGATCGCGGCGATGAATCTGCTCCGTGCAGTGGCTAAAAAAGACCCTTTGTATGCATTTGCCGGGAACCGGAGAAGAAAAAAAGCCAAGCAGGCCATCGATAAGGGACTGGACGTGATCCTGGCCTCGCAAATTCGGGTAAACGGACAACTGACGGCCTGGTGCGCGCAAATTGACGAGGAAGACCTGAGTCCTGCTCAGGCCCGCGCGTACGAACTTCCTTCCACCAGTGGGTCGGAAAGCGTAGGAATCGTTCGCTACCTGATGCAACTGGAGCGTCCGAATGAAGCCGTAATTCAGGCTATCGAAAGCGCCGTGCGCTGGTTTCGGGAAGTTCAACTGGAAAACATTCGCCTGGAACGGGTCGAAAACGCCGATTTGCCGCGAGGTTACGATCGGGTTGTCGTTCCGGACCCGGACGCCGAACCCCTTTGGGCCCGGTTTTACGAAATTGGCACCAACCGCCCCATCTTTGTTGGCAGGGACAGTGTGGTTCGGTATGCCCTGGCCGAGATCGAGCACGAAAGGCGCGTTGGATACAGCTATTTGGGAGCCTATGCACGGGAATTGCTGGCAACGGACTACCCGCAATGGAAGGCGGGGCGCTAACGGCTTTCGGTAATCCCTTCGGTGATTCTTTTAGCCGGTAGTTGGGCCCATCTTGCCCGCCATTGGGCTTCCCAGCGTTTAGTCCAACCAGAAATCCACTGTCCCGTTTTCCGCTTCCTTTCGAGTGAATCGCTCAAAATACCTCCGCTGTACCATTCCCTCTACCGATGACTCCTCAACGAGCAGGTTGCAGCCAATCAACTCATAGGTAGCGCCGGTACTGATAAAATGACGGTCGTATTCGGGAAACACCCCCAAACTCCCCAAGTCAACCAGCGTCTCCCGACTTTCGATCCTCGTAAACCGAAGCCCTCGGGTGCTAGCGTTAAAAGAATAGTCTCCCCAGAACAAGTGATCCTTCGCATTGTAGCGGTAGGCAGGTTTCTTGTCACAAAAATCGGAATTACCCGGATCAATATTCTGAATGGTCAGGGATAGTAAACCGTTCATGGTTCCGTCTGCTTTGAAAGTCAGGTACTCCCTATCCACTGTACTGAAATGTTCGTAGTCCAGGGAGATCCATTCGGACTCTGGAATAAAACTGCTGAGGCAATTTACGGACCTCCCGTCTCGGCAGCAACCATTTAGCGAAAACGTGTAGATTTCTGAGATGCCTGGCGAGGAGTCAAACTCCCCGTTGACAGTGGTCCATTTCCAAACCCAGGTATCATCGGGGCCCGGCGTACAGGAAGGAACCGTATTGGCGTCTGGAATCATTGCCCGTCGCTTGATCCGATCAACGGGCACACCGTCAGTCGTAACCGGCAGAATTTCGATGTCCACGTACGGTGGGAGTTGCTGTTCGCCGCATTGCAGGGACCACTCAAAGGCAAGCGTGGTTTCCGGACAGGACGGGACTTCTGCCAGCCGGCTCTGCCTGCTGGTCAAAAACAGGGAGTCTCTCACGCTGCTTCGGATAAATGTTTCGGGGGTCACAGTAACGTATTCCTCGGAACCGACCACCCAAATCAGCAGGGAAGCGATGTCCTCCTCTCCGCAGTCGGAAGTCCGTAGGTGTATGCGGTCCGTGTGATTGGCATTCAGGTACAGGGTATCCTTGTCGATCTTGAAATCCAGAAGCATCGCGGGTTCCGGGATGGTTCCCCTGGCCAGACGCGCATTGCTGATGCTCAGACAACTTGTGACATCGATGCCAGGTGGCGGTTGCTCCTCTATTTCCTCTTCGGGAATTACCGGATCCGTTCCCTCCGGTACCGACTCGATACAAGCGACTACATGGAATGAAAATGCAACGATTACAGGCAAGAACTTATAGTTAATAAATGATTTTCTGCTCATGGCTTGGTACTATTTTATCCAATCCCTAAATTGATTAAAAGATAGTAGCCACTCAATACCTCAATTGAGGTACGTTCCGAAACACATGGTCAACGATTACAACGATTTAGTTAGAGCTTTTGGCAGGCAGGACTACCTGGTATACCAGAACGACTATTTGGAAATCGTCAAAAAGAATCCCCTGGTAAACGGTTTCTGGACCGCTGGAAAGTGGTTTTCCTTTGTTGCCAATACCCGTACATGGAACCTGGAATACGTGGCCGGCGACAGCCTGGAGGTGAGCGGCTACAGCCACCGGGAAATCATGAACCTAAACCGGGAATTCGTCGCCAATTTTCTTTATTCCGAAGACTACGAGTTTGTCAACAAAGCGATCCAGCAAGCCATGATGTATGTAAACGAACGGCCGATGGACCAGCGGCCCAGCGTATTTATGGTTTTTTACAACCGGTGTAACCGCCGGGACAAACGGGTGTTAACCATCCAAAACCAAAACATCCCCCTGGTATTTGACGAAAAAAACCTGCCTTATGTATTTGCCAATATTATCACGGATATTTCTCATTTGAATCCAACCAATATCCCACAGGCCGTTTTGCTGAATAAAGCCACGGAGGAGCAATTTTACATGGACAGCAAAAACCTACAGCTCAGCCCTTATCGATCCATTTTCTCTACCCGTGAATTGGAAGTCCTTCGATTGCTGATCAAGGGATATTCGAGTAGAAAAATTGCGGCAGCGTTGGATATCCGGTACGAAACAGCCCGTACACACAGAAAAAACATTTTGGCAAAGGCACAACTGAAAAATACCGGAGAGTTGATCCACTTTGTATTGGTGAATAAGATTCTCTAGCGTTATTTCCCAAAGAATCGATTGCTACCTCAGAAACAATGGCTAACGGCGAAGGTGCTTGATCCAAAATAATTAACCGGAACAGGAGTAGTTCGTTTTTTAATGCCCCGATCGTCCTCCAACCGCTTTTTCTGCGATTTGAATCTAACGGGCAGAAACAAAAAAAGCCATGAAACAACGTTTCATAGCTTTAGTCAATTAACAATAAACCCAAAATAACCTGCTGTAGGAGAAGGATTCGAACCTCCACGGGGCGGTTGGGCAAAATACGAGCTCGCTATTTGCTTTATTCCGGACTCCCCACCCCCGAGACAGGAGGGCATGTCTGCCAGTTTCATCACCCTACAGTGTGTGTAATCTTAATTTGCATGAAGATGAAAAGGAAAAAGCGTTGTCGCCTTTTACTCGCCTGCCGAAGGCAGGTTTCATCATCCTACAGTATTCTGTCAAAACTGCTGGCTGTTACGCCAGTCAAGACCGTTTGTCTTTGTTTGATGATTCAAAGGTAATAAATGGATCGATAAAATAAAATTTCAACAACAAATTAAGCTATATTTTACAGTATTTTTATTAAAATAGTGTTTTAATTATACTCTTAATAACTGAGACTAAAAAATCGAACAAGGAATTGACTATTTTTCAACGAAAATGGCAAAAAATGGCTTTGCAAGCCATTAACCCGCTTTTCAGGGCTGGGTTTTGGAGGAGTGGACAAGCAATTGCTGTATTTCCTGCAATTCGGAGGCGCTCAGATCCCGCCATTGGCCGGTAGGCAGGTCCAGGCGAATATTCATGATGCGGATACGCTTCAGCGACACCACCTGGTAGCCCAGGTATTCGCACATGCGGCGGATTTGGCGGTTGAGGCCCTGGGTCAAAATGATCTTGAATCTGTTTTTACCCAGCTGTTGCACCTCACATTTGCGCGTTATGACGCCCAATATGGGCACACCGTTGCTCATCTTCTCGATAAAATCCGGGCGAATGGGCTTGTTTACCCGAACCAGGTATTCCTTTTCGTGGCGGTTGCCGGCACGCAGGATTTTATTGACGATATCCCCGTCGCTTGTCAGCAGAATGAGTCCTTCGCTGGGCTTGTCCAGGCGACCGATGGGAAATATTCGCCGGGGATGGTTGATAAAATCGATGATATTGTCCTTTTCTCCTTCCGTATCGGTGGTGCAAACGATGCCCACCGGTTTGTTCAGGGCGATATAAACGGGTTTTTCCTCCGGCTCCGCGATCAATTTTCCATCCACCCGGACTCGATCTTCCGCACCGATCTTGGTTCCCATCTCCGGAACTTTCCCATTGATGGTGACCCGGCCGGCTTCAATGAGTTTGTCGGCCGCCCGGCGGGAGCAGTAGCCCACTTCGCTCAAATACTTGTTGATCCGTACCCGGTTTTTATCTTCCATTTAGGCCCACATTTCTTCAATCAACTCGGTATAAAACTCCTTCAGCGTTTTGCCGGTTGCCCGAACCTGCTGGGAAATCAGGCTGGTTTCCGTCTGACCGGGCACGGTATTGATTTCGATAAAGAAGAAGTTGGCCGTATCTTTTTCCAAAAAATAATCCATACGGACCGATCCCTTGCAGTTGAGCTTTCGGTACACCTGTTCGGCAATCCGGTTTACCCGGTCCACTTCTCGCTCGTCCATGCGGCCCGGGGTGATCTCTTCGGAGACGCCGGGGCTGTATTTGGCTTCGAAGTCAAAAAACTCTTTGGAGCTAATGATCTCGGTTGCCGGAAGGACCGTCACTTTTCCGTTTGCCCGATAGATACCGATGGAAAACTCCCTGCCCGTGACAAACTCCTCTACCAGTACCTGCCGGTCCTCCTGGAAGGCCTTGCTCAGCGCTTCTTCCAGTTCCTCCGCTTGCTTGACCTTGCTCATGCCAATGCTGCTGCCCCCGTTATTGGGTTTGACAAAATAAGGCAGGCGCAGTTGGGCCAGGACTTCCGTGGCCGTTTCCGGGCCATGAGAAAAAAGCTGTAGGGACCGGGCCAGGTGCAGGTCCTCGATACCGGAAAGAATGGCCTTGGTATAGCCCTTGTTCATGGTGATGGAGGACGTCAGCGCGTCGCAGGTGGTATAGGGGATGCCCAGCATATCGAAATATCCTGCCAGTTTGCCATCCTCCCCCGGTGAGCCGTGGATGATATTGAAAACGCCGTCGAAGCGGATCAGCTCTCCATCTTTTTGAACGGTAAACGCGTTTTTATCCACGGGCCAGTGCTTGCCGTCTTCCGCTTCCAGGTACCAATTTCCGGGGTATATATGGAGCGGATACACCTGATAGCGTTCCCGGTCCAGGTGTTGGGCCACTACTGCGGCACTTTTTTCGGAGACCACCGCCTCCCCCGTATAGCCACCCATAATCAGGGCGATGTGTTTTTTTTCCATGGAGCAGATTTTCTAGCTACGAATTACCGGAATTTTGCTTTAAAAGCGAAAAGTTTATGCACCGGAAAGGTAATTAGTGGGGACTGGAACCTTTTAAATCGAAAAGGTTATTCCGGTTTATTGCGGTAAACGGCAAAACCCTGAATGGATCCTCTGCGAGAAAACAGGAAAACGGCCACCTGTTTGCGAGTATTGGTCGACCATTGCACATGGCTGTTACCATGGCGCTAAAGAAGAAAGATATTTGAACCATATAAGGGCATTGAAGAGCATATAAGGGGGGTGGGAATATACCGCCTCAACCCTGCTTCTTGCTGGAGTGAAAACATTGTAGAGGAAATTCAAGACGTTTCCCCATCTCATATATGTCTCACCGGAATTAAAAAGGTTGAACCATAAAAGAACATAGAAGAACATAGAAGCGAATACAAACAAGCGGGTTGAACCGGTGTTCCGGATGGCCTGGAAACATTGCAGTGGAGGTGTCAAATGCCCGACTTCGCGCCCTAACAAAGCAGTCACTTCCAATTTTTAACGGTGCGAGCCACCCGACGAAGCGAATACTACCCCGGGAAATGCCAAAGCGGGCTGCTGGGGATCGTTTCCCCGCCTCCAAGGATATCCTCGCGTTCTTAACTCCTGAATCGTATCCGCCCCGGCGGACCGAAAGCCGAAACGGGGAGTTAGCAGCTACCATTTCTTGTACGCAAACGTGCTCCCTTCTATTTTATCCTTGGTAGATCGAATTTTAGCTGTAGGTACTGAAGGAGCATCAGCGTCTTTGCATCCCGAATTTCCCCGGTTTTTATCCATTCAAAGGCCCGGTCAAACAACACATCCAGTACCTCAATATACTCCTGCTCTTCTTCCAGTCCCCCGCCCTCGGATAGTTTCATGCTTTCCCGGTAGGGGGCGATAAAAAAATGAAGGAGCTCAGTGACCGAACCCGGTGACATATAGGCCTCAAAAACCTTCTCCACCTGCTCGATCCGGTAGCCGGTTTCCTCCTCGGCTTCCTTGCGAATGGCGGCTTCCGGATCCTCGCGATCCAACAAACCCGCACAAATTTCAATAAGGTAGCCGGAATCATTCCCATTCAGGTAGGTCGGCAGCCGAAACTGCCGGGTGAGAATCACTGTCTTTTTTTCCAGGTTATACAACAATAGCGCCGCGCCATTTCCCCGGTCGTATGCTTCCCGGGTTTGGCTTTCCCAGCTGCCGTCCTCCCGCTGCATCTCATAGCTGACTTTCTCCAGCTTGTACCAATTGGCAGAAAGCAATTCCCGGTGTAGCTTTCTTACCTCCCTAGCCGGCATGGGGAACGTCATCCAGGTCATAAAATACAGGCAAACCTTTCGATCGGGCGATTTCCACGTCCTGATCGGCACCTTTTGAGGCGCCGGGTATCCGGAAGATGGCATCGCACTTTTCGATCAACTGATGGGCTACGGGGTATTGTATCCGCTCCCAATGCCGATCACCGATGCGTTCCGAACCCGCCAGGCGCATCAAGGGCAAGGCGACCCACTCGCCTATCAAGGGCACATGCCCTTTTTCAAACAGGGGTAAGGCCATGGCCTCCAGGTTTTCCATGTTTCTCCCGATCAATTCCGGGTCATCGTTGGTCCCACTTCTGTAGGGACCTGCTATTAAAATGATCATCTCTTTTTTTCTACCAAATTACGCCCGGTTTTTCGCTGGGACCAATAAGGTAGTTTAAGAACGTACAAAAAATGTACTAGGCCGTTTTACTCCGTATGGCACTCAAAAACTCAGGGGTAATGCCCAGGTAGGATGCAATTTGTTTCAAGGGCACCTTTTTGGCTATCTGCGGGTATTTTTTTAAGAAATTCTCGTAACGTACTTTGGCAGGTAAGGAAAGGCTTTCGATCATCCGCAGTTGTTCCCGGCAATAGGCATTTTCCATCAACTTTCGAAAAAACACGTTGAAAACCGGTTTTTCCTGGAATAATCGATCCAACTCTTTTATTGATAGGACCAACACCTGGCTTTCCTCGATGGCTTGGATGGAGATCATCGCCGGCAATCCGTGGATAAAACAATGCATGTCCGTGATCCACCAGTCCTCCACGGCAAACATGATGGTGGATGCTTTTCCGGATTCGCTTACAAAAAACGAACGCAATGCTCCGGACTCAACGAAATAGATAGCCGAACAAAGCGCGCCTTTTTCAAGAAGAATTTCACGCTTCTTCACGCGCTTTGTCGAAACCAGGCTTAAAACCAAATCCGCTTCCCCCGAAGTCAGCTTAACGCGCTTTTCAATATGTTCAATTAATCCACCCATGATCTCTCGCTTTCATTGTGGACCCTCGTATTCGTTTGATTTCGAAATCCGGATCATTTCCCCCAAATATAACACCAAGATACGGGTTCATCTATGGGATATCGCCGGTAATGGCCTGTATTTTGGTTGGCGTTCAAATCCCTCAGGCTATCTGAATATCCATCTCGTTTGGCCATTGCAAATGGCCGGTTGACTATTGCTTTTCCAAAGGATATTGTCGTAGATACCAGGGATGAAATCTCCAATTTCACCCAGCGAGGACCAAAAAGGATTGAACCATAGAAGGCCATAGAAGCGGATACAAACAAGTAGGCTAAACCAATTTTTTGGACAGAGCGTAAAAACCGGGTAAGTTATTGAAGCTATTTCGGCATCCCTTATATGCCTTATAGGATTTAAAAAAACGGCCAAGCAAAAAGTTGGAACCATAGAAGTACATATACTACGTAATCGGCAGGACTCGCGTATTGAGCGAGCGCTGTACCGGATGGTTCGAGCCAACTTATCCCGAATTCATTGGCATCGCCAACAATACGAATTCAACGCTGAATGACAAACATACCGCCTTCCCGAAAAATTCGTTTACCTGCGACACCCTTTGGCGTAGGCAAGGGCTACTTTTGACGGAACCTCAAAACTATCGGTTATGACCAAAGCAACTGCCACCGCAATCATCCCGCCTGAGAAACCCGGGATCGACAACACCTCGAATAAAATCAACCTGGGGGATTTATTCGCCCCGAGAGGCAGGTACCTCAATGAACTGACCTTATTTGTCGCCCACTTTAATGCCATACCCAACCTGATCAGCGAAATAGCAATCGACTGCAAGCGGGCCAATCGCTGGTTTGAAAAACAGTACCCTTCCGAAATCAAAAAGAAATACTTTATCAAGCGGTATTTTGACGGGAGCAAAAAGGCGAAGTACGACGACATCTTTTACATCCTGTACGAAGACCTGCTCGTCAATTTCGATACCAATTGCTCCACCGTACGGTTTCTCTTTGCAGAAACGGAACTTCCACGGGTAGAAGCGGTAGCTCGGGCGATCAAACGATTCAAAAAACGAACCCGGCGGCAGGCCTTCATTTACCTGCTCATGCGCTCTTCCGCCGGCTTTGAAACCAAAGCCCTGGAACTCAACCGACCCAAGCTGCGTATCGAAGACCATTACAACGATGACTTTATCGACGTTCATCGGCGGATTCTCAACCGGCTGCAACAACCAAAAGACAAGGGATTGGTGCTGTTGCACGGGAAGCCGGGAACCGGAAAAACCTCCTATATTCGCCACCTGGCAGCCTCCCTCCGAAAAAAGGTGATTTTTCTTCCGCCCAGCCTGACCAACGCCCTGACCAATCCGGATTTGATTTCCGTTTTGACCGATAATCCGGATTCCGTATTCGTCATTGAAGACGCCGAAAACATCATCGTGGACCGGGAGACAGCTGGGAATTCGCCGGTTTCCACCCTGCTCAACATCACGGACGGCTTGCTGTCCGATTGCCTTACCATCCAACTTATCTGCTCGTTCAACACCGACCTGTCCCGCGTGGACCGGGCTTTGCTGCGAAAGGGGCGGTTGATTGCCAGCTACGAATTCAAGGAACTGGAGACCGCCAAGGCCCGGCAACTTTCCGCAACGTTGGGCTTTGAAACGCAAATACATTCACCCATGACCCTAACGGCCGTTTACAATCAGGAAGAACCGGAATTTTGCCGGGAAAGAAAAACCCAGGCAATTGGGTTTGGATCAAAAAAAGGATACTAAATTCGGTAACGAGAACCCCTATAATGACCCGTCCCTACCCCCAAGCCGCCACGATTGTGGAGTAGGGCAGTAAACAAATTCCTGTGCCATGTCCAAGAAAGGCTACCTATACCGATACCTGCTCCTGATCAAAAAGCTAAAAATGAATCCCTATTCCTCCTTCGAGGAGCTTCAGCGGTACATCGATCAGCAATGTACCTACCTGCTGCTGCAAGACGATCGGCTGAGCATGGGGTTTTCCAAACGCACGCTTCAGCGGGATATACGGGAAATTCGAATGCTTTTTGGACTGGACATCGCCTATTCGCACGCCCAAAGGGGGTACCATATCTGCGAAAGCAGCGCAGAAAACCGAAACTTTCAGCGCATGATGGAAGCCTTCGATGTCTTCAATTCCCTCAACCTGGCACAGGACCTGGCTCCCTACCTTCACCTGGAGCAAAGAAGCGCCCAAGGTACCGAACACCTGTATAGCCTGCTCCACGCAATTAAAAACCGGCGATGCATTACCTTTGACTACCGGAAATTTTGGGACGAAACGCTCAGTCAGCGACACCTGGAGCCCTATGCATTGAAGGAATTTAAAAGCCGCTGGTACCTACTGGGAAAGGATATCCGGGACGGTCGCATCAAACGTTTCGGACTGGACCGATTAACGCGCCTGAAAATTTCGGAAAACCGATTTGTGTATCCGGAAGATTACAACGTGCAACAAAGCCAACGGTACTGCTTTGGCATCATGGGAGCAACCGGGGACCAGCCGCAGGAGGTGGTCTTGTCCTTTGTGCCCTTCCAGGGAAACTATATCAAAACCTTGCCGCTGCATCCCAGCCAGGAGATTCTGGTGGACACCAGCGACGAACTACGCATCAAGTTGACCGTGTACCCCACGCAGGATTTGCTCATGGAACTGCTATCCTACGGGCCGCGCCTGAAAGTGCTGGCTCCCGAGGAGCTGGTAGCGCAGGTAAAACAGGCACATCAGGAGGCATTTAATAGGTATGGAATTTGATTATGCGATGGTTTGATGGTAAGTGGGATAAAGAGATAACCTACTATTATACCCCGATGGCCATTGCAAATGACCTATGTTTTCCAAACGGTATTTTCGTAGATAGTAGGGAGAAATTGCAAATTTCACCCAGCAGGGTATGAGGACAGGATGGTTTGGTGATGGGGTGTGATTTACAAGCGGACCAATTAAACCGCCAACCGGTTATACAATTCACCCGAACACCGTACCTTTGCACCAAACAGAACCCATTGTGGACCTATTTGCTTTTTTTGATACGATTTATCCCATCAGCGCCAAAGCCAAAGAGGCCTTGAAACAGCTGATTCGGGAGCAGCGTCATGCGAAAAATGAGATCGTACAGGGAATCGGCAGCAGATGCCGGACGGTCTACCTCGTAAAAACGGGAGGCGCCCGGATTTTCTATTACAAAGACGGCAACGACATCACCGAACACTTTGCCTTTGAAAACGAGCTCATCGTCAGGGCCGAAAGCTTGTTTACCGGCAATCCCACGTCAAAAGGCATACAGGCCATCGACGATACCACGCTGCTTGCCATTGATTCGGAAAAGCTCTTTCAGCTTTATGACCAACACCACGATTTGGAACGGTTGTTTCGGCTCATTTTTGAACGGGAATACGTGCATACCGTCAAACGCCTGGAAAGCTTGCAGTTTAAATCGGCGCGGGAACGGTACCTCGAACTGCTGGAGACCACCGATTTTGTTCAAAAAATACCCTTGAAGTACATCGCTTCCTACCTGGGAATCACGCAGGTTTCCCTCAGCCGCATCCGCTCCAGCCTGGGGTAATTTTTTACCATTTGTAAAATGTTTTATCCCAGGCCCACCGGACCTTTGTAGGAACAAAACGGCAAAGAATAACCGCCCTACCTTACGGCTGGGCCTGAAACAAATTTGGAAACAGTTTATCTCAATGACTTTGTGGGCGGAATGATCTGCGTGGTACAAACGACCATTCCCAAATTTGACGAACCGGAGTGTGGGATCGCTTCAAAAACAGTGGAAACCGCCTTCGAAAACAACCCATTTATTTTATTTGATCCACAAGCCGATCGTTGGCGGGGGCTTGTTGGCATTGGTTTTTTCCTTCCAACATTTGGCCAATGAAACCGGTGGCAGCATTCCTTTCATCTATCCCGGCTCCTGGGTTTGATCCTCCTATAAAAAGTACCCTACTTTTTTTGGATTGTATTTGTCGGGGTTGCTGGTAGGATTATTTGATAGTGCTATGGTAGCATGCATTCGTTAGCTCATGAGTTATTCCGGTAAGCGGTTAACGTATTTACTCAGCCTGCTGGCCAACAATTTAACCCCTTAACGGCAACACCTCTTTCCAACTACAGCACAGTTACCCGGTAATTGCCGGCGTTACATGAGTATCGAAACGATTGTACTAAGCGTTAACAGATTCTAATCCCTTCGTATCTCCACATCCGTAAACAAAAACGGGTTGTCACTTACGCGCAGCTCCTTACCGCTTTCCGTGGTCACGTTTTTGAGGAGGACCTCTTTTGTACGAACGTGAGGGTAGGTTTCCTCGTAGGAATCATCGGTCATTGCCGGATTAAAATTGGCGAAAATGGCTGGCCCCTTGTAATCTTCCGGGTGGTTGGAATCCCGGATATGTAGGTTTTCGATAACGATGCGTTCCGGCATGTAGGTGGTATAGCCAAAATTGTGCTTCCCGGAATTGGATCCGCCGATCAGGTTGGCACTGACCTCAGCCCCGCCAGCCGGGATAAATACACAATCCCGAATAATAAACTCGCCTTCCCAGGTGCTGCCGTAGTCGGAGCGCAGGTTGATCAGCGTTCGGCCGTTGAGGGTGGAATTTTCCACCAGAAAGGTACCCGTGCCGATGGCATTGATGCCCATGTGACCCAGGGTGGAATGTCGGACCGTGGCATTGGCCACACCCATGTGGGCATCGAAGCGGGAAAAGACGCAGTGGTCCAGGATCAGGTTCTTGCAAAAATTGGAGCCCATAATGCCCCAGTAGGTACGGTCATTGATGTCGTTGGTCTGGCTGCAATGCTCAAACGACACGTTGATGGAACGACTCAGCGAAATATCGTAGCTGCCCATGGATACGGGGACACCAGCCGATCCGATGGTCCGGTAGGTTTTGTGTCCGGTAAGGACCGTGTTGCGCACCGTCACATCGGAACAGTCGCGGAAATTGAGGAAACCGCCGTAGGGCGCGCCCTGCTCTCCTTCTCCGGTAACCCGATGCTCCAGGCCATCCAATACCACGTTGGAACGCCGGATGGCGATGCCTCGGCTGTAATAGGTGTATTTTGACTCAGCCCGATTGGCAATGGTGGTAAATCGCCCTCCCCTAATGGTCAAAGGTATCTCGTCCATGGGTAGCGCGGTGATCTCGGTGATTTGATCGAAATCCCAGATGATCGGTGCATTCGGATCCACGTTCCCATCCTTATCTACAATAAAAATATCCGTCTGCGGAGAGCCATCGTTTTGATTGGGTCCGTACCGGATATACCGTCGCACATTCGCATCGGTGACCGTCACCAGGCAGGGACCGGGAAAAGGAACATCCAGTTTCTTCTGATTTCTTTTGAGCGAGGTAATCCCTTCCAGGTCGAAGGGCCGAAGCGTGGAGCTCACCAGAAACACGTGTTGGGTTCGATCTTCTACGTTGGTATCGTCAATGATAAACTCGGCGGTTCCAAAATCGGTATTGGTTTGGATTTCTGCAATGCGCACTTTGCCACTGATGTAATACTGGGCACCCGCGTCGGCTTTTACGGAAAGTCCTTGCTGATTGGCCACCGCGTGCGTCGCAGCAATCGCGTCGATGTCATCCGATTTGCCATCTCCTACGGCACCCAAATCGCTGTACCGAACCAGTCCCTGCGTAGTAAACCGGCGTAGGTCTTCCGGGGAAACGTTTACGAGCAAGGATCCTTCATCGCCAATGCGTACCTGGGTTGGGCCTGACACGCTGCTGATCTTTACAGATTCGCGGGCAGGATCTTCTTGTGCGCTTACAGACAACGCACTGGCAAGAAGCGTGCAAAAAAGAAATAAAACGGGATGTTTCATGGGGCATGGGTTTATCAGTGCAATCAATTGGAAGAAGGGGAAAAGGTCGAACCGTCGGCCTTCCCCGTATGTTTCGGAAAAACTACCTATTTTCGCGCATAAAGCCAAAGCAATTTCAACCAGCGGACAAAATCCATCCCCTCTGCTCTAGCAAAAAGCTGTGGGTCGGGGCGGATCCGATTTTTCCCGGCGATTAGTAGCTATTCCGAACTCCTCGGTTCACTCCCTCTCATGCCGTACACGGGCCATCCGGGTAAACAAAGGGCCGGTATCTTTTTAAATACCGACCCTCATTCAGGTGATTTTCGCAACTCGTTACGAAGCGATTATACCCTTTCCAGTTTTACCGGATAGGTCTTTTGAGAAGCCCATTGGGGCACGTAGATGTTCTCATCTCGGTCCACACACACGTCGTGGGGATGCATAAACCCCTGAAAGCTCATGTCTTTGCGCTGCTCCTGAAGGTTACCGTTTACGTATTCCGGAGCAGTACCTCCCGGAGTGGAAACCACCCGGTCTTGGTTGTCCAAAACGGTAATGTAACCCGAGTTGGGGTACGCCTGCGTGGTGCTGCGGTATACAGCCGCATAGATATTGTCCCCACGCAACACGGGCCTGCATACAAAAGAGCCCGGGGTGGGAATGGTCTTGATGTATTGGCCATCCAGGGTAAACCGCTTGTACTGCATGTGCCCCCGGTCGGTGATCAGCAAGGTCGGGTTGTTTTTATCCCGGGTATCGACCAGGATGCCATGGCAGCAGTTAAAGGTCTCGTCGGTATCACCGGAACCGCCAAATTGCCGAATCAGTTTACCTTTGGCATCGTACTGGGTGATGTAATTTTTTCCGTATCCATCCACCACATAGATGTCACCATTGGTCGGATTGATAGCGGTCTCTGTGGGGACAAACTGTCGGGGGTACGCGTAGTTACCGGTTTCTCGGGGATAGTCCAGCACCATGATTTCCTTTCCCTTCAAATCGGTTTTAATGACTTGATTACGGGTATTGTCGGCAATGTACAAAAACTCCTCGCCTCCCTCATCACTGATGGTTAAGCCATGGGCACCGGGATAGGTGGTCCCCCAGGTTTCCAGCAATTTGCCCGATTTGTCATAGATAATGACATTGTTTTTGGTTTCATTGGTCAACAGGATCAGCCGTCCCTTTGCATCCTCCACCATCTCGTGGCAGTCATTCACCGGGTTTTTAGAAGGATCCAGCTTTCCCCATCCTTCGATGACGCGGTAGCGGTGGCTGCCGTGTCCCAAAATGGTTTCTTTTTTCATGGCGTGGGTTTTATGAGAAATGACATTGGGAATCAAGGCACCGGCTGCGACGGCAAGGCCTGTTTTTCGGATAAACTCCCTTCTCGGGTTTACGATTTCTTTCATGGTGTATGGTGTATTTTTTTAAGCCAATAGATCCATTTCCGCTACTCCCTCTCCATCCGGAGTGGTATAAAATGGGCGTTTTTCGATTTCATAATTGGTTTCGGGATGGATTCCCAGTGCGTGATAAATGGTCTGATGCAATTCCGCAATTTTAATGGGTTTTTCGATGCTCTTACACGGGCGCTCGTCCGCCGTCTTTCCATACACATGCCCCCGCTTGACGCCTCCCCCAAACATCAGGATGGAACAACCGTCGGTAAAGTGTCGGTGCATGCCGTAATTTTTCATGTCTTCAATGATATCCGGTACTTCTACCTGATCTTTCACTTTTGCGCCGGGCCTCCCTTCAGTCAGCATGTCCCGGCTAAATTCACTGGCCACGATGATCATGGTCCGGTCCAGTCGCCCACTTTCGTCCAGGTCTTTTACCAGCTGTGCGATCGGCGCATCGATGAGCTTTTTCATGTCTACCAATCGCGTATGCCCGTTTTCATGGGTATCCCAGCCGAAGAAAGGCTCGTATTCGGAGGTAACGCTGATAAACCGCGCCCCTTGTTCCGTCAGCCTTTTGGCCATCAAACAACCCAGACCGAATTTACCGGTGTTGTATATATCGTATTTTTCTTTGGGCTCCTGGCTGAGATCAAAGGCTTTGGCCTCTGGAGAATTCAGCAGCCTATAGGCCTGCTCCATGGATCGCTTCAGGGATTCCTTCTGGTAATCGCTGCCAAATTCACCCATGGCGCTTTCCTGCACCAGCCGTTCGTATAGCTGGTTCCTTGCTTCAAAGCGCTTGGTGGACATACCCACTGGGGGGCGAACGCTTTCCAGCCCGGAAGTCGGGTCGGGAATCAAAAAGGGCCCGTACTCGCTTCCCAAAAAGCCGGCACTGTGAAAGGCCTTTAGCTCTTCTCCTTCACCCACCGTAAACCGCTGGCCGATGTTAATAAACGGTGGAATCACCGGATTCACCGGCCCCAATTCCTTGGCCATCCAGGAACCCATATGGGGTACGGCCACCGATTGTGGCGGCTCGTAGCAGGTATGCCAATGGTATTGATGGCGGGTATGCAAAATGTGTCCCAAATCTGCCGCCACGTAGGATCGAATAAGCGTCCCCCGGTCGATAACCTGTGCGATATTTTCCAGTCCCTCAGAAAATTGAATGCCATCCAGTGCCGTAGGAATGGCGGGGAAGGTACTCAATACTTCTTTCGATTCCATTCCCTTGCGGAAAGGGGTATATCGTTTTGGGTCAAAGGTTTCGGTATGGGCCATCCCTCCGGCCATGTATAACAGAATCACGGTATCTGCCGTACTTTTGATTGTTTCCTTTGAACTACACGATCCCAAAAAACCAGACAGGGGCGCACCTGCCGCCATTGCCGCCAGCGTGGCAGCACTCGTCTTCTTCAGAAAATCCCTTCTTCTCCAGTTATAATTCATTGCAAATGCGTTTTAATCAGTAAATTAATTGAAATTCAGGAAGCAACAAAACAGCCCAGAATAAATCCTGTACGGCTTCCGGTGAGGGGTCCTCTCCCAGCACCTCCATTGCCACATTGAACTCATTTTGATGGGGATCTCTTCCGAGCAATTTCCGGTAAGTCTCGTGAATGATGATATCGCCGTCATTGTATTTCTCCGTCCATTTTCGCGCGCCTTCTTCCAGCGCTTGGTTCAATGTGGTGCCGTTGGTTAGCTCCAATGCCTGCAAGAGGCTGGCCTGACTGTCCCGGCTGGTTGAGACCACCTCCCGGTTGGGTCTACCCAGCGCCTTGAGAAACTCGTTGTTGGCAACCAGGGAAGCCCGGGCAAATGGCATGGGCGCCTGCTCGGCTACCGCAAGTTCATTGGGCTTGTATTTCAAGGCCTCTTTGTCAAAAACCGGATGAATGTATTGGCTAACACCGTCGGAAAACTGTTCCGCCGTAAGCCTTCTACGTACCACGCCTTCAAACACAAAGTCGTCTTCTACCAACATCAAGGGATCTTCCACCCCTACTGAAGGTTGCTGATAGGCTTTAGAGGTGGCTATTTTGTATATCAATTCCTTGAGATCGTAACCCGAGTCTTCAAAATCAGAGGCCAGCCAATCCAGCAAATCCTGGCTCCAGGGTAGGTTATCCATTTCGTCTGCCGGCTCCACCAGCCCTCTTCCCATAAGTTGTTTCCAAATGCGGTTGACAATGGTCCGATACATACGCCCATTGGCCGGCTGTACCAGATAGGTTGCCAGTTGTTCCAGCTTTTCCGATCGATTGGCGGTGCTGTCGATTTCTCCGAGCTCCTCCCACAGGATCTTGGTACTTGCTTTTTTCCCAATAGGCGTCTCGCAGCGACTCACCTCCAGCGTGGTATCGGCGAAGATATTGGCAAAAGCGTAGGCCTCTTCCAGTTTCCAGTCACTGATAAAGCTGTCGTGGCAGGAGGCACATTTTAGATTTAAGCCCAGAATTACCTGTCCCACATTTTGGGCGGCCTGCATCTCGGTCACCTGACTGGCGTTTACGTCTCCCCTCCAGCGTATGCCCTCAATAAATCCCTTGGATTCTTCCGTGGGATTGAGCAATTGTTTGACAAATTGATCGTAGGGCTTGTTATCGCGCAGGGAGGTATACAGCCAATCCGTAATCGCAAACCTACCTTTGGTGATGTAGCCCGTGCCGGTGTAGTCGTTTCGCAATGCGTCGTTCCAGAAGGTCATCCAATGGGTGGCATAGTCATCCGTTCGATTCAGCAGGGTTTCCACCCACGCCGCACGTTTGTCGGGTCGGGTATCTTTTTGAAACGCCTCGTACGCTTCCGGACTTGGAAGTAAACCAATGATGTCCAGGTAAATTCGCCGCAAATAGGTCTTGTCATCTACCGGTTCTTTCCAGGAAATGGATTGGGTTTCAAAGTATTCATCCACCCAAATATCAATGGGCTGCGAAAGTCCTTTCCGCGCCGCGGGTAGGTTGGGCCGACGGGGCGCCAATTCGGCTACCCGGAATTCACTGACTTCATTGGCAGCATCCGGCCAGGGCGCTCCCTTGTCCACCCACAAGGATATCAACGCAATTTCGTCCGGGGACAACAGTTTTCCTTTCGAAGGCATGGCCTCTTTGTGATCTTTGGGCAATTTTATGCGCCGCACCAATTCACTTCTACCCGATTCACCGGGAACGATTGCGGGACCGGATTCACCGCCGGCAAAAACATATTCCTTCTCGTCCAACCGCAGCTCTCCTTTTATTTTTGCCTCCCCGTGGCATTTGTAGCAATTGTGCGCGAACACTGCCCGTACTTTCCCGACCAATTCCACTTGTTTTTGTTCGCTTAGTGCTTCCGTTCCTTCGTACGCCGCCAGGTTCGCTGAAATGGCTTCCCCGGTGTATTCGTATTCCGCTTCATTCCAGGGAAGCGTACTGCTCAGGTAATCTTCCCCATGGGTAAGGGACGCGCCGAAATGGCCTGCCAGGGATACCCCCAGCGCAGAAAAAAACAGCAGGGAACGAAAGGCTTTCACCGCAGCCGGATTGGTACCACCATCCGTCTTCCGAAGAAAATAAAGCAAGCCCAAACCTAATACCGCAGTCGCTACCCCTGTCCATTGATGAATATCGACGGTACTTCCTCCGTAATCCTCCACGGTCGCCAATAACCAGCCCAACACGGCTGCAACCAGCGCGCCGGCCACGCCGGCCCAAACCAACAGGTCGATGCCGGGCCGTAGTTTATGGGCATAATTTCGTAAGGTAGACAGTTCGAGCAATGCTGCGAAAAGCAAAAGGCTCACCGGAAAATGAACAGCTAGCGGATGGAGCCTACCTAAAAACCGCCATAGCCAAAAGGTTTCCCCCGCATTTTGCAAGGCAGCAGCCATCAGGCCCGCCGGAAAAGCCAGGACCAACAGGCCAAGCATTCCTGCGAAAACAACTCCTTTGTTTCTATTTTTACGTGTCATAATCATTCGTGCATCGTTCTTGTGCGTCAAGCACCGCGTGTATCAGTAGCCTCCGGATAATCAGTTTGTTGCCCCGTCGTTTCGGCGCAAAAAGTGTGCATTCGCTTCTGGCATTATTTTCAGAACGCACCTACTTTACAAGTCTATATAAATCAGTTGGGAATACTACCCTGTACTATCCTGCTTTTTTATGAAAAAATACGGAAATTGGATCGGAAACCCAAATAGTTTTTTATGAACAGCACCGGACAGTACAGGATTGGGTTTTGAAAATGATCCGATAAATTACTACTTTTAGACAGCTGATTCCATGGCCAAACCAAATAGAAAAAATGAGAAAACGCATGCTCCTGTTTATTTTCCCTGTCGCCGCAGGTCTCTTTTTCTGGACCTGGCACGGAGAGGAGCAGGTTAGTTACAACCGGGACATCCGGCCCATCATCAACCAGAAATGCATCTCCTGCCACGGAGGCGTGAAGCAATCCGGTGGGTTTTCATTGCTCTTTGAATCCGAAGCGAAAATGCCCACCGAATCGGGAAAACCGGCAATTATACCCGGTAAGGCTCATGCGTCCGAAATGGTCAGTCGACTCGTTCACAAGGATCCGGAAATGCGCATGCCCCTGGGGAAGGATCCACTGTCCCCGTCCGAAATTGACCTGATAAAAAAATGGATCAATCAAGGGGCCAACTGGGAAAAACACTGGGCCTATATTGCCCCGGATAAAAACATTCCCCTTCCTACCGTTTCGCCCGATCTTCATCCTACCAATGGCATCGACCATTTTGTCTTTGGTAAATTGGCCGAAATGGATCTGGCTCCCAATCCCCCCGCCTCCAAAGAGATCCTGCTCCGCCGATTGGCCCTGGACATCACGGGCATTCCTCCCTCGCTGGAAGACTATGCCTCCTTTCAGGCGGACCGTTCCCCCGATGCCTACGAAAAGGCTGTTGACCGGCTGCTGGATTCGCCACATTTTGGAGAAAAATGGGCCGCTTTCTGGATGGACCTGGCGCGATACGCCGATTCAAAAGGCTACGAAAAAGACCTGCACCGGGAAATTTGGAAATACCGGGACTGGTTGATAGAAGCCTTCAACCAGGACATGCCTTTCGATAAATTCACCATCGCACAGCTTGCCGGTGACCTGCTGCCCAACCCCACCGAACGGGACCTGCTGGCCACGGCCTTTCACCGAAACACCATGGCCAACGATGAGGGGGGCACCAACGACGAGGAATTTCGCGTCGCTGCGGTCATGGAGCGGGTAGGCACCACCTTTGAGGTATGGCAGGGCACCACCATGGCCTGCGTGCAGTGCCACAGCCATCCCTACGATCCGATCCGACACGAAGATTTTTACAAGTCCCTGGCGTTTTTTAACAATACCCGCGATAAGGACCTTTACAACGAACAACCCAAGGTTTTTACCTACGAACCCGAAGACCGGGAGAAGGTGGGGCAGCTGCTGAAGTGGATAAACGAGCGACTCGATCCCGATGATCGTCTGCCGGAAATTTCCGAACAGTTTCTGCACCGGCAAAAGGAAGACCTGTTGTACAACCTGGGCTTACGACGGGTAGAGGCTGAAGAATTTCAGGACAAAAGCCGCTTTATCGAATTGGTCGGCCACGACCAGGCCTCCATCTGGCAGGTTCAGGACAGTTCCTGGATCATGTTTGAGCAGGTGGATTTGTCAAATGTCTCCAGCATCTCGCTCGGATATGCCTCCCTCACCGGAGCAAAAGTAGAGATCCGGCTGGATTCCATCTTGGGTAAAAAGATCGGGGAAGGCACGTTTGGTGTGACCGGCAGCGGCTTTCCTGCCAACCGGCCAGAGCAATGGAAAACCCTGACGGTGCCCATTCAGCATGTGGACGGAAAGCGAGACCTGTACTACTATTTTAAAAAGGACCGCATTTTTGCCCAGGACCTGGTGCGGGTGGATTGGCTGTATTACCAGGAAAAATCGCCCCGAAAGGACCGCTATCCCAGAGAGCTACAGAAAAAACTGAACGCCCTGCAAAATGTAAAGCCAATTGAAACCCCCATACTTCGCGAATTACCGGAAAACCAGGCCCGAAAAACGAACGTCTTTGAACGCGGAGACTGGAGAACCAAAGGGGCCGAGGTGCGAGCCGGTATTCCCGAAATCATGGGTACCCTCTCTGAAGCCAACCCAAACCGAATGGACTTGGCAACCTGGCTGGTCGGCGATGAAAATCCGCTGACCGCCCGGGTCATGGTCAATCGAATCTGGGAACAACTTTTCGGATTTGGGCTGGTAGAAAGTCTGGAAGACTTCGGAAGCCAGGGCATCCCACCCACCCATCCCGAACTGCTGGACTGGCTCGCTGTCACCTTTCGGGATGAGCTGAATTGGTCGGTAAAATCCCTGATCAAAACAATCGTCCTGTCCACCACCTATCGGCAGCAGTCGACGGTAAGCGATGAAAAGCTAAAAAAAGACCCCTATAACCATTACCTGTCCAGGGGATCCCGAACCCGACTCCCCGCCGAAACCATCCGCGACCAGGCGCTTGCCATCAGTGGATTACTGAATCCTGCCCTCAAGGGACCCAGTGTCATGCCTTACCAACCCGAACACATCATCAGTTTTGGAGGAAAATTCTGGAACAAAAGCGAGGGAGATGCTGCCTATCGGCGCGCCGTGTATACCTACTGGAAACGCACCCATCCGTATCCGTCCATGGTCACCTTCGATAATCCCAGCCGGGAAGTGTGTACCTCCCGCAGGATCCGTACGAATACCCCGCTGCAGTCCCTGGTGCTTTTAAACGACCCGGTTTTCCTGGAAGCAGCCACCGCCTGGGCCGAAAGAATATTGGAGGAGTACGAAACGGACGTCAAAACGGGGATTGAGAAAAACCTGCAATTGATCACGGCGCAGGAACCCGACGAGAAAAAAGTTGCGGTATTGCACCGGCTATACGAAGAGTCGCTGGCCTATTACCAGGAGGAAGGCGCACACCTGGATGAAGATCCAAAACTGGCCGCCATGCGGCTGGTCAGTAATGCCATGTTCAATTTGGATGAATTTGTAACCAGAAGATAGAATGAGTATTTGGGAAGAAGCGTACCTACGGAAAGCGCATTACAACAGCCGCCGCCATTTTCTAAAAAAATGCACCTCTGGCCTGGGAGCCTTGGCGTTGGGCTCGCTGATGGGCTGCGGAAATCAAAGCCGCTCGGGCATGGAGAATGCCTTTATCCCGGGGCAGGGACCTCACTTTGCCCCGAAAGCCAAAAGCGTTATTTTCCTGCACATGGCGGGAGGCCCCTCGCACCTGGAGCTCTTTGACTTTAAACCTACCTTGCAAAAACTACACGGAAAAGACACCCCGGCCTCGCTGATGGAGGGAAAGGAATTTGCCTTCCTTAAAGGTACGCCCAAGCTGCTCGGCCCTCAGGCAAACTTTGCGCAACATGGGGAATCGGGTGCCTTTGTGTCCGACTACCTTCCCGAGTTTGCCCAAATGGTAGACGAGGTGAGCTTCCTGAAAGCCATGCATACCAATGAATTTAACCATGCCCCCGCGCAGCTCTTTATGCATACAGGGAGCCCACGACTGGGTAAACCCAGCATGGGTGCCTGGTCCGTTTATGGGCTGGGCTCGGAAAACAAAGACCTGCCGGGCTACGTCGTGCTTACCTCCGGAGGAGGCGCCATCAGTGCTGGCAAAAGCGCCTGGGGAAGCGGTTTTCTCCCCACGGTGTATCAGGGAGTCCAATGCCGCTCGCAGGGCGACCCGGTGTTGTTTTTATCCAACCCCGCTTCCATTGACGAACGACTCCGGAAGAAATCCATCGATGCCATCAACCAAATCAATCAGCTCGAATACGAAGAAGCCGGCGATCCGGAAATTCTAACGCGCATATCGCAGTACGAACTGGCCTTCCGCATGCAAACCTCGGTGCCGGAAACCATGAATATCAACGACGAACCTGCCCACATTCACCAGATGTACGGCACCGAACCCGGCAAGGCTTCCTTTGCAAACAACTGCCTGCTGGCACGAAGGCTGGTGGAGAAAGGGGTGCGGTTTATTCAGCTATTTGACAATCGCTGGGACACCCACGGCGTCGGCGCAGGCAATGGGGTCGGATCCGGCATGCGCCGCTCCTGCAAAGCCATCGACCAGCCCATCGCTGCACTGCTCAAGGACCTGAAACAGCGCGGCCTTCTCGAAGAGACATTGGTGGTCTGGGGAGGCGAGTTTGGACGCACGCCCATGATGGAAGCACGGACCGGTGAGGGCTTCGATGGAAGAGACCACCACCTGGAGGCCTTTACCATGTGGATGGCTGGTGCAGGCGTAAAAAAGGGAATGGTACACGGCACAACCGATGAGATCGGCTATTATGGCATTGACGGACGCACGCACGTACACGACTTACAAGCCACCATTTTGGAACGGCTGGGTTTTGATCATGAAAAACTAACCTACGAATTTCAAGGCAGAAACTTCCGGTTGACGGATGTGCACGGAAAGGTGATTCGGAAGATTCTTTCCTAGGCCCAATTGAAGCCGTGGCCAATTTAAAATGCCAGGGCAGGTTTGATGGGAGACTTCTGCTCGTCTTCGTTTGAGGAAGCAATAACAGCGGCCGACTGCAAAGGCCCGTCCGTGGGAGTTTGGAGAAAGCTGGTAACCGGGGTCCACTCTGTTACCCGATTGGAAACCACCAGGCCATTTTTGCCCATGCTCAGCAGTTTTCCTTCCTGACCCAGTACAAATTTGAACTCGTTTGACCCGACACGTATCCGGTAACTTACCTCCTCCGATTCACTGTCAAATGCAATGCCGGAAAGCTTGTAGACCGGCGCGTACCTGCGCAGATAGTCCCGCTCGGAAATTAACTCCCCATCCGCCAGGTGTCCGGATTCCCAAAGAAGCGCTCCGGATGCATCAAACTTGCTGAGAAAAAAGCCATAGTAGGCTTGCGCCTTGAAGCGAAAGGGGTTTTTTCCAAAGGATTCTCTGCCGGAAAGGCCACTTAGGTAAAAATCCCCGCTGTTTTCGTCAAGAGACAGTCCAAAAAACGCACCGATTCGGTAAGCGCTTCCCGAAGGATTGGGTCCAAAAGGGGAATAATCCAGGTAGTTGTAATCCGCCGCTAGCAAAAAACTGCGGTCATTTTCGTCCACGTGAAAGGAGGGACGGATCGCCTGGCCTTCCGGTGCATAATCCAGCTCAAAATTTCGAACAAGCCGACCTTCCGGATCAAAACTGATCACCTGGCAATGCAAGGTGTTGGCTGCCAAATCGGCGTCCTTCAATACCATGTATTTTTCTGCACCTACCTGTCCTACAAACGTCCATTGTGGATTCCATTCGCTATCCGGCGTTTGCGGCAGCATTACCTCCACCTGATCGAAGCGAAAATCGGAAAGCCGAAATCGATTCAATAAAAAGGTGAGTTTTGGATTCTTTCCCAGCCTAAATTTATCCGGATCTTCGTCTGCTGCCAGGAAATACAGGTACGCCTCATCGGCAAATACCGCGTGTAAC
The DNA here is from genome assembly GCF_900109255.1 of Cyclobacterium xiamenense. Classification (NCBI taxonomy): domain Bacteria; kingdom Pseudomonadati; phylum Bacteroidota; class Cytophagia; order Cytophagales; family Cyclobacteriaceae; genus Cyclobacterium; species Cyclobacterium xiamenense. The sequence goes on along the minus strand of NZ_FNZH01000002.1, from coordinate 407,334 downwards.
GAAGCCCCCATCAACTTTTGCTGGTCTTCAAAGGAAAGGCTGCGGATCAATTTGCCCCCCCGAATGTACTGAATCAACGCGTTGCCTGGACCTTTCAGTGCTGCAGAAAACTCCATCAAAAATACCGCTTCTCCATCCGGAGAAGCAACCAGCGCGGTTTGCGCATCGGAAGTATTTACCGGCAGGGTGATTTCCCACCGTTTCTGTCGGGATGTGCCAAAGCGGGTGACGGTGTACTGCCGCTTTGCGGTACGAACGCCTTCTACCAAACCCTTGTCTCCCAGGTCCAGTACGCGGCGTGGATTTTCTTCCTGCTTTACCGGGCAGGCATTTTGCCGGGCAATAAGCCCGGAACCGCTAATCAATAGAAAAATCAGTGTAAAAATTATCAGTCCCCTCATCTTGCTTTCTATTAAACATCAAACAATATCATTCACTGCTTCAAAGTACAGTATTATTTATGTGAATAGCAAATATTTAGATGTTAAATTTTTTTTGGTGCATAAAATGATCTCAGTATGGGAGCTGAGGTGGCCGGCACGGATTCCAAAAAATGAAAACAGTAAAGGGCATTGAGGCGTTTTTTTGCCGAGGGAAAAGGGTCAAGTATTACTTTTTTCAGTTATTTTTATCCCAAACCCGGTTTTATTAAAAAAAGTAGCTATCCCTAAGGGCTAGCCTCAACTTAAGCCAGGAAAGATGTCCGGAAAACGATTGAAAAAAACCTTAAAGCTATTTGATGTGTACGCCATCAGCACGGGAGCCATGTTTAGCTCGGGGTTCTTTTTGTTGCCCGGTCTGGCAGCTGCGATGACTGGTCCTTCTGTGGTATTGGCTTATTTGGTGGCCGGCTTCATGATGTATCCCACCATGCTCAGCGTGGCCGAACTAGCAACTGCTATGCCCAGGGCGGGAGGAGCCTATTATTTCATTGACCGGAGTTTGGGGCCCTTGTTTGGCACGATTGGCGGCATTGGGTCCTGGTTTGCGTTGGTATTCAAAAGTGCATTTGCTTTGATAGGAATGGGTGCCTATGTGTCCATTTTCATCGACGTACCCATTACCCCCGTAGCCATCGGGCTGACATTGACGTTTGGTTTCACCAATATCATTGGATCAAAAGAAGCGGGTTGGTTGCAAAAAGTTTTGGTAGCCACGCTTGTGGTAATCCTCACGTTCTACACGGTGCAAGGCTTGGCCCGTGTGTTTCAATTTGATTTTTTTAATCACCTCCGGCAAGAATACGATGTCTTCTTTCTGAATGGTACACAGGGCTTCTTTGGCTCCATCGGCCTGGTTTTTGTCTCGTACGCTGGCCTCACCAAAGTGGCGAGCGTGGCGGAGGAGGTGCATAATCCGGACAAGAACATTCCCTTAGCCATGTTTCTATCCCTGGCTACGGCCACCAGCATCTACGTGGTGGGCGTTTTTATCATGGTGTCGCTACTGGACAAAGACGTGTTTTTTTCGGATTTGACCCCGGTGGCTACTGCCGGTGAGGTTTTTATGACCTGGCTACCAGGAAAGACGGGCTTGATTCTGGTAGTCGTTGCCGCCATAGCCGCTTTTGCCTCTACGGCCAATGCGGGAATCATGTCGGCTGCCCGGTATCCCCTGGGAATGGCCCGGGACAAGCTAATTCCTGCCTACTTCGGGAAATTGGGGAAATTCCAAACGCCCTTTTACGCCACCCTTGCCACGACGGGGCTAATGGTGTTTTTGTTGTTGGTTTTCAACGTGGAATCAGTTGCAAAAATCGCAAGTACCTTTCAACTCCTGCTCTTTGGCCTCTTGAATATTTGCGTGATCGTCATGCGCGAAAGCGAATTAAAGGGCTACGATCCGGGATTCCGCTCGCCGTATTATCCCTGGGTACAGATTACGGGGCTGTTGTTTTCCATATTTCTGATCATTGAAATGGGCTTTCTTTCGTTGATTTTTACCTTTCTCATCATTGGCGCCAGTATCTTCTGGTATTTCAGTTATGCCAAGGACAAAGTCAAACGGGAAGGTGCCATGTTTCACGTCTACAGTAAACTGGGGCAACGGCGGTACGACGGGCTTGAAATGGAGCTGTGGTCCATGATGAAAGAGAAGGGGTTGCGGGCCGAAGATCCGTACGAGAAAGTAATCAGCCGGGCACTCATACTGGACGCGGATGCTGGAAAACTCAGCTACGAACAACTGCTGGATGTAGTCGCTGCACATTTTTCCGAAAAGACCGGCTTAAAAAAGAAAGCACTGCTCTCGGCGTTTGTGGATGAAAAAGAAGAGGGCCTGATTGCCATTGGGAAAACCACCGCCCTAAAGCATGTGCGGTTTGAGGAAGACATGGAATCGGAAGTCGCCATTGCCCGCTTTCGGGAAGGAGTGCCGGTGAAGTTTGACTACTTCGAATTATTCAAGGGCAAGAAAAAGAATTGGAGCAAAAAGTTACACGCCGTGCTTTTTTTAATTAGCTCAAAAAAGCATTCCGGGCAACACCTGCGCATGCTGGCCCATTTGGCGGAAATTACAGATAATGAAACCTTTCCAAAACGATGGCTCCAAGCCAGCGATGAAGGCGAGTTGCGGCAAATCCTGCTGCGGGACGAGCGCTTTATCAACATACGTCTCGAACACGGAAAGCCTTCCAGTGTGCTGATCGGAAAAATGATACACGAATTAAAACTACCCGAGAAATCACTGATTACAGTTATCAAACGTGATGGGAAAATCATTTTTCCCCATGGCAATTCCATCCTTAAAGCGAAAGATGAATTGTCAATCATAGGAGAAAAGCGGGAAATTGATGAAATTCGCAGCCAATACGAAGCCGACACCCTGACCAAAGACGCCTAAGCGTGTGGGGTAGTGGTCGTTTATCTTCTTGCGAAACACTTTTATGATTGATTGGAAAGACAAATCCAGCGATGGCTGGCTGATTTTAGGCATTTTGCTGGTGTCTTTTAATCTTCGTCCCTCCATTACGGCGGTGGGTCCCCTGATTCCATTTATCCGCGAGGACATGAACCTTTCCAACGGATTGGCGGGGTTTCTGACAACCTTGCCGCTCCTTACTTTTGCTACTTTTTCGTTATTCGCCGCAGCAATCGGTACCTATATGGGTAAGGCAAAGGCTATCTTTGCAGGTCTACTTGTATTGGGTGCAGGGTCCGTGCTACGGGTTTCGGCAGGTCCCGTTGCCTTGTACCTGGGAACTGCGCTGACCGGAATAGGCATTGTCGTATGCAACGTGCTCTTAATCCCTTTGGTAAAATCCCGCATGCCCTCCAGAACCGGAACGGTCATGGGCATGTTTAGCACCGGCATGTCCATGCTAGCAGCCATCGCCACCGCCGTAAGTGTGCCACTTGCCCAGGACCTGGGTTGGGGCTGGAGAGGCTCCCTGCTTTTTTGGAGCGCGTTTCTTTTTCTGGCATTGCTCGTATGGTGGCCGCAGCTAAAACTCTCCCCAAAACCTGCAAAACAGGAAGCCGAGACCGGGAAATCCGTCTGGAGTTCCCGCCTGGCATGGCAGGTAACCTTGTTTATGGGCATGCAATCCTTGCTGTTTTTTACACTGATTACCTGGCTTCCAGACATGATGATCGATAAAGGACTCAGTCCTACCCATGCGGGCTTGCTGGCCTCCATGATGCAAGTAGTGGGCTTGTTGGGCACCCTCCTGGCTCCGGTGGTAGCTACGCGATTTACCCAGCAATCCGGACTGGCCGTGTCCATTGGCATCATCTACTTATTCGGTTTCAGTACCTTATTTTCTCCGGTAATCTGGCTCAACGCGGTAGGTATAGGCGTCGTGGGCGTGGGGATGGGGGCGAGCATTAGCCTGGCCTACACGCTGATTGCACTTCGGACCAGGAATGACCGGTATACCGCCGGCCTCTCCGGCATGGCTCAATCCGCCGGCTATTTTTTGGCTGCCTTTGGCCCCATGCTGTTCGGCATGGCCTTTGATCGATGGCAGGACTGGAACATGCTGGTGTACCTGATGCTGGGAACCTCTGTTTTGTTTATCACCTTCGGGTATTTTGCCGGAAGGAACCGCACCATCTGATTCAAGGCAAAGTCCGGCTAACTAGTATCAATTTTCCCCGAATTTCATTACTTTTGAATTCACGAACCGCATATCCCTTTCATGCAGGAACTACTGGAATCCATAGGCATTTCCCAAACGCTTTTCGACTACCTGTTCATGCCTTTGTTCATCTTTTTGGCTCGGGTAGTGGATGTGTCCATCAATACCCTGCGCATCATGTTTGTATTAAACGGAAAGCGGACCGTTGCACCCGTGCTTGGATTTTTTGAGGCGCTGATCTGGCTCCTGGCCATTGGACAGATTTTCCAAAACATCAACAACCCGCTTTCCTACATCGCCTACGCAGGCGGCTACGCCATGGGCACCTATGTGGGCATGGTAATTGAGGAACGCCTCGCGCTGGGTCGGGTACTGGTACGAATCATCACCCCAGAACCCTTGCCTGAACTGGTCGAATACATGAAAGAAAAAGAATACCGCTTTACTTCTGTGGGTGCAGAGGGCCGGTATGGCAAAGTTATGCTCATGTTTACGGTCATCAAGCGCGAACTCCTTCCTGGATTTATCAGCAAGCTGAAAGAAAGTAACGAAAAGGCCTTTTACACGATTGAGAGTGTCAAGCGGATATCAGAAGATGACCTCAACGTGATGGAAGACCGACCCCGGTTTACCACCCGGCTGCGGAATCTCATCAGGAAATAGGGATGTTGCTTTTTACCTATCAGTCACTCGAATTGCCCGAAGTTTGCAAGATCACTGCCTATCGCATGCAGAGATAAAACTTAATCTTCGGGGCTCTATCACAATGGGTTGGATGGAAATGCCGCACCAGAAACTGTCAACTTTCGGCTCAAATCGCACGCAGCTTCTTACAAAGAAGGAAAGCCTCCCAAAAAAATAACAAAAAGATAGCGTTTGGAATACCTTGTAGTCATGGACGGAACGTTACTTTGTGAAAATTTATGACGTCTATGGTTTATTTGGCGATTTTAGGAGGAATAGTGTTCAGTTTTGTTTTATTTGTCCTTTTATACAGCCTGGCTGGTTTGCTTTGTTTCCTAATACCCGTGAATAAACAGTTTCAAAATATCCAACGGGATATAGAAATTTTTGTCGTTTCCAATGGTGTACACGTGGACTATGTACTTCCAAGTATTTCTCCCTATTTCGACTGGAAAAAAGTACTTGACGGCCGCGATTTTGAAACGCCCCTTGCCGAAAACAATTTTCTTGGCATCGGCTGGGGTGACCGCGGTTTCTACCTGGAAGTTGACGAGTGGGCCAACCTAAAGCCTAAAGTTGCAGCGCGGGCGATGCTAATTCCAAGTCCTACACTAATGCATGTAACCCTACACCCCGAATTGCCCAAAAACCAGAAGCGCCTGGAGTCGATTCACCTTAGCATCGAGCAGTACCTGCAACTGTGCGATTATATCTGCAGCTTTTTTAAGCAACGTGAAAACGGTGTGATTCTTCTTCCCGGAAAAGGCTATACCACCAACGATAATTTTTATGAGGCAATGGGATCGTATCACGCTTTCGGAACATGCAATTTCTGGGTCAACCGGGGGCTGATTCAGATAGGCGTACGAGCGCCAATTTGGTCCCACGGGGGAGCAGGAATTTTTTACCAGCTCAAGAAGGCAGTTCCTCGTCCAGCCGCCGTGCCCCCGAGGTTAGAATCATTTTAAGGAGGCCTGCGGCCACACTAATCACAAGAAATAAGGCTGGGAATCCCCCCATTACGGAGAGTATCCGAATCCCTTCAATACCAGCAGTAGAAACCATTAACCAGGCAGTTATACCAATAATTGACCCCCAAACGAGTTTGAGCCAAAGCGGTGCTTCGGGCTGATTGGGACTGATTCCATGCGTGCTGATCGCTGACATGGCGGAGACGTTGGAATCGGCGGCGGTCACATAAGAGATAAAAACCATAACCAACGTGGCTAGGCTGACTATCCGTCCAAAGGGCAAACTGCCTAACACCTGAAACATAACGATCTCTTCCCCTCTCAGTTCCATTATGTCAAAAAGGCTTTGTCCTTCCTGCATGTCGAAAGTCAGCGAAGTACCCCCGAAAATACTCATCCAAATTATTGTGAACAGAGAGGGGAATACCAGGTTGAACAAAATAAAGTCTCGAACAGTATATCCGACGGATATACGACCTAAAAATAATGCAGCGACCGGCGCCCATGCGTACCAGTTCGCGAGGTAAAATAAGGTCCAGTCTTGCTCCCATTCCTGATCAACCGTATCACCAAAACTGACGCTTCTGGGGAAAAAATTTACGGCGTAATCCTGCAAACTTTCCCAACCCAAGCTAAGAATATCGAGGGTAGGCCCGGTGATCAGTACAAAAACTGCCAGGCCAAAGAAGGCCTTTACATTGACATCCGAAAGAATTGCTATGCCCCGATGCAGACCGCTAATGGCAGAAAACACAAAGCTGAAAACGATCAAAAATCCAATCATGGCTAAAAGCACAGCCGATTTAGTCCAACCCATTAGTAAATCTAGGCCTCCGGTAATGGCAAACATACCGGTACCTAGCGATGCTGACATTCCAAGAACCAGCGCGTATAAACAAATGACATCGATAAGCTTCCCGAAGCGATTACCCGCGAGTTTCGTTGAGAGGGGAGCTATACTAGCTGTCAGACTGAAAGGCTGATGTAGATTGTAGTAGGAAAGTGCAAAAACCAATCCTGCAAGCGTATACACACCGTAGGGCGTAAACGACCAATGCATGTATAGTGTAGCCAGCGAAAAGACCGCTGCCAAACTGGACCCACTTTCAATCGACAATGCCGGTGGAGGTCGGTGGAGGTGGTGAAGTGGTTCAGCCATACCCCAAAACAGGATACCCGTGGCGACGGTAGTACAGAGTGTAATGGCAAACCAGCGCCATTTGCTTAAGATTGGAACAGCTGCCTTCCCCCCAATTTTTGTCCGGCCAAATGGAAGCACGTAGGCAGTCCCTAATAGAATCAGGAAAGCAAACGCACTCCAGGAAAAAAGCCAACCGAACTGATTGAGCATTCCGTCTTTGGTTCTTTCAGCCAGTCGAAGAAAGGGTTCGCTGTTGGTGACGCCAAAAGCCAGGGTCATCCCTAGAATAACTACCGGCGGAAAAAACACCCAAGGTTTAAGCTTTAGCTTCGCTGACATTTGGTAACGAAAGTGAGAGCGAAAGATAAGGTTTTTAGCAGTATGACAACAGTATTTGTCCATCTTGTTCTCAAACTAGCCAAGTGGTTCGGAATGATTTAGCCGCATTGCGATTTCGAAGAATTTTACCAATGTATGGAAGCTGGCCTCCAGGTAGGTACTTTAGACAATTCTCCTAATTTGGCCAAAAGTAAAACGTTCTGGCGCAACTAGTTGCACCAAATTTCTTCTATTGCATTTTTACCCCTACCCCGGCCCAAATTCAGGCGATTGGTTGATAAACCTTGGACTGCCGGCATCGGTATCGACCCCGGTTTACCACCCGGCTGCGGAATCTCATCAGGAAATAGGTCTATTGCGCTCCATTTAAAGGAAGCTCTCCGAGATTTCTCATGTTGCGTAGGATCCAGGCCTGCCGTTGCCGCAGGTAGGAACTGGGTTGGTCGGGTCTCCAACGAAGCGGATTCGGTAAGACGGCCGCAATCAACGCCGCCTCCTGCCGGTTCAGATCGACGGCTGCTTTCCCAAAATACACCCGAGCCGCAGCCTCTGCACCGTAGATGCCATTTCCCATTTCAATGACGTTCAGGTACACTTCCAGGATCCGTTCTTTGGACCAAAAAAACTCAATAAGTAAGGTAAAATACGCTTCCAGCCCTTTTCGTAGCAGGTTTCTCCCCGGCCATAAAAACACATTTTTTGCCGTCTGGTTGGTGATCGTGCTTCCTCCCCTCAGCCGTTTCCCGCTGCGGTTTTCGTCAATCGCTGCCCGAACAGCTTCCCAATCAAATCCATGGTGATCCAAAAATTTCTGGTCCTCCGATGCGATCACGGCGCGGTAAAGAAAGGGAGAAATCTTCTCCATGGGAACCCAATCTTTTTCCAGGCGAAATTCCCGCTCCCTATCCAGAAGTTGCTCGGTAGCCCGGATACCCATTAATGGGGTAAAATAAACCGGTAACACTCCCAGCGCCATCACGGCCAGAATGGAAAATAAAAACAGACCGAGAAAAATCCGGGCCGACCAAATGAAGAATCTTTTCACGGGGAAATCGAATTAGGATACGCAGCGGTATTCCTTTCACGGTTTCGCTGAGGAAAAGTTGCCGGTCTCGTTTGGTTAAAACCTTACCTTTCCGGAAATCCTTTGCGAGCAACGCATTTTTTCCCGTATTTTTACCATATTGAGTACCTCCGTATTTCGGTCCTGTACGAAAGCCGCAGAACGAAACGAGCAAAACCGGCGGTTTCCCATACCTGCATCCGTCCTCATAATCGAAACACTACCCAATAACAATGAACGAATACCCACTCCCCTCACACTTTTTGGAAGCGATGAAGCAACAGTTGGGCGAATCAGACCTGAACCTTTTTCTGCAGGCGCTACAGCAGCCGGCGCCGGTAAGCATCCGGCTCAACCCCTCCAAAGGAATGCCGGCTCCGGCAGCAAGTGAGCCCGTTGGCTGGTCTCCGCATGCCTTCCTGCTGCAATCCCGCCCAAGCTTCACGCTGGATCCATACTTTCATGCCGGTGCCTACTACGTACAGGAGGCCTCTTCCGGTTTTTTAAATCATGTACTGAACCAGTTGGAGCTCCCAGAGGCTCCGCTGGCCCTCGACCTGTGTGCCGCTCCGGGAGGGAAATCCACCCTAATTAGCAGTTTTTTGGGAGAAAAGGGGCTTTTGCTGGCCAATGAAGTAATCAAAAGTAGAAATCAAGTCCTGAAGGAAAACACGATCAAGTGGGGACTGGGCAATACGGTCATCACCCAAAATGACCCCGCGCATTTTGCGCAGCTGTCCAATTCCTTTGATTTTGTCCTGGTGGACGCTCCCTGTTCGGGAGAGGGGCTGTTTCGAAAGGATCCACAGTCCATTCAGGAGTGGTCTCCGGAAAACGTGCACCTTTGCCAGGGCAGGCAGTCCCGCATTTTGCAGGAAGCGGCTGCCTTGCCCAAACCGGAGGGCTACCTCATCTATTCCACCTGCACCTATAATTCGTTGGAAAACGAAGAAAATATTCGTTCCCTTGTAGCAAATTTTGGCTACAAACCGGTAGAAATCCCGATTGATCCAGCCTGGGGGATTAGCCAAAGCGCCTGCGAGACGGAACGAGGAGCGTACCCCGTGTACCGCTTTTACCCTCATCGGGTACCGGGAGAGGGGCTTTTCATGGCGGTACTTCAGCGCCCGCCTTCCGAGGACTACCGAAAACCCGCAAAAATGGGCAAAGACTTCAGGCACCCCCACCTGCAGCGACTTCCGGGAAAGATCCGAAACCACCCCTCTTTTCCGACGCTAGACCTCGCTGAAAACTATGCGTACTACCAATACAGCAACCACCTCTTTGCGCTTCCAGCGCGCTGGGTTGCCTGGTTTGAAACCATCGCCACCCGGATGAATGTGCAGTATTTCGGCGTGGAATTGGGCGATTGGGCGCGGGACACCTTCCTGCCCGGGCCGGCCTGGGCGCTTAGCCTATTGCCCAAACCATCCTATGCCGTGGAGGAACTAACGACCGAAGAAACGATCCGTTACCTCAAAAAAGAACCCATCACCCTTTCCAAAGCGGATCGGGGATGGGTGTTGGTTAACTACAAGGGTTTGGGTATGGGATGGGTCAAAAACCTGGGAAATCGGTCAAACAATTATTACCCGAAAGAATGGCGTATTCGGATGGACTGAGGATGTCTATACTTCGTACTGCGACAAATCCAGTACCTCGTCTTCCAGGTAATGTGGGTATATCTTCTGGTGAATTTTCTTCACTTCAGCCGTAACCACCTTTCGGAAGCCTTCGATATTGGTCCCATTTCCTGCCGCCATAAAGACCGGAGTAATGGAGGACTTTCTGGCATAGCTTTCCTCCAGCTTTTCAAAATCGATAAAGTTGGCCTCTTCTACTTCGTGGGCAGACATCAGCATCAGTTCTTCTTCCGAGGGCATTTTTGGCGCCACATCGATTTTATTGAATACCATGATCACCGGCTTGTCTCCTGCGCCCATTTCGTTCAAGGTCTGATTAACCACCGCAATCTGATCCTCAAAATTGGGATGGGAAAGGTCTACCACGTGAATCAGCAAATCAGCCTCCTCGATTTCCGCCAGGGTAGATTTGAAGGACTCGATCAAATGGGTAGGCAGCTTCCGAATAAACCCTACTGTGTCCGAAATCAGAAAAGGAATGTTGTCCAAAACCACTTTTCTCACTGTGGAATCTACCGTTGCAAATAGCTTATTCTCGGCAAGGATATTTGCCTTGGTCAGCTGGTTCATGAGGGTACTTTTACCCACATTGGTATAGCCGACGAGGGCGACGCGAACAATGCCTTTTCTTCCTTTGCGTTGGGTATACCCCTGTTTTTCGATTTTCTTCAATTTTTCCTTCAGCAGATCGATTTTTTGCCGAATGTCTCGTTTATCCGTCTCAATCTCTTTTTCTCCGGCGCCGCCCCGTGTTGCTGTTCCACCTCGTTGTCGTTCCAGGTGTGTCCACATGCGCGTCAGTCGGGGCAGCAGGTATTGGTAACGTGCCAATTCCACCTGTGTTTTCGCCTGTGCGGTCTGCGCCCGGCTCAGGAAAATATCGAGGATCAACATGGAGCGATCGTAGACCTTTATTTTCAACTCGTTTTCCAGTATTTTCACCTGCGAAGGACTCAAATCTTCGTCAAAAATCGCCATATCCACGGCAAAGTACTCGATATACGACTTGACTTCTTCCAGTTTGCCGGAACCAACAAAGGTGCGGGCATCTGGCTTTTCCATTCGCTGCGTGAACCGATGGATCGCTTTCGCCCCCAACGTCTCGGTCAAAAAGGCCAATTCGTCCAGGTGGTCCTGCACCAATTGCTCCGTTTCGTGCTGATGGATCAGTGCAATCAACACCGCCGTTTCCTCCTTGGGCGCCGTATCTACCAATTTTGCCAGTTTTCTAGTGTATTTACTCATGCATTGTATATTCAAACATCGCCTTAATTCTGGGAATTTATAACGCAAAACTAGCGCAATAGATTCATCCATTTGGTTTTTTAGCCCAAGAGCGCTCTTTCTTTCAGCGGAATTGCCGCCCATTTGCAGCCGGAAATGGCAAAATTCATTTTTATGTGATATATTTTCAGAGTGAATTCACCAAATTGCATCGTTTTTTAGAAATTAACTTACAAAGCTATGGAAATCAGAGAGACAGCCCTGAAAGATGTGTACGAAATCTATCCAAAAATCTTCAAAGATGCAAGGGGCTATTTTTTAGAAAGTTACCGGGAGGACCTATTTGAGAAGCACGGTATGAGTACCCGGTGGGTTCAGGACAACCAGTCTTTTTCGGAGGCGGGTATTGTGCGTGGACTTCACTTTCAGCGCGGAATCCACGCCCAGGCCAAACTCGTGCGCGTAATCAGCGGTAAGGTACTGGATGTGTGTGTAGACCTGCGCAAAGGCTCACCTACCTTTGGAAAATACCATGCGGTAGTTCTGGATGAAAAACTCCAAAACATGCTTTATGTACCCACCGGTTTTGCGCATGGCTTTGCCGTTTGGAAAGATGCCGTGTTTACGTACAAATGCTCCAACCTATATAACAAAGAAAGTGAAGGTGGAATTATTTGGAACGATAAGCAGTTAGACATTGATTGGGGAGTGGACCATCCGCTTCTATCCGAAAAGGACCAAACCTGGCCTGATCTGGAGAAATTCGAAGAAATAAGCAGAGGAGGACTTTAATGTCTATATTTGATTTATTTATCAAATTAAAAAAATCACCCGAAAACCAGGCCCTGGACCTGAGCTGGCTGCACGCAGACATGCACAGTCACCTGATTCCGGGCATCGATGACGGAGCGCAATCCATCGAAGAATCCCTGGTTTTGATTGAACGTCTGGCATCGTACGGGCTAAAGAAACTCATCATCACTCCGCATATCATGAGTGAGTTTTTCAAGAATACCCCGGAAACCATCCTGCCCGGACTCAAAAAGCTGCAGACTGCGGTTGCAGATACCGGTATTCCCATTGAATTGGAAGCCGCTGCGGAATACTACCTGGACGAAATTTTCTTTGAAAAGGTCGAAAAAAACGAACCCCTGCTGAGTTTTGGGGCAAATAAGCTGGTACTCGTTGAAACGGGTTTTATGAGTAAGCCCCACATCCTGTTGGAAACGTTTTTTCGCATGGAAATGTCGGGCTATCAGCCGGTCTTCGCACATCCCGAACGGTACATGTACCTGCATCAGGAGAGCAGCACACTGGAAGCGCTGGCGGATCGAAACATTCCTTTTCAGCTAAACCTCCTTTCGCTTACAGGGTATTACTCCAAAGCGGTGAAGAAATTTGCCGAAAAAATTGTGGACCGGGGATTGGTAAAACTTGCCGGAACCGACTGCCACAACGAAAAATACCTTGATGCGTTGGAAAGGCTCCCACAGGAAAAATACTACGAAAAGTTGCAGGCATTGGACCTTTGGAACCAACAATTGTAAGTACCGGATAAAGCTAAGGCATTGAAAAAGATACTCATTACGGGCATTACAGGTTTGCTAGGCAGTTACCTCGCAAAGGGTCTGGTCGGGAAAGCGGTCATTTCCGGTACGAAGAGGACCGGAAGTAGTACCTCCTTGTTGGGAAATCTGGCAAACGACATCGCCTGGTTTGAAGGAGAGATCACCGATGTGGAAATGCTGGCCGAGGCCTGTAAGGGGCAGGACCTGGTGGTGCATGCGGCCGGTTTGGTATCCTTTGACGATTCCCAAAAGGAAGCCCTGCTAAAAACCAATGCGTATGGAACCGCCTGTCTGGTGGATGCCATGCTTTCCCTGGGGGCCGGAAAGTTGGTCTTCATTAGTTCGGTAGCAGCCCTTGGGAGGCAGGAAAACCAATTGTCCATTTCCGAAGAGCAAAAATGGATCAATTCCGAACTGAACACTCCCTACGCCATTTCCAAACACCTGGCTGAATTAGAAGTCTGGCGGGGAGCGCAGGAAGGCCTGGAGGTCATGGTTTTCAACCCCTCCGTGCTGCTTGGGAAAATTTCCGACGAACGAAGCAGCAGCCAAATTTACCGCTATGTATTGGAAGGCAACCGCTATTATCCCAAAGGCAACGTCAACTACATCGATATACGGGATGCGGTACACATCATGCTGCGGCTAATGGAGTCGGGCCGTTGGAATGAACGGTACATCGTCAGTAACGAGAGCCTTTCCTACCGCGAATTTTTTGCGGAAATGGCACGGGTTTTCCAAAAAAATCCACCGTCCCTTCCCCTCAGCGATTGGCTGGCAGGATGGGTAGTCCGTTGGTCTCGGTTGCACAATCTATTTTCCCGAACCAAACTTGCGATCAGCCGCCAATCCGTTCGGGCAGCCCAGACGCGGGTGGGCTACGACAGCAGCAAAGTGCGAGCCGAAACCGGCTTCGTGTTTACCCCCCTGCAAGAAACGTTTCAATGGGCCCTTTCGGAACAGGATCAAACATGAGGAGCAGTAGCAAATCGGAAGTGAATTTATTTACGGAATATTCCCTGCAATAAAAATAATTGGTATCTTAAACGTAAAATATATATCAAACCTATGACAGGAGATTTTGACAATCATTCGGATCAGGAGAAGGAATTGGTACAGCGGTTTGAGAATTCCCTTAAATCTAATCTGGACCTATTTTTTGGTGAAGAAGAACTGGAGGATATCATCAGGTACTATCATGACCATTTAACGTACAAAAAAGCCCTCAAAACCTGTGAGTGGGCCTTGCAAAAATTCCCGTTTTCGGTGGAATTAAAGCTGTTGATGGCCCAATCGCTACTTTTTCTGGACGAGCTTGAAGAAAGTCTGGTGTTGTTGGAAAACCTGAATAACCTTTCTCCTAACAATGAGGAAATCGTCCTGACCATGGCGAACGCCCTCTCACTACTGGATCAATCGGAAGAAGCGATTCAGTTGCTAAATGGATTTCTCCCCCTGGCAGAAGACAAGGCAGAGGTCTACTACCTATTAGGTAATTTTTACCGCAATGAGAAAAAAATGGAAGAGGCCATCACCTGTTTCAAAGAGGTGGTAAAATTGAAAATCAACCACGAGGACGCACTTTTCCAACTGGCCATGATGACCGAAGCGGAAGGTTCCTTCGATGAAATACTGGATTTTTACCAGGAGTTTATCGATCAGGACCCGTACAATGCCAACGCCTGGTATAATTTGGGAGTGGTCTACAACCGATTGGGAAAATTTACAGAAGCGATCGACGCCTACGATTATGCCCTACTCATCGACGACACCTTTGCTTCGGCCTATTTCAACCTGGGAAATGCACTGATGAACACCCATCAGTACGAAAAAGCGCTGGAAGCCTATCAGAACACCATACACTGCGAAGGCAGCAACGCAGAAAACTGCTGCTACATGGCCGCCTCCTATGAGAAACTGGATCAAATCGACATGGCCTTCAAGTATTTCAAAAAGTCGGCAAAACTGGATCCTGAATACGACGATGCCTGGTTTGGGCTGGGCATGTGCATGATGAAGAAGAAAAAATATTTCGAAGCCATCCACTATTTCAAAAAGGCATTGAAACTTACAGCTGAAAACGCCAACTATTGGGTCGGACTGGCAGGTGCCGAATACGAACTGGGCAACCTGCAGGCGAGCTCGGAGGCCTACGAAGAGGCCATCAACCTGGAGCCCGGCATCATCGAAACCTATATCAACCTTTCGCTGATTTATTTTGATCAGAACCGGTTTGAGGAAGCCGAGGATGTCATCAAAGAAGGCATGGAGGAATTACCCGAAGAGGCCGAGTTGTATTACCGGCTGGTGGTCTACCTGATCAAGACAGGTAAATACAAAGAAGCCTTTTCAATTTTGGAAAATGCATTAACTTTGGACTTCGAAAAACACGAGTTGCTTTACGATCTGATGCCCGAACTCGAGCAGCAAAAAGCAATTTATAAAATCATCAATCAGTACAGAGAAGATTTTAAAAGATAAGATTCTTTTTTGTCGCTACTATCAAAATATCGTTGAATGAATTACGTTCTTAAGAGCATTCCTTCACGGACTGTGAAGCCCCGAAATTCCGGATTTACCATGGCCATGGACAAAGGGCTCAGTCTAAGAGAGGTAGAAGATTTTATTGAAGTAAGTGGGGATTATGTGGACATTGTAAAACTAGGTTGGGCAACTTCTTTTGTAACCAAAAAATTAAGGGAAAAAATTGATATCTATCGGGCTGCAGACATTCCCGTCTACTTTGGCGGTACGCTTTTTGAAGCATTTGTAATCCGAAATCAATTCGACGATTACGTTCGTCTTTTGGACGAATACCAACTCTCATTCGCTGAAGTATCCGATGGATCCATCACCCTGGATCACGGCCAAAAATGCCGCTACATCGAAACACTGGCCAAGCAGGTGACTGTCTTGTCCGAGGTAGGTTCAAAAGATGCCGCCAAAATCATCCCCCCTTATAAGTGGATCGAACAAATGCGAAAAGAACTGGACGCTGGCGCATGGAAAGTAATCGGCGAAGCCCGGGAAGGTGGTACCGTGGGCCTTTTCCGGGACTCCGGAGAAGTACGGCAGGGCCTGGTGGAGGAAATTCTCACGCAGATTCCGGAGGAACAAATCATCTGGGAAGCTCCCCAAAAAGAGCAGCAAGTCTGGTTTATCAAATTGCTCGGTTCAAATGTAAACCTTGGCAACATCGCTCCCAATGAAATCATCCCGCTGGAAACATTGCGATTAGGCCTGAGAGGAGATACCTTTGATTTCTTTTTAAATCTCTAAACGAGCTGTTTTTCATCGGATCAACTAAAATAAGGCCACACAATGAAGCGATTAGGCGATTGGATAATTTTGTTCCTTAAGGGAATGGGTATGGGAAGTGCGGATATCGTGCCGGGGGTTTCAGGAGGCTCCATCGCTTTGGTGACGCGGATCTACGAAGAACTACTGGAAAGTATCAATTCATTCGATCTGGAAGCCCTACAGCTACTCCGACGTCTGCAGTTCGTTTCATTCTGGCAACACGTCAATGGTGGCTTTTTATTGGTCCTATTTATGGGCATTTTCACGAGTATTTTCGCTTTCTCAAAAGCCATTACCTACTTCATCGAAACCCATCCTATCCCACTCTGGTCGTTTTTCTGCGGGCTGATTCTCATCAGTGCCATCGTTATTTTGCGGGATATCAAGCGTTGGAACCTACTGGCAATTCTAATGTTTCCCCTGGGCGCGGTATTGGCTTTTTTTATCACCGAACTTCCCCTAATGGCCTTACCGAACAACCTTTGGTTTACCTTCATTGCAGGCGCCATTGCCATTTGCGCCATGATTTTGCCGGGAATTTCGGGAAGCTTCCTGCTGCTCATCCTTGGCAAATACGAGTATATCCTGGCTGCCGTCAACGATCGAAATATCCTTATCCTGGCTACCTTTGCTCTGGGGTGTATCGGTGGTCTGTTGCTGTTCAGCCGGGTCATTTCCTGGTTTTTGAAAAACTATCACGCATTGACCCTGTCCTTTCTTTCGGGTTTTATGATCGGTTCGATCAACAAAATATGGCCCTGGAAAAAAGTGCTTTCGTACCGGATATCCAGTTCCGGTTTGCAAAAACCACTCCTTACCGAAAACATCCTTCCACACGTTTACCTGGTAGAGACGGGGGAAGAACCCGCCTTTCTTTTTGCCATTTTTGCATTCTTAATCGGAGTAATTTTGGTGGTAGGGATCGACCGGCTGGCTCATAATTTTTCTAGAGAATGAAAAAATACGGACTTATTGGATTTCCCCTGACACACTCCTTTTCGAAAAGCTATTTTGCGGAAAAGTTTCGGAGAGAAGGCATCGTGGATTGCCAATACGAACTGTATGAACTCCCGGAGATACAAGCCTTACCGGCAGTATTGGTGAATGAACCCGAACTGGTAGGGTTAAATGTCACCATTCCCTACAAACAAGAAGTCATTCCTTACCTGGATCGATTGGATCCCGCCTGTAGAGAGATTGGGGCGGTCAACTGCATTAAAATCACTCCACTGGAATTAATTGGCTTCAATACCGATTATTTTGGTTTTAAAACCTCGCTTTCAAACTGGCTCGGAATCGAGCGGCCCGGGGCGCTAATCCTGGGAACGGGAGGTGCCTCCAGGGCGGTTGCACAGGCCTTAAAAGACCTGAACATCTCCTTTTTACGGATTTCCAGAAGTCCCAACCCGGATTCGGGTACCACGCGATCGTATGAAGACCTCACTGCTTCCCCTCAATTGCTGCAGGAATATCCCTTGATTATCAATACTACACCGCTTGGCACCTATCCCAATACCGCCGACCTGCCGCCAATTCCACTTGCCGGGCTCGGACCGGAACAGTGGTATTACGACCTGGTGTATAACCCGGAGGAAACCAGCCTGATGCGCGAAGCCGCTCGAAGAGGGGCCAAGACCAAAAATGGGATGGAGATGCTGCACCTACAGGCGGAGGCAGCCTGGGAAATTTGGAACGAAGTCGATTGATTGTTTTCCGTCCAAATTATCCTGGCGCCATACCCCGAGCCGTATTGCCCTCTTGCTTGTAATTCACAGCTAATTAGCCGGTTAGCATTTATCGTTTTTTTCTGTCAAATTCAAGGGATATATTTCAGCGAATTCTTACCGCTTTTTCGATTAAAATAAGTATTATTAGTAGTCATTCCACTCCAATTTTGTTTGTATGGTGAAGAAAGCATCGACTCAGGAAAAAAAGATTTTTGTTCTGGATACTTCTGTCATTTTGTATGACCATCACTCCATCATGAATTTTGCCGAACACGACGTAGTGATTCCAATTACGGTACTGGAAGAGCTCGATCAATTTAAGAAGGGCAATGACACCAAAAATTTCGAAGCCAGAGAGTTCATTCGCCTACTGGACCGGCTTTCAAAGGATCAGATGATTCAGCATTGGACGCCGCTTAACGGGAAAACCAAAGGTTCCTTTAAGGTGATGATGAATCCGGACAACGCGCTCAACGCCAACGAAATCTTCGGCGAGGAAAAAAACGACCACAAAATACTGAATGCAGCACTTAGTGTGCGGCAAACCGAAAAAAAGCGCAAAGTAATCCTGGTCAGCAAGGACATCAACCTCCGACTTAAGGCCAAATCACTGGACATTCTGGCAGAGGACTACGAAACCGGTAAAATCAAAAACATTTCAGAAATTGAAAATACGGGCAAGGATGTCATTGAAAACGTCAGCCAGGACACCATCAATGACCTGTACGAAAAAAGCAGGCTGGAAGGGGCCGCCATTTTTGGCAAACGCCGCAAAACCATTCCCGCCAACAACACCTTTTATATTCTAAAAGGAAGCACCCCCAATGCATCCATCCTGGCGTTTTACCAGGCGCAAGAGAAGTCTTTTCAAAAAATTTCCAAGTCAAAAGCCTACAATATTAGCCCAAAAAATGCCGAACAGGCATTTGCCCTGCACGCCATCATGGACCCGGCGATCAAGTTGGTGAGTATTCAGGGTGTGGCCGGAACGGGCAAAACCCTGTTGGCATTGGCAGGGGCGCTGGAACAACGCAGTAATTACAAACAGATTTTCCTGGCCCGCCCCATTGTACCCCTGAGCAACAAAGATATAGGATACCTACCGGGAGACATCAAATCGAAGCTGAATCCGTACATGGAGCCGCTTTGGGATAATCTGAAGTTTATCCAAAACCAATACAAAGAGAGCGACAAAGAATACCAGCGGATTTCCGACATGGTAAACCAGGAAAAGTTAGTCATTCAGCCCCTGGCCTACATTCGTGGTCGCTCCCTTTCCAATATCTTTTTTATCGTGGACGAGGCACAGAACCTGACCCCCCATGAGGTAAAAACCATTATCAGCAGGGCTGGAGAAAACACGAAGATCGTCTTCACCGGAGATGTCTTTCAGATTGACACACCCTATCTGGACAGCCAAAGTAACGGGCTGTCCTATCTGATCGACCGGGTACGAAACCACCCTCTGTATGCCCACATCAAACTGGAAAAAGGAGAACGGTCCGAATTGGCCAATCTGGCAAACGATTTGTTGTAGGTTTAGCTTTCTGTAATGGTATTGAGCTTGGCCAGGAAGCTATTGTAATATTGCCGGCCTACCTGCACCACGTCCCCAGTCTTCAGGTTAATCTCCTTGGTATTGAAACTCTCAATTTGTCCCAACTGGACGATGTAGGATTTTTGCACCCGCAGAAAAAGGTTGGATGGTAATTTTTCCTCCATGTCTTTCATCGATTTTCGGATGGTAAAATTCCTGTTTTTCGTGAAAATGGTCACCATGTTGCCGTTGGCCTCCACATAATAGATATCCGAATAATCTACTCGTTCAAAGCTATTATCTGCTTTGATATACACGGCATCTACTACCAGGTAGGGACTTTCTGCGATCTTGGCGCTTGCCCCTTCTGAAAGGGCCGGTCTGGTTCGTTGGTTGTACAGCACGATTTCCACCATGGCGTGGATATCGTTGCTGTTGAAGGGCTTTACAATGAACCCCGCGGGATGCGTCCTTTTTGCGCGCTCGATGATGGCCGGATCGCTGTAGGAAGTGACGTATACGATGGGTGCATCCACCATCTGCTGGATGATTTCCCCAAGTTCGATTCCGTCCTTATCGCCCTTCAGCTTGATATCCATAAAGACCATGTCGGGACGGTATTTCTTGACTACTTTGATGGCCTGATTTGCCGAATTGGCTATGTCGATGTTTACATAACCTAAAAGCTGCAGAATTTCCTCAATATTTTCGGAAATATTTACATCGTCTTCAACGATAAGTATCCGTTCTTCTTTCATGGTCTGTTTTTTAAGGGAAAAATTTAAATAAAAGCTGTTTCGCCGAATTTACAAATTAAAACACAATTTAATGCAGCGATACCGCAATAAAATGCGCAAAAAAGATAAATGATTGGGCCTATCCAAATCAAAGACTCATCAAATCTTTAAATCGGGCTGCTTGCCTTCGGCTTACTTCAATCCGCTCGCCCCCCTTCAACGTCACCACCAAGCCACCGTTAAACCAGGGTTCGATGGATTCTACCCAACTCAGGTTGATGATGTGCTTTCGGCTTGCCCGGAAAAAAGACTTCTCATCCAATCGCTCATCCAATGCATTCAGTGATTTGTGAATCATGGGTTTGTTGGTTTCAAAATACACCTTGATGTAGTTCCCATCCGACTCAAACAAGCGTACATCAGAAAGCTTGACAAACCAGCATTTGTCGCCGTCTTTGACAAAGACCTGATCGCTAAGGGAAAGTTTACTCTTGGGGCTCTTTGAGGCGGATTCCTCCTCCTTTTTCAGGTCTTCCAACTTTTTCTCCAGCTTTTTCAGCGTGTCGGTCAAGCGCTCCGGCTCGATGGGTTTCAACAAATAATCCAGGGCATTTACCTGAAAAGCCTGCAGTGCAAACTCATCATAGGCGGTAATAAATACGACCAATGGAACAAAATCAAGTTCTTCCAGTAAATCAAAACCGGTTTTTTCGGGCATTTGAATGTCCAGAAAAAGTACCTCTGGTTGCAATTCTTCGATCTTCTCTTTGGCATCGTCTACATTCGTTGCCTCCCCCAATACCTCTACATTATCGTTTTGATTCAATAAATTAATGAGTTCCTTCCTCGCCAATCGTTCATCATCTACTACTAATACACGCATATCTTTACAAATTTTATTCTAAATTAACGTTTTGTTTTGGTATTTTAATTTCTGTAACGACAAATTCGTTCCCGTAATTAAATATTTTGAAGCTAGCCCGATTGCCATAAATCAATTTTAACCGCTGTATGGTGTTGGCTAAGCCATGCCCTTCCCCTTTCTTTTTGGGCGATTTGTCCTGCTTTAGGTGGCCGCTGTTTCTGACCCAAATATACAAATCATCCAAGAGACCTATCGTGCATTTTATTTCTATTAATCCGCCTTTCATCAAATTGGAAATGCCATGTTTGATCCCATTTTCCACGATGGTCTGCAGCATCATTGGGGGTATTTTGTAGTCGTAGGCTTTTTTTTCGACATCGTAGATTACCTTTAGCCGCTCCTCAAAACGTATGCTTTCCAAATTCAGGTAATCCTTGACGGTGTTCATCTCCTCGGCCAACGGAATGGTTTTGTGCTTGTCCATGATCAGCGAATACCTCAGAATATTGGAGAGCTGGGTGATGGCGGATTTGGCTTTTACCGGATTTTCGTCTACCAGCGCCCGGACACTATTCAATGCGTTGAAGATAAAATGCGGATTGAGCTGGTTGCGCAAATGGATTAGCTTGATTTCGTTGATCCTCGCCTGGTATTTCAAGCTGGAGTTGTAATTATCCAGAAAATAAAAAAGGAAGTACAGCAGTGACCACAGCGAATAAAACAGAAAACTGGTAAATAAATTGGCCAACAACACCAGCGGCCGAAAATCATCCATCAGGTGCAAGGTGCCAAAAATCCAATTGATCAACACTTGTACAAGCGTGTTCAAAAAACTCAGGATCAACACGGCGATCAAGACGTGGCTGATCAGGCGGGTAAGTTCAAAACTTAGCCAATTGTTATTTTTTATCAGAAACCGGAAAAAATGGGTAGACAAAAAATAGAAAATGGCCAGCGAAAAATAGGCGCCAATCTGTATCGGAGTAATCCCTCTGGCCAGCGATACAAAAAACAGGTTGACCAGCGCAAAACACAGCCAACCAAATATTTGTAACAGCCAATATAATTTGTGTTTATCCATTCAACGCCCTTCTCTCCAAACCCGCCTGCGACTAACGGATGCCCGCTACCTTGTTTAAAGGTATCTTGTCGAGTATCTTGTGGATCAAATCTCGGGTACTGACATTGTCTGCTTCTGCCTCGTAGTTGAGAATGATTCGGTGATTCAACACGTCTTCGGCAATGCCCTTAATATCTTCCGGCAACACATAGTCCCTCCCGTCCATAAAGGCAAGTGCTTTTGCTCCTAAATTCAAATTGATGGACGCGCGGGGCGACGCACCAAATTGTATGTACTTGGCCTCTTCCTGCATGCCGTATTTCTCTGGAAACCGGGTAGAAAAAACCAGTTCGATGATGTAATTCTCCAGTGCCTCGGCGATTTGCACCTCATTGATCGCATTTCGGATGGCAAAGATGTCTTCTTTATCCAGGATCGGGCGTACCTCCGAAGCAAAATGAGCGTTTGTCATCCGACGCATCACCTCCAACTCGTCCGAACGCGAAGGATAATCGATGTTTACCTTCATCATAAACCGATCCACCTGCGCTTCCGGAAGCGGATAGGTACCCTCCTGGTCCACGGGATTTTGGGTAGCCAGTACCAGAAAGGGCTTGTCCAGAAAATAGGTGGTCTCCCCAATGGTTACCTGCTTTTCCTGCATGGCTTCCAATAACGCCGATTGCACCTTGGCCGGAGACCGGTTTACCTCATCCGCCAGGATAATGTTTGAAAATATCGGGCCCTTTTTAACTTCAAAATCCGCATTAAGCTGGTTGTAAATCATCGTACCCACCAGGTCGGAAGGCAAAAGATCTGGCGTAAACTGTATGCGTTTAAAATCCAAATGAAGCACTTTGGACAAGGTATTTACCGTGAGCGTCTTCGCCAGGCCCGGAACCCCCTCCAGCAAGATGTGGCCGTTGGTAAACAGGCCGATCAGGAGCCGGTTGACCATCTTGTCCTGACCGACAACTATCTTTTTCACTTCTTGAATGACTTCCTGTATCTTCTCCTGATGCATGCTGATATGTTATGGTTATAATTAATTGGTTAAGTCTACCGGCTAAAATAGAAGCCTAAATTAGAATAATTCATGGTTTATCCCAATGCAGAACCTTTTCTTATTTTCTACCCGAATCAAATATTACCGTTTTTTTTTAAAAGGAACCCGGCCGAGACCGGGAAATTCCCAGCAAGGCATATACTTCTTCCTCGTTAAAGGCCCTTACCTCTCCCGACCGAAAGCCCTCCACCGTGAGCCCCTCTATTGCCCACCTCGCAAGGCGCAGCGTAGGAAACCCCACCGCTGCGGTCATTTTCCGTACCTGCCTGTTTTTTCCCTCGGTCAGGGTAAGGGCTATCCAGGTATCGGGAACTTGCTTGCGGTACCGGATCGGAGGAAGACGCTCCGGCAATAAGGTACCCGCTTCGGGATGAAGTCTGACGGTCGCTTTCGCTGTTTTGACTCGCTTCCCTTTGACTCGGATGGATGGCCCCTGCTCCAGTTGCCCCAACGCATGCGCCGAAATTTTCCCTTCCACCTGAACCCAGTACGTGCGGGCATGCGCGTGCACCGGGTCCAAAAGCAGGTGGTTTAACCTGGGATCGTTGGTAAGCAGCAACAGCCCTTCGCTATCCTTATCCAGTCTCCCTACCGGGTACACGTCGGATGGAAAGCCCCCAAGTGCAGCCAGGGTTTCGCCTTCTCCGCTAAACTGACTCAACACACCATAGGGCTTGTACAGCACATAATACCTGTAGTCCATGGGCCTTAGATCTCGTTAGTTTAGAAGCTGGAACAGCTCGTTCAGTCGAGGTGTCAGTATGATTTCTGTCCGCCTGTTTTTTGCCCGGCCGTCTGCCGATTCGTTGGATGCCTTGGGTTCATAAAAACTTCTTCCCGCTGCAATGACCCGCTCGGGCGCCACACTGAGGGTTCCTGTGAGAAGCCGGACAATCGCCGTAGCTCGGGCAGTGCTCAATTCCCAGTTGTCTTCAAACCTTCCACGTATCGGTACCGAATCCGTGTGGCCTTCCACCATAATCTGGATCTCCGGGCTGTTGTTCAAAACCACCGCCAGTTTTGCCAGTGCTTCCTTACCATCCTGATTTACCGTAGCACTACCCGATGAAAAAAGCAGCTTATCCTGCAAGGACACGTACAATTTCCCATCCTGCTCGTTGATCTGAAGCTCATCCGAACGATATTGCACCAGGGCCTTATCGATCGTAGCTTTCAAATTTTCCATCACCGAACGCTGCTCGTCCAATAGATTTTGGAGCAAATCCAATCGCTGTTGCTGCTCCGACAGGCGCTGCTCCTTTTCTGTCAACTCCTGCCTAACGGAGGAGGACGTGGACATGGCCCGATCCAGCCGCGCTTCCAGTTCTGCTTTTTCCTGCCGTTCGGCTACCAAATTCTCCTCCAGTTCTGCGTTCGACTGCCGCATGTCTGCCAGTTTTTGGAACGCACTATCCAGTTGATCTTCGGTATCTCTCAAGGAACGCATCATTTCAGCATTCCTTATGTTTACTTCGTGGTATTTCTTCTGTGGCACACAGGAACCGATCACCGAAACCCCAATTAAAAAACTGCCAATTATTACTTTTATCTTCATCGCTTAGCTGACTTTATGACAAAAACACCAAAAACGTACCAATTTACAGTGAATACAATTAAATATGCACCATTAGAAAGAATACCTTACGAAATTCTGCTCCAATTCAACTCATTTTTTCGCAATCGGGCTAGCTGATCGGCAATGGGCTTGTTTTCCGGAAAACGTAAATAGGGATCTTTTTCCAATACCGTTCGGGCTGCCTCCCTTGCTTGAGAGAGGATGGCTCCATCCTTGGCCAAATCAGCCACCTTCAGGTCCGTTATACCGGACTGCTGGGTTCCGGAAAGGTCCCCCGGACCCCGAATTCGCAAATCCACGTCGGCGATTTCAAAACCGTTGGAAGTCCGAACCATCGTTTCCAAACGCAGCCGGCTGTCCTTGCCCAGTTCGTACCTGCTCATCAGGATGCAGTAGGATTGCTCGGCTCCCCGGCCAACCCGTCCCCGCAACTGGTGCAACTGAGACAATCCAAATCGTTCGGCGTTTTCGATCACCATTACCGTGGCATTGGGTACGTTGACACCTACTTCGATCACGGTGGTAGCCACCATTATTTTGGTTTCGCCGGTTACAAAACGGTTCATTTCGTATTCCTTGTCAGCCGATTTCATGTTGCCATGCAATATCCCGATGGGGTATCCGGGAAAAGCCCGGCATACACTTTCGTAACCATCCATCAGGCTTTTCAGGTCGCTCTTTTCGGACTCCTCTATCAGCGGGTAAACGATGTACACCTGCCGGCCCTGTTCGATCTGCTTTTTTAAAAACCCGAAAACCCGAAGCCGATCCTTGTCGTACCGGTGCAGGGTCTGAATCGCTTTACGTCCGGCCGGTAGCTCGTCTATCACCGAGATATCCAAATCTCCATACAAGGTCATGGCAAGGGTCCGGGGAATGGGCGTGGCCGTCATCACCAGGACATGGGGATAAAAATCTTCGTTTTTTGCCCATAATTTTGCCCGCTGTGCGACTCCAAACCGGTGTTGCTCGTCAATAATGGCCAAGCCTAGCCGGTGAAACTTTACCACATCTTCCAGCAGCGCATGGGTGCCCACCAGTAAATGCAATGCTCCCGAGGCCAGTTCCCGATGTATCTCCTCCCGCTTTTTTTTACTGCTCGACCCAGTCAGCAAGGCAATCTTCAGCCCCATTTGTTGGGCATAGGGCATCAAGCCCTCGTAGTGCTGATTGGCGAGAATTTCGGTAGGGGCCATCAGGCAGGTCTGGTACCCGGAATCCACCGCCACCAATAGGCAAATAAATGCCACAATGGTTTTGCCGGAACCCACGTCTCCCTGCACCAACCGGTTCATCTGCAAGCCGGATTTCAAGTCGTTGTATATTTCGCGGATCACCTTCTTCTGCGCGTTGGTAAGCTGAAAGGGCAGAATATCGTGGTAAAAACGGGTAAGCAACCGCGTTTGATCCAAAACCCTTCCTTTGTATTTTTCGGTTCGAGCCAGCTTAAGCTTTAATAGGCGCAACTGCAAAAAGAAAAACTCTTCGAATTTCAACCGGTGCAAGGCCTTTCGTAAGGAATCGCTTCCGGAGGGAAAATGAATCTCACGGATCGCGTCCCGCTTTGGTAGCAATGCCAGCGACTCAATCAGGGCTGCAGGAAGGGTTTCCGGGAGTTTGGGCAGGGCAAGGGGAAGCAGCCCTTTTAACATTCGCGAGAGGCCTTTGCTATCCAGAAAGCGGTGCCTGAGCTTCTCGGTGGTGGGATAGACCGGCTGAAAAAACGGCGCCTGATCCACAGTCCCACCTAGCGGCTCCAAATCCGGATGTGCCATGCTGAACTTGCTACCAAAGCGCTGCGGCTTTCCAAAGGCCACCAGGGGAACTCCCTTTACTAATTTCTTGCTGACCCAACTCAGTCCCTTAAACCAGGTGAGTTCGATGGTCCCGGTTTCATCGGCAAACTGGGCCACAAGCCGTTTTTTCCTTCCCTCACCAATAGACTGAACCGACAGAACCTTCCCGACGACCTGCACCAGTGGAAGGTCCGCCTGAATTTCCCTAATTTTGTAAAACCGGGTTCGATCCTCGTACCGAAACGGATAGTGTTGAAGCAGTTCACCAAAAGTGAAGATATTCAGCTCCGAATTTAGCAAAGCTGCTTTTTGAGGTCCTACTCCCTTCAGGAATTCGATTTTGGTATCAAAAAATCCGGACAAGGTTTACGCGGTTTGGCAGGTGGTTACAACGATAATTCATTCCTTAACTTTTCTTCCAGAGCGTTTATGGCCGCTCGTTTTCCGATCAACGCATCAAGCAATGCTGCCTGGTTTTGTGCCCGGTGCAGGTTCTGCTCGGGGTACTGCACCTGGTAGTAGACGTTTCTATTTAGGTGATCGGTCAAAAAACGAACGCCCATGATCAAGGTCATCATTTCCCCGCCAAAAGGCAAGGATTCCAATTCCTCACTCCCGATTTCTCCAGCCAACACCGTATAAAACCCTTCCAGAAGCCCCTCGTATTTTACCATATCCACGTCGATACTGTCCCATTCCATCGAGGATTCATCCCGGGTACAGGCTACCGTCCGCACCAGATCGCCAAAATCAAAAAACACAAACCCGGCCATGATGGTGTCCAAATCTATAAGCGCATTTACCCGTTCTAGGTTTTCGGCAAATATCAAATTGTTGATTTTTGTGTCGTTATGCGTGACGCGTAGGGGAAGTTGGGAACGGTAGTACAGGTATTTATCCACCAGCTCGCTCTTTTCCCGGTAAAAATCAATCATTTCTTTGGTAGCGCGATCCAGGGACACCTTCGGGTGCAGCAGTGCGGTATCAAACTGCCGATACCGTTTTTCCAAATCATGAAAATGGGGAATGGTATCTTTGAGTTGTCTGGCGTCTGCCGGAAGAAAGACCTGAATAAAACGCGCAAACGCTTCGGCAGCAATTTTTGCTTGTCCCCGTTGATCGATGGCATCCCGGGTAATGCCACTCACAAAGGGGAATAGGCGAAAGAGGCCTCCGTCCAGCCGGGTGAAGAAACTACCTTCCCGGTTGGTAACGGGCATGGGCAGCGCAAAGGGGAGTTGGCCTGGATCAAACTGCTCCATGAGGTAGGCCAGGTTACCTGAGATGCGTTCCGGAAGGGAAAATACCTTGTCGTTAAACTCCTGCAAAATATAGACCTGACCGTCTACAGTGAGCAGATAGGTCTTGTGAATGTGACCCGATCCGAATCTGCGATGTTTGATTTGATCCGTTTCCCATCCGTAGGCTGCTTTCAACGCATCCAATACCGATTCATTCATAGTCGTTTTTGGTTCGGTATTCACCGATTTATTTTACCGATTTTTCCAGTTTATAGGGGTAAAATTACAATTCTTTTAGCTATATATACACGAAAGAGATTATATTTACCCGACCGGGCGCATCCGTACCGGAAAAGGGATTGATTTTCATCCAAGCGAAAATTTTCCCTAATTATTTAAAATAATTGAAAAAGTTTTATTTATTTAGAAAAATTTTACCAAAACCTTTTGTGGTCGAACTTCGGTTCAGAACCCGGACCAACAAACCATCTTAATCCAAATTCATCATGAATATTTCAATCATCGATTGGGCAATAATCATTTCATTTTTTGTCATATCCATGCTAATCGGCGTCTTTGCCTCCAAAACAGCGGGAAAGAATGCCAAGGAATTTTTTCTTTCCGGAAGAAACATGCCCTGGTGGCTGTTGGGGGTAAGTATGGTCGCAACCACCTTTTCGGCCGACACACCCAATCTGGTGACCGACATCGTCCGGAAAAACGGGGTTTCGGGTAACTGGGTCTGGTGGGCCTTTTTATTGACCGGTATGCTGACGGTGTTTGTCTATGCGAAGTTGTGGAGAAGGTCGGAGGTAACCACGGATTTGGAATTTTATGAATTGCGGTACGGGGGAAAGGGCGCTGCCTTTTTGAGGGCATTCCGGGCTTTATACCTGGGTGTCTTTTTCAACGTGGTCATCATGGCCACGGTCTCCCTGGCAGCCATTAAAATATTTGGCGTGATGCTGGGACTCAGCTCCTGGGAAACACTATTGATTGTCTCGGTAGTAACCGTAATTTACAGTTCCCTTGGCGGTTTGAAGGGCGTTTTATTAACCGATTTTTTTCAGTTTTTCATCGCCATGGCGGGGGCGTTTGGAGCGGCCATCTATGTGGTCAACCTGCCCGAAATCGGTAGTTTAAACAATTTACTTACCCACCCCAATGTATCCGACAAACTGAACATTATTCCGGACTTCAGTGACTGGAACTTGTTGATCCCACTGTTTATCATGCCCCTGGCGGTGCAGTGGTGGGCGACCTGGTATCCCGGAGCTGAGCCGGGAGGAGGGGGCTACATTGCCCAGCGGATGCTTTCTGCCAAAGACGAGAAGAACGCGATAGGAGCGACATTGCTATTCAACATCACCCATTATGCCATACGACCCTGGCCCTGGATTATCATTGCCCTTTCTTCGCTGATTGTTTTCCCCCAATTGAGCGACATGCAAGAGGCCTTTCCCAACATTGAACCCGGAAAGCTAGGCGATGACCTGGCCTACTCGGCGATGCTGACCTTCCTGCCTACCGGACTCATTGGTGTGGTGCTGGCTTCGTTGATTGCGGCGGTCATGTCCACCCTTTCCACCCACTTGAACTGGGGGTCTTCCTATGTGGTAAATGATTTTTACGCTCGTTTTGTAAAACCCACCGCCTCCGACAAAGAATTGGTGGCCGTAGGTCGGCTTTCTACGGTGGGCCTGATGGTGCTGGCAGCCTTGCTGGCCACCGTCCTTTCCAATGCCCTGGAGGCATTCAACATCTTATTGCAGATTGGTGCGGGTACCGGTCTAATATTTATACTTCGCTGGTTTTGGTGGAGGATAAATGCCTATACCGAAATTTCCGCCATGGTGGTTTCTTTCCTGGTGGCCATCTATTTTGAGTCCATCCACAACAAACTAGGCTTTTGGCCCATTCCGGATGACATGGCTTACCTGAAATTGCTATTTGGCGTCACCCTGACCACCATCACCTGGGTGTCGGTCACCTTGTTGACCAAGCCGGAAGACGATACGGTACTGCTTGCATTTTACAGGAAGGTACGTCCCGCAAGCTGGGGCTGGAAAAACCTACTGGCCAAATACCCCGAGGAGAAAGAAGAGGTCGGTCAACTCCCCATGGAAATCGGATTAATGCTCATCGGCTCCATCATGGTATACGCTGCGTTGTTTGCGGCTGGATTTTGGATATACGGCGAGACGCTACCCGCAGTCACCGCAACCGTTGTTTCTGTCATTGGAGGTGTTTTGGTGTTTAGGGGTTGGAAAAAAATGAAATGAGTCCAAAATCCCAGGTAGCGCCGCGAGAGATTGGGAATTTTTCTTAGAAAACCGCGGTTCTACAGCTAGAAACCGCTTAGAAAAATTAAATTGCATCAATCCGGAAGTGATGACACTGAAGACAGCCGAAATATTAAAGGAAAATAATTTGCGCGTAACGAGTTGCAGGCGGGATGTGCTGGATACGTTTCTCGGGAGACAGGTTGCCCTTTCTCATTCCGACTTGGAGGAGGCCCTTAAGGAAAACTTTGACCGGGTAACGATTTACCGCACCTTAAAAACTTTTTTAGAAAATGACCTGATCCACAAAGTGCTGGACGATACCGGCGCGGCAAAATATGCCCTGTGCAACCACAGTCCCGCATTGCCCCACCACGATCACGAGCACGTACATTTTAAATGCGAGGTATGCGGCGACACCAACTGTCTGGAAGAAATCGCTCTACCAAAGTTAAATTTACCGAAAGGATACAAGTCTCGGGAAATGAGCTTGCTTATTCAGGGGACCTGCAAGAACTGCAGCCCAGCAGACTAACTAAAAGACAACCGGTTTTTTCGTTTTATCCTTGTCCTCGGAGGGCCACACGATCCCTGGGGGTAGGTCGATTTTTGGCGGGGTGAAATCTTCCACGCCACCGTCTCCATCATCGTCGTTATTTCTTCGGTTTTTGTTGATTTTGGCTTTGGTTAACGTGGCAACGAAATAAATTAACACTACGTAGGCCACACCGCACAAGACCAAATCGATTACCAGGCTACTCATCATATCCAAAGATTTCCAATCAAATTACAATATAAATTTTAATAAATCAACAAGTTAACCATGAGATTGGGGGCAATGTTGGAAAAAAATAAAAATAGAAAGGGAAACCAAATTAACTTGCTATCTAAGCGATAACATAGGATATTTGCGGATCAAAAAGTAAAAGCATAACATGATTGTCAAAACTAAGAAATACAAACTGGAAACAGGTACCTATATCAAGCAAGGATTGGTAAACATATTCAAGGAACAATGGTGGGTGGCACTGATTGCGGTTGCTATCGCTTGCGGGTATTTTTGGATTGCTTCCTGGTGGTGGATCAGCATGGCCCTGCTTGCCTATGCCTTGTATTGGCTTTTTTGGGTGATCCAGTTTGCCGGAGTCACCCAAATGGAACAAAACAAAGTGATGTTTGAAAAACTTTCCTACGAGATTGACAGCCGGCAGGTGATGATGAAAATAAACAGCAAACAAGGGATGCCCATTAAATGGGAAATGATAAAAAAAGCCCAAATAAAGGATCAGGCGTACATCCTGGTCTTATCCAAGGCACAATTCATTCATTTGCCCTTCAAAATATTTAATTCCCAAAACGAAATCAAATTCGTTGAAACCATCTTAAAACGAAAGGGCCTGGTGGCCTAATAAAAAAAGGGCAGCGTCTTAACGGCTGCCCTTTTTTTATTTTTTTCGGTGCTCTATCACTTAAAGAAAGCTGTCCGCTTTCCGGTAGGCAGCAATTACCGCTGCTTCCCCCTCTTTACCCGGCATGGAATTGCCGTGTTCCATCCCGCAAACACCTTTAAATCCTTTATCGTAGATAAATTTAAATACGTTCTGGTAATTGATCTCTCCGGTTCCCGGTTCTTTTCTACCCGGGTTGTCACCGATCTGAATGTAGGCGATTTCCTCCCAGCACATGTCCATAAGGGTAATCAGGTGCCCCTCGTTTTTTTGCTGATGGTAAATATCGTAGAGGATCTTGCAACTCGGACTATTCACGCCTTTGCAAATCATGTAAGTCTGTGGAGAATACCGTAAAAACAAGTTTGGGGTATCACTCAAAGGCTCGAGAACCATGGTCAAGCCGTGTGGCTCCAAAATCTCCGCTCCTTTTCGGAGGGCCTCGATGACGTTGGCCGTCTGAATGTCCAGGGGCAGGTTTCGCTGGTAATCCCCCGGTACCACGGTCGTCCATTTCGCATTGACCCTTTTGGCTACTTCCACCGCTTTTCTACAACCTTCCAAAAAGATATCTACGTGTTCCTTTTTCCCTGCAGCCAGTGTGTTGGCCCCATTTCCGCCTTTGTTTAGTACAAAAACCCCCATGGTCATGCCCAATTTGGCCAAATGATTACCGATCTTCTCCTGCATCTCGGGCGTCCTGCCCATCATGCCGTTGTCTTCCAGGCTTCGAAAACCCCTTTCGTGCATGAAGGTTATTTGATCCAAAAGATCCTCTCCCGCGTGCTGTTTAAACATGCCGAAATGGGGCGCATAGTCCAGGTTAAAGGGTTCGTCAGCCTCCCGAAAGCCGGACTGTGCAGCGTTCAATGTTCCCATGCCCGTCAGGCCGGCAGCGGCTGTTCCCAGCGATACGTTTTGTATGAATTTCCTTCGTTTCATCGGCTTATACTACATTGGTTTGTCCAGGAACAGCAAATGCGTAGTACCCATCCTCGTTAGGCACCACCTTGGGTGTGGCATCCCAGGCCAGCGTTTCCGGCATGAGATTAATGTTCGAATTAATTGCTTCATCCCAGGTCACCACTTTTCCAGAATAGGTGGCGTACCTCCCGAGAATGGAACTCATGGTACTCTTGGCGGCGTTTTCCGCGTCGGCAAACTTGTATTCACCCTTGACAATGGCGGCAAACAACAGGTCGTGCTCTACCTGGTAGGGATTGGCGTTTCCTTTTCCATCGTGGTCGTACAAGCTATTGCCTTTGTAGTCACTCAGCCTTCCCACATGCCCGGCGTTCATGTATGCTTTACCAGAAGTCCCCTGAAAACTCTCGTCTACTCTGTTGGTTGCCCCTGGAAAATGACGGCATTCGCTGTGAATAACAGTCCCATCTTCGTAGGTAAACAAGACCACGTGGTGGTCAAAAATTTCTCCGTGATCTTTTCCTCTGCGAACGGTCCTTCCGCCAGTTCCCTCGGCCTTCACGGGGTAGCCATTTTTTACCCAGTTGGCTACATCGATGTTGTGCACGTGCTGCTCGGTAATGTGATCGCCACAAAGCCAATTAAAATAATACCAGTTTCGCATTTGGTATTCCATTTCGGTCTGTCCGGGCTGTCGCTCGCGCACCCAGACACCCCCATCGTTCCAAAACACCTGGCCACCGATAATGTCGCCAATGGCCCCGTTGTGAATGCGTTCGATGGTTTGAATGTAGTTGTCCTGGTAATGCCGCTGCAGGCCAACGACCACGTTTAGCTTTTTGGCTTTAGCGATTTCTGCGGCGGCCAATACCCGTCGAATGCCGACCGCATCGGTTGCGACGGGTTTTTCCATGAATATCTGCTTTTCTTGTTTGACGGCCTCCTCAAAGTGATCGGGACGAAAACCGGGAGGCGTGGCGATGATGACCACATCGGCCTCTTTCATGGCATGTTTGTATCCGTCAAAGCCCACAAACTTCATTTCTTCCGGCACCACTACTTTGTCCTTGCCGTATTTCTTGAAAATTCGCTCGTAACTTTGGTCCAACCGATCTTTGAAGGCATCGGCCATGGCGACTAGTTTGATGTTGTGTCCCGTCTCGAAGGCCTGGAAAACGGCTCCGGTACCCCGGCCACCACAACCGATAACAGCAATCTTGATGGCGTCTTCCCCAGCGGCGTAGGCGCCTGGAAGGCTGAATGGACTGAGCATGGCTCCACCGGTAAGAACGGCGGATGTTTTGATGAAATCCCTTCTTTGGTTGGTATTCTTGACTTTCATTGCATTTTGAGTTAGATTATTAATAGTCTTCTTCTGGTAATTTACCGAAATATTCTGCGATTTCCTCTGGACTTGGAGGATTGAGTGGACGTACGACCCGCATCCCCAGAAAGGGGGCCTCCGGGAACCACCATTGACTTTTTGGAATTTGCGGATCGATGCGTTTCCATTCGGGAGTACTGGCAAAGCGTTTGCTACTTTTCAGCTGAGAGGCCTCGCTGTCATAACTGCCACCCCGAATCACTTTGGGATACAATTCCTCGGATTCAATCAGGGGATTATCGGCCGGTTCCTGCCGGGCGTCGTAGGCATCGGCCTGGTAA
The DNA here is from genome assembly GCF_900109255.1 of Cyclobacterium xiamenense. NCBI lineage: Bacteria > Pseudomonadati > Bacteroidota > Cytophagia > Cytophagales > Cyclobacteriaceae > Cyclobacterium > Cyclobacterium xiamenense. The sequence goes on along the minus strand of NZ_FNZH01000002.1, from coordinate 373,399 downwards.
TGATCCTGTGTCCACTCGTTTACATTGCCCAGGATGTCGTACAGGCCCCAGGGGTTTGGCTCCTTCTGTCCTACGGTATGGGTCACGCCCTCACTGTTTTCTGCGTACCAGGCATAGGTACCCAATGCGGACGGGTCGTCACCGAAAAAAAAGTCCGTTTCAGTACCCGCTCTCGCAGCGTACTCCCATTCTGCCTCTGTAGGGAGACGGAAAAAGACACCGGTCTTCAGATACAGCCAGCGGCAAAACTGAATCGCTCCGTATTGCGTCATGGCAATGGCTGGTTTGTTTTCCTTCCCCATGCCAAAGGTCATGTCCAGGTAGGGAATGGAGGGCCTGGTAAGTCCGTCTACCTCAGGAGTCAGGGGACCTTCACTGGTCGACGCCTCAAATCCCTTGTCCAAAAACAATTCGAACAAGTCCCAGGTGACCTCGTGTGAGGCCATCCAAAATGGATCAATTTTTACTTCATGCACCGGGCTTTCGTCCGCATCTCCCGAATCGCTTCCCATCTTGAAGGATCCTTCCGGAATCGGTACCAGGGAAAAGGACTTTCCCGTACCGGGAATTTCCTGCGCATACGGCTCGAAGGCTTCTTCTACCTGATAGGCACTGCCGATAACAAGCACCGAAAAGACGGCACCAAAAAAAGTGATTTTTTTTACTCTATTTACCATGGAACTTGCTAAGAATAGCTACAATTAGTGTACGTGATTCGGCGGTACACCGACTCGGTATACCCTTCGAATCGGTAAATTACTTTTATTTTTTAATAATTGAAAGCCCAATACCAGAGAAGGTAGATAGTTGCCGCACCCGGTTAAAACAGTGTAGGAATACGCACAAAAAATCTCTCGGCAAAAAGCAGCCCCGGATCGGGAGGCACGCTAGTACCGTTGGGATTTGAAAGTCGTTGCCAACCTACTGGTTGAATCACTGCTGCGGAAAAAAAGCAATCCTGCAGTAGGGCAGTAGTCAGGGAATCGAAAACGTCTGAAAATAAACCAAGACCGAATTTATACCGGGGATTCCTTATTCAGTTGGGACAAATACCGTCCGGTATGATTTTCAATTTCCTGCATCAATTTTTCGGGTACGCCCTCAAAGGTGACCGTTCCGCCTTTGTCTCCACCTTCCGGACCCAGGTCAATCACCCAATCCGCAGCCATGATCACTTCAGTATTGTGCTCGATGATCAATACCGTATGTCCCTGATCAATTAACGCATTAATCGAATGCAACAGCTTTTTGATGTCGTGAAAATGAAGCCCAGTGGTGGGCTCATCAAAAATAAATAAGATACGATCTTTGGCCTTCGTTTCCCCCTTTCCTAAAAAGGAGGCTAACTTTACGCGTTGTGCCTCGCCCCCGCTAAGGGTATTGGAAGATTGCCCCAGACCGATGTAACCCAAGCCCACTTCCTGCAGGGGTTGCAATTTCTGAATGATGGCGGTTTTCCCTTCAAAAAAATCCATGGCTTCGTCGATGCTCATCGCCAATACATCCGCTATGTTTTTTTCCTGGTAAGTCACATCCAGGATCTCATTTTTGAAACGTTTTCCCTTACAGGACTCACAGGTCAGGTAGATATCCGCCATGAACTGCATCTCAATCTTTTGTGTCCCTTCTCCCTGACAGGCTTCACACCTACCTCCATCTACGTTAAAACTAAAAAACGCTGGTTTGTAACCTCGTTGGCGGGAAAGCGGCAGATCCGCAAACAAGGCCCGGATACCGTCGTATGCTTTTACATAGGTCACCGGATTGGACCGGGAAGATTTCCCAATGGGATTCTGGTCGACAAACTCCACCCGGGTTATCTTTCGAAAATCGCCCTCCAGTTTTTCAAACTTACCCGATTCGTCCGATACCGTCCCCAGGATTTTTCCCAAAGCAGGATACAGCACTTTTTTCACCAATGTGGACTTTCCAGAACCACTAACCCCGGTTACTACGGTCAATACCCCAAGCGGGACCTTTACGGTGATGTTATTCAGGTTGTTTTCCCTCGCACCCCGGATTAAAATATATTCCTTCCATCTTCTGTTTTCCGTCTTGTGACTGATGGATTCCAGACCACTGATGTAGCGGGAAGTGTGGGTGTTTCCGGCGGCCAACAGTTCGTCCAAATTGCCCTGAAAAACCAATTCGCCCCCATGCACACCGGCATCCGGACCGATATCAATTACCTGATCGGCTGCACGAATGATTTTCTCTTCGTGCTCCACCACAATCACGGTATTGCCCAAATCCCGAAGCGACTTTAGTACAGCAATGAGGCGTTCTGTGTCCCTGGGATGCAACCCTATGCTGGGCTCATCCAGAATGTACATCGACCCAACTAGCGCACTGCCCAGCGAAGTGGCCAGCTTGATTCGCTGGTATTCACCGCCGGAAAGCGATCCGGTTAACCGGTTTAGCGTAAGGTATCCCAGACCTACCTGATCCAGGTAATGAAGCCGGTTCGAAATTTCTTTCAGCAGGCGCTGTGCTACCTGTTGATCGCTCTCGTCCAATTTCAGCTCGTCAAAAAATGCCAGACACTTGTCTATGGGCAGCAAAACCAGATCAGTAATGGACTTACCGCTGATTTTTACATACGAAGCATCCTTGCGTATGCGGGTACCTTTGCAGTCCGGGCAGGTGGTCCGTCCTCTGAATCTGGACAGCATTACCCGGTACTGGATTTTGTGCAGCTTACTTTCGATGAAGGTAAAAAAATCGTTTAACCCTTGAAAATAAGAATTTCCGGTCCATAAAAGCGCCTTATCCCTTTCGCCTAAATCTTCGTAAGGCCGATGAATCGGGAAATCAAATTTAATCCCGTTTTTTAAAAGCGGTTGTACCCACTTTTTGGTCGTCTCGCCCCTCCAGGGAGCAATCGCTCCCTCAAAAACCGACAGGCTCTTGTCCGGAATGACCAAATCTGGGTCGATTCCGAGCACCGAGCCAAACCCCTCACAGGTCCGGCAAGCACCGTAAGGGTTATTAAAACTGAAAAAATTAACCGAGGGCAACTCAAATCGAATGCCATCCAACTCAAACTTATCGCTGAAAGTCCTTCGCCCCTGTTCGGGAACCATCACCACACAACTGCCGTGTCCCTCAAAGAATGCGGTCTGCACGCTATCCGCTATCCGGAATTGGTTGTCTTCGTCGTCCAGATAGACGGATATCCGGTCTATGAGGATTTCGTACGCCCCCTCGGGTAAGGCCTCCTTTTCCAGCAATTCTTCCACGAAAAAAGCTTCTCCATCAATCAGCACCCGGGTGAACCCTTTCTGGAGTAGGATTTCCAACTCTTTTCCCGTGTCCCTCCCAAATACCAGGTGTAGCGGGCAACTGATTAGTACACGCGTACCTTCCGCAAAGGAATGGATGTAATCCACCACATCGGTGACTGTGTGGTGTTTTACCTCCTCACCACTGACGGGAGAATAGGTTTTCCCGATTCTACTAAACAGCAATTTCAGGTAATCGTATATTTCGGTGGTGGTACCCACAGTGGACCGGGGGTTTTTGGTGTTTACGCTTTGCTGAATCGCAATCGCCGGAGATACCCCCTTGATGTACTCAACTTCCGGTTTTTCCATGCGGCCCAAAAACTGCCGCGCATAAGAGCTTAGGCTCTCTACATACATGCGCTGCCCTTCTGCAAAAAGCGTATCGAACGCCAGGGAGGATTTTCCGGAGCCAGATAGCCCAGTGACCACCACCAGCTTGTTTCTTGGGATGGCCAGACTCAGGCTTTTGAGGTTATTAACCCGGGCATTTTTTATGATGATAAAGGACTTCGGATCTAGATTCTCCAGTGTAGAAGTGTTCTCGGTACTGCTTGCTCCCATAACTTGCAAAGATACCAACCCAACCCCACAAATGACAAAATGTTCGGATAAAATCCGTTCCCGATATCGACCTACCGTTTGATTACTTTGAAGGTCTTTGCGCCAGTATCGGTCTGAAAGGTCAGAAAATACATGCCTCCTGGATACATGCGCATGTCGATGACGTAGCCCTCTTCGGTGCGTTCCATCAACGGTGCACCCTGGTGAATCCGCTGATCTTTGCTGCTCAACGTCACCTGGTACACTTCTCCGGGCAGCCCGACATGTATAAAATCTACCGTGGGATTCGGAAATGGACGGATAATTTCGCTTTCCGGGCTATTGGCCACGCGAATCACCTCGGAATACCCAAATGCGCCATCGTTATCCACCTGCTTGATTCGGTAATACGTCCACTCGGACGCAAACGCAGTATCCGTCGCCCGGTACTGCACACGTCCATTCGAGTTGCCCCTGGAGGGGACCGTTTCTTCCAGCGCCGTCCAGTCAGCACCGTCAGCCGAACGCTCAATGATAAAATGACTGGTGTTCTTTTCCTGCAGGGTTTCCCATGTTAGGCAGTTACTTTGTCCGCAAGCGTTGCCTTCAAACCGACCCCAGTGCAAAGGCAAAACCAAACTCACGAATTCGTACTCAAAATCAAGGGTATTCGCCCCGGTATTCTCGTAGTATTCCAGTACCATTTCCAACTGGTCGATGCCTGCCAGAATATCAACTTGCGCAGTGTATTCCATGGCCGTGCTTCCGCCGGATTCCCACTGCCCGGATAGCATCCAGGTCAGACCACCATCCAAACTTAACCGAAACCCATCGTCCGCCCGCACAGCGAAATTCAACGTCCCCGGTTCTACGTCCAACCGCATCTTGTACCGCACCGAAAACCGATCGGTCAGAAAAGGACAACCGTAATCGGGCGTGAATGTAACCGGAGAGGAGGGTAAGCCATTGAAATCAAAGTCCTGTACGAATACCGCATTTTCCGTCATTCGGCCCAGGTAGTCCTGAGAATCGTAATTTTTGATGCCGGAATAAATGTGTCCGATCCATTCATTGATACCGTATTCCTCCTGATCCAAATCAGCGATTGTGTCGATGGTTACCTCCAGTACATTGGAGGCAAAGGTGTTCACCTGTGTATTTCCCTCACCATCAATCACCTCGTTCTCTGCCCTCCGGCGAAAATACCGGGTACCTGTCCAGGCATTGGCTGGAGTAGATACATCGTATTGGGGGATGTCGTAGGTAAGACCCGTGGCGCCCGGTATGGGAATCCAATCGGATTCCGTCGGGTTGGCAATAGTCGTGTATTCCCATTGATAGGTTGGCTCAGATCCTTCGGCAAATACGGCCGGACCCAGCGATTCAAACGCCTCCGGATCAGGCGCGATGCCGCAATACGACCGCACTCCGGCTGCATTCCCGGGATTGGCAATCTCTCCCGGACCAAAATACAATTCAAAATCAAAACTTAGCCGGTTGTTCCCCTCTTTCTCGTAATAATGCAGGTCCATCCACACGGATTCGCCTCCCTCAAAGGGAATGTAGTAATTCCGGATGTTTTGGGAATAGACAAAATTGTACAAGCCGTCGCTGCCGTCCTTGTACCAGTTGTCATGTGTCACCGGATCTCCATTGACGTCGGGAGTCAGATCCGAAACCGTTCCATTTTCAAACATGCGAAAAAAGGAACCGTCGTCGCTTCCCACGCGTACCCGGTAAATTCCGGGCTCAGAGATCGTCTTTCTGCTACGCAGAATTACGCCAAAATAGGAAAGCTGCGTGTCACAGCCTCCAGGTGTAGTTTGATCCGTGCCCGTTGGAAAAAAATCAAGGTCCCTGCTGAAACCATCCACGCTATAGTCCGAAAACTGCGTATCAAAAGCAAGACTTGCGGTAGACAAAAAGTGCGTTCCATCGCGTAGCAAATAGCCTTTGTATTTGCGGTTAGCGCCGGAAAGTCCCCTGAAATCCCTGTTCCAGTCATTTTGTGGCCGGTACGCCGTATCCAATTGAAAAACGTACCCATCCCAGTTGTCGGCCGGCCGAACCCAGGGTCTGCCAAAATTAACTGGCAGCGTGCCCTCGCAGGCCAATTGCGCCAAGCCTTCGCCTGGGTTAAAAAAAACCAACCCTATTTCGAATAACAATATGCCTACCAAAAACTTTTTTCGCTGTTTAAACCGTTCCAAAGCCCCTCCTTTTTAAAAATATCTAAAAACATTTTTATTGCTGTCAAATACAAATTTATATATTTAAAATGTATTTAACAAGAGGTTTTGGAAAAAATTTTTATCCGACCTGCTTAGCGTCAGGGAATTAGGACGACTTTTTTTGCGTTTGACGCAGGTCTAGCCAGGGTCTAAGTTGTTGAAATTGCTTCCATTTCGCATACACGGTGATATCATGAATCCGTTGTACTTCCTGGAAAATGGCGTTTGCTGTCGAAAGATCTCCCTTTCTGTAGGCATCAAAGGCAAAGGGGAGGGAAGCAAAGGCCCGTTGCTCTTTCAACTCTTCTTCAATCTGCGACTCCTCCTGCCGCTGCAAGCTAAAATTCAAGCTGTCCTGACTTACTTTTACACTCTGCATACCAATAGGAGCCCGTAACACCAGTCCCTCCAGGCTGGTACAACGGCTGAGGGCTACATAAACTTGTCCGGCTTCAAAGGAGCGTCCGATGTCAACGATGCATTTGTCAAAGGTAAGTCCCTGGCTTTTGTGAACCGTAATGGCCCAGGCAAGCTTCAGCGGAAACTGGGTAAACTTGCCGATCACCTCCGCGTGAACCCTGCCCTCTTTTTCATCAAAGGTAAAATCCACGTGTTCCCAGACTTCCCGCTCCACTTCCAGTAGGGCCCCCTCGTTGTTTTCTACCGTGACTTTGTTTTCCTCCATTTCGACCACCTTCCCGATCATCCCGTTGAAGTACTTTTTCTCCGGGTTGTTTTTCATGAAAATCACCTGCGCCCCCACTTTGAGTGTAAGGTCGATGGGATCAAAAGGGGCCATGGTCGGCGGAAAATCCCCTTCCAGACTTGCCGAATACAGGCGCTCTTCCGTTTCTAGCATGTCCAGCTTTTGTTGATTGATTTGGCGAATGGAGTGGTTGTGGGTACCCAACATGATGTAACCCTCGTCAAGTAGGTCGAACCGGTACGCCGCGGCCCGTTGGTTTAAGAATGCAATGTCTTCGTAGGTATGCCGGCTTTCCCGAATCCGGTTCAGCAAATCCTTGAAAACCTCGTCCTTCTGTCGGTAGATTTTTTTCAGGGAGATGTGGTAGGGCTGCAACTGTTGAAACGCATGCGAACTGAAAAAAAAACGCGTCTCGTAATGAGAAGAAAGCAGGGACCAATCGTTTTCCCTAACCACCGGAGGTAGTTGGAACGGATCCCCTATCAGGAGCAACTGAACGCCACCGAAGGGCAGATGCCTTTTCCTTCGGAACAGGCGCAGCACCTGATCCAGCACGTCTAGTAATTCTACTCGTACCATGGATATTTCATCGATGACGAGTAGGTCCAGGTTTTTGATGAGGCTGAGCCGGCTCTTGGAATACCGAAAAGTATCGAAAATTGACCCACTGGAGCCGCTGGCTTTTGGCTGTAACCGGGGGTCCCCCGGTAAAAACAGCTGTCTTGGGTCAATCTTAAAAAAACTGTGGATGGTTTTTCCCTTGGCATTAATGGCAGCTACCCCGGTAGGTGCTACCACTACTGTGTTTTTGCTGGTGTTGATCCGCCGCAGCGTATGCAAAAATGTGGTCTTTCCGGTACCTGCCCTTCCGGTGAGAAACAGCGATTTGTTTGTATGCAAGACAATTTCAAGCGCCTGAATAAACGGTTCGTTGGACATGTCCAGGCCGCGGGCTTCGAACTCCCGCCTGAAAAAAGCTTTCAAAAAAGTCATCGGATTTTTTCGTTGATTTCTTGCTTAAAATTAGAAATAAATCTACCTCTTTCGTATATATTGTGTTTTATTTGAAAATAAAGTTCTCGCCACCGGATTAGTTAAACTACTTTTGAACATGGAACTAGCCCTGAGTCTTATCAGAATCTTCCTCGCCGCCTTTGGTATGGTGGCCGTGTTTGCCAGCAAACTAAAACTGGGACACTGGTCGGTACGCATGTTTGACTTCCCTCGATTGCAATTGCTATTCCTCGCATTTGTTACCCTGGTCCTGTTTTTCATTCCCTACCTGAACACCGATCTCTGGAACTTACTCTTACTCTCCGGAGTCGTCGCCAGTTTTTTCTTTCAGGCGCGAAAAATCTTCCCTTACACCGTTTTTTCAGGTAAAGAGGTTCAGAGCAGTACCAAGCAAGCTACCAAAGACGAAATTTCCCTCCTGGTTAGTAATGTATATACGCCGAACCGGGAGGCGGATAAGCTGATCTCACTGGTTCGTCGCTACGAACCCAACCTTGTTTTAACCCTGGAGTCAGATGCCTGGTGGGAAAAGCAGCTGGAGGTTTTGCAACCCGAATATCCCCAACAGGTCAAAATCCCGCTGGACAATCAATATGGCATGCATTTGTATGCCAACCTGGCCCTGGAAAACGTAAAGGTACACTACCTGGTAAAAGCCGACATTCCTTCGATTCACGCGGAAGCAGTCCTTCCCTCCGGGAAAAAAGTCCAAATTCATTGCCTGCATCCGGAACCCCCAAGTCCCAGTGAAAGCGACACTTCTGTACCACGGGATGCGGAATTACTGATCGTCGGGAAAAACGTGAAAAACGCGGAACTGCCGGTTTTGGTCTTTGGTGACCTCAACGACGTGGCCTGGTCCCGCACTACCCGGCTTTTCCAAAAGATCAGCGGCCTGCTAGACCCCCGAAAGGGTAGGGGATTTTTTAACACCTTCCACGCAAAACACCCGATGCTCCGGTGGCCATTGGACCACATATTTCTTTCCAGGCATTTCGTATTAAAACAAATCAAACGCCTTCCCTCGATCTCTTCCGACCATTTTCCCATGTACGCCCGGTTTGAACTGAGCCCCGCAAACGGTCAGGAAAACGAGAAAGAAAAACTGGATCAGGACGAAAAGGAGTGGACCCGAGAGACAATCGATGAGGCAAACCCACGCATACTCACCATTTAATTACTCGATCGGGATGTATTGCCGGAGGTAATTCCTTGCCGTTAAGATAGCCATTCGCATGTCTTCGCGGGATTTTTCGTACGCCTTGTCTTCCACCTCAATGCAACAAGGCCCCCGATAACCCACGTCGGTCAACGCTGCAAAAAACCTTCCCCAGGGAACATCTCCCAGACCTGGGATTTTGGGAGAATGATACTCCAATGGATTCGCCAGAATGCCGACGCGATTAAGTTTCTCCGGATAGAGTTTGACATCCTTTAAGTGAATGTGATGCAAGCGCTCCCGGAACTCGTAAATCGGCTGAACGGGATCCATTTGCATCCACACCAAATGGGACGGATCGTAATTCAATCCGAAATTCGGATCGGGAATATGGGTAAACATTTTCTCCCAAACGGCAGGAGATATAGCCAGGTTTTTCCCACCGGGCCATTCATCGTTTGTGAAAAACATGGGACAATTTTCAATCCCAATGCGAATACCTTTTTTGGAAGCATGACGAACGACCGCAGGAAACCGTTCGGCAAATAGTTTCAGATTATCCTCGATCGTAAGCGATGGATTCCGACCAACAAAGGTGTTTACCACGGGGATTCCCAGCTTTTCCGCCCCGTCGATCACCGCCAGAATATGCGAAAGCGCTGCTTCCGCTTTGCGATCATCCGGATCCAATGGGTTGGGATAATAGCCGAGTCCGGATACAAAAACGCCCTTTTCCCGCTGGTAGGTCCGCAAGTGGTCGATTTGCGATTCGTCCAGGGCCGCCACATCGATATGCGTGACCCCGGCGTAGCGCCTTTCAGCCTTTCCTTTAGGCCAACACATGATTTCCACGCAGGAAAAATCGGCTGCCGCAGCAAAATCAATGACTTCTTCAAAACTATTTTCCGCCAAAATGGCGCTTACAAAACCTAATTTGAGCATGCAATCAATCGTTAAAGTTTGGAAAGTATCTCTCCGGCCTTATCCAGTATCTCATCGTCTTTGGCAAAACAAAACCGAAGTAATTTGTCGTCTTTTTTATCTGCGTAAAACACGGAAACGGGCACCGAGGCAACTTTGATTTCTTTTGTCAGGCGGATTGCCAGATCGTAATCGTATTCGTCCGTAATCGCTCGGTACGAAACGATTTGAAAAAAACTTCCCTTGGATGGGGTGAACCTAAACCGGGAGGCTTTCAAGGCCTCGTTGAACCGATCCCGTTTCCGTTGGTAAAAAGCCCCCAACTGCTCGTAATGCTCTGGCAATTTTAGAAAATCAGCCAGCGCATACTGCATGGGCGTAACGGTACTAAAGGTGATGTACTGATGAATTCGTCGAAATTCCTTTGAGAGGGCTTTTGGCGCCAGGCAGTAGCCAATTTTCCATCCGGTGGTATGGTAGGTCTTTCCAAGAGAGCCGCAGACAAAGGTCCGTTCCTGCAATACCGGGTGCGTCATCATGGAATGGTGCACCGCCCCGTCAAAGACGATGTGTTCGTATACCTCATCGCTGATAATGTAAATATCCGTATCGCGTACCAGGTCCGCCAACGCATTCAGGTCCTCTTTGCTAAAAACAGTCCCTACCGGATTGTGGGGCGTATTGACCATGATGGCTTTGGTTTTCGGTGAAATCCTCTCCTTTACCCGTTGCCAATCGATTTTAAACTCCGGCGAATCCAGGGTGACGTACACGGCAACGCCTCCGTTCAAATCGATGGCCGGAACGTAGCTGTCGTAAGCTGGCTCCAATACAATGACTTCATCGCCCGGATACACCACCGCTGTGACGGCGCAAAAAATAGCCTCGGTAGCACCCGAGGTGATGGTGACCTCGGTTTCGGGATCGTAATCGACCCCGTACACGCGGCTGGTTTTTTCGGCCAGGCTTTCCCTAAAAGCCGGCACTCCGCTCATTGGGGCGTATTGATTGTAACCGTTTTTTACGTAATGGCTTACCAATTCGCTTAGCCGGGGAGAGCAGTCAAAACTCGGGAACCCCTGAGACAAATTGTGGGCCCCCTCCCGGGTAGCCAACCCGGACATCACGGTAAATATGGTCGTCCCAACGTAGGGCAACTTGGAAGGAAGTAGTTTTTCTTTCTGCATAAAATAAAAAGGGACCGGAAACGAATTCCCGGTCCATCGTTGGTACACGTAGGATTAAAATGCCTCTACTCCGGCCGCGGCGATAATGCCATCTTGAGCGGAAGTCACGCCACTCACACCAATGGAACCGATCACATGGTCTCCATCCCGGATGGGCAGCCCCCCCTCCACGGCGGCTATGCCCAGACTAAGGAAGTGTACGTTCCCGGCCTTGACCCCATCTTCAAACACTTTGGTGGGTCTTTTAAACTTAACTGCGGTACCTGCCTTTTGGAGCGCTACGTCCACACTCCCAATTTGGGTACCATCCATCCTGCGCAGGGCTAACAGGTGTCCACCGGCGTCCAGAATAGCAATGACGACATTCCAATTGTCCTGCCGGGCACGGGCCTCAGCAGCATCCGATATGCGCTGGGCATCCTCCAGGCTAAGCAGACGGACCGACTGCTGCCCCATGGCTGGCAGGCTTAGTCCAAGAACCAGCGCCAGGCAAATTGTTGAAAAGAACTGTTTCATGCGTACGTTTTATTTAGGTTGAGGATTCACTTCGTCTTTAAAGATAAAGAATTAATGGGTATTCTTAAATGTTTTATATTTGAGATTCCACCAATTGAAAAAAAACGATGAAAATTTTCCAAAAAGAAATGCAATTGCCTGCCTTTAATCGGGGATTTCATCTCATCACCCGGAATATTGTGGATAACTTTCCCGAGCTGGCCAAAATCAATGCGGGTATGCTGCAGGTATGGATCAAACATACCTCCGCCGGATTGACCATCAATGAAAATGCCGACCCCACTGTTCGTCAAGACTTTGAGACGTTTGCCAATGACCTGATCCCGGAGAATTATCCACACTTTATCCACACCTATGAAGGCCCAGATGACATGCCTGCGCACCTGAAAGCAAGTATTTTCGGTGTTTCCGTACAAATTCCCGTTTCCGGGGGAAAACTTAATCTCGGAACCTGGCAGGGAATTTATCTCGGAGAATTCCGGGAACACGGCGGCACCAGAAAATTGGTGCTCACGCTCTTCGGTATCTAAATCCCATCATTACCGGATACCCTCGCTCTTAAACCTGTTTTCGGTAGTTTATCCACTAGTTTATCCACAAATTAGTTAGCGATCCGTCAGTTAGCCGGGAGCGATTACTCCATCCAAATAAAAAAGTTGTTTGCCCGTAAAAAAATGCACTTGACTTTTCTGCTAATAGGCTTCCGCCAAACCGATACCAGTGGACGGTCTGATCGGGTTCTCACCTATCGTGAATAAAAAACGCAAAACGACTACCCGCTCCGGAAAAAATACGGCTATCCCGCTCAGGTATTCGGAAGGGAAATTCCTTTCACCCGCCGGTACAAGGAAAGCGCGTATTTATCGGTCATGCCAGAGACGAAATCCAACAAGCCCCGAAGCAATGGATAAGCAGACTGGCTCGACAACAGGGCCAACTCCTCCGGAAGCAGGCGGAGAATGCTTCTGTTTTGGCCGGAGAATCGTTCCTTACAGAAGTGGTGGTGGTACAAGGCGGTGCCAAATGTTTCCAGCAATCCCTCCAAAACCTGGTATCCGGCCGCTTCCTTTTCCAGGACCGGCTGCGAACGGTAAATTTTCTGAATGGACAAACTGCTTATTTCTTCCAGCGCCGCCGCCGAAGGAATGCGATCGGTCAATGCCTGATCAAAGGCGCCCGTAAGCAGCAGCGGCTCACTATCCCGAAACACCCGATCGGTCTCTTCTATGAGTTGATTGATGGCCATGGCCCGTAAAATGGCTAGCTTCTGACGGTTTCCCGGGTATTTCTCCAACTTCTGCGGAGAAAACCTGTCGCCAATAATGGCAGCGAGTAAGGAAATGGTCTTTTCCTGCGAAACCAATCCCATCGTACATCCGTCTTCCAAATCGATGATGTTGTAGCAGATGTCGTCTGCTGCTTCCACCAGAAAGGCCAATGGATGCCGCATCCAGCAGTTTTCGGCTAGCTGGGGAATGGCCATCCTATCCGTCAGCGTACGGTAATCGGATAGGTTGTTGGTGAAAAACCCGAATTTCTTCTGACTGCGGCGTTTTTGGTCAGCAGCCGAAGCCCAGGAAGGCCTGGGGTATTTGGTAAATGCTGCAAGGGTGGGTAAAGAAATGTTAATCCCGTTTTTTCGATCCAGTAGCATCCGAAACCCCTGGGCATTTCCTTCAAAACTCGTCAGGTCCTCCCACTCCTGGTCCGAACATTCTTCCCGCCAACGCTGACCGGTAGGATGAAACCGGAAAAAATCGGAGATGGCTTCCTCTCCAGCATGACCAAAGGGAGGGTTTCCAATATCATGAGCCAGTGCCGCAGCGGCTACAATGCCCCCAATGTCAAACGATTGCAACTGGGTGTTTTTCAATGCGGGGTATTTTTCCAGCAGAAAGGTGCCAGCAGATTTTCCTAAGGAGCGTCCCACGCTGGAAACTTCCAGGCTATGCGTCAGGCGCGTATGCACAAAATCCTGCTCCGGCAAGGGAAATACCTGGGTCTTATCCTGCAGGTTGCGGAAAGGTGCAGAAAAAATGATCCGGTCGTAGTCTTTTTCAAATTGGCTGCGTTGCCGCCCGGCAGCTGCGGCTTGAAAGCCCTCCGGTAGTAAAAGTTTTTCCCAGTTCATCATAGGGCCCAAAAATACGAAGCCCGGGAATGGGGAAAAAGAAAATTTCCTATTTCCAACCGCCGCCCAACGCCCGGTACAAATCCACCACCGTGAGAAACATCTCGATACGGGTGTTGGTTTTACTCAATTCCGCCTCCAAAACCCGGGACTGCGCCGTAATGACCTCCAGATAGGTGGCGTATCCTCCACGAAACAGCTCGTTAGAAGTAGAGACCGCGTTCAAGAGCACGGCGGTTTCTTCATCCCGGAGGCTGTACACGGTACGGAGGTTTTCGATGCGTTGCAGCTGATTCATCACTTCCCGGTATCCGTCCAGGATTCGTTGCTGGTAATTGTACAAGGCTATTTTGTTAGAGGCTATTTCCCGGTCAAAGCCTGCCTGAATCCTGTTTTGGGCAAATATCGGAGCCGTCAGTCCACCCAAAAGGCCGATCGTCAGCCCGCCGGGCATTTCGAATGCTGCCGGAAGACTGCGGTCGTTTAGCCCCACATAGGGCGTAAAACTAAACGAAGGCAAAAATTCCTTTCGTGCTGCCTCCACGTTGTAATTTGCTGCACGTAGTTCGTGCTCCGCTTGCTGAATATCGGGCCGACGTAATAACATATCGGAAGGCAGCCCCACATCCATCGCGTAGGGCAACTTGATTTCCAGCAAGGAGGACGCCCGGGGAATGGGCGCTGGAAACCGGCCCAGAATAAAATTCAGGTTGTTTTCCGTTTCGATAATTTCCTGTCGCTTTTCGATCGCAAGACTTTTCGTGGAGAGCAATTGGGCAGAAAACTGCTGTACCGCCAGCTCTGTGGCACGACCGGCCATTTTCTGGATCTTTATCAGCTCCAGCGCCATTTCCTGAAATTCAATGTTTCGTTCAATGGTTTCCAATTCGATATCCATGCCCAGTAGTTCGTAATACAACTTGGCTATTTCAGCCACCATATTGGTCACCACCACATGCCGTCCATTTTCGGTTGCCAGAAATTGCTCAAAAGAGGCTTCTTTCCGGTCCCGAAGCTTGCCCCATACGTCAATCTCCCAGGTACTTTGAAACCCTATAAAATTATTTTCCAGGCGGTTAACCACATTTCGGTCACCATTGATGGTGCCGCCCAACAGGTTGGGGCGAATGTCTCCCGAGCGGTACCGCACAATACCGTCCATGGTCGGGTAAATGGCTCCCTTGCTGATCCGAAACTGGGTCCGGGCAATCTCGATGCGCTCGAGTGCCATCCGCAGGTCCAGGTTATTTTCCAAACCCGCTTCTATCAACTGTACCAGGTTGGGGTCATTGAAAAAGGCCTCCCAGGAAATGTCTCCAATGCTGGAGGAATCCGCTATATCCAGAAACGTTTCGGGCACTGGTTCCATTTCGGGCAACACCGGAACTTCGATGCTCTTGCAGGAATACGTCACAGTCAATGCGACTGCCGCTAACAGCTGAAGTAAGAATGACTTATTGGAAAAAAACATGAATCGTGCGTGGTTCAATTATTCGAAAAGGATACCGAAGGCGCTTCTTCTTTCAGGGCTGTTTCGGGTTCGGGATCACTTGTTTTAAAGGTAAAATGAGCAAAGATCACGTAAAGTCCGGGAATAATGATCAAGCCGAAGATGGTTCCGATCAACATCCCTCCGGCGGCTGCCGTACCAATGGATCGGTTGCCCAAGGCCCCGGCACCCGTCGCCATCGCCAGGGGAAGCAGCCCTGCGATAAAAGCAAAAGAGGTCATTAAAATGGGCCGAAGTCGGGTGACCGCTCCCTCTACCGCCGCCTGTACTACCGTATGCCCGGCTTCTCTTTTTTGTATGGCAAACTCTACAATCAAAATGGCGTTTTTGCCCAATAGCCCGATCAGCATGATCAGTGCTACCTGTGCGTAAATGTTGTTTTGCAATCCGAGCACATACAAGGCGAAAAAGGCGCCAAACACCCCAACGGGAAGGGAGAGGATCACTGGCAGGGGAAGCAAAAAGCTCTCGTATTGGGCAGACAGGATCAAGTACACGAACAACAAACAGATCAGGAAAATAACGATGGCCTGGTTTCCAGATCCTACCTCTTCCCGGGACATGCCGTACCAGTCGTGTCCATAGCCTTGAGGCAATTTTTCCGCCGCTATTCGTTCGATCGCCGCAATGACGTCCCCGCTACTGTAACCCGGAGCAGCCGCTCCCTTAACAGTGGACGAATTGTACATATTAAAGCGGGTGAGCTGTTCGGGACCGTAGGCTTTTTCCATCGTAAGAAAGGAGGAAATAGGCACCATCTCCCCTACATTATTCTTCACTTGCAAATTCATGACGTCTTCCGGTCTGGCTCGGTACTGAGGCCCAGCCTGAAGCATCACATCGTACATCTGCTCAAAACGGACAAAATCCGACACGTACATCCCTCCCAGCAATACCTGCATGGTGCTGAGCGCCTTGGCGATGGTAACGCCATTTTTAGCCGCCATGTCTTGATCAATATGTACGACAAACTGGGGGAATGTTGGGTCAAAATCCGTAAATGCATTGCTGATTTCCGGAGCTGCTTCAAGTTCTTCGATCAATTCATTGGTAATCGTTGCGAGACGGTCCAGGTTTCCCGTTCCCGTCTGATCGAGCACCTTCATTTGAAATCCGCTGGAATTGCCAAAGCCCGAAACTGTTGGTGGCAAAAAGAAATCGATTTTTGCATCGGACACGCCTTCCGACAAGCCCCTGAATTGATCAAGTGTCTCTTGTATGGGCAAATCTTTACGTTCATCCCAGGATTTCAGGTTGACCATGGCCATCCCGTAGGAAGCGCCGGAAAGGCCGTTACCCAGGGAATAGCCTGCCAAACTGGAGACCGATTCCACCGCTTCGTTGCCTTCCAGTTTCGAAACCAGTTCATCAAGTACCTTTTCGGTTCGTTCCACGGTGGCACCCACGGGAGTTGTTACGTTGACGTAGACCATGCTTTGATCCTCCGTGGGGATAAAGCCGGTGGGCAGTATTTTACTGATACCCCAGGTCGCTGCAAAGAAAAACACCAGGATTAGCGTGGTCACTCCCCGCCGCGGAACGATGTACAGGATGTACTGGTAGTATTTCCCCTCGAAAAAGGTATACGTACGGTTAAACCAGTCAAAGAACCGCTGTAACAGTGTATGTTTCTTTTCCTTACCGTAGTGATTTTGCAGGAGTATGGCACAGAGCGCCGGGGTCAGTGTCAAGGCATTGATTCCTGAGATAAAAATCGCAAAAGCCAGGGTCAGGGAAAACTGCCGGTAGAAGATCCCCACCGGGCCAGACATGAAGGCCACCGGGATAAATACCGCCGACATCACCATGGTGATAGCAATAATGGCCCCGCTAATCTCCTTCATGGCAGCGAAGGTCGCTGCGCGAGGAGCCAAGCCCTCTTTTTCCATTTTCGCATGCACCGCTTCTACGACCACGATGGCATTGTCGACCACGATACCGATGGCCAAAACAAGGGCAAATAAGGTCAGCAGATTGATGGAAAATCCCAGCCACTGCATGAAAAACAAGGTGCCTATCAGGGCTACTGGTACCGCCAGGGTAGGAATAAGCGTGGATCGAAAATCCTGGAGGAAAATAAAAACCACGATAAATACCAAAATAAAGGCTTCTACCAGGGTCACCAATACCTCTTGAATCGAAGCGTTCAGAAAGCGCGACACGTCGTAGGAGATTTTGTAGTCCATTCCAGAGGGAAAGGTTCCATCCTTAATCGACTCCATTTTCTTTTTGACATTGGCGATCACTTCGCTGGCATTTGATCCAGGGCGCTGGATCACCATGATGGAGGCCGCTGGTCTTCCGTCCAGCTTGGAAATCCGGCCATAGTTCAGGTTCCCAAACTCAATATCGGCAATGTCCTTCAGCCGAAGGATGGAGCCATCGGGATTGGCCCGGATGACCAGGTTTTCGTATTGCTTGGGTTCGTAAAACTTTCCGGTGTATTTCAATACGTATTGCAGCATCTGCATGTCCTTACCGGAACTAATGCCCAATTGCCCGGGAGCTGCTTCTACGTTCTGATTTCGAATCGCCTCCACCACATCGTCGGTAGATACCTTGTACGCAGTCATGCGGTCTGGTTTGAGCCAAACCCGCATGGAATAGTCCTTGGTACTCATGATTTCAGCAAAGCCTACCCCATCTACCCGACGCAATTCCTGCAATACATTCAGATCGGTAAAATTGTAAATAAAGGCTTCGTCAAGCGACGTGTCTTCGCTGGCTACGTTGATGTACATCAACAGACCTTCCACCTGTTTTTCCACCGTCACGCCCGCCTTCACCACCTCTTCCGGCAATTCGTTGACCACCGTGGAGATTCGGTTTTGTACCTCCACCGCTGCCAAGTCCGGATCGGTCCCCGCTTCAAAATACACCTTAATGACCGTTGTGCCCCGATTACTGCTAACAGATGTCATATAGGTCATTCCTGGCACCCCGTTAATCACCTTTTCCAATGGCGTTGCTACCGTTCTGGCGCATACTTCGGCATTTGCTCCCCGGTATTTGGCATTGATGGCCACCGAGGGAGGGGCAATGTCCGGAAACAATTCTACGGGCAGGGTAAAGAAAGACAAGAGTCCCAGCAGCACGAAAAAAAGAGAAATGACCAGGGATAAAACCGGCCGCTTGATAAATAACTTGAACATGACGGTTTTCGCTTAAGGGGTGTGTACTACTTCGGCCAGGCCATTTTCGTCCTGTACGGGTTCGCCTGCTTCCTCATCCGAAGCCATTATTTTAGGCTGGATGGTCATCCCATTTTTGATGTTTTGAATGCCTTCAAACACCAGGCGTTCGCCGGCCTCCAATCCGGATTCCACAATATAATAATGGGAAAACCGTGCCCGCGGTACAAAACTTCTCATTTCTACCTGGTTATTGTCGTCCACCACGTACACAAAACTTCGGTCCTGAATCTCGAACACCGCTTTCTGCGGAATGATAATGGCGTTCCGTATGCGGTTTGTTAAAATAATCTTCCCGGTAGAACCGTGCTTTAAAATCTTGTTCGGATTGGGAAAGCGGGCCCGAAAGGCTATGGAACCGGTATTCGCGTTAAACTCGCCTTCCATGGTTTCGATCATCCCCTTAAACGGATAGGGAGAACCATCCGCCAACACCAACTCCACCACGTTATTCTCCGCTGTTTCGTCCTTGGACTTGATGTATTCGAGGTATTCGCGTTCCGAAACATTGAAATACACGTGAACCGAACTCACATCGGATACCGTGGTCAGCAAACTTCCCTGATCGATCAAACTCCCCATTCGTAACGGAATCCTGTCCGTGGTGCCATCGAAAGGGGCGCGGATTTCGGTGTAGGATAGCTGCACCGCCGCATTGGCCTCTGCCGATTTGGCTTCCTCTATCTTGGCCATCACCGCATCGTACTTGGCACGCGTCAGGTTCAACTCGGACTCCGAAATCACGTTATTGTCCACCATGATTTTTAGCCGCTCCACTTCAAATTCCATCACCTTCGCCTCTGCTTTGGCGCTTTCCAAATTTGCCTTCGCTTTGGCCAGGTCCGCTTTGTATTCCTGATCGTTGGTTTTAAAGAGGATCTGACCCTTTTTTACTTCCTTGCCTTCGTCTACAAATACCCGTTCGAGAAAACCCTCCACCCGTGCTCTTAATTCCACGTTTTGTATGGCTTTGATATCTGCTACGTAATCACGGTGAAGGATCGTATCTTTTGCCACCACCTGAATCACCGGAAATTCCTTGATCGCCGCTGTACCGGTAACCGACTTTTCTTTTTCACTACATGAACAAATAACACTGCATGCGGATAGGAAAAAAACGATTCCGACTCCTTTCATTTTACTTCTTTTCATTACCACTTCTCCTACTGAGTTACCTACTTGGCGCCATCGCTTTTTAGACAATTTGACCTTTTAAATCTTTCCTAATTAGTACAATTAATTTTTCAAACCAAGCAAAAAAATGTCCGAAGCCCCTATTGAATCGATTAACGGAGAATATCCCAGATGAACATCCACCCGGAATCGGGTCAGTTTTACCGTCTTTTTTTCAAAAAGGAACCGGGGAACAGCCTTTCCTTCCCTCCTAAAGCTTCCAGCCGAAGGAAGTTTGAAAAACGTAATCGGACCTGCTGGCATTTTCTCTGGGTCGGTTGTCAAAATTCACCGTGAATCCCAGCCCAAAATACAGGTTCAAAGGCAGATCGTATTTGACGTCAAATGAATAGTCGATCCGCCATCGTCCGCTCTCCGTCAGGCTGGGATACGCCACGACATGGGAAATCAAGCTTAGGTCATCTAACCCATATAGGTTTAGCTCCGATCCAATAAATCCTTCTCCGCTCCTGTTTCTTGGGTTGCTTCCGGGCAGGGAAAATACTTCGTTGTTGAACGAGATACCGCCGGTAAATCCCCAATAAGCACGATTTGTTCGAACGATGTATTTTCCTAAACCTAGTTTACTTACGGTCCGAAGCTCAATCAACTGCTCTGTATTGGATAGCAAGTTTATGGCGGCCAAACCAAACCAATTCTTCTTTAGGAAATAACTGACCCGAGTATCGGCATTTAGCCGACGTATGGGCGTGGAACCCTCCTGAAAGGAACGCAGGTCATTGTAGCTTCCTGTCACCGACCATTTTTTTGCGCGGTACCCTAGTGTACTTCGCACATTAAACTGCCGGAGGTCATTGGCGCGGGTGAAATTATACGACAAACCGATGGACGCAGACAGCCGATCCAGGAATTTGGGTTTCAGGGAGTTCAAGTAAATAACTTCCTCGTAGGGAAGCGTGGCAAGGGTATCGCGGTTGCTTACCACATGCACCCTGGCCGAATCCGGACTCAGCAGGGTGCCTACAAACCGGTTTTTGTTCTTACTCATGATGATGAACTGTGTGGTCGTCTGGATGAAGGCAATCTTCTCCCATTCGATTTTGAAGTCTTCGTCGCTATAATCGGTCTCCATCTTCAAGACTCCCCTGTCCATGCTTTTGATTTCCCCGTGAAGTACGTTTCCATTCCGGAGCCCTAGCGTATCTACCTGGGCTGTAGCTTGGGAGTATAGGACCGAAACCAAGAGTAAGATTGGCAACCATACGTAGGCTGTTCCTGGGCTTTTGTGTTGTGTTGAAGGTTTACTCATAAAAGCTGAAGGTTAGGTCAACAGTTTTTTTGGTCTATTTCGCCTAGAAAGTCCGGCTATGCCTGGCAACAACTCAGAAAAAACTGCTGATCGTTTTTTTGTAAGCGGATTCGCCCGATTGAGTATTGCTAGTTAAGAATAATCTACCAAAAATCGCAGCTATCTCGGGAAGAAAAGCGGGCAACTTTTAGCTAACCGCTGTTTGTTTGCCGAAAACTCCTGCCTGAGGTGGATCGAAAACCGCAGGGAGTCCTGCCAAAATGGCCGTAAACACGAAGGATTTTGCTTGCATAACGATTGAATTATTCGTCCCTGATTCATTTTTTCTCCCAACCCCACTGGATTTATTCTATTTTTGTAACCGATTCACGCTTCCACCTGCCACCAAACACCAAAATTCTTATGGAAAAAATGTTCGCTACCGCGCTTCTTATTCTAAGTACCTCGTTTGGGGAAACCCTTTCCCAGTCTCTTCCCGATCCGAAGCACTACCTGGCTTATTTTGTATCGGAACCGCTTACCATGGATGGAAAGTTGTCCGAAAATTCCTGGGAGCAAGCGCCTTGGTCTGAATTTTTTCAGGACATACAGGGCGCCGACCATCCAACACCCCGGCAGGCTACCCGGATGAAAATGCTTTGGGACAAGGAATTTCTGTACATAGGCGTACACCTGGAAGAAACCGATTTATGGGCCACGTATACCGAACGGGAATCGGTGATTTTTCAGGAAAATGACATTGAGGTTTTTATTGACCCGGACGGCGATACCCACCATTACTACGAACTGGAAATCAACGCGCTGGGCACCGTCTGGGACTTGATGCTTACCCGTCCCTACAAGGACGGCGGAAAACCAATTAACGGATGGAACATCAACGACTTTCGGCATGCCCTGCACCTGGAAGGCACGCTGAACGATCCCTCCGATACGGACGCGTATTGGTCGGTAGAAATGGCCATCCCCTGGAAAAGCCTCTCCCAGTCCGGTGGTAACTACCGGGCTCCGGAGTCTGGAAGCCAATGGAAAATAAATTTTTCGCGGGTACAGTGGCAAATTGAGCCGGATGAGACCGGATACAAAAAGAAAATCAATCCGGCTACCGGGAAATCCTTTCCGGAGGACAATTGGGTGTGGTCCCCCATGGGGCTGGTCAACATGCACCTGCCCGACCGATGGGGCATTGTGCAGTTTTCAGATATTCCTGTGGGAACAGGCACCGATACCTTCATCCCCAATCCAGACGAAAACGTAAAACGCGCGTTACGGAAGCTTTACGATGCCCAACGAAAACTGTACGCCGAGGAAAGCCGTTACGGAAGCAGCCTGGAAGCATTGCGGGTCGAAAGTGATTTACAAGAACTACATTTTGAAGTGAGCGCGACGCGATTTAAAATTTCCTCCCCCTCCCGGGTGAATGCGGCGCAGCGGTGGTACATCACCGAAGACGGCAGAATATGGAAGATGTGATGCAAAACCTTAGTTACAGGGAACCAAAACAATAAGATGGCGGTTTTAGGCGCAAAATATACCGGTATGGCTACCATCAAACGGATCGTTTACTTCAGTATGCTTATGGGATTTCTGGCCGCATGCGAGGATGCCTCGTCGGAAAACCGCTCGCTGGTAAATGTATTGCTGGTGGACGCTCCGGGGGATTTTGATCAGGTTTGGATTGAGGTGTTGGGCGTGGAGCTCTTGCCTTCCGGGGTCAGGGGCAGCGCCGAAAATGCCAACTGGATAAGCCTACCCTACCAGGCAGCAACCAATACTGTACGCATAAGTGATCTGGTAGACGACCAACGACTATTGGTCGGCCGAACAGAGCTCCAATCGGGGACGATTTCTGGTATCCGGCTTCGATTGGGCGATGAAATGTACCTGATTCGGGATGAAACCCGAACGGATCTGAGCCCAGCCCCCAACCTGGAGGCTTTGCTGGAGCTGGACGTACGCCTTGATGTAGCGCCGGGGCTTTCCTATGACCTGTACATCGATTTTGACCTGGCCCAATCCATCCGGCAGGGGCCGGGGGAAACATTTCAGCTCATACCGAAAGTCAGGGCCTTCGTTACGGAACAAACCGCCGCCATCCGGGGGACCATACAGCCGCGGGGAATCCGTCCACACGTCTTTGCGATAAACGCAACCGATACCCTGGCTACGTTGACCGGGAATACCGGGGGATTTCATTTCAAAGGCCTGCCGCCTACCGATTACCGGCTGTTTGTGGATGCACCCGCAGGCTATGCCGATACGACCCTTTTGGTGAGCACCCAAGCAGACAGCCTGGTAACCCTGCCAACCATCAACCTGCGAATCGAAAACCCCTGATGCAAACGAATATTCCTCGACACGGCTCCGACCACACCACGCAGGACCTGTTCTTTATGCGCCGGGCTATGGAACTGGCGTCCCTCGGTCTGGGGCAGGTAAGCCCCAATCCCCTGGTGGGCTGTGTCATCGTGCACGAAGGGCAGGTAATTGGCGAGGGCTACCACGAGCGTTTTGGACAGGCGCATGCAGAACCCAACGCCATTGCCAGTGTAGCAAATAAGGGGCTTTTACCTGCCTCTACCCTTTACGTAACCCTGGAGCCTTGTGCGCATCATGGCAAGACGCCCCCCTGCGCCGATTTGATCGTTCGCCAACAACTTGGTCGAGTGGTCGTAGGTGCAGTAGACAGCAACCCGCTGGTGGGAGGCAAAGGCATTGCGCGAATCGAGCAAGCCGGAATATCCGTGGTAACGGGACTTCTGGAACCGGAAATTCGCTACCAAAACCGCCGGTTTTTTACCCAAATGGAGAAAAAAAGGCCGTTTATCCTGCTCAAATGGGCACAAACCCGGGATGGCTTCATTGCCCGAACCAATTACGACAGCAAATGGATCAGTAATCCCCTGAGCCGGCAACTCGTCCACCGCTGGCGCGCGGAAGAAAGCGCCATACTGGTGGGTACCCATACCGCACAATACGACAATCCTCGGCTAAATGTCCGTGACTGGACCGGAAAAAACCCCCTTCGACTGGTGATAGACCGAAGGTTGAGGCTGTCCCAAGAATTGCACCTGTTTGACGACTCCCAGCCCACACTTATCTACAATGAGAAGCAGGCGAAGCAGGCGGGCCAAACCGAATGGGTTCGCCTGAATGAAGACTTTGGGCTGCAGCATCTACTGGACGACTTGCAGCAACGAAACATCCAAAGTCTGATGGTGGAAGGAGGCGCCGCCTTGCTGCGGGATTTTATTGGGCAGGGGCTATGGGACGAAGCACGGGTGTTTACTGGAAATACCCATTTTGGACTCGGCATACCTGCGCCCATCCTTCCCGGATTTCCAACCGAACAAATCAAACTGGATCAGGACCTGTTGCAAACCTATACCAACCATGAATGAAGCATTAAATTTGCCGACGGCCGCCGGAAAACGCGATCGTTATCGCGCCCTGCTGCCTCAGCTGGAGGCGCTGCTGGCCGGCGAGACCGATCTGATCGCCAACCTGGCCAATACGGCTGCCGTTTTGAAAGAGGCCTTTGATTTCTTGTGGGTGGGTTTTTACCTGGTCCGAGATAATCAATTGGTATTGGGACCCTTTCAGGGGCCGATCGCCTGCACCCGCATTGACTACGGAAAAGGCGTCTGCGGAAAAGCCTGGGAAACGGAAGAAACGCAGGTGGTTCCGGACGTAGACGCCTTTCCGGGACACATTGCCTGTAGCAGTGCCTCCCGCTCTGAAATCGTGGTGCCGCTGTTTTCTTCGGAAAAAGTAGTTGGAGTACTGGATATTGACTCCGAGAATCTGGCCCAATTTGATGCCACCGACCAACAGTACCTGGAAAAAATGGTGCAGCTCATTTCCATTCCCGGCTAATCTGCCTTACTTTCATCCTATGAAAATCTGTTTTGCCACCAATAATCCCAAAAAGCTGGAGGAAGTAAAAGCTGCACTGGGAAAGGAATTTGAAATAGTATCACTGGCCGAAATTGGCTGTTCGGAAGAATTGCCGGAGACGGGCGATACCCTGGAGCACAATGCCTTTCAAAAAGCACAGTACGTGAAAACGCATTATGGGGTCGACTGTTTCGCCGATGACACCGGCCTGGAAGTAGAAGCCCTGGATGGTGCACCTGGGGTGTATTCCGGGAGGTTTGCGGGGGAACCCCGAAGTGACGAGCGGAACCTTTCGCTGCTATTGGAACGGATGCGGGACAAAACAAACCGAAAAGCGTCCTTCCGAACGGTCATTGCTTTGCTTTTGGGAAATGATTCGCATGCCTTCGAAGGGAAGGTTTCCGGTGAGATTTTGCGGAAGCGTTCCGGAGAAGCGGGTTTTGGATACGACCCTGTATTCCGGCCAGAGGGCTACAAGGAAACCTTTGCGGAACTATCCATGCAGGAAAAAAACGCCATCAGCCATCGGGGAAGGGCCGTTCGAACGTTAGCCGATTTCCTAAAATCAGGCGCGGCGGGAAAAAATCAGTCATCCTAACAGACACGCATTCCGCTCCATGAACCATCCCTTTATTATCGGCATTACCGGAGGAAGCGCTTCGGGAAAAACCCATTTTCTGGATCGCTTGCTCCACGCCTTCGATCCGGGGCAGGTATGCCTTATCTCTCAGGACAACTACTACAAGCCCCGCAACCTGCAGCCCCTGGACGAACGCGGCATAACGAATTTTGATACGCCCCATTCCATCGATTTTGAGCAATATGCCACCGATATCCGCGCCCTACAGCAAGGCAAGCCGGTGCAGCGACAGGAATATACCTTTAACAATCCCAACAAGACGCCTCGGATGCTTACGTTTGAGCCAGCGCCGGTGGTCGTGGTAGAAGGAATCTTTGTCTTGTATTATCCGGAACTTGCCGCCCTGCTGGACCTCAAAGTCTACATCGATGCCAAGGACCACATCAAGCTTAAACGCAGGATCGTCCGGGATAAGGTAGAGCGTGGCTATGACCTGGACGACGTGCTGTACCGCTACGAACAGCACGTGATGCCTACCTATGAAAAATACATTGCGCCATTTAAGCACGATGCAGACCTGATCGTCCCCAACAACCATGGTTTTGACAAAGCGCTGGAGGTAATTCGCACTTTTCTCCAGGTAAAGATTTCCCGCTCCTAACAGCGTCTTCCCCGGGCACTGCTTGTGTCGAAAAACAGGGCAGCGGGAAAAAGTAAGGTAACAGCTTGGTATACAAGCGCTTTGTGTTCAAAAATTATCGCGAGAAAGGAGCGAATATAAAAATTTCTTTCTATATTTGCGCCCCATGGCAACGAATCAAACAACGAATGGAATCGTACGGCAAAGGCTCAGCCTTTTGCTGGTACTTCTGTTTTGTACGTTTGTGTCGGTGTCGGAACTTACCGTTCAGTTGGATGCAGACAGCAGTCTGATAAATTTACAGTTCGACCTGGATGACGACGCCGCCGAAAATGATGCAGGGGAGGAGAAGACCTTTATTCACGCAGCAATCGATGCCGTGGTTCCTTTTGCATTGGTGGTTGTGGATCATGCCTATCACCTCATATACGAGGTGTCGGGCGGGGGAAACCTCCGGCTGGGTTTCGATGCCGGTAGCGGTCCCCCATTCAACCAGCTGTTTGAGATACTTTTTGAACAAATAATTTCGGTAAACGCTCCCTGAGCACCTTTCCTCCTGATTTTCCTTTCCTTTCGCCGGTAAACATTGGTTTGCTACCGGTAATACATCCCCTAGTCAACAAAAACTAACTTCATTTAACATAGAATCATGAAAAATAAAGGCATTATCGTTTTTTTAACGGTGGTCATTACCGGGTTGTGTTTGTACTACCTATCCTTTACACTGGTTTCCAACAGTGTGCAGAAAAAAGCCACTACCTATGCTACCGACGAATCGGGCAACATCGACTTTGATAAAAGACAATCCTACCTGGATTCTGTCTGGCGCGAGCCGGTCTACAGCTTTTTGGGTATACCCTTCACCTATCAAGAAGTAAAAAATACCGAATTGGGGTTGGGTTTGGATTTGCAAGGCGGCATGCACGTGACCCTGGAAGTTTCCCCCATTGAAATCGTCAAAGGACTTTCCGGCGGAAGTAAGGATCCGGAGTTTAACCAGGCAATTGCCCTGGCCGTCGAACGATCCAAAACCGTCAACGAGAGTTTTGTAAGCATCTTCTACCAGGCATGGCAAGAAGAAGCCGGAGACCGGCAATTGAACACCATTTTCGCCACTGCCGCTAACAGGGGGCGTATTTCACTGGAATCGTCGGATACCGACATCCTGAATATCATTGACGATGAAGTTGAAAACGCCATTGATCGTTCCTTTAATATCTTGCGGACACGGATTGACCGATTCGGTACCTCCCAACCCAATATCCAACGGATACAGAATACAGGCCGCATTCAGATTGAACTTCCGGGAGTAGACAATGTGGAGCGGGTTCGGAACCTGCTGCAGGGAGTCGCAAAATTACAGTTTTGGGAAGTCGCAGAAATCGATGAATTCGGCGATGCCTTGCAACAAGTGAATGCTTTTTTGGTAGAGGAGGCACGCTCCGAGCAGCCCCAGGCTAACGCCGAAGACATGGAGGCTGTAGCGGACACCACGGACCTGGAAAGTGACCTGGCTCGTCAACTGGCGGAAGGCGCTTCGGATCAGGATTCCCTGGGCATGGATGTATCGCCCATTTTCTCCCTGCTCAAGGCCAATTATGGGTTGGTTTACGAATTGCGCGATACCATCGCCATCAATCGGATATTAAAAAGAGATGACGTTCAGTCCCTTCTTCCTCGGGATATTCGGTTTATGTGGTCAGTCAAGCCTCAGGTACAGGAGGGTATGGAACTGTTGGAACTGCACGCGATCAAAGCCCCTCGGGGAACCGATCAGGCTCCCCTGGAAGGAGACGTAATTACCGATGCCCGACAGTCCCTGGATCAGACCTCACGGCCTGCCGTCAGCATGCAGATGAACGCAGAAGGAGCACGAAACTGGAGACGCCTCACCGCGGAAAATATTGGTAACCGAATCGCCGTCGTATTGGATAATTACGTATATACCGCACCGACCGTACAAGGAGAAATCCCTTCCGGCCAATCGGAAATCACCGGAAACTTTACGATGGAGGAAGCCAAAGACCTGGCCAATATCCTTAAATCAGGAACCCTGCCTGCCCCTACGAATATTGTAGAAGAGGCCATTGTAGGTCCCACACTAGGCATTGAGGCCCGAAACCAGGGGATCAATTCGATGATCGCCGGTTTGGTACTGGTGGTTTTGTTCATGGTCGCCTATTATTCCAAAGGAGGATTTGTCGCCATTGCAGCCCTGCTGTTCAATATTTTCTTTATCCTGGGAATTCTGGCGCAGCTGGGGGCTGCCCTTACCCTACCCGGAATCGCCGGTATCGTACTGACAATCGGTATGTCCATTGATGCAAACGTCCTGATCTTTGAGCGTATCAAGGAGGAATTGCGCAACGGAGCGGGTATCCTTCAGGCGATTAGCAGCGGGTACGACAAAGCGTTTAGTGCCATTCTTGACTCCAACGTTACCACCTTTCTGACAGGAGCGATATTGTATGCATTGGGGCAGGGACCGGTAAAAGGTTTTGCCATTGTATTGATGATTGGTATTGCGTCTTCCTTTTTCTCGGCCGTATTTATCACCCGGGTCATTGTCCACTGGATGAGCAAAAAAGGCGACAAAAGTACCATTTCCTTTGCCACGCCTTTCGCGCGCAATCTGCTTACCGATCTGTCCATAGATTTTCTGGGCAAGCGAAAAATTGCATACTTGATTTCCACCTCCATCATCGTGGTCGGAATGGTCCTGGCACTCACCACTGGCTTGAAATTCGGTGTGGACTTTACCGGCGGTAGGTATTATATCGTAGAATTCAACGAACCCATCCCCGCCTCTGAGTTGAAAGTTGGGCTGGATAATGAATTTGATGGAGCCGTTGAGGTAAAAACCTACGGTGCCAACAACATCTTAAAAGTCACCACTTCTTATTTGGTAAACGAGGATAACGAGGAGGCAAACCGCGAAGTAGAGACAAAAATTCGTGAGGGAATAGCCACGGTCACCGGGTTTAGTTTCATTGAGGATGCCAACCAAATGACTGAGGGGGCCTTTGCGATCACGGGATCCAACAAGGTGGGCGCGACGGTCGCCGACGACATAAAAAACTCCTCCCTGGAGGCGATGTTTTTCTCTTTGGTCGCAATTTTCCTTTACATCTTACTTCGATTCCGTAAATGGCAGTTCTCTCTGGCTTCCATTATTGCCTTGATACACGATACCTTCTTTGTGATCGCCGCATTTGCCATAGCCAGTACTTTTGGAGCTACCTTTGAGATCGACCAGGTATTCATTGCTGCCGTACTTACTGTCATCGGTTATTCCATCAACGATACGGTGATTGTCTTTGACCGAATCCGGGAAAATATTACCAACCGGGGTACAGGAAAATTGGTGCAGATGTTTAACGACGCCATCAACCAAACCCTGGCGCGAACCATCATTACCTCTGCCACTACGCTGATCGTGGTGCTGGTGTTATTGATCTTCGGCGGTGAGGTGTTGCGAGGCTTCTCCTTTGCGTTGCTGATTGGGGTATTGGTTGGTACCTATTCCTCCATCTACATTGCCACTCCGGTAGTAGTGGATTTGATGAAGCGCGAAATAGCCAGTGAAGCCAGCACCCCGCCAAAAAAAGTAGCCTAAGTCGAATCCGTTTTTCTGCATCTTCTGATTCAGGAAAATGATCGTACTTCAATTAGAAGAGCCGGTTCATCGAGAACCGGCTCTTTTTTTGTACAAAATGCAAAAAAAATACCCCAAACCGGGTATTGACCGAAGTTGTTTGTTTGAATAACTTGCCGCCAATAAATCTACTCTTGTATGCTCGTTTCTTTTTATTGCGTCGCACTGCTGGTAGGAATTGTGTCTTCAGGAACCTATCTCGCTTTTGGAAATAACCTGAAAGAATACAAACGAACCACAAGCCTGGTTTTACTGATTTTGATTACCTGCCTCCTTTCCGAATCTATTTGGAAGTATAGCGGCAGCAGCGATTCCTTTCTATTGTTTAATGTCCTCTACGTGTACCTGAGGCCAACACTCATGCTACTGCTTTTTAGCCAATTGCCGTACTCCTGTCATCTTCAGAAGAAAGTTTTACCCACATTGCTTGCCTTCCTGCTGTTAGTCGTACCGATCAGTGTTTTTTTTCAATCGCCTTTCACGGGCATACAGTCCTATGCGTACTTGCTTGGCCACGGAATGGTGCTGTTTTATAGCATTATTTTTTTCAAAGACCTGCTCCGGCAGAGCCGCTACAAGGACGTGAATCTCCTGTCACTGCCTTACTTTTGGATGGCCTCCCTGGTTCTTTTTTCCTTTGGAGAGAGTTATATTTTTTTTATTTTAACTTATTACATTCCCTCGTTTGGGAGCTATGGAATGGGTCAGGTATTTCAATGGGTGCAGTTTTTTGGCGCCATTATGTACCTCACGCTGGGGCTTTCGTTCTACGCCCCGTTGATTTTTAACAGACGTTACAGCTATTAAAGGGAAGGCAGGTGAAAATATAGTTTTTAATTTTAGCTGTAAGCTGTAAATTTACCTGCTCATTTTAAAAACGCATTGTATGTCCTATTTATTTACTTCGGAGTCCGTATCCGAAGGACACCCTGATAAAATTTCCGATCAGATTTCAGATGCCATTATCGATCATTTTTTGGCTTTTGACCCCAACTCCAAAGTAGCTTGTGAGACCCTGGTAACCACCGGTCAGGTGGTCCTGGCTGGAGAGGTCAAATCCAACACGTATCTGGATGTTCAAAAAATTGCCAGGGACGTGATCAATAGGATCGGCTATACCAAGAGTGAATACATGTTTGACGGCAGTTCCTGCGGGGTATTGTCCGCCATCCACGAGCAATCGCCCGACATCAATCAAGGGGTAGATCGAAGCGACCCCGAAGAGCAGGGAGCCGGCGATCAGGGCATGATGTTTGGCTATGCCACCAACGAGACCGATAATTACATCCCCCTGGGGCTGGATCTGTCCCACCGTTTGCTTCGGGAATTGGCAGTCCTTCGTCGGGAAAACGACCAAATCAAGTATCTTAGACCCGATTCCAAAGCACAGGTAACCATTCAATATGGTGACGACCATACGCCGGAAAAAATCAATACCATCGTGGTTTCCACCCAACACGACGATTTTGCTGACGAAGCTGCCATGCTCCGAAAAATCAAGAAAGACATTATCGAAATTTTGATTCCACGGGTAAAGGCCCAATTGCCCCCCTCGCTACAGCAGCTATTTACCGATGATATCATCTACCACATTAATCCCACGGGAAAATTTGTGATTGGCGGTCCACATGGAGATACGGGACTTACCGGGAGAAAAATTATCGTCGACACCTACGGTGGCAAAGGCGCGCACGGTGGTGGTGCATTTTCCGGAAAAGATCCTTCTAAAGTAGACCGGTCCGCTGCGTATGCGACCCGACATATTGCCAAAAATCTGGTGGCTGCAGGCGTTGCAAACGAAGTACTGGTGCAGGTTTCCTACGCCATCGGCGTGGCCAAACCCATGGGCCTCTTTGTCAACACCTATGGCACTTCCAAGGTGAGCTTATCGGACGGAGAGATCGCAAAGCGAGTAGAGGCCTTGTTTGACATGCGGCCTTTTGCCATTGAAAACCGACTCAAACTGCGCAACCCGATCTACGAGGAAACGGCCGCATATGGACACATGGGTAGAGAAAGTGAAGTGGTGACCAAAACCTTTTTTTCCCCGGACAAAGCCTCCATTACCCTGGACGTGGAATTGTTTACCTGGGAAAAA
Source organism: Cyclobacterium xiamenense (assembly GCF_900109255.1). NCBI lineage: Bacteria > Pseudomonadati > Bacteroidota > Cytophagia > Cytophagales > Cyclobacteriaceae > Cyclobacterium > Cyclobacterium xiamenense. The sequence goes on along the minus strand of NZ_FNZH01000002.1, from coordinate 341,699 downwards.
CTGGATCAGGTAGCGGCCATCAAACAGGCGTTTGGATTGAGCTAACCCATTCTTTAGAGCTGCCGCCGGGCAGCTTTTTTTTATGCGTTAAATCAGGTATCTTAGGCAATAAACCAGCGGCTCTCTAAGCCGTCAAATCTAGAAAGCTATGAACCCTACCACAAACTACCTGGAAAGCAGCCTTCACCTCTTTCGGTTTTACAAAAGCCTGGGCGAAAAAGCCATGGAACAGGTTCCTGAGGAGAAACTCTTCTGGCAATTCAATCCCGACAGCAACAGCATCGCAACAATCGTCAAACACATGGCGGGCAACATGCATTCCCGTTGGACGGATTTCCTGCATTCCGATGGAGAGAAACCCTGGAGAAAACGAGACGCAGAGTTTGAAAACGACATCCGCAGCAGAAAGGAAATGATGCAGGTATGGGAAGCCGGCTGGAAGGTGTTGTTCGATGCTCTTGAACCCATAACACCGAAAGATTTTGACAAAACCATCTTCATTCGAAAAGAGCCGCACAGCCTTATCGACGCCATCAACCGGCAATTGACCCATTATGCCTCCCATGTGGGACAGTTGATCTATTTGGGTAAAATGCTTAGTGCCGGTACCTGGAAAAGCCTAAGCATCCCCAAAGGACAGTCGGAAACATACAGTCCGAAGCCGTAAGAAAGCCAAACCTGGGCTACGAAAAAATAGTACCAATCAAAAAACAAACGCTGACGGCCATGCCCGAGCCCGGAAATCTTGCCGAAGCCCTGTACGAAAAGCTCGCCCGGGAGGAACTTCGCATTTGGTTGCAACAAACCAAAAAAAAACCCTCCCTGGTAAACCGCTTTACCAGTGGCACGCAACGGTCTATTAATAACCTAATCCCGGAAAAAATCCACCAGGCGATCACTTTCGCCATCGAGAAAATCGTTAAAGGTGTGTTGATTGGCAACGAATTCGTGAGACCAAAACCCTACCTCGTGGAATTGCTACGCCTGAAGGAATACAAAGCCAGACAAGCCATTCGTTTGTACAAGCGAACAGCCTCCGTGGAAGGAGCCATTACTGGGGCAGGCGGAATCTTGATGGGATTTGCTGATCTCCCAGCCTTCCTGGCCATCAAAATGAAAATGCTCTTTGATCTAGCGGCGGCCTATGGCCACGACGTGCGGGATTTTAAAGAGCGCGTCTTTATACTGACCATCTTCAAACTCACCTTTTCCAGCCAAAAAACCAGAAACACAACGGTTTTACTGTTGGAAAACTGGACGGAAACAGCCGAAAAACTGCCAGATAATTTTGACGGATTCGACTGGCGTAGCTTCCAATTGGAATACCGGGATTACATGGATCTGGCCAAACTGGCCCAACTAATCCCGGTAATTGGAGCCGGCGTGGGCGCGGTGGCCAATTTCAAACTTACCGAACAACTGGGGAAAACCGCCATCCAAGCCTACCGCTTGCGCTATTTTGCAGAAAAGAGCCCCGCTCGCTAGCTGACCCCTATTTCAAATAGATCCGCTGCCCTTTTGCTGCACTTTCCATTGCGGCTTCGAGGATTTCTACCACTACCAGGTTATTCTCCAGAGAGGACAAATCAGTGGGTTTTACTTCCACCTTGCCCCGAACTACCGCTGCCAGGTAGGAAAATGGGTCGTCAAAAGGATAGGGCCTTTCCGGTAGCTGGCGAATCGACTCAGAACGCTCTCCAGCTGTTCTGCTTACCATCTGTGTGTTGTTTTTTGCCAGGAAATAGCCCGTTTTTCCGTACACCTCCATGTCCTTTCTGCTGAAGGGCCAGTTCCAGGAGGCCTGAATGACTCCCTGGGTCTCGGGATATTCCAGTAAAATCGTGGCCTCGTCATCGACTTTTGGGTAGATATCCGGCTTTATCTGTTTCAACTCCGCAGTCACCGACAGAGGTTTTTGCCCGTTCATAAGCCAGGTCATCAGATTCGCTCCGTAGCAGCCGAAATCGATGACTGCGCCGCCTCCATTCAGCACCGGATCGGTTAGCCAATCCAGAAACTCCTGATTCACGCCTATTTCCATGGGGCCTTCGTGGCCGTCGTTGATGACCACCCGCCTCAAAGGACCGATGACAGCCGGATCGGAAACCTGCTTCTTAACTTCGTGATTGCTGGCATACCAGGTAGTCTCGTAGTTGGTCAGCAGGTGAATGCCGTGTTTCCTGGCCAGTGCGGCCATTTCGCGGGCATGGGCATTACTCACAGCGAGTGGTTTTTCTACCATCACGTGAATTCCCCGAGGCGCACAGGCCTGCACTACTTCCAGGTGTTCGTAAATGGAGCCGAAAGCCGTAACTGCTTCCGGGCTGACCGCTGAAAAAAGGGCTTCCATGCTTGGATAAACCAAATCCATGGACAAGCCGTGCCTGGCAGTAAACCTGCGGGCAAGGTCTTCGTTCGACTCAACTATGCCGACAATCTCCACGTCTCCGATGTCCTCCCGGCCCAAAATCCAGTGTACATGCGAATGAGTAAGTCCCACCACGGCGATTTTTACCGGCGATTGCGCCAAAACCGCATGGAATCCGGCGAGGGTGCCAACTAGTATGCTAAAAAGAATTTTCATGGTTCTTTGTTAAGTAAGGGTTTACGTATCTTTTGAAAAAAAGCCTGGGAATCCTTTCTTCTTTTTTCCCGGGCTTTTTGCCTCCTTTTTTTATTCTGGCGAGAACTATTTACGACTACGGATCGGAGGGATATCCCTACCTGTCCAACGTACCAGGGCTGTCTTCCAACCAGGTTCAGATTTGGCTTATAATCTACGGAAAAGGTAATCCCCATCAAAGTCATTTCCACGCCAGCGATGAAATCCAAGCCCAGGCTCGGGTTCCCGTAAGTAGCAATCAGTTGCCTTGTTTCGGGAACGCGCTCCCGGCTTTCCCCGATACCCAGGGATATCCCTCCACCGTAATAATAGTTGAATCGCCTTGAAAGCAGGGGTCGGTGCTTTTGGACAACGGCATGCACGGTCGTATTTACATCCAAGTCGGACTGAAGCATTGCTTCGACCGTGAGACCTTTGGCAATGCGCTGTTGCAGACTGAGTCCAAGTGTGCGGTAAGAATTGTTGTTGCCAAAACGCAAACCGAGGGCGGTACCATAGGACTGTCCGAAGGAAATACCCGGGAAGGTCCCTTCGATCAGCAGCAGGACAAGGGCTATGAATACTGTCTTTTGCATAGGGAATCAAACTGGTTGACGCATCCTTCAAAAAACCAGCCAACTACCCAAATAGAAGCAATCAATTTGGTGCCTCTTGTATGGAAAATGCCCTGGGTAACCTATTCGGGATTTAAACGACCGTTGTCTTGTGAAACACAAATTAATAAGTAAATTTAACCTGTCTACAAATGCCAACAAACCATGAAATTAATCCTATTGATCGCAGTACTGGCCTGTTGTTCCCAACTGCAAGCGCAAAACCTGGAAGGCGCCTGGAAACTTACCCATCAAAACGGGGAAGCAATTACCGACAGGGAGTATATCAAAATTTACCAGGATGGGTATTTTGCATTCGGAGCCAAGGAAATCGCTGGCAATAAGTTTCTGTATGCGGGCGGAGGGCCATTTGATTTGGATCAAACTACGTATACGGAGCAGCTGGATTTCCTGACCTTGGATCCCGAACAGGTTGGTACTACCAATCGGTATACGCTTGATTTCGCCAACAACCGCATGGTCATTTCCACGAGAATAAAAGGGGAAGACCTGATTGAAATCTGGGAAAAGGTATCCGCTGACAAGGACGATCTTACCCGAAATTGGGTGATTACCGGCAGAAAACGGGATGGAAAACTATCCGAAATGACTCCCGGAGCCCGACGAACCGTAAAAATCCTGAGCGGTGGCCGTTTTCAGTGGATTGCCTTTAATTCGGAAACGAAGGAATTTAGCGGAACCGGTGGAGGTACCTATGAGGCAAGGGATGGTACGTACACCGAAACGATCACTTTTTTTTCCAGGGACGACAGCCGGGTAGGGGCGGAACTTAATTTTGACTACGAGATCATCGATGGCAAATGGCACCACAGTGGCTTGAGCAGCACCGGAAATCCCATTTACGAAGTCTGGTCTCCCTATGAGGAGGCCTACCGCCCGTAAAATTGACAGTTCCCATATTCCATCGTTTTTTTTCCACGTATGGCTACTAGAAAAAACCGGGAAAGGGCAAAATTTTTGCTGCTAAACTTGCTAAAAAGCTTTTTTTACCTGGCACTGTTGGTGGGTCTTTTTCTACTATTTCGGCATTTCAGCACGGAAGAGCAGCGCTATGCCTGGTTTGGAAGCATTTACGACAATACCGTCCTGGTCATGGGGATGTTCGTTTTGTCCGAGATTCTCTTCGGTATCATTCCTCCGGAGGTCTTTATGCTCTGGTCGCTGGAAACGGCGAGTATCGGTCCCTATTTCCTGAGTATTGGCATCCTGTCCGTGATTTCCTACGGCGCGGGTTTTCTAAACTTTACTCTCGGGAGGTGGGTGCGGGACAAAGACTGGATCAGCCGCACACGATTTCCCCGCTTGCGAAGGTACATGCGCCTGTTTGAAAAATATGGCGGCTATTTGGTCGTCGTCGCCTCCATTACGCCCTTGCCCTTTTCTGCGATTTCCCTGCTGTCCGGCGTGGGCGGATTGCACCCGAGAACCTACCTTTTGCTTAGCCTATTCCGGATTCTTCGGTACTTTGTGTATGCATCGATCTTAACGGGTATAGCGGGTTTGTAACCCGCTGTGCACTTCCCCTGGATACTGATGGCGGTTCGGAATGAACAAGCAGCTCGGGGTGTTTAAGGCGCTTTGCTTTTGGAGGGGTACCCGTTTCCTACCCCTGAAAAAAGCGTCTCTTGCCTCTCTTGCAGCCGAAGAAATGCCCCGCCCATCAATGCATATCCCGCGAAAATCAACCCATTTTTTGCCGATTTAATCAGGATCGGGCGGGTTTTTAAAATTCTTTCTTAATTTCGGCGGATAGTTTACTCATGAAGAAAAAAAGAATTGCTATCAACGGCTGTGGAAGGATCGGCCGCCTCACCATTAAACTGATCCTGGATAGACCTGACCTCGATTTGGTGGCCGTAAATGACCTCACCGATCCAAAGACGCTGGTCCATTTGCTGCAGTACGACTCCGTACACGGCAAATACCCGCATCGATTGGTCGAAAAAGACGGCAACATTCAGGTTGGGGACAAGATCATCCGGATCTTTGCCGAGAAAGACCCGCAATACATCCCCTGGGGAGCACTGGACATCGACGTGGTTTTGGAAGCAACCGGTAAATTTACCAGTGTGGAGGGTGCCGCATTGCACCTAAAGGCAGGGGCCAGAAAAGTCATCATCACCGCTCCTTCTAAAAGTCCGGAAGTGCCCATGGTGGTACTGGGGGTGAACGAAGACATCCTGAAAGGGGACGAGACCATCGTTTCCAACGCTTCCTGCACAACCAACTGCCTGGCTCCCATGGTGAAAGTACTGGATAAGGCCTTTGGAATTGTCAAGGGCTATGTGTCTACGGTACACTCCTACACCAACGACCAAAACCTCCATGACGCACCGCACCGGGACCTGCGTAGGGCCAGAGCCGCTGCCTACTCCATCATTCCTACCACTACCCATGCCGCACGGGCAATGGAGGTGGTCTTACCGGAATTGCGCGGGAAAATCGAGGCTTCCGCGATGCGTGTACCCGTACCCGATGGCTCGCTTACCGACCTGATCGTGTTGTTGGAAAAAGAAGTCGACGCCGCCACCATCAACCGGGCATTTTACGAAGCTTCCCAAACCGATTTTAAGGGCATCATCGAGTACTCAGAAGACCCCCTGGTTTCAATAGATATTGTGGGTAATCCGCATTCTTGTATTCTGGATGCTGAGCTTACTTCCACCATGGGAAACCTGGTCAAGGTAGTGGGTTGGTACGACAACGAATCCGGGTATTCGAACCGTCTGGTCGAGTTGGTAACCAAATTGTAAGCAAGGGAAGGCCAAAAAAAGAAAAACGTTTGAGACATCCTTGCCGGTACCTTCCCGTACGCTTTCAACCTTGAACTACATCCCAAAAAGTAGTTTAATAGAGCCCGGCTTCGGGAAGATTTGCAAGCGTACGGAATACGGGCGCTACTCCGACGTGTTTTCCAACCAGAGAAAGGGAAGGCTACCCTCCACCCACTGCTGGAAGTAGCGGGTATAGTCGGTACCAAACACCATGGATCCCAATAAAATGTCCAAATCTCCGTCTCCATCCATGTCCCCTACATCCATTGCCATCCAACGACCCCCAGTGGATCCGGCAAACGTGCTGGCTTCAAAGCGGCCCTCCCCTTTGTTTTCCAGGTAGACAAAACCCTCCTCCGGAGCATTTTCAAAATCGGGAAAGAACGAAATTGCGGCAATGTCCAAGTCTCCATCCCCATCAAAATCAGCCGGAACCGCTTTGTATGCACCGGGCAACGGATAAAAGAAATCCTCCTCAAACCGGTTGCGGCCATCGTTGAGGAATACGCGAATGCCGTGGTAGGGTTTGGTAATTGGGTCGTAATCCGCGTTGTCTCCGGCCGTGTACACGATGTCCGGATGCCCGTCGGCATTAAAATCGACCAGGTCAAAAAAACTGGAGCCATAACTGGGCGGAAACCGTAAAACCGGCTCCTCCACAAACGCTCCTCCCCCTTGGTTATGATAAATAAAAATACCCTCGTCTCCCTGTCCAAAAAGTGCGATGATATCTTTTTTCCCGTTACCGTTCAGGTCTCGGATATACGCCTTGGTGGCGCCCGGTTTGTTACGCAGGGGAAACTTTTGAAAGCTCCCATTGGGATTCTGCTTCCACCAACTAAGGCCACCTGTCTGCTTGCCGTATTCACAGATAAGCAAATCGTCCAGCCCATCTCCATCCAGGTCTCCCCGATCCAGGTGGACAGGACGTTGCAGGTTTTGAACCAGAATGGGGGTCGGCTGACCGGGTGCATCTGGAAGCTGCATGACAAAACCCAGGTCCATGTCCGTCGGATTAAAGGTACCGATTACCAGCGCCAGACTCCCTTTCTCGTCGGTGTGGATCCAGACCGTTCCCTCCGGACTGCGTGCTGTTTTGATGACCTGAAAATCGGCATCCATAATGGACAAGCTGGACCTACCGGCATCGCTAATAAAAAAACGGTCTGGGGAATCGATTTTCACCATGAGAGTCATGGCGTTTTTTGTTTTGCTACCTGGTTTTTTCAGCCGAAAATGGGGAAGGCCCTTGCGGATGGGTTCTCTTTTTTCCAGGGTTAATTGCTCCGGAGCCTGTTCCAGGTAATACCTGCTGATCTTCCCGAAAATAAGAGAATCGATAATCGGCGTTTTGGGAAACACCTGCTGTTGCTCAACGATTTGTCCAGCCCTTCCTCCTTCCAAAAGCCAGTCCCGAATGGTATCATTGGCGTAAATCCCATAATAATGCCCCATTCTTGGAAGGATGGTTTCCCAAGTCGCCCGGTCCAGCAATCCTGGATCTGGCAACAAATGGCAGCCGGTACAGTAGCTGCGGGCCAGGGTACTTGCTGGCTGCTCCAAAAGAGCGGAACGTTTTTTTTCCTGCGATTCACGATTCGCTGGCTTTTCCGCCGTTTTTTTTGTGTCGGTTTGGCATCCATCAAACACAAGTAGGAGCACGAGAATAATCCACTGATAGCGTTTTTTCATAAGCAAAGGAATTAGCGACCGCTTTTTTCGGGGCTTCACTGCGCTTCGACAAGCCAGGTTGCAGCCGGTAAATCTGCGAATACCAACGAAGCTTCGCTGACACGAATATACGTGATCCCTGGATAGCATCGCCCGTATTTTCGTGATTTTAGCTGGTGGGAAAGCCACAAGGTACTGCCGCTAGTCAGCGGGAGAAATAAAGGTTAGTAACGAACTACAATCCCGGCACTGCTTGCTTCCTGGGAAAAACTCCTATCAGCCCAAATTGCCAGGCCTTAAGCGATCCCCTAATTGAAACTGTATGCTTCCATACAGGGTCGTAGTATCCAGGGGTTTGAGTAGAAATTCGTCGATCCCCAGATGCAAACATTTTGCTTTGGCTCCCTCCGAAAGATCCGCAGAGATCGCGATTATGGGAATATTCTGATTGGAGATCCCAACCTGACCCGAGCGAATGGCCCTGGCTGTCTCGAAGCCATCCAATACAGGCATCTGCAAATCCATCAAAATTAAATCATATCCGGTAGTCGCTACCCGTTTTAGGGCAGCCGCCCCGTCTGCCGCCACCTCAAAAAGCGTGTTTTTCCAGGAAGTTAACGTTATTTTCAAAAGTAGCCGAACCACGGGGTCATCGTCTACAATCAATAGTTTTTTTCCCCCCAGGTCAAAAATTCGTTTTTCCATTCGTCTCACGTTAAATAACGATTAAAAAGATTAATCAATACATCAGATCAATGCCGGTTTGAAAATAATTAATCCCAAATTATATTCCAAAATAATGACACAGAATACAGAATTAACGTAAGAAACTTCGTTTTTTTGTTCGCGTCTTTTAGCAACTACCAATTTAGAGGCCATTTCTGCTGTTCCAAATCCCCACCGGAATCGGTCCAGAATCTCTGGGGTTGTGAAGAAATCGGTGGGCCGATTGACGGGCAAAACTGTTGGTAGAAATGGCCAGAATGTAGCCGTTGTTTGTACCGATAGCGGAAGCGGAAGTCAGCCCAGCACTGGCATGCAGCAAACGATCGCCTCCCGGATGATGCGATCCCAGGGCTTTACCGGAGTGTTTGTGGTCGATGTAAAGGTTTTTCCTGATTTGGGGTTTTCCTTTATCGCCACACAGGTTAGCTGTTCCCCAACCGAAGAATTCGAAAACGAAATCCTGAGTACGTAGTTGCCCGTATCCTGGCAGTTGCTCTTTACCGACAGTGGAAGTAACCCCGACAGGGACGGAGATGGGGTTCCCGATGAACTAGCCTGCGCTCCGAATGATCCCACCAGGAGGTAGCTACATAAAAAAAAATTGGCTATATTTCCAGAAATCCTACTACAACGATCCGTTTACGTGGTGCAAATCAAGGTTTTTTGTGAAGAAATACCTCCTCCGGACTGGAAGGAGAAAAAGCATTCCAAAAACGGTATTTTCCTGGATATATGGCGTATTCCGCTTTCCTTATCCAAGCAATCCTTTGAAACGATTAACGGATTCTTGTCTGATGAAGAACGCGCACAGGCGCACCGATTTGCGCAAAAACCGGATCGAAACCGGTACATCCTGGGTAGGGGATTTCTCAGGAAACTATTACAGGTTTATCTGAATGAAGACAATGGTTCTCTACGATTTGGCAAAAACAGGTACAACAAACCCTTTCTGCTCCGTAGGGATGAATTTCACTTCAACAGTAGCCATGGGGGCGACTGGGTTGTCATTGCCCTTTCCGGGAACGAGGTAGGAATTGACATCGAGCGGATCGATCCGCGGTTTACGTTTGAGGAACTGCTTCCCACCTTTTTTTCCGAAAGCGAGATTGCGTACATCAGGCAATCCCCCAGGCCGATCGAATCCTTTTATACCATCTGGACCCGCAAAGAGGCCTTGCTGAAAGGCATTGGGCTGGGGATGACGGATCACTTGAACGAATACACCTTTCTTAGCGGAAGTCAGGAGATGCTGCTGCCCTCACTAAGCCCAAACCGGGAGTGGCAGGTGAGAAGCTTTTCCATGGATCCGAAGTATCGCCTGAGTCTGGCCTTCCCGCAACGGAACCTTCAGCTACGGTTTTTTCATTGGGATTGCCTGTTCCCCGACAACGGTTAGAAAGAAAAATTCACCCGCTGCCAGCCGAAGAATGGCTGCATGCTTAATCAAATAGCGCCAGCATGGTGTCCCCGTCCAGTTCTCCAAAAAAACTGTCCCCCTCTGCGATAACCTCCCCGGCCAACTTGCTTTTTGATTCCTGGAGTCTCACGATCTTTTCCTCGACGGTGTCTTTGCATATCATGCGGTAAGCAATCACGTTTATTTTCTGTCCCATCCGATAGCAGCGGTCGATGGCCTGGTTTTCTACGGCTGGATTCCACCAGGGATCCAAAATATACACATAATCAGCAGCCGTGAGGTTAAGGCCTGTTCCCCCCGCTTTTAGGCTGATTAAAAATACCCGCTTTGTGGGGTCCTGCTGGAATTGATTTACCCGTAGCTCCCGCTCCTTCAAACTGGCTTTGCCCTCCAAATAGGTGTAGGATATGTGGTTTTCGTTTAGCCTTTCCTAAACGATGTCCAGCATCTTTACAAATTGACTAAATACCAATAATTTATGATCCCCTGTTTTTTCTTTGACGTGCTCTAAAAGTAAATCAATTTTCGCTGAGGCTTCCATTTCTTCGGTATGGGAAACCAGATTCGTGGCATCGCATACTTGGCGCAAACGCGTCAATCCTTCCAAGACGTACATTTTTGACTGTGCGGCTCCTTCTTCCTAAAACTTTTTCAATAGGTAATCCCGGTATTCGTTTCGGTAGGCGTCGTATATTTTGCGCTGGATTGGGACCATCTCACAATACAGGTATTCTTCGGTCTTATCCGGCAACTCTTTGAGCACTTCTCGTTTCGTCCTTCTCAGGACGAAGGGTTCGATTTTTTTGCGCAATTCGTCCAGAATCGCTCCATCGCCCTTTTTTAAGGCATCCAGGTAGTTTTCCTTGAAAGACGTAAACGAATGAAAAAATCCGGGATTCACAAAATTCATTTGGGCATATAGCTCCGACAGCCCGTTTTCGATGGGGGTTCCGGTAAGGGCTATTCGAAAGTTAGCCCTGAGCTTGGTGATGGCTTTGTAGCGCGCGGACTGGGTATTCTTGATGGCCTGGGATTCATCTGTGATGATGAGATCAAATTCCAGCTGTTGCAATAATTCCAAATCATTGATTACCAAGCCATAACTGGTCAACAAAACCTGATGCTTCCGGAGCGCTTCGACCTGATCGTAGCGGTTGCCATGGTGGATGAAGTAATCCAAATGAGGCGCAAACTTTTCCAATTCATCCTTCCAATTAAACAGCAGCGTGGTGGGGGCTACCACGAGCACCTTCGCCCCTTTTTTGGAAGTTAACTTACAGATCAGGGTAATGAGTTGGAGCGTTTTCCCCAAGCCCATGTCATCCGCGAGAATACCTCCCCATTGGTATTCTCGCAGGAAATTAAGCCAATTGAAACCGGCTTTCTGATACGGCCTGAGCTCAGCCTTTAGTTGCTTGGGAATGCGGGTTGATTTGATGCTGGAAAACTGCTTTAACTTTTCCTTCTTTTCTTCAATCTCTTTCAGTATCTCCGGAAAATTAATGAGTTCTTCCACCTCATCCATCAAATTAAACTGTGTTTTAGAGATGTTGAGTTGGTCTTTATCGGTTTCGCCGCTGCGAAATAGACGGTTAAATTTCCGAACCCACTTTTCGGGCAAAATCCCAATGGTCCCGTCTGTCAATTCTACGTAATTCCTATCCCGGTCCAAGGCTCTTTTGATATCCTTTAATTTGACCTTATTATTTCCGAAAGCGACCTCCGCCTTTAGCTCAAACCAATCCTGTCTGGATCGGAATTCGAGGTTTACGGTCGGGGCGAAAAGCGAATATTTTTTGATTTTTTTAGTTTCCAAGCCAAATACCGTCACCTGATTGGCCTTCAACGTTTCAAAAGCTTTCATTAACCAAAGGTTTTCCATAAAGCTATCGTGCGTCAGGTGAAAAAACCCCTGGTTACCCCTCTTCCAAAATTGGGATGCAGGGATCTAAGAAATGCCACGAAATCATCTTCCACATCTTCGTCTCTCAGGTAAAGGGTTTTACTCTCGGCATCCATGATACTGTTGCCCTACAGGGGATTCGAAAATGCCTGCGGAACATATTTGATAGCCGGGCGAAAAATCACCAGTCCGCTGAGTTCTGACACATACAATTGCTTTTGTAGCAAAGGGCTACGGTCGGATTCGTTGAAAAGGCCGGATTCGTCCAAAATTTCAAGGTTATTTGACAGAGGTACTATTATTTTTTGGATATATTCCTCCACATCCTTTTCCAAAAAATGGAAGACCGGGTAATGCAGCAAGAGTTTTAGGGTATCCAGGGCCTTCTGGTTTTGAAACACCAACAGTTGGCTTTCCTCCTTTACGGCAAGGATTTAATTTTGGCCAGCTGGCTTTTTTTTCACTTGGAAGACTCATAATTTGAAATCCCACCAAAATTAGTTTTCTTTTTCAATAATTGAAGGGAAAAACATTGGATAATTAACTTTAATTATTTAGTTTAAAGAAAATTTTTTTATGAAATTCCGTCTGATTCACCTTTCATATTTAGTAGTACTGCTGCTTCTGGCTTCCTGCCAAAAAGAAATCAAAACCAAAGATGGGTTGCCCTTAATGGAATTAGAAGGCATCGAATTGCTCAATACACCCTACGCTATTGTTAAAGTGATTCCTTTGGAAACCAATCAAAATAACCTTCTGGGCGACCATTTGACTTTAAAATTTAATGAAAATGCCCTTTTTATTTTTGATGAAAATGCCAGGGATGTCATCCATACCTTTGACCGCAACGGTAACTATCAGGGCAGGACCGTGGAAACAGGGCAGGGGCCGGGCATGGTTGCCAGGATCACTGATTTTATCCCCACCGCAGAAGGGATGGAAATCCTCAGTACCCTGGGAGATCAGGCAGAAGTTATCCAGTTTGATAATAATGGAGAAATTATTGGACAAGTTGGTCTTGAATACTTTGCTACTTCCATTGCGAAATTGCCCGGTGGACACTATGTGGCTTCCGGAAGTTATAATCTTCCCTTGGTTGAAAACCGACTGGCAATCATTAATGAGGAAGGGGAAACGGTAATGGAATTTCTAGCCAATAAACATGAAATTCTGCCCGCACAGGAAAAGAATTTCTCCACCATTGATGAGGCTGTTTTTTTCCATGAAATCTATAATACCCAAACCTATCAGGTTACGGAAGACCAATTGGTGCCCCAATATCAATTCGATTTTGGAAAATACAGTATTCCCGAACGGTTTTTTGAAATGGACTTTATGGCCGGTTTCGAATTGCTCAACCAGCAGGGATTTGCTTTCATTTCCCACTATTGGGAAAATGAGGATAAAGCCTTTTTTGGGGTAGACGTACAGGTAAATGGGGAGCTGAAAAAACACCAGGTCATCTTGGATAAGGAAAACATGAAGACGGGCAAAAGAATCACATCAGCCACCGAATTAACCGCCTTTTTCCATCCTGTAGGGTTGATGGAAGACCATTTGGTATTCATCGCACAGGCTCCGGATTATTTAAGTCTTGAGGCAGATCAATTGCCGGACAACAGCCCGATGGTTCAGGAAGGAGATAACCCGGTTTTGTTATTCGTTAAATTTTGAGCCTCCCGGATTAGTTGTTCGTAACATGTGGCTATTTTCACTCTGGAATCCCTATCAAACGTATGCGTACGTACACCCTACTATTGCTGTCTTTAATCCTTGTCTTTTTCGTTGGCTGTGGCCCTGTTGATCCTAAAATAGTTTTTCCGGAGAACTTGAAAACCTATCAGGTAACAGACAGCCTTGCTTTTGACCCTGACTGGATCCATGCTGAAATAAAATTGGTGGTGGTTTCCAAAGGCCTATATGTTTTTTCCATTCCCTTTATGGATATTTTAGAGGAGTATGATAAGGACATCCCGGTGATTATTGTAATTACCACCGAGGATAAAGATGAAATCATTCAGAAACTGAGGGAATACGAATTTCCCTATCCGTTTATACATGATCCGGATGGCTTGTTTATTGAAGAAAACCAATTATGGAAGCGTCTTGGTTATCAAGAGAAAAATACAATCGCTACATTTTTTATGGAAGGCGATTTCCTTTCCGAATTGGGTGGTGCCCAAATTGGTATAAGGCATCTATTCAAGAAACAATTAGATGAATTTTTGAGATAAAAATGATCTCTTATTCCTCCAAAAACTGTAACACCACCTCCACCGCTGCCAATTGCCTGGAGGGGGCGGATTCTATTTTGGAGATGACCTGCACCCCATTGTAAAGGGTAAATAACAGGTTGGCGAAGGCCTTAAGGTCCTTCCCTCTGGAAATTTCGCCCATTGCCTCGCCGGATTTCAGGTAGTCAAAAAACAGCTTTTCGAATTGAATTTGATTTTCCCGAAGCATGTCTTTCAAATCTCCATCTTCCGGCACCAATTCGGTCGTGATGTTCACTAAAAAGCAACCCCTACGATCCGTGTTTTCACGAACCACGTATTCAAAAAGTTTTCGAAAACCCTCAAGAACGTTTGGCTGGGCGTACAATAACTCGTAGTAGGCTTTTTTGGTGGTCTCTCGGTAGTTTTCAAACGCCCTCATAAACAAGTCTTTTTTCCCTTTATAGGTATCGTATAGGCTGGCGCGGTTGATTCCCAGGTGATCGACCAGATCCTGCACAGAGGTAGAATGGTAGCCTTTTTTCCAAAACAGCTCCATCGCTTTGTTTAAGATTTCGGTTTCATCGAAAGACTTGTTCCTGGCCATTGGGAAATTTGAAATAATGACGGATAGCCCATAAATATATAGTTTTGGAATGGCCATTCCAAAACTTAACTACACAATTTTGGAGGAGGAATGACTATCCGCCAATTTCCATTTCACGAGGGGTTGTTTTCAGCGCATCCCCTCGCTTCCAAATGGAATCTATACCGGTTTACTTGACACGCATTTCTTACTTGTACCGTAGGGGATTGAACCGTAGGCGGAAATTTCCGTACTTTGCCCGCATGAATCTTTTTGACAATCCAGCATTTCCTTCCAAAAACGTATTACCGCAAGACGGCCAGGCGTACTATCATGGCAAGGTGATCCCCGGAACGAAAGCCGATGATTACTTTAAGTCTTTGTGGGATACCATCGCCTGGAAAAACGATGAGGCGGTCATTTTTGGAAAAAAAATCGTAACCAGACGAAAAGTAGCCTGGTACGGGGATCAGGAATTTGAATACACCTATTCCAATAGCACGAAAAGAGCCCTTCCCTGGAACAGGGAGCTGTTAGAGATCAAAACGATTGCCGAGAAGCATACCGGCGAAACATACAATTCCTGCCTGCTAAACCTTTATCATTCCGGAGAAGAAGGAATGGCCTGGCACAGTGATGGAGAAAAAGACCTGAAAAAACACGGTGCCATTGCCTCGCTCAGCCTGGGAGCCGAGCGTAAATTTGCATTTAAACACAAGAAACGTAAGAATACTGTCTCGCTTTACCTTGAACATGGCAGCCTTTTGCTGATGAAAGGTATTACCCAGGACCATTGGCTTCATCGCCTGCCGCCTACCAAAAAGGTGTTGGATCCAAGGATCAACCTCACCTTTAGGTACATAAGCCAGTAGCAACCATTCACTGCCCTCTCATAACGGCTTTGATGTTCACGAATTCTTTTAATCCAAATCCACCGTGCTCGCGGCCATAGCCCGAATTTTTGACCCCGCCGAATGGCATGGCAGGATCCGCCAATCCAAAGGTATTGATAAACACCATTCCTGTATCAAAGTGCTTCTCTGCCATTTCGATGGCCGCGTCTTCATCTTTAGAGAAAATCCCTCCACCTAGTCCGAAGCGGCTGTCATTGGCAATGCGCATGGCATCTTCGTTATCCCTGGCTTTGATCAATGCGGCTACCGGGCCAAAAAGTTCTTCCTCGTAAGCTGGCTGGCCTGGCTGGACATTTTCCAACACAGTGGCGGGATAGAAGAATCCGACTCCATCGGGAATTTTCCCTCCACAGGCGATCCGGGCTCCCTTCTCAACGCTATTCACCACTTGTTCATGCAACTCTTGGCGGAGATCCTGG
The DNA here is from genome assembly GCF_900109255.1 of Cyclobacterium xiamenense. Classification (NCBI taxonomy): domain Bacteria; kingdom Pseudomonadati; phylum Bacteroidota; class Cytophagia; order Cytophagales; family Cyclobacteriaceae; genus Cyclobacterium; species Cyclobacterium xiamenense. The sequence goes on along the minus strand of NZ_FNZH01000002.1, from coordinate 325,839 downwards.
CGTGCCATGGGACCCAATTGGGTGCTCTCCTCATTCGGATCACCTGTTTTTACTTCACTCATGGCTTTCACGAATTTTTCACGGAATTCCTCATACACCTTTGCCGTTACAATAAAGCGCTTCGCCGCAATACAGGTTTCGCCGTTATTGTAAATACGGCCTTTCACGCAGGCCTTTACCGCCAGGTCGATATCGGCATCGTCAAAGACCAGGTAGGCATCGTTGCTACCCAATTCCAACACCGTTTTTTTCAACGCAGCGGTGGCTGTTTGCCCGATCTTTCGTCCTGCACCGGGACTGCCTGTGAGGGTTACGCCTCGCACCCAGTTATTTTTTATCACCGCCTCCGACTGATCGTGATTGATCACTAACGTGGTAAATAGGCCTTCCGGGATGTCCGCGCTTTTGTATAGCCGCTCCAGCAATTTACCAGAGCCGGTTACGTTTGAAGCGTGCTTTAATAACACAGCATTTCCTGCCATCAGGCTTGCTATTGAGTACCGGACCACCTGGTAACTTGGATAATTCCAGGGCTGAATGCCGTATACCACCCCGATTGGGGCATATGAAACACGTCCCTTGCTTCCATTGACCATGTCACGCTCCCCGGTTTTCAGCGAATTTGGTCCAATCTCAGCCGTATACTGGCAAATAGCGGCACACAAATCCACTTCTTGCCGGCTTTGTACTAGCGTTTTCCCCATCTCATCGGTCATCAATTGCGCCAACTCTTCCTTGGCACCGAGCAGGGCTTTACCGATCGCTTTTATCCGTTCAGCACGTTCTTCAACGGGGACATCCCTCCACGTTAGGAAGGCTTGGTGGCATTTTGAAATGGCCGCCTCTACCTCTGCGTTGCTCATGTATTCGTGGTGATCGAGCACTTCACCTGTTGCTGGATTAATGGTTTCTATGGTTGTTCGTTCACGCATCGTATTTCGCATTTTTTTGGTTTAAAGGGTTTATCCTTGCGCTGTTGGCATCAGGTACACATCGTTGATATTGACTCTGTCGGGCTGATTTAGGGCATAGAAAATGGCATTGGCGATATCTTCCGCCTCAAGCGTGGTCATCTCCGACATTCCTTTCAATTTTTCCTTGATGTCATCGTCCGTGATGGTTTCAAACAGACTTGTATTCACGGCCCCAGGTTCTATGGAGGTCACATTTATTCCATACAGGGGTGCCAACTCCTTTCTCAACCCCTCCGAAAACATTTTTACTGCTACTTTGGTGGCACAGTAGATGGCCCCGCCTGGGAAATAATTGTGTGCAGCCGAAGAGGATATGTTGATAATGTGACCACTTTTATTCGTACGCATGGTTGGCAACACCGCTGCCACTCCGTTGAGTACACCTTTGATGTTGACATCTACCATCTTTTCCCACTCATCGGTCTTGAGTTTTTCGACAAATGAGAGGGGCATCAGTCCCGCATTATTGATCAAAACATCGATAGAACCGTACTCAGCTAGCGTTTTAGCTACCGCATTCTCAAGTTCAGCAGGTTTTGTAACGTCCGTTTTCACCACCAGTGCCCTACCTCCACTGGATTCAATTGTGTCTTTTAGCTTAGTTAGCTCGGCTTCATTTCGCGCGCACAATACAACAGCGGCACCTCCCTTCGCCAATTTGACTGCCGTTGCTTTTCCTATCCCGCTTGACGCTCCTGTTATGATCACTACTTTGTTTTTTAAATCCATCTTGTACTCTTTTGGGGTATTATAGAATTTACCTTAAGGCAGACAAAGATTAAGCCAAAAGTTCGATCACTGGAAAACCGATCTCAGGGGCACCTTTTCTTCTACAGATACGCTTTATGAGGCGGGGCGAGAAAAAGTGGGAAATTTGTGACACGACGCATTTATCAGACCAAACCTTTCCCTCAGTAGATATTTTTTTACCACCCTGTTTCCCTTGGTTTTGCAAACGGCAATTTGGGTTCTGTTTTGGTCTAGCCTGATTCTCCTGATTAAAAATGCCGCGCATCAGAAGCTGGCTTGACGGGATACGCTTCTAAAAAGTAGGGAAGAAGGTTTAGAAAGGTAGGATCCTGATTTCGAATTAAATCAATTTCTCACAACCATTGGTTGTCAAAACGATTACCAAAGCAATTGAAAAATAAACGGACAGGTTGAAAGAAATCCAACAGCTTCGAATGAAACCTCAGAAATGCACCCAAAATAAGATGTGTTCCATACTCCCATGGGATTAGGCCTCGCAGCAGGTGCTACTGTTTTCGGCAATCCTTACGCCTGTAGAAACAGCACCGGGCACAATGGGTTTGTCCCAATCCTCTCTACGAACACGGCTACGGTTGCTACCGCATAGCTATAGACGACACTAGTGGCAGATTTATTCATTCAATAACAATAGACGCCCTACAGGACCAACGAGATATGGCAGCTCCTGCGCCCTATTTTAGGATCTTCGCATGACATTCCCAACTCCTTTCTGGTCTCGCTCGATGCACGTTTTGTCCAATACGGCTATGTCTGGATACTGGCTACTAATGCATTTTTGCTGTACGTTTTTCAGGCAAATCCTTCCTTAATGGGCAATTCATAAATCCGTTTCCCTTTCAATTTGTACAAGGCATTACACAAGGCCGGGATAAAGGGAGGTACGGGAGGTTCACCCACACCGGTCGGTTTTTCAGTGCTTTCGATGATGTGCGTGTAAATCTTTTTCGGAGCCTCTGGCATGCGAATAATTTGGTAGCCATCAAAATTATTTTGGATTACCTGCCCATTTTCAAACCGAATGGCAGAGGAAAGGGCCAGGCTGGTGGCGAATTGCGCCCCTCCTTCAAACTGCGAGCGGATGCGGTCGGTATTTACCGGAATTCCGCAATCCACGGCGTAGTGGACTTCCGGGATGATCAAGTTACCGGATGCGTCTTCGGCCACCTCTACTACGCAGGCCACATAGGTAAGAAAGCTCTTGTGTGCTGCAAATCCCAAGGTTTTGCCTTGGTTTATCGCCTCTTCCCATCCGGCTTCTGCTGCTACCCTACGGATTACAGCCTTCATTCGGGCAGTATCCCAGGGGTACTCCTCTATGGCCTCTCCGTAGTTTGGGTACGATCCTTTCATTTCTTCAGCAAAGGAGAGTTTTCGGTCTTCTCCAAGCAGGGAGAGTACGTAGTCTACCGGGTCCATCCTCCGATCTTCGGCAATTTCATCCAACATGGTACAAATGGCAAAGGCATGGTGAATGTTGCTGACCGAGCGCAGCCAACCTACCCGGGTATGAGCCCGCGCCTCGTGAGATTCGATGCGTATATTAGGGACATCGTAGGGAAAGTCGGTGCAACCCAAGCCCATTTCTCCGTCCGAAGGATGCAGTTCCTCGGCATTGGAGGTGCCTCCAATTGCCGGGAAAACGGTATGGTGGTTCCATGCGACCAATTTCCCGCTGCCATCTAGCTGCGCTTTGATTCGCTGCGCGCTATGGGAATGATAAAAATCGTGGTGGAGATCGTCTTCCCGGGTCCACTGAACCCGCACCGGCTTTTGAATGGCTTTCGATAGGAGGGCCGCCTCTACCACGAAATCCGGCTTGGACTTTCTTCCAAAGCCACCGCCAAGCAGTGTCACGTGAACCGTTACCCGGGAGACATCCATATCCAGGGCTTCGGCTACCGAATCCCTTGCCCATTGGGGATGTTGGGTGGGTGCCCAGATTACGATGCTTCCGTCGTCTTTATAGTCGGCAAGGGCAGCCGGTGGTTCGATGGTGGCATGGGCATAGTACGGCGCCCGGTAGGTGTTTTCGAAGGTCTTTCCACCTCCAGCAAAGGCCGTTTTGATGGATCCCTTTTCCCTTCGCAGGCGGCCCTCCTGCTGGGTACTGGCAATCATGGCCTCCATCTGGGTGGCGCACTGGTAATCCCGGTTATCTCCCAGGTCCCAATCTACTTCCAGGGCTTCCCTTCCTTTCATCGCCGCCCAGGTATGGTCTGCCAGCACAGCCAGGCCCTCCAAAGGCTTGTTTAGCCCCGGGTGCAAGCCATTGCCAGCGATCTTAATCACCTGGGTTACTCCGGGTACCTGCAGGGCTTTTTCCTCGTTGTAGGAACGAATCGTTGCCCCGACGACGGGACTGCGCAAAATTACCGCTATTTGCTGACCAGGAAGATCCAGGTCCGCGCCAAACCGCGCCTTACCTTGGGTAATTTCCTGTATATCGTAAATCGGAACGTCTTTTCCCACCAATGTGTAATCCGATAGGGACCGCAGCGTCAGGCTTTCTTCTTCCGGAATGGACAGTTGCTGCAGGCGTTCCACCAAATCTCCAAAGGGGATTTGTTGACCGCTGCTTTCGTGTATTACCATGCCGTCGCGGGTATCGCAGCCCGAAACGTCCAGGTCCCATTGCTCAGCAGCTGCCTGCCTGAGCATGTGACGGGCGGTGGCCCCGGCCCGACGCATTGGTTCAAAAAACATGCGTATCGAGTAGGACCCATCGGTATTCTGATCCCCATAGGTGGCTTCATCACCCACGGCCTGTTCGATGCGGACGGCTTTCCAGTCCGCACCCAACTCATCGGCCAATACCATGGGGAGCGTGGTACGAATACCGGTCCCCATTTCGGAACGGTGCGCGATGATGGTAACCGTATTATCGGAGGCGATTCTCAGGTAGGCATTCGGTGCAAACGTGCGGGTTTCCCCTTTGGGTCCGGCACATTGGAAATTCACTCCAAGCAAAAAGCCGCCGCCGATCAGGGAGCTGATTTTCAAAAATTCCCTTCTGTCGGGCAGGTATACCCTACTTTTATCAATCGGTTCTTTTTTCGAGAAAAACGGGAGTTTCGGTAGCATGAGCGGTGGCGGTTAGGACTGGGATGATGCGGTTAGGATTGCTTCTTTTATGCGGTTGTAGGTACCGCAGCGGCATAAATTTCCGGCCATTGCTGCTTCTATTTCCGATTCGCTAGGACGGGGGTTTTCTGCCAGGAGCGCTGCGGCATTCATGAGTTGCCCGGATTGGCAATACCCGCATTGGGGCACTACATGGGCCTCCCAGGCCTGCTGCAGAGGATGGTCTCCGGTAGGAGACAGACCTTCTATGGTGGTCACGGCACGGTCTCCAACTGCCGAAACCGGCAGACTACAGGAACGTGTGGCTACACCGTCGACATGGACCGTGCAGGCGCCACAAAGCGCTTGCCCACAACCAAACTTGGTCCCTTTGAGTGAGAGCAGGTCCCGAATTACCCAAAGCAAGGGCATGTCGGCGGGGGCAGTAACCTCCTGCATTTTTCCATTGACTGAAAGACGGTATTTTTCCATGACGCGTTATTTTCTGTACAGCCAATGAATATACGAATAGTCCCAACTACCTCCAATCATCCCGAAGATATTCCTTGGTTTAGCGATGATTTAATGAAAAAATCGGCATCCGCAGTCTAAAATACGAAATATTCGTATATTTACGATATCTTCGTAGGAAAACTAATTTATTTTTTGTTTATTTGATCCATGGAATCATTAACGACAAACGAAGAACAGGTAATGGCGATCATTTGGAGCCTGGAAAAAGCGCTGGTGCGGGACGTTTTGAACGCCTACCCAGCCCCAAAGCCGCCCTATACCACCCTAGCCTCGATCATGAAACAATTGGAAAAAAAGGGATTTCTGGACCATCGTACCTATGGAACCACCCACGAATACTACCCCTTGGTCAGCAAGACGGCCTACCAAAACCGAAGTTTCAATCAATTGGTCACCAACTATTTTGAAGGGTCTGCCAAAAATGTACTGTCCTTTATGGTGAAGGAGAAAAAGCTGTCCGGAAAAGATCTGGAGGATTTGGAAAAATTGGTTGAGACATTAAAAAACCAGCATACCTCATGAATCCGCTACTCAACTACCTATTGGAAGCAACCGTTTGCCTGGCTGTCTTCGGCCTCTTTTATCGATTCTGTCTCGCAGAAACGACCTTTTTTGCCTGGAATCGGACCTATTTATTGGGCAGCTTTTTTTTGGCCTGGCTAATTCCAGCACTACATCTCCCACTGACCGATCAAAGTGCTGCATTCAAGGATACACTGGTACTTGCCATGCCCGCTTTCGACTTCAATGCAAACGAATCCCAGGTAGCACCTGCCTCTGCCTGGATGGGCCTGCAACCTCTCCTTATTGGTGCCTACTGGTTCGGGGTTGCTTTTTTTCTGGCGCGACTGGGCTTGGGTCTTTTATTGCTTTACCGAAAGGCAAGCCGGGCTACAAGGGCTACCTGGGGCAGGTTTACCCTTTTGGAGCACCCGGAATTCGAACCCTCCTCCTTTTTTCATTGGATATTTTTGCCTCCCCGAAATGCCGAACCGGCAGATAGAGACTGGATCCTTGCCCACGAAGCGGCCCATGCCCACCGCCTGCACAGCCTGGACCTGGTTTTGTTTCAACTCCTGAAGATCACGTTCTGGTTCAATCCCTTCCTTCGGTTTTTCGAAAAGGCACTCCTGGAGGTACACGAGTACCAGGTGGACCGGCAGATGACCCAAAAACACGCCAAAGACGCATACGTGGACCTACTCTTACACCTTATCCGACCAGTTCCTCAGCACACCTTAGTGAATAATTTCAATCAATTTCAACTCAAAAAACGATTAAAGATGATGTATCGACCTAATTCCTCCCGGCTGGCCCGATTTGGTTACGCCCTCTCCCTGCCCTTACTTGCCGTTTTGCTGGTATTCTTCGCCTGTGAATCCTCAGAAGAACAACCCATTCTGGATCAAAACGGCCCGGAACAGATATCCGAGCGGGTGATGCGGGGAGAAATATTTGATGTAGTGGAAGAGATGCCCGTACCTGCCGGCGGCATGGAGGGCTGGAATGACTTCCTTCGGAAAAACCTGACGTACCCGGAAACAGCCCGCAGCGAAGGCGTCGAAGGAACCGTATATGCGGAATTTATCGTCGACACGGAAGGGAGCATCAACCAAGTGGAACTGCTCCGAGGCGTCGATTCGCGTTTGGACAATGAGGCACTCCGGGTTTTGAAAGCGGCTCCTTCCTGGTCACCCGGAAAACAGAAAGGGGTAGAAGTTCCGGTAAAAATGCGGGTTCCCATCCGGTTTAAATTGAATTAACCCAATGGTTTATTGGTAGACCTTCCCCGGCAGACTGAAAATTCGTTTCTTTTTGCCGGGGACATTTTTTGCCGCTTTGTGTTTTTTCGGAAAAATTCCATTAAATTTACTTGTGTTGGTAATCCTTATTTAAGGTTCTACCCAAATTTGTACTTCGGAATTTTTTTTCATGAAAAAATCCACTTTTACAGACACGGATGAAGGGGAGCGGTTGGCAGTACTGCATTCGTACGATATTCTGGACAGCCCACCCGAGGGAGAATACGATGCGCTTACCGAGTTGGCGGCAGGGATAGGTAAAACGCCCGTCTCTATGCTCACCTTTCTGGGGAAAGACATTTCCTTTACCAAATCTTCGTTTGGATTTACCCAACATGGCCTTGCTGAGATCGTACTGCCCCCTGGCTTCGGCAGGAAACAAGCCCATGTGCCCATCGTGATTTCGGATTCTCGCAAAACAGCACTTGAATTGTTTAATGGCCATGCCGAATACCACTTTTTTGCAGGTTTTCCGGTGGTCTCTCCCAATGGGTTTTTGTTGGGATTTTTATGCCTACTTGGTACCGAACCGTCCGTATTGGACCAACAGCAGAAGCGCAGCCTTAAATTACTGTCAGGCCAGGTTACCACCTTATTGGAAGGCCGGAAAAAGCAGCGGGTTTTGCAGCAAAGCTACCGGCTCCACCGCGAGATGGAAAAGCAGCGCGCGCTGGATCGAGTGAATAGCGATGCCCTGATCAATACCACTACCGACGACATTTGGAGCATCGATACGAACCTTCGTCTTGTTGCTTTTAATGACGCCTTTGCTAAAAAAATGGAACTACTGCTTGGTTCCAAGATCTATCCCGGCTCCCCGGCCCTTTTCCCGGAAAAGATCCCGGCAGACATGCACCAAACCTTTAGCAGCTTTTTTACCCGTGCACTTGCTGGAGAATCCTTTACCGAAAGCTATTGCCGGGCTGAAAAGTTGGAATCCGGCATGGAAATTTGGATCGAGCTAAATGCCCATCCAATTCTGCAGCATGGAAAAATAACGGGCGCCGCATTCTTCGCCAGAACCATTACCGAGCGAAAATTAGCCGAGATCAAAATCAAAGAATCGGAAGCCAATTACCGGATGCTATTCGATTTCAGCCCTCTTCCCAAAATACTCTTGGATGTGGATACCTTGGAGATTTTAGAGATCAATCGGGCTGCATTGCGCAGTTACGGCTACGAACGCCACGAAATCCTGGGGTATAGCATGGGAATCCTTCTTCGGGAAGAAGAAATTGGTGTTTTTTATGAGTCAATTCAGCACTTCCTGGGAAAAGGAGAGCCAGGCAAGCTGAACCCCTCCATTCATCGCAAAAAGAACGGCGAACTGATACAGGGGGAGTTATTGCTTCACGAACTGGTGTACAACGGCAGAAAATGCATGATGGCCATTCTACATGATCAGACGGAGCAGTTGCAAACCCTTTCCCTGAAATCCCAATTGGCGAATATCATGGAAAACAGCCTGAATGAGATCTACATTTTTGATACAAAAAGCCTCCATTTCTCCTACGCAAACCGGGGTGCCTTGTTAAATATCGGTTATCGAATGGAGGAGCTTCAAAAACTGACTCCCTACGCCATTAAACCTGAATTTGAGGAAGCGGAATTTCGATCGTTCATAGAGCCGTTGGTCTCCGAAGCGCAGGAAAAGTTGATTTTTGTTACCGTCCACGAGCGAAAAGACGGCTCACGCTACCCGGTAAAAGTACACCTGCAAAAAATGCGGTACGAAGGCCAGCCTGCCCTGGTTGCCATCATCATCGACATTACCGAAACAAAAAAGACCGAACAACAACTCCGGGAACTGAATGAACTGCTGGAGAAGAGTAACCGGGAACTCGAACAATTTGCGTCCATTACGGCCCACGACTTACAGGAACCCCTACGCATGGTTTCGGGGTTTACCTCCTTGCTAAAGAAAAAATACGAAAACAAACTCGACGAAAAAGGGCTTCAATACATACACTATGCCATGGATGGCTCTATTCGTATGCAGCAAATGATCCAGGATATTCTGGAATACTCCAAAGCAGGAAAGGAACTGACCTCCATGGGCACTTTTTCGTTGACAGAAGTGCTCGATCTTGTGCGAAGCGACCTAAAAAAGAGAATTACCGAAAAAGAAGCCAGGATGGTATTTCCCTCCCAGGACCTGCAGCTCTCCGGCCACCAAAACTCCATCTATCGGTTATTTTTGAATCTGGTATCCAATGCCTTGAAATTTATACCCGCAAACACCCAACCGCTGGTTCGCATCCATGTGAGGCAGGATCCTGAAAAATACCATTTCACCGTGGAGGACAACGGCATTGGGATCGACCCGGAGAACCTCCCGCAGTTATTCCAACCCTTCAATCGACTTCACAACAAGCAAACCTTTGCCGGAACCGGCCTGGGCCTGGCAACTTGCAAAAAAATCGTAACCAATCATGGCGGTGATATCTGGGTAACCTCTACGCCCGGAGAAGGCAGCCAATTTCATTTTACCTTGCCAAAAGCCCGTGCCAATTAATTTAGCCATCGTCTGGGTTCCGCTGTGATTTTTCTGCGCTCAATGCCCCCAAGCCCTGTTCACAAACAATTGGGAATCCAACGCTACTCTGGCATAGCGATTGCACCTTTTTCAACCAATGCTTTTTATTAAGAGTTTATGTCAATTTTGCACCCTATTCATTCCCTTCCATGCAATTAGTATCCGAAAAACTTATACAAGACTTACTGCTAGCAAAGAGCGCACCTTGCCTTTCGCTGTACATGCCAACTTACCGCAACCATCCGGATAACCGGCAAGACCCCATTCGGTTTAAAAACCTGTTGAAAGAAATGGAAGAGTCCTTGCGCAAAAAACACAGCGCCGATGAAACCCGGACTGTTTTGGCTCCCCTTGAGAAAATATCCAGCGACGATGCCTTTTGGAATACCAGTCTCGATGGCCTGGCGGTATTTAGTTCCCCCGACTTTGTCAAGGTGGTGAACTTGCCCATAGCCGTCGAAAGCCTGGCCAATGTGGCCGATAGTTTTCATACCAAGCCACTTCGGAAGTATTTACAGTCCACCGACCGCTATCACCTTTTGGGCTTGAGCCTGGACGAATTCACTTTATACGAAGGAAACAGGCATTCATTGCAACAAATACAACTTTACGACGACATACCCAACACCCTGGAGGATGCCCTGGGCAAAGAACTTACAGATGAGCACCACACCGTAGCCTCCTATGGAGGAGCTGCGGGAGAAAATAACGCCATGCACCATGGCCATGGCGGTAAAAAAGACCAGGTAGATTTGGATGCAGAGCGGTTTTTTCGGTTGGTATCCAAGAAAGTGGAAGAAAATTTCTCAAAACCACTCGGAATTCCCCTTATTCTGGCCGCCCTACCGGAACACCACCACCTTTTTCAGCAGGTGAACAAAAACTCCGCGCTATTGCACGAAGGAATACAGGTAAATCCCTCGGCTGTGCCAAAAGAAAAATTGGCTAAAATGGCTTGGGACGTCATGGAGCCTGCCTACCTGGAGAATCTAAAAAATCATGCCGGGCAATATGAGGAGGCCAAAGCAGCTGGTAAAGGAACAGACGACTATAAAGAACTGGCCGTAGCTGCGGTGGAGGGAAGGATCGGCACCTTGCTTGTAGAAGAGGACAGAATCATCGCCGCCCGCATCACCAATTTAGTAACGGGCAACACCCAGAAAAAAGACATGGACAATCCCCGGGTGGATGATCTACTGGACGATATGGGAGAATTGGTTTTAAAGATGGGCGGCAACGTGATCGTGATGCCCCCGGATACCATGCCTACGGATACCGGAATTGCAGGAGTCTTTAGGTATTGACATGGATTTTGTCGCGGGTCGAAAAACTCCCTGTACTAAACTGGCATTCGCGTCGCTATTTCAATTGCCCTCATTTGCAGATCCCCGAACAAAACCAGCTACCAGTTGAACCACTTCATCGGAACGCAATCGGTGACCCAGACCACGGGTGGCGATTAGTTTTGCCTCGGGGTAGACGGCGGCGAGCTGTTCCGCATGACAAAAAGGGATTCGTTCATCTTGTTGGTCGTGAATGATTAGTCCCGGCAGGCATAGCGTACCCGCCAGCTTGCTTAACCCGAAAGGCTGCAGGCCTCCGGGCGTCCTGACTTCCATTTCCTCCATCATGCAAGCCACCGTTTTCGGATACAGGCCAAGGGCCTTGCTAAAAACCTCAACCAACGCCCCAATCGTCACCGGGGAAGCAAGGATTACCAGCCGCTTTGCCACTGGAAGTACGTACATGGATCGCGCATATAGGTAAGAATACCCACCGAGCGAATGGCCCACCACGGCATCAACTCCTCCCACTGCGTTCGTGACTCGCTGGATCAGCTCAGCATTTTCGGGAATGGTAAACCGATTGCCTCCACTCAAACCGTGTCCGGGTGCATCGTAGGCCAGTACACGGAAGCCTGACCCCTCCAGTGCGTCGACATACGGTTGCCAACGAGCAGAATTGCTTTGCCAACCGTGTAAAAAAAGTACCTTTTTGGCGCCGCTTCCCCATCCATACAGGTGAATAACCTGCCCATTTACATCCATTTTTTTGAAACTCCCGGCCTTGAGAAACGCCCGCTCTTCGCCGTTAATTCCCCGGCGTTTCGGCCTGCAAAACAGGTAGAAGGCCAGCTTTCCCGCCCGCTTCGGAGCCAAACGGGCGAGGCCATTCAAGAAAAATCCAAACAATCGGTAGAACATATCTCCAGGCATAAAATTTCGGTAGGCCAAGGCACGCACCGTTCTATTTTTCTACAGCAGTGGCAGCCGGCACTTTTTCCAGCACCGCCTCTGTGTCTACTACATTTATTTTCCGGATTAAGGGAATGCAAGACAAACTGAGAACAATCGCTGCATATCCCACCCATTCAAAATGCAACAATTGACCATCTACGCCTTCCACTAGCACCATGCCTGCCAGGAAAGACGCCAGGCCTGCGCTCAATTGTTGCACGGCAGCATTAAAACTAAGAAAACTACCCCGGTTTTCCGGTTTGGCGGTACCGGTAATCAGTGCAGCAGCGGGAACCATCCGGCCATTGGAGGTAATGAAAAAAACCGTAGAAACGAGCAGCGCAACGAACAGGGGGGTAATGCCCAGATGGGTTATAATCCCAATTGGAATCACGTTCAAGGTCATAAATACAGAAAAAACCCGGACCTTGCCGTACGTATCCGTCAACCTACCTACCCAAGGAGAAGTAAATACCGTAAAAAATCCCCCTGCCATGTAAATATAGGTCAATTCCAATTCCGAAAAACCCACATTGGACACCATAAACGGACTCAAAAAGGGAATGATCATGAACTGACCCAACATCATGAGCACCGTAAGGGATATGGCCCGCATCTGATTGGCATTACCCGTAACCCGGCGGATGACTTGCAGGGGATTGGGCCGGGCATCCCCCTGCTGCTGCAGGTGTGCCGTGATGGAGGGCACGTACCGGTAAATCAACCAAAGAATCACCAAAGCCAATACCGCCAAAAAGAAAAAAGGTGCGTGCCAACTGGAAAGACTGGCGATAAACAGGCCAAAAGGAACCCCGAAAACCGATGCAACGGAAAACGCCCCCATGACCAGTCCCATAGCCCTTCCACGCCTACCGTCCGGAACCGCATCCCCAATAACGGCGAAAATCAGGGCCGAAGTAAGCCCTCCAAACAATCCCGAAACGATACGTGCCGCAAGCAAAAATCCATAATTTGGCGACAGCGCACAGGCCAGCGTCCCAACCAGAAAACCTACAAACACCCAAAGAAATATGCTTCGTCGGTCGTATTTATCCAGCACAAAGGCCCCAATAAAGCTACTAATACCTGCACTAAAGGTATAGGAAGACACCAACAAGCCAAATTGTTGGGGTGAGATGGCAAAGACCCGCATCAATTGCGGCCCCAGCGGCATCATGATCATGAAATCCACGATATGGGTAAAATTAACCGCTGCCAGCGTCCAGAGTAAAAGTTTTTCTTTTTTCATGCCTGTAAAATACGTCATCTATAAACCCAGCCCGGCCGCCGAAAGTTCTACCCGTTTCCCCATGGGAGGCACAAATCCCGGTACCTTCCGGCAGGGCCCCCAACGGGTACCCGGAGTGGTTTGCCGGGTAAGAATGGAACCAAACGCCCAAAACCCTTCGTTTACAAGGCAAGCGCGAGGTGTTAGCAACAAATATTTCAGGCCACATCCCGCATTCCTTTCAATAAATCTGACTACCTTTACCCGGAATAAACGAAACGACTGCTAAAATCAGCCGTTGCCCTGCGAAAAAAATGCGTTTTTCCGCCCGCTCACATTTTCCTTTTAAGCCGCCCAAGATGCGTTAACGGTGCAGGAACAACAGCTGGAAAAGGTAACAGATTCCCATCGGCAATTTCCAACAACCGATCATTTCTCCACAAAAATTTAATCAGATACTAATTTTATGGCCATTTCGGTCATTCGAACCATACGATTTCATGACATTTAAAGAACTAAATTTAATAGAACCCTTACTGAAAGCGCTTCAGGAAAAGAATTACGTAGAGCCAACAGCCATTCAAAAAAAGGCCATTCCACAGGTATTGGCCAAAAGAGACATTTTGGGTAGTGCTCAAACTGGTACCGGCAAAACAGCCGCTTTTGCCTTACCCATCCTTCAGCTCCTTCATACCGATCCGTCGGTAGAGAAAGGCCGCGTTCGTATCAAATCGCTGATTGTTACCCCTACCCGGGAATTGGCCATACAAATACACGAAAACCTGGAGTTTTATGGAAAATATACCCGACTGAAGCATGCGGTCATTTTCGGTGGGGTAAAGCAAGGCTCACAAGTGAGTGCCCTAAACCGGGGGGTAGATGTCCTGGTAGCCACCCCGGGAAGGCTCCTGGACCTAATCAATCAGGGATACATCAAGCTGGATCAAATTAAGATTTTTGTTCTGGACGAAGCCGACCGAATGCTGGACATGGGGTTTATCAACGACATCAAAAAGTTGCTGAAATTACTACCCGCAAAACGGCAATCCCTCTTTTTCTCTGCTACCATGCCGGACAACATCGTAGGACTTGCCAATGAAATATTGACCGACCCGATCAAAATTGAGGTGAGCCCCGTCTCTTCGGCCGCCGAAACCCTGCAACAAAAGGTATATTTTACCAACAAGTCCACCAAAAAAGACTTGCTTTTCCATATTCTGAAAGATAAAAAGATTGACCAGGTCCTGCTGTTTTCGCGAACCAAACACGGAGCCGATAAAATCACAAAAAATCTGAAAGGGGCCGGCATAGAGGCGGCTGCCATTCATGGTAACAAGGCACAGAATCACCGGCAGAAAGTCCTCAGCCAATTCAAGGATGGCTCCATTCGGGTACTCGTGGCCACGGACATCGCTGCCAGGGGCATTGATATCGACAAGCTCCAGTACGTCATCAATTACGACATTCCGGAAGACCCGGAAACCTACGTGCACCGGATCGGAAGATCCGGAAGAGCGGGAGAATCCGGCACGGCCATTTCCCTGTGCGAACCGGAAGAAAATGGAGACGTACGCGCCATCGAAAACCTTATCCGCCAAAAAATTAACGTGGAAGACAACAATCCGTTTCCACAAACCGACAAACCCATGACGGCGCAGGAAAAGAAAGAGCACAACAAGGAAAAGCAACGAAAAAAACAAGCCTTTTTTGCCAATCGTCGAAACTCCAGGTAGGGAATTTGAAAAACGGCTACACTACAGGTAGCGCATAAACTGACGGGCCCTTTTCAGGACCAGCGCTTCCTGTTCTTTTCGGATGTACGCGCGTTGCTCCTCCGTAGCGCTTGCCAACAGGTGCAGGTTTACCTCCCAAACATCGTTTCTCCAGGAGCTGATGAGTTTTGAAAGCAACCACTCGTCCAGGCGACCCATGAATACATCCAGGGCTTCCATGGTCCAGGAAGATGGGTTAACGATGCTGTCTTGCACGGTGTCAATGGTGCGGGCGATTATCTCGTTTACTAGTTCGTGATCGGTCCGCAGCGATTCCTTTTCCTTTTCGGGCAACTGCAACCAGTTCTCGGCCAGGCAATCGTGGAGCGCAAGGGGTAGGTCGTAGTTGATGTGCGCATTTACTCCCAATAATAAATGCTGGGTGACGTTGATTTCCGGATTCAAGCAGGCATCGTGAACCTGACGCCACACCAGCGGCGAGCGATCGGGATCTTGATCGTATCGGGAAAGGGCCTCAAAATAATACTCCGAAAATCGAAGCAGCAACCTGGAAACCCAGGGGGCATTGGTAAATTGCCCTTCCTCAATGGCCTCGTGCATGGCCTGACTCATCAGGGTGTAACAGCCCAGGAAAACGTGCCGCTGGTCACCGACACCTCTCCAGCCATTCACGTGTTCGTTCATGCGTAGTAATAAGGACGAAACGTCTTGCATAAATGTGTGGGTTACTGGGTAAATCAGTTTTCTAGAAAATGGGCCAAAGAGAGACCCCATGTTCGCGTTCTGGTGTTTTTTTACGAGAAAATTCAAGGAAAAATAGCAATTCCCTTCCAAAAAAACACTAGCTAGTAAAAAAATAGACGAAATTTTACCGGGAAAAAAACTGATGAGGAGATCCGTCGAAACTAAAGGTCCCGTGTTCCATCACCAACACCCGCCGGGCCATTCGGCTGATTTCCGAGGCATCGTGGCTCACCAGAAGCGTAGTGAGCCCGTACTCTTTATGAAACTGCATGAGGTATTCCTGCAAGTTTGCCCGCATCTTCATATCCAGGGCCGAAAATGGTTCATCTAGCAAGAGTACCGCAGGCTTGCGTACCATGGCTCTCGCCAGGGCTACCCGCTGCTTCTGACCACCGGAAAGCACAGCTGGTTTTTTATCCGCCAGTTTCGTCAACTCCACCCGCTCGAGCAATTCCCCCACAATGGCTGCCTGCTGCCCGTTTTCCAGGGCAAACTCCAGATTTTGCCGGATGGTCATGTTTGGAAAAAGCGAATGCTCCTGAAATACCATGCCAATATTTCGTTTGTTGGGTCTCAGGTTTACTTGTTGCTCGCTGGAAAACCATACCTCACCAGCTACTTTCAATTGGCCTGCTTCTGGTTTCATCAATCCCGAAATCATCCGCAACACACTCGACTTTCCTACGCCGGAGGGGCCGTAGAGGCCGACCATCTCCCCCGGATTCAGGTGACAGGAAACCCGTACGGTGAACTTCCCATCCGGTCCAAATAATGATTTTTCCAGTGCCAACTCAATCATAGCTCAAAACCCTGCTTTTATCGCGATTCAGCCAATAGGTAATGAGCAAGACCAGAAAGGAAAATCCAATGAGAATCAGACTGTAGGTATTGGCCTGCCCATAATTCATGGCCTCCACCTCGTTATAGATGGCGACTGCAATCACTCGTGTTTCATCGGGAATATTGCCTCCTACCATCAATACCACTCCAAACTCTCCCACGGTATGGGCAAAAGACAAGACACCCGCTGTAAGCAGTGCACTTTTCATGTTGGGCAGCATCACCCGTGTCAACGTAACCCACCGCCCTTTTCCCAGGGTTTGGGTGGTATCTATCCAGGCCTTTGGGATCCCGGTAAAACCGGAACGCAAGGGCTGAACCATAAATGGCAAACTGTAAATAACCGAAGCCAGCACCAGCCCCGGAAAGGTAAATACCAGACGCAGGTCAAAATAACGATCCAGGAAGCCACCCATCGGATTCTCCGGACTAAAAAACAACAACAAGTAAAATCCCAAAACCGTGGGAGGTAATACCAGGGGCAAACTGACAATTGCTTCTACCATATACTTAATCCGGAACTTGCTAAATGCCAGCCAATAAGCCAATGGGATACCTATCAGAAAAAGAATTAGCGTGGTAAACAGCGCCAGCCTCAGGGTCAAAAAGAAGGGGCTAAAATCCATCAGTTTGAAGGTTGGGAAAAACCAAAATAGCGGAAAATACCGAGTGCCTTTTCCCCTTTCAAAAACGCCATAAAGGCATACGATTCCGGACTATTTTCCCCATGCCTGGTAACGACCGCGCCCTGGACCAGGGGGGAATGACTCGATTCCGGGATAAGATAGTAAGACCTCTGATACTTTTTCATGGTGGGTGAGAGGGCCAAAGATAACGCAATCATTCCCAAATCTGCCGCTCCCGTAGCGACAAATTGAGCGGCCTGAGAAATGTTTTCTCCTTTTACCAATGAGGGAGCCAGCTTTTCATTCCAGCCATAAAAGGCCAGCGACTCCACCGCCCGTTTTCCATAGGGAGCGTGATCGGGATTGGCGATCGCTATCTTCTTTACCCAGGGCTGCTGAAAAGCCTCCATCCCAAGATCCTTTACGTCATACTTTCTACTCCATAGCACCAACCTGCCTACTCCGTATGCATAAATTTCAGATGCCGTCAGGCCCTTTTCGGCTAATAATTCCGGGTAGCGCACATCTGCCGACATGAAAATATGAAAAGGTGCCCGGTTGGAAAGCTGTTCGTATAATTTTCCGGAGGAACCATAAATGGGCTTAACGGTGATTTGCTTTTCATGGTTAAAAACCAAGATAATTGAATCCAGGGCAAATTTTAGATCCGAAGCAGCAGCGACCAAAATCGGGCGTTCCGTCTGAGCCCATGTCAACTGATAAAAGAGCATTAACCCCAAAAACAATAAAAATGCCTTACCATTGCATTTCATACAATCCGGCTTTAGAATGTAATTCGATATATTTATAAATATATATCGAATTTGTCTAAATCCAAAAATTGAAGATGTGCAGCATTCAGATCTGATTTGCAAAAAAGGAACCCGTTTAGATCCAGTCTAAGATTTCGGCTTCTTCTTCGGTGATTTCTTTCAATTTTTCGGACAATTTCTCAAACCTGAAAATCAGGTTTTGGGCGTGTTCCGTGAGTTCAGCTCCACCGCCTTTTTCGCCCCCTTTCTTTAGGCGTACGAAAGGCTCGCTCCCCCGGCTATTTAGGTCATTGACCATGTCCCAGGCTTTTTTATAGGACATGCCCATTTGCCTGGCCGCTTTGGAAAGCGAGCCCTCCAATTGGATGCGTTCGAGTAATTCTACCCGGCCCGGTCCGAAAAATTTCTCTCCTCCAATGGTAATCCAGCACCTGAGCCTGATTTCCTTTGTCATCGCGTTTACATATTGGTCGATAACAATATACAGATATTTTACCAGCTTCGAGCGCCTCGTCCTCCCGAATACCCTCCCGGCCGTTGCTCCTGATCCGGCAAATCGGACTTTTTGAAGTTACCGATAATATAGGTAAAAGAGATCATGCCGTAACGGGTGAGTACGTTTGAGAAAGTATCGGTAACCGCCACATCGGAGATGCTTCTGGAGATGCTATTGTTTTGTTTCAATAGGTCAAAGACATACACTTTCAACTCTCCCTTATTGTTTTTGAGAAAACGGTATCCTGCTTCAATATTCCATAACCAGACCGATTGGTCCAAACCCTCAGACAGGCCCCGGTATAGCATGTTGTTTACATTATTGGCGATAAAGGTTTTTCCGTCATTGGGAGAATAATAAAACCGCAGGTTACTGCTTTGAATGAAATAATTTTGGTCAAGATTGCTTTGAAGGCTGCTGTTGACGATGGTATAGGTACCCGTGGTGGACAGCGTAAAATCCACATCTTTACTGATATTACTGGCAAAGGTAACACCCTGCCGAATATCAATATTCTCATTGGTATTGGTTTGTCCATTGATTATTCCCGGGGTTCGACCATAGCTAAGTCCAGGGTTCAAATTGACCTTGGTTTTCCATTTGGGGATGCTGGTTCCGTAACTAAGAAATAGCCGGGCATTCATTTGCCCGTTTAGATTAACCGGGCTGGTGATTTGCCCGCCTCGCCTGAGTAGAACCTCGTTGTTAATCAGGGTATCCTGAGGAGCCACGAAGGTATTGGTGCCTATAAAATTGGTATTGAAATTTGTGAATAAAAAAACAAAAAACGTTTTATTGGTCTCCATATTAAACCGGGACATGTTCACGAACATGGAGTGATTGTAACTTTGTCCCAGGGAAGGGTTCCCCACCGAAAGATTCAACGGATTGCTATTATTAATCACGTTTTGCAGTTGGTTGACGCTGGGCTCGTCGGTACGGGTACGGTAACGAAACCGGTAGCTGGTACCGCCTTGGTTCCGGTAATTCATGGTGACGGTAGGCATCAGATTTTTAAAATCGCGATAAAAGGTACCCACTGTCGGAAACTCGCTTTCGTTGTCCAATACCGCATACTGGTAATCGAGGTTCATGTTGATGTTCAACCCCTTATTATTGTAGCGGTACCCCAGGCCCGCCCGTTGGGTAAGGAATTTGTTGTCAAACTCATTGCTTAAGGCTGTATCCAGCACCATGATCCCCTGCTCATTGGCTAGCTGAAAGGTCTTTTGGTCGGCAGCACTCTTGTTGTTTCCGATCTGGTACGAAAGGGTCGCCACGGATTTTTCGCTGATGGGTTCGGTGTAGGTGAGGTTTGTCCGGTAGTTGAACCCATCCGAAAGAGCGGTGGTTTCCTGCACCAGCGTATCGAATGCGTTTCGCACGTAGTCCTTGTTGGAAGAAATCAGGTCCGTCAACTGGTCCCGTTGATTCCAGGATGTAAACAAATCGGCAGAAATCGTCCGGCCTACTTTATCAAATTTGTAGCGGTAGGTAAGATTATTGGAAATGGAATAGCCCTGGGTTTCGTTTTCGGTCAGGTTTCGGGTATCACTTAGGGAGTCCAGGGACTGGTCCAGGTTTAGCCCTTCCAGGTTGCTGTACCGGAAATTATCCTGGAAATTAATGCTGGGACTGATGATCAACGCATTCTTTTCGTTGATATCGTACTCCATCCGTGCGTTCATTCGGTGGTTGTTATTCGTGATCGTACTTACCTGACTTTCCTGATACAGCTGTCGCTGATCTTCGGAGATAACCGTCTCCCGATTGGTATTTTCAAAAACGGTGTTGTCCGTGGCATTAAAAAAGTAGCTTCCGGTAAAATTGATTTTCTCGCCCCATTTGTCGCTGTAGTTCAACCCCAGGGAATTGGTGGTAATAATCCCATTATTCGAAGGTACGCCGAAACTATTGCCACCCCCTCCGGGCCTTCCTCCTCGGCCGCCCCTGCGCCCGCCGCCACCCAGGCCACCACTTACACCGAGTAAATCGTCGGATGCAAAGTTTTGCTGGTTTACGTTATTTGACATGCCGATGATCGAGATCCGTCGGTTTCCGTTAAAAAAATTGATATTTCCTCCGACCGAGTAGGTATTATCGGTGCCATAGCCTCCATACACCCGGCCAAAATAGCTGTTGCGCATGTTTCCTTTGGTGATGATATTGATGGTCTTCGCGTAATTCCCATCGTCCAGGCCGGTAAGGCGGGATTGGTCGGAGCGTTGGTCCAGCACCTCTACGCTGGAAATGGCATCCGCCGGCAAATTTCTCAGGGCAATGGATGGATCACTTCCAAAAAATTCCCGTCCGTCCACCAACACTTTCTGCACCTGTTCGCCCTGCGCCTGCACTTGTCCATTTTCGATGGTGACGCCCGGTAACTTACCAATAAGGTCCTCGGCCATGGCGTTTTCCCGGGTCCTAAATGCGCTGGCGTTGAAAACCGCTGTGTCGCCCTTCATTTCGCCCACGCTGGTCTCGCCCTCGATCACCACTTCGCCCAAAAGCTGACTGTCCTCCCGAATAGCGATCACACCCAAATCAAGAGGCATTCCACGGGAAAATTCCCGGGTCACTTTCTCAAAGCCCACGTAGGTTATTTCCAATTTGAATACAGGCAACCGGGGATAGGCGATGCTGAACTTGCCGTCTGGCCCCGTCGTAGTGGAAGTAATCAGGCTATCGCCCTGGGTCTTGAGCACCACATTGGCGCCAATCATGGGGTCCTGACTGCCTTGCTCCACTATCTGCCCGCGAATCTGCGGTGGACTGGGGCGATCCTGTCGGGCCTGAAGGGTACTTCCCATCAAGGAGATGGCCAGGAAAAAGAAACTAAGCGTAAAAATCCTCATCGTATTCATTTGGTTAATGTGTATGAGGATTAGACTGCAAAAGTTCCCCGCGGTTTAATGCCTGTTGGTAAAAAGTACAGCGGGCAAAATATGGGATTTAACGGCTAAAATCCGGGACAGCAATAAACCTTTCCCGAAACTTACCCCTCTACGGAAACGATTTCCCGGTAATTGATTCCCATGTGGCTGTTGTTATAAACGGCCTTCCCGTCTCTAATTACAATGACCTGCGGGGAAGCATGGGCCACGGAAAACTCCTCGGCAATGGCGTTAGAAATATCCCTGTGAGCAATTAAGTCCAAAAAGTACGGGGACAAGCGCTCACTGTCTTCTGCTTTCCAACTGCGCTCCATCCGATTCCAGGCCATGCTACTGATCGAGCAGCGGGTTGAATGCTTAAAAATCACCACCGGTTTCTCTTTGCTTTCTTCCTTTAATTGATCTAGTTGCGATAAACTCGCTAGTTTTTTCCAGCTCATATGCCTCAATTGATTTACGATTTTAATAACCGAATTTGCGGGCTTTAAAGTTCAACGGTTGCACAAAATTTTGGAATAGTCCTATCTTTGTGCCGCTTACGTAATTTATTACCCGGCGGCAACCGATTTATTCATTTCCTGCGTTCTACTACCATGAGCCTTCCCCGCTATCGTTTCTTTCCCTTTTTACTGCTCTTGATGGCTGGCGCTGCCTGCCGCAGCCTTCGGGTAGACAATCCGCCAGCGCCACCCGAGGTTCCAGCCGCCAGCGCCGCAATAAACCTTCAGCTAAACATCCCGCTATCGTCTATCGCTAACCGGATCAATCGGCAATTAAGCCAACAGCTGATAGACGAAAAGGGGCTTGAATTAGGGGATGGCCTGGTCGCTGACATCCACCTGGAGAAAACCGGTAACCTGTCCCTGGCTGCCTCCGATCAGGGCAAGCTCCAATTGGGCATGCCCGTGATAGCCGACGGAACCCTGCGACTCGAAAAGCGCATCTTTGGACAACGCGTGTCCACCGCGCTGCCTTTCGAACAGGCTTTGTCTCCCGAGATTGATTTTCTTCCCGTTTTGAATAAGGACTGGAGTTTTGATATCCAGGATCTGGAAATACGTTCGCTAGGCAAACCGCTTTCATTCGATGTGTTGGGACTTCAGTTTGATTTTGAACCCCTGGTCAAACGGCAGGTGGTGACCATCATGGAAAATCAGTTGCGCGACGGAGCCCTTGCGGCGCTGGATTTTCGAAGGCTGGCCGAAAACTTTTGGGACAGCTTCGGGAAACCCCGGTACATTCCCAATGGCATTTCCGGAAATTACGTGTATCCCCAGCCAGAAAGCTTGCGGATTCACCAAAAACTCACCCCCGATCAGGAACTCCAGCTCGGTATCGGCCTTACAGCCGAAATGGTCAGCCAAAAAGACCGGCCCCTGGCAACCGAACTGGCACCGCTTCCAGCATTGACACTGGAGGAGGTCACCGGCAATAACCTGAAAATCACCATCCCCATAAGCCTGAGTTTCGAGGAAATCGCCAGCCAGCTGAACGAAACCCTGGCGGACAGTCTTATCGTCCTGGACAGCAAGACCCGCATGCGACCGGGAACGATTTCCGTAAGTCATCTCGGGGACCGGCTGTTGGTTTCCATGGATTTTATCGGATTACGGGAAGGGAAGAAGGATTTAGCCGGTCAGTTTTACCTGGCAGGCAAACCCGTTTTTGATGCGCTAAAGCAACAGATTTTCTTCACCGATATTGAATTCAAAGTGAAAACCAAAAATTTCCTAACCAATACCGTCAACTGGTCCAAGCGCAGAAAAATTCGGAAAAACCTGGAAAAGCGGGCCATTTTTCCCATACAGGAGTACCTGAACGAGGCAGAAACGCTACTGGCCCAATTTGGGGAATGGCAAAGCCCCGTCGCACAGGTACTGTTGGAAGATCCTAAAATCGGTATCACGCGTATTTATCCTACCCGGACCGATTTGGTGATTCACGTTCAAGCGACCGGACAGCTGGAAACCCGGTTTTTTGACTAGCCTATACCATCAATTCCCCATAGCTCCGGATACCCTTTGCTGCAGCTACTTTTAATAGTTTGATAAGCAGTTGTGCCGTGAGAAAGGCGTCGCCGGCTGCGGTATGCCGGTCATCCAGAGAGATCCCGTAGCGCTCGGAAAGCCGGTCCAGCGAATACTCACGACTGGGAATGGTCCGGGGGTCGTAATACCGGCCTCGATCCAGGCGAACCGCCAGATCGTAGGTGTCAAGCCCGGGGTTTTTTATTTTTCGCAAGCCCAGCGATCTACCCGCTCGCTCGAGCATGGCCAGGTCAAAACCCAAGTGGTGCCCCACGAGTATTTTCTGGGCTGCATCTTCGAGAAAAGACCGAATCAATAATTCCCTGCTTACAAAAGGCCGCTCCTGCACCAGTCCGTGAACTTTAATCGCTTCCCGGTTTCTTATCTTGGGCTTGAGGTAAAATTCCCTAGAGGTCGACACGCGAATTCGGTTGTTAATTACCTGCACGGCGCCATAGGAAAGCACCTGGTCCTTTTTGGTATCCAGTCCGGTGGTTTCTGTATCCACTACCAGAAACTCCAATTCAGACAATGGTTTACTTTTTGCAATTTTTCGCACTAGCGATTTCTCGTAGCTCTTGATATAGGCCGGGCTGGGCAGGGGTGAGGAACCAAATAGGGCTTTCCAATTCATATCAGCTGCCAAAATAATCCAGTTGAAAGCGAACCCTCAAAATCTTCTGGATTTCATCGATGGGAAAAAAGGCGTTTTTCAGTAGCTGCCGCTGCAACTTTCCAAGGCTGTTTGGTTGAATAAAGCGTCCGGACGATTCAGAGGCCAGGCCTTCAAGCGCGCGGATACGCATAAAAATCTCATAGGCTTTTCCCGCATCCCGGAACAGCGATGCCTGATTGGGCTCCAACTCGGCCAGTTTTTCGTATCGTTTGAAGGTATTGTTGATGCCCACCACGCGATGGCTTAGTACCAACACCCGTGCGGCATCGGCAAGGGGCATCATCGCCCGCAGTTTGATATCGAATTTCTCTGCGTGCTTGCCAGATTTCTCTATCATAAAATTCCTGAAAAAGCCTAGCGGAGGTGGGTTCAACAAGGCATTTTTTGCCAGGAAATTAAGAAAAACGTTCCCCTGATCGATTTCATCGTATACGTGTTGGGTCAATGCATCCGCCAGTGCCTGCTTGCCTCCAGCCGACCGAAAATCAAAAAAAATACTGGCCATCATCAGGGATTGCGGATCGGGCTCCCGAATCCACTGGCTAAAATAACGCTTCCATTGCGAAAGCGGCTGGCACCATCGCGGATTCGTAGCCATCATCTCGGCAGGGCAGGAGTGGAAGCCACAGGAAAACAAGACTTCCATCACATCCCGAGCCAGGAGTTGCATAAACTTTTCCGTCTGCTCCCTGCGGTTTTCGGATACGTCCTGATAGACCAACGCGTTGTCCAGATCCGTTCGAAGCAATTGTTCGCCTCGGCCTTCGGAACCCAATACCAGAAAGGAAAATTCCAGCTCCTGAAGTTCGGGAAAGCGGGGCTCCAGCTTTTTTTTCGCCATCTCGATGGCTTTTCGTATGATCGTGTCGTTGATTTCTGTGAGAATTCCGGCGATAAAATCAATAGCCAATTCATTTTCCAGGTAATAACGCAACATTTCCTCTGCCTGGTTTCTTAGCTTGGCCAACTCGTGCACATCGTCACTTTCCTGTAGTGCTTTGATCAAGACGGCGGGGCTATTGCCCTGGGAGAGGAGAATGTCGTGGTCCGAAATGATTCCCAGCAGCGCGGAATCCGGGCTTCCGTCTTCGGTAAATACCAAATGGTGCAGGCGGTGCTTGATCATGGTTAGGTACACCTGAGAAAATTCCAGGTCCGTTTTAGCGGTGATCACCGGATGGCTCATGATCAGATCTACCGGTGTATCGTACGGCAGCCCGGGAGCGATAAGCCGGTTTCGGAGGTCTTTATCCGTGATGATCCCGCGGGGATGCTGGTTACCGTCCACGACCAGTATGGATCCCACTTTGGCCCTGGCCATTTCTGCCACTGCGGCGGCAACGGTCGCGCCCAGGGGGCAATGAATCACCGGATCGGAGTACCGGATGGTCCGTTGCCCGGAAAACAACATCAGCCCGTTTTCATTTCGCCTTGTTCCAAAAAGCGCCCGGACCTTCTGCGTTTGCGACAGACTGGACCGTACGACTACCTGCCCCGCGGCGAAACCAGAGGCAAAGTAAAAGCTGACCTGACTGTTTTCCTTCAGGATTGTTTCAAAAATCCCCACCGGTACGGCGATTACCAGGCTGGGTTCGTTCGCTCGGGCATTGAGAATATACGGCCGCTTTCCCAGAAGCGCCAGTACCCCAAATACATCCCCTTCGTCACAAAATTCGACGGTCTCCTCTTTTTCGGCAACTTGTTCCGTCAGCTTGATCGCCCCTTCTTTGACTACAAAAAAATAGCTTTTAGCGGGCTCGCCTTTTTGAAACAACAACTCATCCGTCTCAAAGTACAGCAAATCCACTTCCCGGGCTACCTGGCCCAGCAATTCTTCCGAAAGAAAGCTGAAGGGCGGGTAGTTCTTTAGGAAATCAATGATCCGATTGACGATGACATTGGCCATGAAACGGGTAGCTAGGAAGTAAAGGAACGCGTACGGATTCCGCCGCGCGCTTCAACGACATGGGTCGGGAATGAAAATTACCTCATTCAATTCGTCCTTCGATGATCCGATCGACCACTTCCGGATCCAACAGGGTAGAGGTGTCGCCCAAATTGTCCATGCTGCCTTCGGCTACTTTTCGAAGGATACGCCGCATGATTTTGCCGGAACGCGTTTTGGGAAGGCCCGGAACGATCTGTATTTTATCCGGTTTGGCGATGGGCCCGATAATTTTCGTTACCGTGTCCTTGATTTCGTTAACCAAATTTTGCTCGGTACGGTTTGTCATGTCGCAGATAACGTAGGCATAGATTCCCTGCCCCTTCACCTGATGGGGATACCCGACTACAGCCGACTCGACGACCAGCGGGTGTTCGTTTATTGCATTTTCCACTTCTGCGGTACCCATTCGGTGGCCCGAAACGTTGATCACGTCATCGACCCTGCCAAGGATCCGGTAATACCCGTCGTGGTCCCGTTTTACACCATCCCCTGTAAAATACATGCCTTTGTAGGCCGAGAAATAGGTCTGCTTGCAGCGGTCGTGGTCTCCATAGGTTGTGCGAATCATTCCCGGCCAGGGAAATTTCACACAAAGGTTTCCCTCCACCGAATTACCGATCAACTCTTTTCCTTCCGTATCCATGATTGCCAGCTGTATACCGGGTAGGGGCAGGGTGGCGTAAGCAGGCTTTGTGGGGGTAATCCCCGCCAGCGGGGATACCATAATCCCACCGGTTTCCGTCTGCCACCAGGTATCGACAATGGGGCATTTTGTTTTTCCAATATGGGTATGGTACCAGTGCCAGGCCTCCTCGTTGATGGGCTCTCCCACGGAACCAAGTACTTTCAAGGAATCAAGCGAGTAGGGCGCAATGGGCTCCGTGCCATAAGCCTGCAAGGCACGAATGGCGGTTGGTGCCGTGTAGAACTGATTGACCTTGTATTTATCAACAATGGCCCAAAACCGTCCCGCATCCGGGAAGGTAGGCACCCCTTCAAACATAATGGATGTCGCTCCGGACAACAAGGGACCGTATACAATATACGAATGCCCCGTAATCCATCCGATATCCGCCGTACACCAGTACACGTCTCCCGGATTGTATTGAAAAACGTTTTCGAAGGTATACTTGGCATAGACCATGTAGCCGCCGCAGGTATGCACCACACCTTTGGGCTTACCGGTAGAGCCGGAAGTATACAGAATAAATAGGGTGTCTTCGCTGTCTGTTTCTACCGCCTGATGCTCGGTAGCTACCCCGGAGATAACGTCGTGCCACCAGAAATCCCGGCCCTCCTTCATGGTAACTTCCTGCTCTGTTCGCTGGTAGACGATCACAGTTTCTACCGAAGAGGAGTTATCCAGGGCTTCGTCGACTACTCCCTTTACGGGAATTTTTTTCTTTCCACGAAAATTTCCATCCGAGGTGAGAACCACCTTTGCCTCGCAATCGTTGATGCGGTCCGCAAGGGCATTGCTGGAAAATCCTGCAAAAACCACAGAGTGAATGGCACCCACGCGGGCACAGGCGAGCATGGCTACCGCGGCCTCGGGTACCATCGGCATGTAGATGATCACTTTATCTCCTTTTTGCACGCCCTTCTCGTGAAGCACGTTGGAAAACCGGCATACTTCCGCATGCAATTGCCTGTAGGTAAGGGTACGCCCTTCCTCTGTAGGGTCGTTGGGCTCCCAAACAATGGCCGGCCGATCGCCAATGGTGAACAGGTGCCTTTCCAGAATGTTTTCGGTGATGTTTAATTTGCCGTTGACGAACCATTTCACATCCGGTCCCTCAAAATTCCAGTCCAGTACGTTATCCCAGCGTTTTTTCCAATGAAACGAATCCGCTACACGAGCCCAGAAATTTTCCGGGTCCGCTACACTTTTCTGGTATTCGTGAAAATAGCCGCTTAAGGTATGAATTCTATCACTCATCGTCTGATAGTTTAGGTTTTAATAGTTTTATAAAATTAACGTAAATATATTCGCTATGCACCCATTTCCCTGCATAATACCCGCTGTTTAGTGGTCATGGGCCTTTCCTGCGCCCCTCGGAATGCGGATATCCTGAATCATTTCCTGCACGTCTTCCGGTGGGGGCGGGGTAAATTTGGACACCAGAAAACAGGAGACAAAATTGATCAACATCCCAACCGTACCTATGCCCTCCGGAGAAATACCGAACCACCAGTTTTCGGGCGTGTTGGCTTCAGGATGAATAAATTTGAAATAAATGATGTAAGCCAGCGTAAAAACCAGTCCTGTCACCATTCCCGCAATGGCTCCTTCCTTGTTCATTCGGGTAGAAAAAATACCCATGATGATCACTGGAAAAAACGAAGCCGCCGCCAGCCCAAAAGCAAACGCCACTACCTCCGCCACAAATCCGGGGGGATTGATGCCAAAATAACCAGCGATGACCACCGCCACTGCAGCAGATACGCGGGCAATAATCAATTCCGTTTTTTCCGTCATCTGAGGAACAAACGTTCGAAACAGATCACGGGAAACGGAAGTAGAAATAACCAGAAGCAATCCTGCTGCCGTGGATAAAGCCGCAGCCATGCCTCCGGCCGCCACCAGCCCCACCACCCAATTGGGCAACTCGGCGATTTCCGGGGCCGCCAGGACCATGATATCTTTGTCCACGGTAAGTTCGTTCATTTCGGGATCGGCCAGGTATTGTACCACCCCGTCCTGATTCACGTCATCCACCACAATCAGGTTTGTCTTTTGCCAATTTCCCACCCAATCCGGTAATTGATCCACCGGTTGCCCGGCTACCGTATCGATGGCATTGTAAATCCCGAAGGCGGCCACTGCTGGGGCCGTCGTGTACAAAATGGCAATGAAAACCAACGCATAGCCCGCCGAAAGCCGCGCATCCTTTACCCGGGGCACGGTAAAAAACCGAACGATGACGTGAGGCAATCCGGCCGTACCGACCATCAGCGCGAGAGTGATCGCAAAAATATCCACTACCGACTTTCTCCCCGCCGTGTACTGGTGAAAACCCAAATCCACCAAGATACCATCCAGCTTATCCAGCAGGTAGGTACCGTCCTGCACCGTTCCTCCAAGACCAAGCTGCGGCACGGGATTTCCCGTGAGCTGAATGGAAATAAAAATGGCAGGGACCATAAAGGCAAAAATCAACACGCAGTATTGTGCCACCTGGGTATACGTGATGCCCTTCATGCCCCCCAATACCGCATAGAAAAACACGATGGTCATCCCGATGATCACGCCCTTTTCGATGTCTACTTCCAGGTACCTGGAAAATACAATTCCCACCCCGCGCATTTGTCCCGCCACATAGGTAAACGAGATAAACAAGGCACAAAACACCGCCACGACGCGGGCTTTGTTGCTGTAATACCGATCACCTACAAAGTCCGGGACCGTAAATTTCCCGAACTTGCGCAGGTAGGGAGCCAGCAAAAGGGCCAATAAAACGTAGCCCCCGGTCCAGCCCATCAGGTACACAGAGCCATCGTAGCCGGAGAAAGCAATGATCCCCGCCATCGAAATAAAAGATGCCGCCGACATCCAGTCGGCCGCTGTAGCCATTCCGTTGGCCAAGGGTGAGACACCGCCGCCTGCGGTATAAAATTCTTTCGTGGACCCTGCGCGCGTGTAAATGGCAATGCCTATGTACAGGGCAAAAGACAAGCCTACCAAAATATAGGTCCAGGTTAAAATATCCATAGCTGGGTCAGTGGGTTTACAGGGTTATTTTTCGTTGACATCAAATTCTTCATCCAGTTTGTTCATGCGGTATACATAAACAAAAATTAAAATTACAAAGGTGAATATGGAGCCTTGTTGGGCAAACCAAAAGCCCAGTTTGTACCCGCCAATCTTAATGGCATTCAGCGGCTCGGCCAGGAGGATACCAAAACCAAAAGAGACGACAAACCATACCGACAGCAGTATCAATACCGTGCGGATGTTGCGTTTCCAGTACTTTTTCATTTGTTCCTTGTGGGTAGGCATGTAGCGGTATGTTTGGTTTATTGTTGGAGAATAATCCTGAAAATATTCAAAAATTCCGTAACCAACAGCATGATTCAGGGAATCCCTGCAAATTATCCCAGATTCGGCGAAAGAGCAAGATAATTGGTTCTTACCCTCAGGATCCCGCCGGGCTTCTTCCGAGAATTCCTTCGATGGCCCGTACTGCAGACTTCAGCCGGTCCTTGTGCGTCCCGGATACTTTTACCCAGGGAGGCCCTGAGGAATCCAACTCCTGTTCGTATTGCCCGAGAAAGTAGTGTCGGAGAACCGGATCGGGATGTTCCCGCAGCGGGTCTTCCTGCCAGGGAATATCGATATCGGTCAGCAGGTACAGGTCATAGAATCGTGAGGCTATTTGCTCACGAATCCAGGGATCAGTTTTCCCGTATTTGTAATCACTCCAGATTTTTATTACCCGCAGATCGGTATCACAAAACAGCAATTCATTCGCCAGTTCCGCCTTTTCCCTTTCCGCTTGCAGTTGGCCTCGGGCGATTTGCAGCAGGTCTTCGTAGGTATACGGGCGATTCAGCTCCTGCAGGTATTCCCGGGCATACTCCGGAACCCAGGGTTCGTTGTAATACGCTGCAAGAGCGGCACTGAGCGAGCTTTTGCCGGTAGATTCCGGACCGATGATCACGACTTTATTCATCCAATGCTGCGTATTTTCGGGCGGCATGGATCCAGGCTATCAGGCCCAAAACCGCCAAAGCGGTAAAAACCAGAAATTGGAACGAGGTCAAAATAAGTCCTTTGTAAAAATACAAAGGAACAGAAACCAAATCGGTGACGATCCAGGCGATCCAATTCTCTACTTTCTTTCGAGCCATGAGCCACATGCCCACAAATGCCGCGGCAGTGGTAAACGAATCCCAATACGGCACGTCGCTGTCTGTATAGTAACGCAGCAGGAAATAAAGCAAGGCATAGGCCGCCAGGAACAAACCTAAGGCCTGCACTACTTCCCTTCCCTGCATCCAGGTGACCGGAACCGCCGCCTTTCCGGGTTTGGGGTGGGTCCAGACATACCAGCCGAAAATGGACATGGAGAAATAATAGGCATTGATTCCCATGTCTGCGTATAAGCCCACCTGCAGGCATATCCAGACATAAATAAGCGTACTGATAATACCGGTAGGAAATACACGTATATTCTCCCGCATGGAATAGTACACAGATGCCAGACCGAAGAAAACGGCAATCGCTTCCAGCCAACTCATTTCCTGCAGACCAACCGTCAGCCCATTTACGATGTATTGCCAATTCACGGCTTGAAATTGGGATAAATACCCAACATAAAAAAATCAGAAAGCCCCCAGGCGCGAAGACTTTCTGATTTTGATACCTGTTCGAAAATTTTACCCGATATTCTTCTTTTTTAACTGGTCGACAATGTACTCCGATGTGCGAATGGAGAGGGCCATGATCGTCCAGGTAGGATTTTTGTCTGCCTGGGATACAAAAGGCCCTGCGTCTACGACAAACAGGTTTTTGCATTCGTGGGCCTGGGAATAGGGATTCAAGACGGACGTCTTGGGGTCTTTCCCCATACGGGTAGTACCTACTTCATGGATGATACGTCCCGGTGCAGCCAGGCCGTATTGTGTCTCCGCCCCGGGCTTTTTACCCATCACCTGAGCACCCATGGCGTCGAAAATCTCCTCAAACGTCTCCTGCATGTGGCGGGCTTGCTTTACTTCGTAATCGGTCCATTTGTAATGGAAGCGCAACACCGGAATCCCAAATTTGTCCACGGTTTGCGGGTCTATTTCACAATAATTGTCGTACTGCGGCACGCTTTCGCCCCTTCCGGCAATACCCACCGTGGCTCCATAAACGCTGCGGATATCTTTTTTCAATCCTTCCCCGTAGCCACCATTCGGCCGGGGTTTTCCAAATTCATCTTTGAGGTAACTTCGCATGGAATCCATGCCGAAACCAAAGCCATAATTTGGCATGCGCATGCCCCCACCAAATTCCAGGTGGTATCCTCTGGGAAAATCCAGTTTTTTGTTGTCCAGCCACCAGGGAGTGTACACGTGCATGGAGCCCACACCGTCTTCGTTGTATTTGTCCCGGCCCAAAAACTCGGGCATTAATGCCGAGCGGCTGGCGCCGGTGGAATCGTGCAGGTACCGACCCAGGGTTCCGCTGCTATTAGATATTCCGTTTGGATGCTGGGGGGAACTGGAGTTCATCATAATCCGGGCAGTCTCGCAGGCGGAAGCACCCAAAACCACCACGCGCGCTTTGAGCTTGTACTCCTGCATGTCCACCTTACTTACATAAGATATCCCCGTGGCTTCTCCTTTTTCGTCGGTGGTTACCTTGCGAACCATGGCGTAGGTGTACAAATCCACCTTTCCCTTTTTGATAGCCGGTTTTACCAAAACTGTCCCGGAAGAAAAATCCCCGTATACCTGGCAGGCGCGGTTGCACTGGGCGCAAAAAAAGCAGGCGCCCCGCTCGTTGTTCACCGGACGCGTCAACACGGATATACGTGAAGGAATGACGGGCAGGTTGATCTTTTTTCCTCCTTTCATAAATGCCAACTCGTGGAGCCGAGGCTTGGGTGGGGGAAGAAAAAACCCATCGGGCTCGTTCCGAATTCCCTCTTTGGTACCGAAAACACCTACTATTTGATCCACCCGGTCGTAGTAGGGCTTTACATCCTCGTAGCCAATGGGCCAATCGTCGCCCAGGCCGTCTATGCTTTTTCTCTTGAAATCATCCGGACCGAAACGTAGGGAAATTCGGCCCCAGTGGTTGGTCCTTCCGCCCACCATCCGCGAACGGAACCAGTCAAATTGGGTGCCATCCTTGCGGGTGTAGGGTTCTCCTTCTATTTCCCATCCGCCGTATGCCGCATCGAAATCGCCAAACGCACGAACCGTATTGGCTCCCCGGCGCGGAGACTCCCAGGGCCAGCGAAGTTGGGTGCGGTATTCCTCCAGCGCTGGATCAAAGTCACTTCCCGCTTCCACCACCGCTACACTTAACCCCGACTCCGAAAGGATTTTACTGGCCATGCCACCCCCGGCACCGGATCCTACGATGATTACATCGTAGGTATCCATGGATGATTTTATTTCAAAACTCATTGGTTATTGATTTGACGTTTTTTAGTAATTGACTGCCTAAAATAGGGGATTATCCCTAAACTTTCACCATTTCATTCGAGAATCGTTTGGAGCCCCTCCGAAAACGCTTCGCTTTGCCGACCGCCCCCATATACGGGGCCCAAAACCAATGGGCTGCCAGCGTAGGGAATTTTTGTTTTAAACCTGTAACCCCCAACCTGGGCAGGGGTTTTTTGAATCGGAAAATTTTATTTTGGCCAAACATTTACTAATCTTATACTTTGAAAGAAATAAATGTACTACCTGCCTCGGGTAGAAACGAAAACCTAATTGACCATACAAACCTAACAATGAAGAAAACGGAAAGGCGAAGCCAGGGCTGGTTTGGGAAAACCGGCAAAGATGGCCTGATTTACAGGTCCTGGTTTAAAAAACAGGGGATTCCCACCCACGAACTGGGAGGAAAACCCATGATTGGCATATGCAATACCTGGTCAGAGCTAACGCCCTGCAATTCCCATTTCAGGGAATTGGCTGAGTTTGTTAAAAAAGGTGTGCTGGAAGCCGGCGGCTATCCGGTAGAGTTTCCGGTGATGTCACTTGGAGAGACGCTTATGAAACCGACCGCCATGTTGTACCGCAACCTGGCCAGCATGGATACAGAAGAGTCGATCCGAGCCAATCCTTTGGACGGCGTGGTATTACTCTGCGGCTGCGACAAGACGACGCCCTCTCTGGTAATGGGCGCCGCCAGTGTAAACCTCCCCACCATCGTGGTATCAGGCGGACCGATGCTTACGGGCAGGTACCGGGGGACAGAGGTGAGTACCAGCGATATCTGGCGATTCAGCGAAGAGGCCCGCTCTGGCAAAATGACCCAGGAAGACCTTTACGTGGCCGAATCGGGACTGTGCCGTAGCGACGGGCATTGTGGGGTCATGGGTACCGCCTCCACCATGGCCTGCATGGTGGAATCGCTCGGTCTCTCCTTACCCGGGAATGCGGCAATTCCGGCACCGGACACCGGCCGAAAAGTATTGGCTCATCTTTCCGGCATGGAAATCGTAAAGATGGTAGAAAACGACCTGAAACTATCCGACATCCTCACCCGCGAAGCTTTTGAAAATGCGATCATGGTAAATGCCGCCATCGGCGGCTCGACCAATTTTGTGATCCACCTGCTGGCCATTGCAGGTAGAATGGGTATCCCGCTTACGCTGGAGGATTTTGATACCTTTTCTTCCAATATTCCACTACTGGCCAACCTTCAGCCTTCCGGGAGCTACTTCATGGAGGATTTTTACTATGCGGGTGGCCTGCCCCCGGTAATTCGCCAACTTAAAGATCGTCTGAATAATCAAGCCATCACCGTTACAGGTCAGGAAATCGGTAAAATCAACGAACGGTTTGAAAATTACAACGACAAGGTAATTGCCTCAATCGATCGCCCGTTCAATACGCTGTCCGGAATCGTGGTTCTCAAAGGAAACCTTTGCGAAACCGGAGCCATTATCAAACCATCAGCGGCAAGCCCGGAACTGATGAAACACACCGGCAAAGCAGTGGTCTTTGAAGACATCGACGATTACAAAAACAAAATTGACGATCCGGACCTAGATATCGACGAGCATAGCATCATGGTCCTAAAGAACGTAGGGCCCAAGGGCTACCCCGGTATGCCCGAAGTGGGGAATATGGGCTTGCCTCCAAAAGTCCTGGCAAAAGGAATCAAGGACATGATCCGCATTTCGGATGGCCGCATGAGCGGCACCGGATTTGGTACCGTGGTGCTACATGCCACGCCCGAAGCCGCCGAAGGAGGAAACTTTGCCGTCGTGCAAACGGGAGATCTGATCGAATTGGATGTAGAACAGCGAAAACTGAACCTGCTGGTATCAGAAGAAGAGCTTGGCAAACGAAAAGCGGCCTGGCAAAAACCCGCTGCAATGACTGACAGGGGTTACGTAAGCCTGTATGTCAAACACGTAGAACAAGCCAACCTGGGGGCAGACCTGGATTTTCTTAAAGGAAATTCCGGAAGTGAAGTCACCAAAGATTCTCATTAACCCCGAAAATAGGTGTTTGGGTAGATCGGCCCGATCTACCCAAACACCTTTTTTATCCCAAACGCACGATGAATATGCACGACCAACCTGATCAGCTGGTAGCGCTGATCACCGGAGCCGGAACCGGCATCGGGTTTGAAATATGCCGCCTGCTAGCATCCCAGGGAGTCTACGTGATGCTCAACGACCTGGACCCTTTGCTCACCGAAAAGGCGAGCCAAACGATCAACAAAGCCTATCCAGGTTTTTGCAAAGGGTGTCCGGGAGACGCCGGGGATACCGACTTTATTGTCCAAATGGTCCGGGAAACGGTTAGGGAATTTGGCTCCCTGGACCTGGTGGTGGCCAATGCGGGGATCACCCTATTCGGAGAGTTTCTTAACTATAAGGAAGCAGATTTTCACAAGGTGATGCAGCTCAACCTGGCCGGAACCTTTTTCCTGGCTCAACAAGCTTCCCGCCAAATGATCGCACAGAACAGGGGAGGCAGCCTCTTGTTCATGTCTTCGGTAACCGGACATCAGGCACACAAAAACCTGGCGGCCTACGGCATGAGCAAAGCGGCATTGGAGATGCTGGCCAAGACCCTGGTACTGGAACTATCCCCATACAAAATCAACGTAAACACCGTCGCTCCGGGAGCTACCATTACCGAACGTACTGCTCAGGAAGCGGGCTATGCGGAAACCTGGTCCCGGATCACCCCCATGGGCAGACCAGCTCGTCCCCAGGATATCGCAGAAGCCGTTGCATTTCTGGTATCCCCCCGGGCAAGACACATTACCGGGCAAAGCCTGGTGATCGATGGAGGGTGGACGGCAACCAGTCCGTCTCCGTATACGTAATCCGTTTATTTACGAAAGGTTACCGCGTAAGCGAGATTTTTCGGTCAAATTCGATGAAATCCGGCCGAAAAAGCAAGATTTTTGATGATTTCAGGTAAGTTTGTGTCAAAAGAGAGGCTAGGATCTGGCAGATGGTCTCGGCGTTTTTTTCTCCCTAATCAGCATAGAACAGGACAGTTAAAAACTAATGATAAATTATATTCGCTAAATCAAAACGTATTCAAATCTATTCTAGTTACAATATGGCAATTACAAAAGACACGTTTAAGCACGTAGATTACCTATGGGATGAGGAAAAAGCAAAATCACTGGGAGACGATCAAGTCGCCCTGCTGCTTTACAGGTCCAATATATTGGGTGCGGACTTACGGATAACCAACTACGGGGGTGGCAATACCAGTTGCAAGACCATCGAAAAAGATCCCCTCACCAAGAAAGATACCGAAGTAATGTGGATCAAAGGATCCGGTGGAGATATCGGTACCTTGAAACGAAATGGCCTGGCTGGGTTGTACATGGACAAGTTGCTTTCGTTGAAAAACGTATACAGGGGGCTGGAATTTGAAGATGAAATGGTGGCGCTTTTCAATCACTGCATCTACGACCTGGATTCAAAGGCACCTTCGATCGATACCCCGCTTCACGCATTTTTACCATTCAAGCACATCGATCACCTGCATCCGGACGCGGCCATCGCCATCGCCGCCTCCAAAGATGGAGAAAAAATAACGGAGGAATTATTTGAGGGGCAAATCGCATGGGTCCCCTGGCAGCGACCCGGCTTCGATTTGGCACTGAAACTTGATGAAGCCTTGAAAGCGAACCCGGGAATTCGCGGCATCATGCTGGGAGGCCATGGACTCTTTACCTGGGCAGAGACTTCCTACGAGTGCTACATCAACAGCCTGGAGGTAATCGACAAAGCCTCTCAGTACCTGGAAGAAAACTACGGAAAAAATCGCCCGGTTTTTGGCGGTCAGAAGGTTCAATCCATTCCAGAGGCCGATCGAAAATTACAAGCAGCTAAACTTGCCCCCCATTTGCGCGGACTTGCTTCGAGCTTTAACCGCATGGTTGGTCATTTTTCGGACGACGAACGGGTATTGGAGTTCATCAACAGCAACGACCTTGCGAAACTGGCACCCCTGGGAACCAGCTGTCCCGACCACTTTCTACGAACCAAGATCCGCCCCCTTGTACTGGACATTCCCGCCGATAAGGACCTAACCGATATGAGCGATGTCACCGCTTATTTGGAAAAAGAATTTGAAGACTACCGGCAGTATTACACCAAGTATTACGAAGATCACAAACGGGACAACAGCCCCGGCATTCGGGATTCCAACCCGGTGGTGATTCTTTGGCCAGGCGTGGGCATGTTTTCCTATGCCAAAAACAAGCAAACGGCGCGCGTGGCCAGTGAATTCTACACCAACGCCATCAACGTGATGAAGGGTGCAGAAGCGATTTCCGAATACGTTTCGCTTCCCTTGCAGGAAGCATTTGATATAGAATATTGGTTGTTGGAAGAGGCCAAGTTACAGCGCATGCCCAAAGAACAGCCGCTTTCCCGAAAAGTGGCCTTTGTAACCGGGGGTGCGGGAGGTATCGGCAAAGCCATTGCCGATAAACTTGCCAAAGAAGGCGCCTGTGTATTTATCACCGACATCAATCAGGGAAATCTGGAAGAAGCGCTTAACAGCTACAACAGGGATACCGGTTCTGGTTCCCTGATGGACGTGACCAAGATGGAAGACATCGAAGCTGCGTTGCACGCGGCCTGTCTGAAATTTGGTGGCGTGGATATCATCGTCAACTGCGCCGGACTGGCCATATCCAAACCCATCGATCAAACCACCGAAAAAGACTGGGACATCCTGCAAAACGTTTTGGTAAAAGGTCAGTTTGCCGTTTCCAAAGCAGCTGTTGCCATCCTACGTGCGCAAAACAAAGGCGGGGATATCATCAACATTGCCAGCAAAAATGCGCTGGTATCCGGACCGAACAATGTTGGCTACGGCACCGCAAAAGCAGCGCAGGTGCACATGAGCCGGCTTCTGGCCGCCGAGCTTGGACCGGATAAAATTCGCGTCAACGTAGTCAACCCGGATGCGGTGATCGAAGGCAGCAAGATCTGGGAAGGCGAATGGGCCAAAGGCCGTGCCAAAGCCTACGGCATTACCGTGGAAGAACTTCCGGCCTTCTACGCCAAGCGAACCATTATGAACGAAATCATAGGCGTGGACGACATTGCCAATGGCGTTTTTGCCTTTGTCGGCGGACACCTCGGCAAGAGTACCGGAAACATCCTGAATGTGGACGGTGGAGTAGCTGCCGCGTTTGTACGATAAACTAGTACCATGCTATTCGATAAAAACCAAATCCATACACTCAATGACCAAGCTCTCCCGGATCACCGGGAGAGTTTTGAGTATCTAAGCCAACGGTTGTCGCGCAGAGGCGTCAAAACAAACGAGCTGATCAAAAAAATCCAGGAATTTCAGGTGGCCATCCCCAGTTGGGCCCTGGGCACCGGGGGCACGCGCTTTGGTCGATTTCCCGGAGGCGGCGAACCCCGTTCTCTGGAAGAAAAAATCTCGGATGTGGGTACCCTGCACGCCCTGAATGCCGGATCCGGGGCCATCTCCCTGCACATTCCCTGGGATATTCCAGACAACGTGGAAAAAATCCGGCACCATGCTGCAGCCAATGGATTGCTGTTTGATGCCGTGAACTCGAATACGTTTCAGGACCAACCCGATCAGGAGTTTTCGTACAAGTTTGGCTCGCTCTGTCACACGGATGCCCGTGTGCGAAAACAAGCGGTAAACCACAACCTGGAAGTGATTCAATACGGGAAAATGCTCGGATCCAAATCCCTTACGGTCTGGCTGGCGGACGGCTCCTCCTTTCCAGGGCAAATGAATTTCCGAAAAGCCCTACAGCGTACGCTGGACTCCCTGAGGGAAATCTACGATAGCATGCCCTCCGACTGGAAACTGTTCGTGGAATACAAACCCTACGAACCCTATTTTTACCACACGGTCATTCAGGATTGGGGTACCTCTCATTGGCTGGCCTCCCAACTTGGAGAGCGGGCGTACACCCTGGTAGACCTGGGGCACCACCTGCCCAATACCAATATTGAGCAGGTAGTAGCGACACTGATGATGCAAGGAAAACTGGGGGGATTTCACTTCAACGATTCCAAATTCGGAGACGACGACCTCACGGTAGGCGCCATGAAACCGTACCAGTTATTTCTGATTTTCAACGAATTGGTTGAAGGAATGGAGGATCCCATTTCGTCTAATCCGTCCCCTGCGTGGATGATCGATGCCAGCCATAACTTAAAGGATCCCATGGAGGACCTGTTGCAATCCGTGGAAGCCATTCAACTGGCGTATGCGCAAGCTTTGATCATAGACCGTTTAGCACTGGAAAACGCTCGGGACAATAACGATCCCGTATTGGCGCAGGAAATCCTACAGGAGGCCTTCCGAACAGATCTGAGGCCACTGATTGCAGAAGCCCGGGTTCAGTCCGGTGCGGCCCTGCACCCTGTTAGCGTTTTTCGCAAACTGGAAGTTCGTAAAAAACTGATTCGGGAACGAGGATCCAAAAGCTTGGCCACCGGCCTTTAATGTAACCTTTCTTTTCGTTAAACCAACCACCCAATGCCCAAACCGGTAATCGCCATCTTTGATATAGGAAAAACCAACAAAAAGTTTTTTCTTTTCGATGAAGACCTGAATGAAATAAACGAAGAATACATAAAGTTTCCGACGATCACCGACGAGGATGGGGACGAGTGCGATGATTTGGAGAAAATTACCACCTGGGCCAGAGACACCGTGGAAGCACTATGCAATAATCCAGAGTTTGAAGTCAAGGCCCTTAACTTCTCCACCTACGGAGCTTCCTTTGTGTCCATCGATGAAAATGCCAAGCCGCTTACGCCAATTTACAACTACCTGAAAGATTTTCCGGAAGACCTGCACCGGGAGTTTTACGATGCCTATCCGGAAGCGACGATTAACCTGGCCACCGCTTCTCCTACCTTGGGTATGCTCAATTCAGGTCTGCAATTGTATTGGTTGAAACGAAAAAAGCCCGAAGTTTTCAAGAAGATCGCTTATTCCCTGCACCTGCCCCAGTACATTTCTTTTTTGTTTAGCGGAGAAGCGGTGAGCGAACCCACCTCCATCGGTTGCCATACCAAACTTTGGGATTTTCCAAAAAAAGATTACCACGAGTGGGTATACAAGGAAGGGATAGACGCAAAGTTACCCCGTCAGGTACCGACCACCCATAGCTTCGAACGGGTGATTTGCGGCAAAAAAGTCCAAGTGGGCGTGGGCATCCACGACAGCTCGTCCGCACTGGCTTCCTACCTGATCAAAATCAAGGAACCGTTTATCCTGATTTCAACCGGCACCTGGAGCATCACGCTCAATCCCTTTCCCAACGAGGAACTACGCCTGGAGGAGTTGCAAAACGACTGCCTGAATTTTCTTTCCATCCATGGACAAACCGTCAAAGCCAGCCGGTTTTTTCTGGGCTACGAACTGGACCATCAATTGGAAAAAATGAATGCCGCCTTTGGCAAAGAAAGCAAGTATTACAAGGACATCCTTCCCGACGAAGCGATGGTGCAAGGCTTACTGCAGGAAAAGACCCCGGGTAAGTTTTATCCGGAAACCATCGCGAGAACTCCGTTGGTGGCATCGATTTTTCCGGAAAACCACTGGGATGTTTCGGGTTTTACCGATTTTGAAACAGCCTACCACCACCTGGTCTACGGGCTGGCAAAAATGCAGGTGGCTTCCCTCTTGCTCGCAAAGGGTGGGTCGGATACAAAAAAAGTGTATATTGACGGTGGCTTTGTACACAACAAGGTATTTATCCGATTCCTAACGGAATTATTGGAGGGCTATGAATTGGAGTTTTCTGATTTCCCCCTGGGTTCTGCCTACGGTGCTGCCTTGATGCTCAAAGCTTATTCGTAATCTTTATACCCCACAACCCATGCGTTCTCTGCTCCTCCTGACCTGCTTGCTTATGCTTACCAACCTGTCTATGGGACAAACCGGACCCCTTACGCTGACGATCTACCCGGGAGAGGTGCCGTTCCAGAAGGAAACGGACATCACAGAAGTCGTTCAACAAAACGACATACTGGTCATCAGCAAGGTTCAGCTTCCCCAAATCCAGGTGTTTCTTCCCGCCAAACGATCTGCCACCGGAAAAGCCGTGATCATTTGCCCCGGGGGTGGATACGGGGTACTGGCTTACGATTGGGAAGGACTGGACATTGCCAAATGGCTAAACAGTCATGGCATCGCTGCAATCGTTCTGAAATACCGCCTCCCCTCTGCAGCAACCCAGACACGACCACATGTGGTACCCATGTCCGATGGACAGCGGGCCATTCGCCTGGTACGGCACCATGCCGAGGAATGGGGAATTGACCCGGATCAAATTGGGATTATGGGATTCTCCGCGGGGGGGCACCTGGCTTCCACGCTGGGCACACATTTCGATTCGGGTAACCCGGGCGACGCGGATGCCGTTGAGCACCAATCCAGCCGACCGGATTTTATGGTCCTTGGCTATCCGGTGATTTCCTTTACCGAACACATTACCCATATCGGATCCCGAAACAACCTGCTTGGAAAAGAACCCGATCCACAATGGGTCAGCTATTTTAGCAACGAAACCCAGGTTCGGGCCGACAGTCCGCCCACATTTCTCTTTCATTCCCAGGACGATAAGGCCGTACCGGTGGAACACAGCTTACTCATGTACCAGGGCCTGCTGGAAAAACAAATCCCTGTGGAAATGCACCTGTACCCGACAGGCGGACATGGGTTTTCCCTTTCCATAAACAAGGAGGGTACGCAAAAAGGATGGATGGAGAGTCTCATCACCTGGATCCAGCATTTACCTACCTCCCCATGAAACCGCTGCGGATAACGGCCAACCGAAGGTACCTGGAAACTACTTCCGGAGAGCCCTTTTTATGGGTGGGAGATACCGCCTGGGAACTCATACACCGAGCGAGCCTGGACGAAACCCGGCTTTACTTTCGAAACCGCAAAGAAAAAGGCTTTTCCCTGATTCAAACCGTGATCCTGGCTGAATTGGACGGCTTGCACCACCCCAATGCCCATGGAGAAATCCCCCTACATGACGATGACCCGGCCCGACCCAACGAAGGATATTTCCGGCACGTGGATCAGGTAGTGGCCCTGGCGGAAGAGATGGGCCTATACCTGGGATTGCTACCCACCTGGGGCGATAAGTTTAATAAAAAATGGGGGGATGGCCCGGAAATCTTCACCCCCGAAAATGCCCGAAGCTTCGGGGAATTTCTTGGGAAGCGGTATGCCGGATTTCCGCACATTGTTTGGATTCTGGGTGGGGACCGGATTCCTGAAACGTCCCTGCACCGGAAAATCATTGAGCAAATGGCAGCAGGGATCCGGGATCAGCAAGGCCACAGCCTCCTAAGCTACCATCCGAATGGAGGAAACCTGGCCAGCGACCACTTCGGAGATTCCGATTGGCTGGACGTCGACCTCTTCCAAAGCCGCCATCAGAAAGGTTTCCGAGAATATCGATTTACCCGTAAAGGAAGAAAACGCAATCCGCCAAGGCCTGTAATCGATGGAGAACCGGGCTACGAAAATATTCCAAACATGCTAAACAAGTGGCACTTTCAGCGCTTGGATGCCAGCGACATCCGGAGGGCTGCCTACTGGAACCTGCTGTCCGGAGCTGCAGGACATACCTACGGGTGCAACGAAATCTGGCAAATGTACGATGGGAAAACCGATCCCCGGTTTGGGGCGCAATTTTCCTGGAAAGAAGCGCTGGACCTTCCCGGCGCCAGCCAAATGGGCGTTCTTCGGAGGATTTTCGACTGTTTGCCCTGGCAGCAAATGGAACCGGCCCCATCGCTGATTGCCAGCATCAACTGGAAAGTAACCCCCCTGAAAACCGTGCTCGCCAACCCGGACAAAAGTTGGGTGCTGGTATATAGCCCACAGGGAAAATCCATCAAGATCCGGTCCTCCCTGCTTAAAAAAAGAGAAAAGGTAGCCTTTTGGCTGAATCCCGAAACGGGAGAACAAACGGATGTTCGGGGCAAACTGACCGCCGTATTCCGCGTTCCCGATCCCCGAAGAGATT
This sequence comes from Cyclobacterium xiamenense, assembly GCF_900109255.1. Lineage (NCBI taxonomy): Bacteria > Pseudomonadati > Bacteroidota > Cytophagia > Cytophagales > Cyclobacteriaceae > Cyclobacterium > Cyclobacterium xiamenense. Next base: position 282,734 of record NZ_FNZH01000002.1, on the reverse strand, counting down.
GGCTGCTACTCCTACTCGATCGGGACAGTCTGAAAAATTGGGTATATGCCCCAATTCTTGAAAGCTAACTGCTGCCTGGAGGCAGTCTTTGCCGAAAATTTCTTTTGGTTTCCGTCTTTTTCCGCGTTGATTGGGCTTGTAGCAGTTTTTACACAATTGCCATACATATCCCCTGGTTTTCTATTAACTTTACGCCTCCTTTTGAGGCAGTTGTCAGATGCCCAAAATCCGTGAACAGGGAATCACCTTAACCGAAAATAGTTTCTAGTTGCAGTGAAAAAATATCAGGAATACAAACAAGTAGCATATCCCAGCATTGGGGAAGATATATTGGCTTTTTGGAAAAGCAACGGAATTTTTGAAAAATCGGTCGCCAACAGGCAAGGGGCTCCCACGTATACCTTTTACGAAGGACCACCCTCTGCCAACGGAACTCCCGGAATTCACCACGTGATGGCCCGGGCGATCAAAGATGTTTTCTGTCGCTACAAAACCCAAAAAGGGTTTCAGGTAAAACGAAAAGGCGGCTGGGACACACACGGCCTTCCCGTAGAACTACAGGTAGAAAAAGAACTGGGCATTACCAAAGAAGATATTGGCAGCAAGATTTCTGTAGAGGCCTACAACCAAAAGTGCCGGGAAACCGTGATGCGCTTCAAGGATGAATGGGACGATTTGACAGAAAAAATAGGTTATTGGGTAGACCTCAACGATCCCTACATCACCTTTGACGCCAACTATGTAGAGAGTCTCTGGTACCTGTTGAAAAAACTCTACGAAAAAGACCTGCTGTACAAAGGCTATACCATACAGCCCTACTCTCCTGCCGCAGGAACCGGACTGAGTTCGCACGAACTTAACCAGCCCGGTTGTTACCGGGACGTAAAAGATACCTCCATCACGGCTCAGTTTAAAGTCCAGGGCGAAAAGGACCTTTACATCCTGGCCTGGACCACCACACCCTGGACCCTGCCCTCCAATTCGGCACTGGCCATTGGAGAAAAACTCGATTACATCTACGTACGAACCTTCAACCCCTATACTTTTGAGCCGGAAACGGTCATTCTGGCAAAAGAGCGGTTGTCCGCCTATTTTCATCCGGAGGGTGCCAAAAGGGAACTTGACGACTATAAACCGGGAGATAAAATTATTCCCTATCAGATACTGGAGCAAGTCAAAGGCAAGGACCTGCTGGGGCTGCAGTACGAGCAATTGTTTCCCATACCCGAATTGTCTCTTCCCGATCCCGCATTTACCGTCATTGCTGGAGATTACGTGACCACCGAAGACGGTACAGGAATCGTCCACCTGGCTAAAGCATTCGGTGCAGACGACTTTCGAACTTTGACCCAGCAGCACATTCCAGGCGTTTTTGTCAAAGACGAACGGGGTCAGGAGATCCCCATCGTAGACAAAAAAGGCAAATTCCTGCCCTTTGTCGGCAAGTACCTAAAAACCAAAATGGAGGCTCATGGGATTCAGGCACACAAAATCCTGAGCGAGAATGATTTCTACGTCAAGAACTATACGCTGGAAGACGAAGAAAACAAGGCGTACAAAAGCACCGACGTCATCATTTCCATCATCCTGAAAAATGAAAACAAGGCCTTTAAAGTAGAGAAGTACGAACACAGCTATCCCCACTGCTGGCGTACCGACATGCCCATTCTGTATTATCCCCTGGAAAGCTGGTTTATCAAAACCACCGCTTACAAGGAGCAATTGGTAGCCCATAACCGGACCATCAACTGGAAGCCAGAATCAACCGGAACAGGGCGCTTTGGCAATTGGCTGGAAAACCTGGTGGACTGGAACCTCAGCCGGTCCCGCTACTGGGGAACGCCCCTGCCAATCTGGAGAAACAAAGCCGGCACGCAGACCCGGTGTATCGGCTCCATAGCCGAACTGCAGGCAGAAATCGACCGAGCCATCGAGGCCGGCTTCATGACCGCATCCCCTTTCAAGGGGAAGACACCCGACCTGCACCGCCCCTATGTGGACGAGATCGTTTTGGTAGGGGACAACGGCGACCAACTATTCCGGGAGCCCGACCTAATCGACGTTTGGTTCGATTCCGGGGCCATGCCCTACGCGCAGTGGCACTACCCCTTCGAAAACGAGGAATTATTCAACGCCAATTACCCCGCCGATTTTATCGCGGAGGGCGTCGACCAGACCCGGGGTTGGTTTTTTACCCTACACACCTTGGCGGTAATGCTTTTTGATAGCGTGGCCTTTAAAAACGTGATTGCGAACGGCTTGGTCCTGGACAAAAATGGCAACAAGATGTCCAAACGCCTGGGAAATGCAGTGGATCCTTTTCAGACGTTGAAGGAATTTGGCCCGGATGCGCTGCGCTGGTACATGCTCAGCAACGCCAATCCCTGGGACAACCTAAAATTCAATAAGGAGGGGGTTGCGGAGGTACAACGGCGGTTTTTTGGAACCCTCCAAAACACCTATAACTTCTTCGCACTCTATGCCAATCTGGACGATTTTGTGTACCGGAAGGAAAGCAAAATTCCGGTACAAGACCGGCCGGAACTGGACCGATGGATTCTGTCCAAATTGCAATCCCTAATCCAGGAAACCGGCAAGGCTTACGAAGCCTACGACGTGACCCCCGCCACCCGGGAAATCATGAACTTTACAGTAGACCAACTCTCCAATTGGTACGTTCGCCTGGCCAGAAAGCGGTTTTGGAGGGGTGAACTGAACGCCGACAAACAGGCTGCCTACGAAACCCTTTACGAATGCCTGGAAACACTCTGTAAATTAATGGCGCCAGTGGCTCCGTTTTATGCGGATTGGTTGTTCAAAAACCTGACGGCCAGCCAAACGGGAGCCGCCCAGTCGGTACACCTAACCGACTGGCAGGATGCGGACGAAAACCTGATCCAGAAACCGCTCGAAAGCAGCATGCAACTGGCCCAGGAAATCTCCTCCCTGGTTCATTCGCTTCGAAAAAAGGAAAAGCTGAAAGTCCGGCAACCCTTGCAGAAAATCCTGATTCCGGTACTGCAACCCGAAACTCAGGCGTATATTCAACATGTGGAAGAACTGATCAAATCCGAAGTGAACGTCAAATCGATCGAATACATCGACGATACCTCCGGAATTCTGGTAAAAAGCATCAAACCCAATTTCGCGGTTTTGGGGAAACGATTTGGCCCCAAAATGAAGCTGGTCAACCAAGCCATCCAAAAATGGGGCAAAGAAGAAATCGCCGCAATCGAGAAAGCCGGGCAACTGAAAATCCTGGTCGACGAGGCCGAAGAAATCATCTCGCTGGAAGAGGTGCTGATCCAATCCCAAGACATTCCTGGTTGGTCCGTGGCCAGTGATAACGGAATTACCGTTGCTTTGGACGTCACGCTTACCACCGAACTAAAGGAAGAAGGCATCGCGCGGGATTTTGTCAACCGCATTCAGAACCTGCGAAAAGATCTGGGAATGGAAGTGCAAGACAAAATCCGCATACAAGCTGCCGCCTCGGAGCAAGTAGTAACCGATGCCCTGACCCATTTTTCGGACTATATCAAGACCGAAACCCAGGCAATGGCATTGGAATTAGCGAACGAAATTATCCATCCAACCGTACTAGACATGGACGAGTTTACACTCTCCGTCACTGTAGAGAAAGTTTAGGCTATGAAGTATTTCAAATATTTTGGCATTACCCTGGTCGTGATCCTCTTGGACCAGGCGGTTAAAATGCTGGTGCACAACGGTATGGATTTTGGTACCGCAGGACAAATAAAGGTGTTCGGAGATTGGTTTAAACTCCACTATACCACCAATCCAGGAATGGCCTTTGGCATGCAACTGGGCTCGGAATACGGAAAATTGATTTTAACCAGTTTTCGGTTGATCGCAATGTTTGGCATTGGCTACTACCTGTATGCCCTGATTCAGAAAAAAGCGCATCCCGGATACATATTTTGCATCTCCATGATTTTGGGAGGAGCCATCGGCAATCTGATTGATAGCGTATTCTACGGCGTTTGGTTGGGAAACGCTCCCTTTGATGCGCCCAGTCCCTGGTTTCACGGTCAGGTAGTCGACATGTTTTACATCGATATCTGGGAGGGCTTTGTTCCGGAGTGGGTCCCGCTTTTGGGAGGAAGCTACACGGCCCTCTGGCCCATCTTCAATATAGCCGATGCCTCAATTTTCGTTGGAGTAGCCATTATTCTTCTCTACCAAAAGCGCTTTTTTGACGAAGCAAAACACACCGAAGACGAAGACGACATACAGAAGCAGTTTATCGACGAAAAAAACAACTAGGCTACGGGTTCGATAGAAAACGATGTCCCTCGCCCTGTTTTCGGAAGCATCCAGGCCCTGACAACCAACCGCAGATGGGTCCAGAACTTATTCTCAACGGCCCGCTCCCAGGCTATCCAAAGAAAGCATGGTTTCGTCATTGGCCACCATAGATAGGGGTTCAACCTGCTCCGCACTGTTAGGAACGATACATCCCACCCGATAGGGAGATTGGATACCAACTTGCCAATCTCGCTGACGTTCATCTACTATTCTTGTTTCTACTAGCGAAGCAGTAGAAAGGAACCGGATTGCGTTTCGGTACCTCCATTGGGAGCGGTATAGTTAACCCGGTACACGTAACTACCGGCAGGAGCTGCGTCGCCCTGATAGTCGCCGTTCCATCCTGCCGACTGCGCATCGTTGGTGTAAAAAATCACTTCACCCCATTTATTAAACACCCAGAATTCCAGCCCGTCTACTTTGGTGAAAACAGGAAAATAATGGCTATTGCTGCCGTCCGCAGCGTCCGGAGTAAAGGCATCGGGCATGCGCACTTCGAAAGCCAAAATGGTGACTTCGCGGGTGTATTCCGCGGTGCAACCATTCCCATCCAGTAATTCCAGACGCACCAGGTAGGTACCTTGTTGCCGGTAGGCATGGGTTGGACTCATTTCTGTCGCCTGGTTTCCGTCTCCAAAATCCCAGCGAAAGGAGACCACATTTCCGTTAAACTGCGGTTCAAAGGATACCGTTTCTCCAATAAACACATCGGTTGATACCCCCGGCCCGGAATAGGTAAATGTAGCATCCAATGCATAGGGAAGCACGGCTACTTCTTCAGTAGACGCACAGCCTTTCTCGTCCGTCAAGGTAACGGTGTAGGTTCCAGGCTGCGAACTGCTCATCGTAAATCCATTGTCTGTGATTTCTCCACCGCTCCATGTAATCGTTAGACCTGTTTCATTTTGCTCCGAAATCACCAGAAAGGTGGTTTTCAAGCCGGGTTCGCCACAGAGCACTTCGGTAGAAGAAGCGATGGTAAATACGGGAGGTTCCGGGGCTTCAATTGCAAATACTTCCTCCTGACTGCAACCGGATTCGTTGGAAATGATCACCGAATAGCTTCCCGGACCGATATCGGATAAGCGGGCAGTGGTGGCTCCGGTAGACCATTCGTAGCTCAAAGCATCCGGATCACCCTCTGGTAAAATCTCTATGGAAGCCGATTCAAGATCTTCGCAGCGCTGAACGGGGGTGATCACATGGGTATACACGATCGGCTCGGCCCCGGTGACCTGAAACGCGGTCTCTTGTTGACAGGCATTTGTATCCGATACCCGGATCAAGTAATCCCCCGAAAGCAGCCCGTCAAAGCTCCGATTCCGGTTCATGCCAAAATCCAGGGTCTGGACGGTTTCTTCGGTGCCGTCATCATTGAGGCGGATCAAATCGGCGCTCACAGGCAAACTGCCACCGGAAACTTCAAAGGCTACCGATGCGGCATCTCCGGGATCACAACCGGGATTCAGGTTGGACAATTGCTCATCGAGTGTTATTTCGAGGGCTGCCGGGTTCTCCAGCGTGACGCTGCCGGTTGCCCTGCAGTCCTGGCTGTCGGTGACAATCACCGTATACGTGCCTGCGGGGAGGTTTTCCACACTGCGCGTGGTCGAATTTCCAGGATCGTCCCACTGGTACGTATACGGAGGAACACCACCTTCGACCAAGGCAACCACTGCCCCATCGGCCGCACCAAAGCAGGACAATTGTGCCCCGTTGTAGGAGGAAGTCACGGTAGAAAGTGCCTCCATGGTTTGGTGACTAAGTGTGAAAGGACGAAAACAATCGCCTTCACCGTCAAGCACTGCCACATACGGCTGCGCTTCCTCTAGTTTGGGAAAGGGATTTTCGGCGCTGTATTCCACCGATCCGGCTTCCACCGGATAGCTGTCGTAAAACCGGGTAGCTGCCGGGAAATAGCCGACTACTTCGGAAACAGGTATTTCGTCTCCGCTCACATTGCAAAGCTGAATGGCCAGGGGATCCTCCGAATCCTCGCAAGAACCGGATTCCCCTGTTGCTTCAAACCGAAGTGGTTCGGTCAATGGGGTGAAAACACAGGTCTGATCGCTGCCGTACCCCTGGATAACGGGATTCGCAAAGGGAACCTCCGTAGTCGCATTTTTTCCGGTTACCTCTCCGCTCAGGTTAAAGGACGCGGCGCATTGAAACCCTGCGGGACCGGAGCAATTGTCCGGAGCCAACAGGCGGTATTCCAGGTAACCAAGCAAGGCATCCGGGTCTTCCGGAACGGCGACCTCACCCATCTCCCAAACCAGCGTTCCGCCGGGACCCAGGGAGGCGTCGTAAACCGGCTCGGCAGGATTTCCACTTGCGGCCAGCCAGGTAGCCGCTACTTCGTCAAAAACTACATTTTGGGGAATTGGGATTTCCAGCTTTCCTTCTGTGACGGATTCCTGCCCTTTATTTCTGATTTCCACACGAAAATCCAGGGGTTCACTGCTTTCTACCTGGTACACCTCATCCAATTGGGGATTGCTACCGGAAAACTGCTGAATTGCCTCCAATTGGGTCCTTCGTGCCGAAATGGAGAAGGTGATGTTAAAAATCGCGTAGGTATCGATAACGGAGGCATAATTAAAACGGGTGCGGGTTTGGCCGTTGCCAATGATGCCATTTCCCTCATTTGGAAGTTCGAAGACGGCCAGGTCCATGCCTGTGTTATTAATTAATTCCGGGTTTCGCGGATTCCCCCCCGTGTAAATACTGGAATTGAAAAAGTTAAAGGTATCGTTCAGTTCGTGTTCCAGGCGTATAAACTCCCCGGAGTTGACGCCCCGCTCAATTTCAAAAAAATCCCCGGTTCCTCCCCGTTCACCCTCGGCAGCCATAACGCCCAGTTTGACGGATACCGGACCTGAGGCAACCGCGGAAAAACCCTGCAAGTCAAGGATGTTATTTTGGTTGAGGTAGGATTCCACATAGGCAAACCCATCAAAAACCACCACATCCCGGGCCTGCATCGCAGCATTTTCGTAAACGACCACCATACCCCAGCCGCCATAAAACCCGATGGAACCACCCGTTCCCTCGAGCAGCGCCACATCGGCAAGCCAATACTCACCGGCGCCGGCTGCCTGTACCAGATCGGTGACGTCCGCATAGCCTACATACAATCCATCTTGCTCCCGGTAAGATTCCGGAAACCATATTTGGTCGTTTTGGGCGCGGATCCGGGTGTAGTCCGCCTGTCCCGGCGCTTTGATTTTCACTTCTCGTTTGTCGAGGGTTTGGGTAATCCCGGATTTGGTTACCTGAAACTCCATTTCCTCTGAGGAACGCCCTGTCCAGTAAAGGCCGGCAAATAATACCCGGGAGCAGCTGGGATCCGCTCCGTTTTCATTGGAAAAGACCAGGGTTGATGCCGAGGAATTAAACGTTTGCGGGTCGTTGTCTTCGTCGATGTACACCATCGGATAGTTGTTCTGAAAATTCAGGCTGTAGTCCTCGAGCGTGAGGTTGGTGTTTCCGATGATGGTAAAATCCCCGTTGATATTGTAAATGGAGGTGCTTGGCCCGTTGGGCGCAACCCGGGGCAAAAAAGGCTGCAGCACCTGCGCAGGACCCGGCAGTACCTGAAGTGTCAGGCAAGCAAGCACCAGGAGGACCACTTTTCGCCAACCGTTGATATGATTTTTTTGCGTACGAAGCACCCGAAAAGGAAATTACGTTCTCGTATTCAAGTATACAAAGAAATATTGATTGGAAGCCGATTTACCTAATAAAATAAAACTTCTCCAAAACAGAAACGTACCCGGCTTGCGGCTTATTCGAGAAACAACTGACGGACTCTTTCCTTGGGTAAGGCCTTAACCTGCCTGCCATTTTTTCCCTTCATGTCTTCTGCGGCAAACAGGGAATTGATAATTGCTTCTTCGGTGGCCTCGATAGCGGCTAAAAATAAGGGGGTAACGGCACCATTGTCCAAGGGAGTTACCGTGGCCGGGGAAGCGAGCAGCTGCCTGGCGGTGCTGAAGGCAATCACGTAATCACCGCTTCCGTTAGAGGCGATTCCTCCCGTCCGTGCCAGTCCCATCATCGCTCTTTTGGCAATGCGTTCCAGGTTACGCGAGTCCACGGGGGCATCGGTTGCGACGACGATCATGCAGGACCCATCGGCAGACTCCAATTGGTTTCTGAAACTATATTGGCCGAGAATCTTTCCGACTGGCTGCCCAGCGATCTGCAAAACGCCACCAAAATTGCTTTGCACCAATACCCCTACGGTGTAACCTCCCAAATTGGCAGGCAACTTTCGTGACGAGGTGCCAATTCCTCCCTTAAAGCCAAAGCAAACGGTGCCGGTGCCGGCACCCACATTTCCTTCCCGTACCGGGCCATTTTTTGCTTTCTTGATAGCTTCTACCACGTGCTCCGGCCGGACATGCCTCCCTCTGATATCGTTCAGGTAGCCGTCGTTGGTTTCGCCTACCACGGCATTGAGCGAGCCGACTTCTTCGTTTCCCTCCAGAAACAACATGTAATCCAGAATGCCCTCCATCCCTGCGGCAACGCTCAGCGTATTCGTCAGGACGATGGGCGATTCCAGGTTTCCCAATTCCTGGATTTGGGTACTACCGGCTAATTTGCCAAACCCATTGCCCACGTACACCGCAGCAGGAACTTTCATCTGAAATAAATTTTCCTGATGGGGCAAAATGGCCGTCACTCCGGTACGTACCTGAGTTCCTTCGAGCAAGGTTGCATGTCCCACGGCCACCCCCGGAACATCGGTAATGGCGTTCCACTCCCCCGGACTCAACACACCCAGGGAAATTCCATAATTTCTGGCACTATTTTGCGCCGAAACCAACGTATGTGAGCATACGTACAATACGATCAATGCAAGGGACAGGCGCATGGTTTAGGATTTAACTAGGATGGAGGCCAAATCAGCCGGTGAATAATGAATGGACTTTAAGGTCTTGTTATCTTCCGATCGGTATACCAGGTACACACCGTCCGATTCTACAAAATAGCAATCCGTTCCCAGCCGCTTGTAGTGGTTTACGGTTTCTTCGGCTTCTTGCTTGTTTTTGCAGGCTTTGCTCATATTCGAGCGCTGCACCTCCTCAAAGAGCTGCTGAAATTTTTCTGCCAGGCCAAACTCCAGGATGGCACCGGAAAGAACGTATTGAATGTCGCACAACGCGTCTGCAACTTCCACCAGATTTTGATTGGCTATGGCTGTTTCCAATTCCTGCAACTCCTCGCTGATAAGTGAAAGGCGGAGTTGGCAGCGTTCCGCAGAAGGAATTGCCGGATCAGGTAAAACCGGGTGCTTGAACGTCTGGTGAAAACGGGCTACGGCCGAGAGGCTTTGGGGATCTTTCATGGGGACATACGGTATAGGCTACCAAATAAAAAAAACCCTGACTAGGAAGCAAGCCCTTTGGGGTTAATTTGGTCAAAGGGAAGAAATTCCTCGGGAATCGCCACAGCAAAATACCAACGAAGACCCCCGCCTTTTGTCCTCCGTTCGACAGCGGCGTTCTTGTCAATAGGACCTTTTTTTATTCCCATCAACGACAGCCATCCGGGGCAGCCGCGGGCAAGGTTGATCATGCCAGGGGCCTTTCCTGCGGGTTTCCCCGGTATTTGCCACAGTTAATTCGATATAAACCCATAATTTCGAACAAGATGATTATTTTTGTATTCCATTCGCGTATTGGTTGGGTTTTTGCGGTGTCAATGATCCGATTTGAGAAGTTATTTTAGGGATTACTTCCGGGCAAATGGAAACGTAAGCGCTTTAAATTCAAATGGATATAACCTTTTATAAATACCAGGGTACCGGCAATGATTTCATTATGGTGGATGGGCGTGCATTTTCCCTGGGTGCGGATCCCGTTTCCCGTATCCACGCACTTTGCCACCGAAGATTCGGAATTGGCGCGGATGGTCTGATTCTGTTGCAGGACAAAACCGGCTACGATTTTGAAATGTTCTACTACAATGCTGACGGCACACAGAGTATGTGTGGAAATGGGGCGCGTTGTGCGGTGGCCTTCGCTAAATTTCTGGGAATAATTTCGGAGAATACCCATTTTCTGGCAATTGATGGGCCTCATCGTGCAAAGATTTCGGGTGATTGGGTGGCACTGGAAATGGGAAATGTCGAAGCGATTCAACCAGCGGGACAGGACTTTTTCGTGGACACTGGATCTCCACACCACGTGCGGCAGGTAGACGACCTGGATCAATACGATGTCCTGGGGGAAGGAAGAGCGATTCGAAACGACCTGGCTACCTATCCCCAAGGCACCAATGTAAATTTCATGAAACCCCTGTCCGATACCGAGATACAGGTGCGAACATTCGAGCGGGGGGTAGAAGATGAAACCTTGTCTTGCGGTACGGGGGTCACTGCCTGTGCCCTTGTCTACGGCGCACAACGCAACCAACAATCCATAACAATTACCACCTTTGGTGGAAACCTGGAAGTAGGGTTTGTGAAAAACCCCGCGGGTGGATTCGAACAAATTGTTTTGTCAGGTCCGGCCAAGCAGGTGTTTTCCGGCAAGATTTCCCTGCCGGAGGCAACTTAATCCCAATTACAGGAGTACAGTAGTTATAAGAACGAGCGCGATAAAGCAGTTATACACATGATAGAAGCAATAGCAAAAGGGTTAGCAAAAGTTTTTGGCACCAAATCTGACCGGGACATCAAGACACTCAGTCCGGTGGTAGGCCTTGTTAACGCCGCTTACGAGAAATTAGGAAGTCTTTCCGACGACGAACTACGGAAAGAAACCCAGCTTATCCGGGGTATAGTCGAAGAAGATTTGAAAACCTTCGACGAGCGTATTGCCCAGTTGAAAGTGGATATTGAGGCCTTGAATCCCGATCAGGTTCAGGCCAAGGACGCGTTGTTTAATGAAATCGACCGGGTAGAAAAAGAACGGGACGAGGCACTGGAGGTGAGCCTGGAAAAGGTGTTGCCCAGGGCCTTTGCGGTGGTAAAGGAAACAGCAAGGCGCCTGAAAGAAAATAAAAAACTTACGGTCAACGCCACGGATACCGACCAGGAAATGGCGGCCACCAAATCCTATGTGGAAATTGCCGGTGAGCAGGCCATCTGGCACAACCGCTGGATGGCCGCTGGCGTGGAAGTTACCTGGGATATGCTCCACTACGACGTACAGCTACTGGGCGGCGTAGCGCTTCACCGGGGAAACATCGCAGAAATGGCGACCGGTGAAGGTAAAACGCTGGTATCCACCCTACCTGCCTACCTCAATGCCCTCTCCGGGAGAGGGGTACACATCGTCACCGTCAACGACTACCTGGCAAAACGAGATTCCGAATGGAATGCTCCCTTGTTTGAATTTCATGGCTTAACGGTAGACTGCATTGACAAATACCCGCCCAATTCCGAAGGCCGCAGAAAGGCCTACGCATCCGATATTGTCTACGGAACCAACAATGAATTTGGCTTTGACTACCTGAGAGACAACATGGCTCGGGATGCCAGAGACCTGGTACAGGGAAAACACCACTTCGCCATGATTGATGAGGTTGATTCCGTCTTGATCGATGATGCACGAACGCCGCTGATCATCTCCGGCCCCATACCCCGGGGAGATCAACATGAGTTTTACGAGATGAAGCCCCGGGTGTCTACGCTGGTGGACGAACAGCGAAAGTTGGTGCAAAATTACCTGACCGACGCAAAAAGATTGATCAAAGAAGGTAAGGAGAAAGAGGGGGGCCTGGCACTATTCCGCGCCTTCCGCGGCCTGCCAAAATACAAGCCCTTGATTAAATACCTGTCCGAACCGGGAATTCGGGTCATTCTGCAGAAAACAGAAAATTTTTACCTGCAGGATAACAAACGAAACATGCCGGAAGCGGACGAGCCCCTGTTGTTCACCATTGACGAGAAATCCAATAGTGTGGACCTGACGGACAATGGCATCGAAACCATTACCCGAAAAAACGAAAACGCCAGCTTCTTTATTTTACCCGATATTGGTAGTGAAATCGCCGATCTGGAAAAGGACGAGTCCATTGATGACCGGGAAAAACTGGTACGAAAAGAGGAACTGATCAAGGACTACGGGGTTAAGGCACAGCGGATACACACCGTCAACCAGCTCCTCAAGGCCTATTGCATGTTTGAAAAGGACACCGAATACATCTTGGTGGATGGAAAGGTGAAAATCGTCGACGAGCAAACCGGCCGGGTGATGGAAGGCCGAAGGTATTCCGATGGCCTGCACCAGGCCATCGAGGCAAAGGAAAATGTGAAGGTAGAAGATGCCACCCAAACCTATGCCACTGTGACGCTGCAAAACTATTTCCGCATGTACCACAAACTTTCCGGGATGACAGGAACTGCGGAAACGGAGGCAGGTGAGTTCTGGGAGATTTACAAACTGGATGTCATTGTGGTTCCGACCAACAAACCCATTCAGCGGAAAGATCGGGAGGACAAGGTGTACAAGACCGTCCGCGAGAAATTCAACGCTGTGGCCGATGAGATCAACGAGTTGACCGAAGCAAACCGCCCGGTACTCGTAGGTACCACTTCCGTGGAAATTTCCGAACTACTAAGTCGGATGTTGACCATCCGAAAAATCAAACACCAGGTACTAAATGCGAAGCAACACGCCCGCGAAGCCGACGTGGTAGCAGAGGCGGGAAAACCGAAGACCGTCACCATTGCCACCAACATGGCGGGTAGGGGTACCGACATCAAGCTGACCCCCGAATCCAAGCAGGCAGGCGGTCTGGCCATTATTGGTACCGAACGGCACGAATCTAGGCGGGTAGACCGGCAGCTTCGGGGTCGATCCGGAAGGCAGGGAGACCCGGGCTCCTCGCAGTTTTTCGTCTCCCTGGAAGACAACCTCATGCGCCTTTTTGGTTCGGAGCGAATCGCCAAGCTGATGGACCGGATGGGGCTGGAAGAAGGTGAGGTCATCCAGCATTCCATGATTACCAAGTCCATCGAAAGGGCCCAGCGGAAGGTTGAGGAAAACAACTTTGGTGTACGAAAGCGCTTGTTGGAATACGACGACGTGATGAACAGCCAGCGGGAAGTGGTGTACAGACGAAGGAAAAATGCCCTGATCGGTGACCGCCTCGAATTGGACATCCTAAACATCATGTACGACGTTTCGGAAGACCTGATAGAAATGGCCAAATCGACCGAGGACCTCGACAACTTTCGCATGAACGTATTCAGCTCCCTGGGAATCGATTTTCAATTTTCGGAAAGCGACCTGAAGGAGAAAGACCTGCCTTCGTTGACCAAGGAGCTGTTTAATGCCGCCTACGAAAATTACCGGAAGAAAAACCAATCCATTCTGGAAAGGGCCATGCCTATCCTTCGGGACGTCCATAAAAACAGGGGTGCTACGGTGAAGGAAATCATGGTGCCTATTTCGGACGGCATCAAACAAATCGGCGTAGTGGTCAACCTGGAATCTACCCTGAAAAACGAGGGGCGGGAACTGATCCGGGCCATCGAAAAAACGGTAACCCTGGCTATAATCGACCAAAATTGGAAAGAACACCTACGGGATATGGACGATCTGAAGCAGTCTGTTCAGAATGCCGTGTACGAACAAAAAGACCCCTTACTGATTTACAAGTTTGAGGCTTTTGAAATGTTTAAACGCTTTCTGGGCAAACTGAACGATGATATCGTCTCGTATATTTCCAAGTCCGATCTACCAAAGCAAAACCCGGAACAGGTGGCTGCCGCGCAAAGCCAACAGAAGGCGGAACCAAGGGTGACCGCTTCCAAGGAAGAAGTAGCAAGCAGCCTTGGAAATCCCTCCGGTCAGCGAGCCGCTATTGCAAGTAGCCGGGCAACCCAATCCCGGGAACCGGTAAAACCCCGGAAATCGGATAAAACCTACGGACGAAACGACAAAGTGACCGTCAAATACGTGGATGGAAAGGTGAAAAAGGACGTGAAATATAAAAGCATCGAACAAGATCTTTCGGATGCAAAGTGCATCATCATCGAAAATTAACAAGCAGACCCATGGCAGGAAAAACCAGTCTTTCAATTCTCGTGTGTGCCGTTCTTCTCAGTAGCTGTGGGATTATCAATATCCGCACTAGCGGGGGAAGTGCCGAAATGTATGCGAACTATTCCGAAGATCTCGAAAGCTCCCGAATTCAATTTGATCCGCTGCCAGATCCGGAAGATTCGGAACTGGCATTCAGTGAAGAGGCCGCGCCCATAGATCAGGAACTAGGCAGAAGGATCAACGAAATCATTGCTGAAAACGATAAGGAGATGTTTCTGACCGGATACACCATACTGATTTACAGTGGGGTAGACAGGGAGGCTGCATTTGAAATACGTAACGAGGCCTATACCGAAATTCCGGATATCCAGACGTATATGGAATACGAACAACCCCGGTACCTGGTAAAAGTAGGGCGATACATCAATAAAATAGAGGCGTTGGCCACCTATGAAAAAATGAAGGGCGTTTTTCCCGGTTCCCGAATCATTTCCGATCGGTACCTGAAGGACCGGGAGCTCCAGAAAAAAGAAGAAGAAAAAATTGAAAATGCTGAAAGATAAAATCCAGAAACTCGCAGCGGCATACAAAGCAGACACCATTCGCATCAGAAGGCATTTACACGCCCATCCGGAGCTATCCTTTCAGGAGGAAAATACCGTTGCTTTCGTAGCAGACACGCTCCGATCCATTGGGGTCGACACCATCGAACCGAAAGCAAAAACTGGTTTGGTGGCCTTGATTGAAGGTAAAAATCCCGCTAAAAAAGTTGTCGCCTTACGGGCAGACATGGATGCACTACCCATAACCGAAGCCAATGACGTACCCTACAAATCCACCCGGACGGGAGTGATGCATGCCTGTGGACACGACGTACACACTTCCTCGTTATTGGGGACCGCGCGGATTTTAAACGACTTGAAAGATAGTTTTGAAGGAACCGTCAAACTGCTCTTCCAACCGGGAGAAGAAAAGGTTCCCGGGGGTGCTTCCATGATGATTGCGGACAACGCGCTGGCCAATCCCCGTCCTGCCGCGATCATGGGACAGCACGTCATGCCGCTCATACCCGTAGGAAAAGTTGGGTTTCGAAAGGGAATGTACATGGCAAGTGCCGATGAACTGTACCTGACGGTAAAGGGAAAAGGAGGGCACGGGGCCATGCCGGAAACACTGGTCGATCCGGTGCTAATCAGCGCACATATTTTGGTTGCTTTGCAACAAGTGGTCAGCCGGAAAGCCGATCCCAAAACCCCATCCGTTCTTTCTTTTGGAAGGGTGATGGCCGAAGGAGCCACCAACGTGATACCAAATGAAGTGAAAATTGAGGGTACTTTCCGGACGTTGAACGAAGATTGGCGGAAAAAGGCGCACGAGCAAATGATTCGGATTGCTACCGGCATTGCGGAAGGGATGGGTGGATCGGTAGATTTTGAGGTGCGTAGGGGCTACCCTTTCCTGAAAAACGAACCCGAACTTACCGAACGCTCCATACAGGCAGCGAAAGCCTACCTTGGTGAGGAAAACGTGGTAGATCTGGATATTTGGATGGCTGCTGAGGATTTTTCCTACTATACGCAGGAGATGGACGGGTGTTTTTACCGGCTGGGTACTCGAAACGAGGCCAGGGGCATTGTTTCCGGAGTACACACGCCTACCTTTGATATAGACGAAGATGCCCTGGGTCTCAGCACCGGTTTAATGGCCTGGTTGGCACTTGAGGAGTTGAATCACCTTCCCTGATAATCTTCGCTAGTACACGCACAGTCATGAAAAAAATCACACTTACCGTCCTGTTGGGTACCAGCCTGGTCGTTAGTAGTTTTGGATGGGGCCAGACCGGACACCGCGTCGTGGGGCAAATAGCTACCTGGCACCTGAATAAAAAAGCAGAACGTACGCTACGGCAACTCCTCGGCCCCGAATCCTTGGCCATGGTAGCCAATTGGATGGACGAGATCAAGTCTGATCCAGATTACCGCTTTATGGATCCCTGGCATTACCTGACCGTCAAGACAGGAGCAGACGGTTACGATCCCTCCCTGCAGGAGGCGGGAGGCGATGCCTTTAGCCAAACCAAAAAGATCATCTCCGCCCTTCGCGAAGGGAAGTTGGATCCAACATCCAACGTTGAATACGTCAAAATGCTCGTTCATCTGGTGGGAGACCTTCACCAACCGCTTCATGTGGGTACGGGAGAAGACCGGGGAGGAAACGAGGTAAAACTGAGCTATTTCAATCAGCCTACCAACCTACATGTCGTCTGGGATACCCGAATCATCGATGGCAAAAATCTGAGCTACACGGAACTTGCCGAACACCTGAATCGGAGAGCGAACAGCGACCTCATACGGTCCTACCAAAGCGATCCCCTGGAAAAATGGCTTCAGGAGGCCGTGGATTTACGCCCACTGATTTACGATTTACCGGAAGATAAACGAATTTTTTACGAGTACGGGTACCGATGCTATCCAGTAATCGAAGAACGTTTATTGGCAGCAGGGATCCGATTGGCAGGAATTTTAAACGAGTTGTTTGGCTAGCAATCATTTTCCGGCAGCCAATACGGCAAAATCAATGCTTTCAGGCTCATATTGCTGTATAGCGAGTGCGCAGGCGGCAAGCGTAGCGCCCGTGGTCATAACGTCGTCCACTATCAACAAACGCTGATCCAAAACCTGTTTAGGAAGGGAGACGGTAAATACGTCACTAACATTCTCCCATCGTTCCTTTCGATTCTTGTTCGTTTGGCTCTGGGTAGGTATTTCGCGAATCAAGAGACTCCTGCAAGGCAGGGCCAGGGATTCCGCCATTCCCAGGGCCAATTCCTCGCTTTGGTTGTAACCCCTTGCTTTCCGCTTTTTCGCATGCAATGGCACCGGTACCAGTGCGTCCCAGCAGTTGTCGTACCCATGCTCGTTCAGTAAATCCCCATACATGTATCCCAAGCGCCGGGCCAGAAAAGGCTTGTTTTTGTATTTAATGTGATGCAGAATTTTCTGACTCATTCCGTTTTTGGAAAACCGAAGGTACGAAATGACTTTGCTTACCGGAGCAAGACCCAATACCTTGTTTTTAAGGTCATTATCTTCGGGGAGCAGGTGATAATCCGTGCGGGGAAGACGAGCAATACAGAACCTGCAAAGCTGATTTTCAAAGGGGAAGAGGCTGCGTTTGCAGATACAACAGGTTTCGGGAAAAACCAAAGACATAAAATCCTGCCAATAATTGAAACGCATACCTAAAATGGGTTGTTTATACGTATTGAGCCGTTTAACCTGTTATCTTTGTATTGCATTCGTACAAATGAAGGTAGCAAAAATACCCAACAGATAAAAGAGGCATTTCGGCGATAAACCAACGGGAGAAATTTACACGTATGGCATTGATAAAAAAAGATTTGGACCTTGAAAAGCGGTGGGGTAAACTGCTGGAGGGTTTACAGCAATTGCTTGGAAAAAAACCCAGCGACTTAAATGCCGTATTGTTTATCATCGGCGTACAGGAGTTGGGAAGCGGACCCAAAAATTTTTCCAAAGAAGAAAAACAGGATTTGATGCATATCGCTGTATGCCGGGTGCTTAGTCAATCGGGGTTTTACTCCCTGGATTTTATTGATCAGGACGGGTGGCCGCATTGGAAATTAGAAAAAACCTTGCCACATTTGGATGCAGCACAACAGGAAAAAATGCTCAAAATCCACGTGTTGGAATATTTTGAAGAGGAATTTGAAATAGACATCAAATGAAGATCGTATCCTACAATGTCAATGGAATTCGGGCGGCCATGAAAAAAGGCTTTCTTGACTGGCTTAAGGCGAGCGATCCAGACATCCTTGGTTTGCAGGAAATCAAATCGCTCGAGAACCAAATTGACGTATCGGTGTTTGAAGACCTGGGATATCACGTATACTGGTACCCGGCGGTGAAGAAAGGGTACAGTGGCGTAGCTATTTTAACGAAACAAAAACCTTCACAGATTACCTATGGAATGGGCATCGCTGACTACGATGACGAGGGGAGGATGATTCGGGCGGATTATTCTGATTTCTCATTTATCAGTGCCTATTTTCCTTCGGGCACCACCGGAGACGTACGGCAAGATTTCAAGTACCGCTTCCTTGATGATATTTACGGATACAGCCAGGATTTGATCGGCGAGCATCCAAATTTGATTCTTAGTGGGGATTATAATATTTGCCACAAGCCGATTGACATACACAATCCCATTGCGAATAAAAATACCTCTGGGTTTTTACCTGAGGAACGCGCATGGATGGATAAGTTTACCAATTCCGGTTTTACGGACAGTTTCCGACTTCTTAACCAATCGGCCGATCAGTACACTTGGTGGAGCTACCGGGCCAATTCCCGGGCGAATAACAAAGGATGGCGCATTGATTACCACATGACTACTCCACCGATAAGCGAGCGTGTGACAGGAGTGGACATTTTAACAGCTGCCCACCATTCCGATCATTGCCCCATACAGCTAACGTTAGGAGATATTACTAAATAAATCATGATTAAAGCCTAAACCATCAATGAAATCAATAAAAATATCAATCCCATCTTTGATTGAAAATATTACAATCATTGAGAGTTTCATTGATAATGCCAAAGAAAAATTTCATATCAACGATGATATTTATGGCAATATCATGATTTCCGTAACGGAGTGTGTGAGCAATGCCATCATTCACGGCAACAAAGAAAACAAAAAGAAGAACGTTCGTTTGGAATTAAAATTTCTGGAGGATCAATTAAAATTCATTATCGAGGATGAGGGAGATGGGTACGACTACCATCACTTAAACGACCCGACCGCTCCGGAGAACCTGGAAAAATCCGGGGGAAGGGGAGTATTTATCATGAAGCATCTCTGCGACGAAATTCAATTTGAGAAGGAGGGAAGCCGGATCATTCTCACTTTCTACATGAATTAAAATGGCTATCAACTTCTTCGAAGAAGGGATAAACGCAAAGCTCAAGCAGCGAAGGCAAATAAAACAGTGGGTAAAGGAAATCGCTGCAGAGAAAGGATTTCGGATACACTCGTTAAATTATGTGTTTTGTTCCGACGACTATTTGTACGATATCAATCGAGCCTACCTAAAGCACGATACGTATACCGATATTATTACCTTTGACCAATCCGAACAAGAAGGAACACTTGAAGGCGATGTATTTATTAGTGTGGACCGTGTAAGCGACAACGCAAACAAACAGGCTGAGCCTTACGGTACCGAGCTTCTTCGCGTGATCGTCCACGGCCTATTGCACCTGTGCGGATACAAAGACAAAACCGCTGCCGACAAACAACGCATGCGGACCGAGGAAGACAAAGCGTTGGCACGGTACTCAAATCTAACTGTTCCACGTGGAACACCAAAGAACCAAAACCAGACCTAGACTGTTCCACGTGGAACACCAACAAGAAATCTATGTTTCCAATATACGATGTAATAGTAGTAGGAGCGGGACACGCGGGATGTGAAGCTGCCCATGCGGCAGCCAAGATGGGTTCCCGCGTTTTGCTCTGTACCATGAACATGAACACCATCGCTCAAATGTCCTGTAACCCCGCTATGGGAGGTGTGGCTAAAGGGCAAATCGTACGGGAGATCGACGCACTTGGTGGAAAATCGGGTATTATTTCAGATAAATCCACGATTCAATTCCGCATGCTGAATCGATCCAAGGGTCCGGCCATGTGGTCTCCGCGAACCCAAAATGACCGCATGCGCTTTGCGGAGGAGTGGCGGCTCAGCCTGGAGGCGACGGAAGGTGTTGACTTCTGGCAGGAAATGATCACGGATTTACTCGTGAAGGACCATCGGGTACTTGGTGTTAAAACCAGCCTGGGATTGGAGATACGGGGAAAGTCGGTTGTGCTGACCAACGGTACCTTTTTAAACGGTATCATCCATATTGGTGAAAAACAAATGGGAGGGGGACGAACCGGTGAACGGGCCGCTAAAGGTATCACCGAAACACTCGTGTCCCTTGGTTTTGAATCGGGGCGCATGAAAACCGGAACACCGCCACGTGTCGATGGCCGCAGCCTAAATTACAAACGCATGGAAGTACAGGAAGGGGATACTCGCCCCGAAAAATTCTCCTACTCGTCCGAAACCTCCCCGGTTACCCAACAACGAAACTGCTGGATCACCTATACCAACAAAGATGTACACGAACAGCTGGAAACCGGTTTCGACCGATCACCCATGTTCAATGGGCGGATTCAAGGCATCGGCCCCCGGTATTGTCCATCCATTGAAGATAAAATCAATCGTTTTGCCGAGCGGGAACGCCACCAGATCTTTGTAGAACCGGAGGGATGGAACACGGTGGAAATTTATGTAAACGGCTTTTCTACGTCCCTACCCGAAGACGTACAGTACAAAGCCCTGCGGAAAATTCAGGGATTCGAAAACGCAAAAATGTTCCGGCCAGGGTATGCCATCGAATACGACTACTTCCCGCCAACACAACTCAAACTAACCCTAGAGACCCAACTGGTCGAAAACCTCTTTTTTGCCGGACAAATAAACGGTACCACTGGATACGAAGAGGCAGCATGCCAGGGACTCATCGCTGGCATGAACGCGCACAATAAGGTAACCGAAAATGATCCGTTTATCATCAAACGATCCGAAGCTTACATCGGCGTACTTATCGATGACCTGATCAATAAAGGTACCGAAGAACCCTACCGCATGTTTACTTCCCGCGCCGAATTCCGACTCCTTCTCCGCCAGGACAACGCTGATCTACGCCTTACGGCATTGGGATACGCGCAAGGACTGGCCAAAGAAGAACACTACCAGCAAATGAAGGAAAAAGAACAAGAAACCGAAGCACTCGTAAGCAAACTACAACAAATTCGCTACAGCCCTGACGACATCAATAGCCAATTGGAAAAACTGGGAACGGCCACTATCAAAGAAAAAACTACTGCCGATAAGCTCCTTAAACGCCCACACATCGGCCTGAAGGAGCTGATCGAAAATAGTCCTTCTACTATTCAAGGTGAACTTTCTAGCTATTCGCAACCGGCACGCGAACAGGCAGAGATCCAAATCAAATACGCATCCTATATCGAAAAGGAACGACAAATGGTCGATAAAATGAGCCACCTGGAAAACCTGAATATCCCCTCAGGCTTGGACTACGCAGCCATAAAGGCCCTTTCCGCCGAAGGCCGACAAAAATTAGGACGGATCCGCCCCGAGACCTTGGGTCAAGCCTCCAGAATTAGCGGAGTATCACCCGCCGATATGTCTATTTTGACCATTTATTTAGGAAGGTAACATGTACGAACGATTAACCAAATGCCCATTGTGCAAAAGCGGGCTTTTTATTAATCACATCATCGTAGAAGATAAAGCCATAAGTAAGGAATCGTTTATCATCTGTGCCTGTAAGAATTGCGAGCTGTGGTTTACCAACCCCCGCCCAGACCCCGAAAACAGTATCCACTACTATTCCTCTGATCGATACATTTCCCATCAAAAACAAAGCAAAGGAATAACCGATCTGGTCTATAAGCTTGTTCGAAGGTATACCATGCGCCAGAAGATGCGGTGGATTACCGACCGCTATCCAAGGAAAGGAAGACTACTCGACTTTGGCTGCGGCGTAGGTCACTTTGTCAAAGCCTGCCAGACCAACGGGTGGAATGCCTACGGACTCGAACCCAACCCAACCGCTGCAGCGATTGCAACAAATACCCTGGGAATACCATTAATTGCCAATTTACCCGCGCTCGCACAGCAAAAGAAATTTGATGTCATTACTTTATTTCATGTACTCGAACACATTCATTCACTGAACAAAACACTGAAACTACTCCTGGATCGCTTGAAAAAAAGAGGCCTCCTTTTCATCGCCGTTCCTAATAGGGATTCAGCTGACGCCACTGTATTCAAGGAAAACTGGGCGGCATGGGATGTACCCCGACACCTCTACCATTTCAATATCCGTTCCATGCAGCACCTGGCCGAACGACATGGCTGTAGGATCGTCGAAATCCTACCAATGAAACTCGATGCCTATTACGTTTCCTTACTCAGCCATCAATACATCGGATCACCAAACCGTTTTTACAAGGCAATCAGGGAGGGATATCGTTCCAACCGGGAAGCCAAAAAAAACGCAACTAATTATTCCAGTTTACTTTTTGTCCTAAAAAAGAAATGACAATCGCACTAAGATACCTGCTGGCTTATACCTTCCTACTCCTACTGGGCGCTTGCGCCAAGCAAAGCTCCCCGATGGGCGGACCTAAAGACGAAGACCCTCCTATTTTGCTCGGGTCTACTCCAGCGGATCAAAGCACGAACGTGAAACCTAAAGAGATCACCCTCGATTTTGACGAATACGTTAACCTGGAGAATCCCAGCCAGTCCATTATTATTACTCCAAAAATCGATACCGATAAGGTCGAATTCCTCGCTAACAAAAATCGCGTGACGATTACATTAAATCAGGAACTGGAAGACACCACCACCTACCTGTTTAACTTCCAAAAAAGTGTCCAGGACATAACCGAAAAGAACCCCGCAGAACGCCTTAGACTGGTTTTTTCTACAGGTCCCACTATTGATAGCCTTACACTATCAGGTACCGTCGATTTCATACAACCCTATGACCGACCGAACGTCGAGGATGTACTCGTTGGGCTTTACCGCGCCTCGGACACAACGGACCTGTTTACCGCAGCTCCTTACTATATCACCCAACCGGACTCAGCGGGAAACTTTACCATCACCAACATCAAGTCAGGTAAATTTCGAGCATATGCCTGGTACGACGATAATAACTCATCAAAGGCCGAATACCGGAACGAAGCATATGGGTTCGTCAATGACACACTCACCATTAACACCAACTTAGAAAACCTGCACATCAACCTTTCGAAAGCCAATCTCTCCGAACTAAAAATCAATCGATCTTCCAGCAGCGGGACAAACTACGACATCCTACTCAGTAAACCGATCGTAGATTTATCCATTGACCATCCCGAGAAAAACCAGAGCCTTTTCTACCGAATCAAAGAAAATACCCTGCGCCTTTACCATAGGAACCTTCGTCAAGACAGCACACAGGTTCGCATTCAGCTCACCGATTCCATTGGCACCCAACTAGACACCCTCGTGTACGCAACTTTTCTGGAAAGTGACCGAAATAAGGAAGCTTTACAAATAACCACCAATACTGGAACCGACTACCTGAATGAAATAAAGGCTGTTCTCACATTCAATAAACCTTTGTATCGAATAACGTATGACTCCCTTTACTTCTCTTACGACACCGCTGGAAGAATCCCGATAACGCCTAAAATGACCAGCCTTACCGACAGCAGTGAAACCCGCACCGAACTGATAATTACCCACCCATTAGCAGATACACTTATCATAAATACCCTTACATTACACGCAAGCGATTCCACCTTCCAGGACATTGACGACCAATGGAACTCAGAACCGGTAAAGGCGACCTATTCCAAATTAAAAACAGATAACCTCGCTGACGGCATATCGGGCACGGTGGCCACGAACGAGAGACCGCTTATTGTTCAACTCCTCGATCGAAACGGCAACCTGGTCGCTGAACACTACCTAATTGATACAAATACTTTTTCTTTCACCGGCATCGAAGCCACCACCTACAAGATCCAGGTTATTGTTGATCTCAACCGCAATAAACGATGGGACCCCGGCAACTATCGTCGATCTGTTCAGCCTGAGCCAATTTATTATTTCTACGATCCAAAAACAGAGAGCGAGGAATTAATTGTACGTGGTCGCTGGACATTAGAAGACCTGCTTATTAGCCCACGACCGAAAACCGGATTCCCGCGACCGGAACCTATACTCCACAAGCACCAACCGATTAAAATCCCTCTAGATGTACTAGATATTACCGAAGAGGATTTAAACAATTGACTATCAATAGTATACGGTATATAGTTACCCATTTCCAGAAGTGTTGACAACCACCATACCAACGGGGATAACTTTACAAACTCATGCTGCCGTACACATCACAACTACCAAGGAACAACACAAAGAAAGACACGAAAAATTTGCTGGGGATAATCCTCCATTTATAAACAGGTTTCCACCAAGCTACCCACAAAAGGTTATCCAGATAAGCCCTTACCCTTTTTTTCCACATTCCACCCAGCAATAAAATAACGTACTCATTTCAAGAAATTTACCCAAAAAACTACGGTGGATAATATGTGCGTACACACTCCCTAACAGCAACTAACTGTCAACAACCGCTATCTCCCTTAAGTTACCCACTTATCCACTCCTTAATAGTACCAACGATTTTCTTTAAGATTAAAAATCAAATTACAATAGAGATGTGCATAAGCACAGCGCGCCGCTCATTTTTGATCATTGGCTTTTTAACAAATTAGCTGGTACAAAAGCTACAGCATCCGTTCAGTCTTTTGCAAAAGGTAAACGATTTTTGTTTGAACCAGCTGTTTTTCGAGGGGCACAGTCACAGCTCTGATGCAAACGAATTCATCTGCAGAAAAAGAGCCTATTTATTATGCATGCCTAATTATTTTCTGTAAATTG
Source organism: Cyclobacterium xiamenense (assembly GCF_900109255.1). Lineage (NCBI taxonomy): Bacteria > Pseudomonadati > Bacteroidota > Cytophagia > Cytophagales > Cyclobacteriaceae > Cyclobacterium > Cyclobacterium xiamenense. The sequence goes on along the minus strand of NZ_FNZH01000002.1, from coordinate 257,801 downwards.
ATGGAATCAATGTCACGATGAAAAAAGAAGAAACCATCGATTACCATATTAAAACCTGTTGGCACTCCATTTCTAGAATTTACAACCAGCAAGCGCAAAAGGAAGGAATTACCGCATCCATGGGGTTTGTATTGATAAATATCCACTCTACGGAAGGAACAGCAGCGACGAAAATAGCTCCCATGATGGGATTGGAAAGCAGAAGTCTGACACGGATCCTAAAGTCAATGGAGGAGCGAAAATTGATACTCAAACAACCCGATGAGCTGGATAGGCGCTCGGTTCGTATTTTCTTAACCGATCTGGGAAAGCAAAAAAAGGTAGTAGCGGTAAAAACGATAAAAGAGTTTAACGAAAAAGTGCGGAATGCGTTAACAGAAAAGGAGATGACGAACTTCTTTTCATTGTTTGATAAAATTCATCGAGTAATAGGCTTGATTCAAAAATAACCGCAGGTATTGGACGTGATTTGCCGAAAATACCCAAACTATACATGAAATAGAGCCAGCTTACCACACAGGCATGGCATGACGCAAACGTCATACAGATGAACGATCACTAACCATGCGAAGATTCCCCCGATGTGATCGGGACAGGTATCTGACCATTAAAGACAATTATAAACACATGAAACAAACGATTAAAAAAGTAGCTGTTTTAGGTTCCGGAATAATGGGATCGAGAATCGCCTGTCATTTTGCAAATATCGGGGTGGAAGTCTTGCTGTTAGACATGGTACCCAAGGCCCCCTCCGAAAAAGAGCAGGAAAAGGGCTTGACTCTGGAGGACAAAGCCGTACGGAATCGCATAGTCAACGAGGCGTTGCAGCAAGCCCTTGCGTCAAAGCCCTCGCCCATTTATTTGTCCGACGACGCTAAGCGGATAAAAACCGGAAATTTTGACGATGACCTATCGGGCATCACCGCCTGTGATTGGATCATTGAAGTGATCATCGAGAATTTAGAAATAAAACAGGGTCTCTTTGAAAAGGTCGAGAAACATCGTAAACCGGGAACATTAATTACCTCCAACACTTCGGGTATACCCATTCATTTAATGGCTGACTCCCGTTCCCGGGATTTTCAGGAGTGTTTTGCCGGAACGCACTTTTTTAATCCACCACGGTATTTGCAGTTGTTGGAAATTATTCCAGGTCCGGCTACCCTGCCCGAACATGTGTCTTTTTTGATGGATTATGGAAGTCGGTATTTGGGAAAGGAAACAGTGCTTTGCAAAGACACACCCGCTTTTATCGCCAACCGGATAGGGGTATATGCGATCATGGCAGCTATCCACCAGATAGAAAAAATGGCACTAGGTGTATCCGAAGTGGACAAAATGACGGGAACGGTGATAGGACGAGCAAAATCGGCCACTTTTAGAACGCTGGATGTCGTCGGATTAGATACCACAGTACATGTGGCGACGAATCTTTACAAGGTACTTGAGCACGACGAATCACGTGATGCCTTCAAACTCCCCAAAAGTGTGCAGGTGCTGAGTGAAAACAACTGGTACGGCGACAAAAGTGGAAAGGGTTTCTTTCACATGATTCGGCATGAAAACGGACAAAAAGAATTAAAAGAAATTGATTTTCAGACGTATGAATACAAACCGGCTGAAAAACCAAAAATAGAAGCCCTGGAAAAGGCTAAAGGGATCGATCAGTTAAAAGAGCGGATACGGTTTTTGGTAAATTACCAGGACAAGGCCGGAGAATTTTATCGGGCCACATTTTACGATCTATTTCGCTATTGTTCTTTCCGCATTCCTGAAATAGCCGATGAGTTGTACCGCATAGATCAGGCCGTATCTGCAGGTTTTGGTTGGGAATACGGACCTTTCGAAAACTGGGATATTTTGGGTGTGAAAGAAACGCTTTCTAAAATGGAAGCAGCTGGGCAAAAGCCGGCGCCCTGGGTTTACGAAATGATTGAAGCGGGGATTGGGTCGTTTTACAAAGTGGAAGACGGCAAGCGCCATTACTACGACCAGAGCTCCAAGGCTTATAAGGAAATTCCCGGACTGGAGGAATTTATACTGCTGGATACGTTGAAAGCGGCTGGTAAGAAAGTCTGGGAAAATGAGGGTGCAACGTTATTTGATTTGGGTGACGATGTACTCGGTCTGGAATTTCATACGAAAATGAATTCCATCGGTCAAGAAGTGGTGGCCGGGATTAACACGGCCATTAGCAGGGCAGAGAAATCCTACAAAGGACTGGTAATCGGCAATGAGGGCGCCAACTTCTCTGCGGGGGCCAATCTGGCCATGCTCTACATGTTTGCAGGAGATAGGGATTTCGATGAGATCAATCTGATGATCGCCCAGTTTCAAAATACGATGATGCGTGCCCGGTACTCTTCTGTCCCGGTAGTGGTCGCACCTCATAATATGGCGCTTGGCGGAGGATGCGAACTTTCCTTACATGCCGACAAAATTCAAGCCCATGCCGAATTGTACATGGGCCTGGTAGAAGTAGGTGTTGGCTTGATTCCAGCTGGAGGAGGTACCAAAGAAATGGTAGCCAGGGTGTCAAAAAACTTGGTCGCCGGAGATGTGGAATTGAACCGGCTGCAGGAAGTCTTTATGAATATCGCAACGGCAAAGGTATCCACTTCTGCGGCGGAGGCAAGATCCCTCGGTTACCTGGAACAAAAAGATGCCGTGTCAATAAATAGAAAGCGGCAGCTTGCGGCAGCGAAAGAACAGGTATTGTTGCTTGCTGACGCAGGCTATACACAGCCGGTAGAAAATACCGCGATCCGTGTTCTGGGAAAATCGTCCCTGGCCTTGATCGAAGCCGGCATTACGGGCATGCGTTACGGCAAGTACATTTCCGAACACGATGCGAAGATTGCGCAAAAATTGGCTTGGGTCATGAGCGGTGGGGACTTGTCCGCACCGACAACCGTAAGCGAACGTTACCTATTGGATTTGGAGCGGGAAGCTTTTCTGAGTTTGACAGGGGAGCAGAAAACACTCGAACGGATTCACAGCATTTTGTTTAAAGGCAAACCCTTAAGAAACTGATTCACCGAAAAAACGGTCAACTGAAACCGGTGTTAGCTCTTCCCTGGTTTTTTGCTTTGGAAGCAAGGGGTCGGCAGCACCTTCAGTTTACCGACAAACTAGTGCCACACGAAACGAAGAAAAAATGGATGCATACATCATAAACGGTTACAGATCCGCAGTAGGAAAAGCAAAGAAAGGTAGTTTTCGATTCTACCGTCCGGACGACCTGGCGGCGGATGTTATCAAATACCTACTCGCCCATACACCCGGTTTGGAAAGTAAACGGGTGGACGACCTGATCGTAGGAAATGCCATTCCCGAGGCGGAACAAGGGATGCAGATGGGGCGAATGATCTCCCTGCTTGCCCTTGGAGAAGAAACTCCCGGTTTTATAGTCAATCGCTATTGTGGTTCCGGCTTGGAGGCGATCGCATTGGCAACCGCAAAGATCAACATGGGCATGGCAGATTGTATCATTGCTGGCGGGACGGAATCCATGTCCCTGTTGCCAATGATGGGACACAAGACAGCCTTAAATTATTCCATAGCCCGGCAAAATCCGGATTATTACCTGAGTATGGGATTGACAGCCGAAGAATTGGCCAAAGATTACCAGGTGAGTAGGGAAGATTCCGATCAATTTTCTGTCCAATCCCATGAAAAGGCCTTAAAAGCCATCGGGGAAGGACGTTTCAAAGACGAGATTGTGCCCGTGAAAGTGGAAGAAACCTACCTGGACGCCAACGAAAAGAGACAGACGCGGACGTTTACCGTGGACACAGACGAAGGACCCCGACCGGGGACCAGTAGGGAAGTATTGGCAAAATTGAAACCGGTGTTTAAACAAGGAGGACAGGTTACCGCCGGCAACTCTTCCCAGACATCTGATGGCGCCGCTTTTGTGGTGGTGATGTCGGAACGAATGATGAAAGGACTGAGCCTGGAACCCATGGCTCGCTTACTTTCCTATTCGGTAGCAGGCGTTGAGCCCCGAATCATGGGAATCGGACCCAAGTATGCCGTCCCCAAAGCCCTGAAGCAAGCAGGGCTATCGTTGCAGGACATCGATTTGATCGAATTGAATGAAGCGTTCGCAGCTCAGGCATTGACCGTAATCCGGGCATTGGATTTTGATCCGGACATCGTCAACGTAAACGGGGGAGCCGTTGCATTGGGGCATCCATTGGGTTGTACCGGTGCCAAGCTATCGGTTCAGATACTGAATGAATTGAAAAAACGCCAGAAAAAATACGGACTGGTAACCGCCTGTGTTGGAGGTGGGCAAGGGGTAGCTGGCGTCTTCGAGCGCTATTGAAATACCGAACACCACTGCAGTTTGAAGCCAATGTAGGTTACTAAATGAACAAACCATGGAAGAATTACGCAAGAAAAACAGTTTGAATGGCGGCGAATTCCTTATCAAGGAAACCGCGGCCACCGATATTTTTATTCCAGAATCATTTAGTGAAGAACAAATGATGATGGCGGAAGCCTGCCAGGATTTTATGGATCGGGAAATCCTGGCCCGAATGGACGAAATTGATAGCATGGAGCATCCGGATTTGGTGCCTTCCATTTTGAAAAAGGCGGGGGAATTGGGCCTACTGGCCATTTCCGTTCCCGAAACCTATGGGGGATTGGGGATGAGCTTCAACACCTCCATGCTAATAGCCGATATCATTGGAGCCGCCGGTTCGTTTTCCACTACGTATGGCGCGCACACTGGGATCGGCATACTTCCTGTATTGTACTACGGAAATGATGCCCAAAAAGAAAAATACCTTCCCAAGCTTTCCAATGCCGAATGGGCTGCCTGCTATTGCCTTACCGAGCCGGATGCAGGTTCGGATGCGAATAGCGGGAAAACAAAGGCTACCCTAAATCCGGAAGGGACCCATTACCTGATCAACGGACAGAAAATGTGGATTTCCAATGCAGGATTTGCAGATTTTTTCATCGTTTTTGCAAAGGTGGAAGACGATGCCAACCTGTCCGCGTTCTTGGTAGAAAAAGGGTTTGGCGGAATTTCCATGAACGAAGAAGAACACAAAATGGGCATTAAGGGCAGTTCTACCCGCCAGGTATTTTTTAATGATTGCCCGGTACCGGTGGAAAATATGCTTTCCGAACGGGGCAATGGGTTTAAAATCGCAGTAAACATTCTGAATATTGGCCGCATCAAATTGGGTGCCGGGGTTTTGGGTGGTTGCCGTCGGGTATTGGGTCTCGCCATCCGTTATGCTTCCCAACGAAAACAGTTTGGTGTTACCATTGATTCATTTGGTGCCATACAAGCCAAGCTGGCTGAAATGGCAATTCGCACCTACGCTTGCGAATCCCTCTGTTACCGGGCGGGCCAGGATATCGAAGACCGCATTGACGCGCTGGAAGCGGAAGGCATGGATCCGGCAAAGGCCCGCTTAAAAGGCGTGGAGCAATTTGCCATTGAGTGTGCCATTGCAAAAGTACATGGCTCCGAGGTGCTGGATTACGTCGTGGATCAGGGTGTACAGATTTACGGAGGCATGGGCTATTCTGCGGAAGCTCCCATGGAACGGGCCTACCGGGATGCGCGTATTTCCCGAATTTACGAAGGGACCAACGAGATTAACCGGATGCTAATGGTAAGCATGTTGCTCAAACGGGCTTTGAAAGGGGAACTGGCCATTATGGGAGCTGCCAAAGAGGTGGCGGAAGAACTGAAAGGTGTACCGGACTTTTCCCAACCCGATTTTTCCCAACCGTTTTCAGCGGAAAAAGAGTTGCTGAAAAACCTGAAAAAAGTATTTTTGATGATCGGCGGACAGGCCACCAATAGCCTGGGTGAAAAACTGGAGCGGGAGCAAGAGTTATTGATGCACCTGGCCGATATCCTGATCGAAATCTACGCGGCCGAATCTACCCTGCTGCGTACGGAAAAACTTCTCGCCGAAAAAGGCCAAGAAGCGGTGAACTACCAGCGTGCCGTAAGTACCGTGTACTTGTACGAAGCCGTTGAACGAATTCAGGCAGCCGGTAAGGAAGCTATTCTATCGTTCGCTACCGGAGACGAACAAAAATTTCTTCTGCTGGGATTGAAGCGATTTACCCGCTACGGAGAGCATATCAATCCTACCAAGCTCAGAAGAGATATTGCTCAGGCACTGATAGCCGAAGGTAAGTATTTCTTCTTCCACGCTTGATGGATACACACCTGCACAAACCAGTCAAACCAGAAACTCATGCGTAAGCCCGAAGTTTGGTTGCGCGGACCCATTCCCGATATCCCGTTTCTTTTGCAGCCGGCAGCCCATGCTTTGCTACAAACCCTGGAAGAGGTACCTGCCTGCTTGCAGGATTTTCCTGAAGAACGTTTGTGGGAAGGTACCGCAGGAAGGGCTTCGGTAGGATTCCATCTGCTGCACCTAACTGGCGTACTGGACCGCTTGCTTACCTATGCAGATGGAAAGCAGTTGAATGAGGCCCAACTGGAATACCTCCAGAGCGAGTCGAAACCCCATCCGGATCTCAGCAGCGAATCCCTTGTTTATCGCTTTGAGCAAAAGGTATCAGAGACGCTGGAAATTTTTAAACGTAGCAGCGAGGCCACACTTCGGCAGTCCCGTCTGGTGGGCCGAAAAAAACTCCCAAGCACGGTCCTCGGCCTCTATTTTCATGCTGCCGAACACAGCCAGCGGCATTTGGGGCAGCTATTGGTAACCGCAACGGTTTTGAAAACCCGACAGGCTCCATCTGGTGAGTAGTAGCTGAATTCACCGCTACTTTTGATGCAGCAAATGGTTGCTACTGAAAAGGATCGTCGAATCTTTTTTCGCTATCCCAGCGATGAAATAGGCAGAAAAAATCCCCTTTACGGGAATTTCAACCGCCTAAATTCCTATATTTAAACGGATAAACCAGCACCTGCCGGCAGCCCCACACAGTGGGATGAACGCCAACCCTGTGAGAAGCTACCCGCGTATACGGTTTGGGCTAAGTTACTATCGCTAAAAACCACGTATAAACCGATGAAAAAAATATTCCTGCTCCTGATTGGCTTTACGCTACCGCTTTGTATCGTCCACGCACAAAAAACGACTCAGACAGAAAACATTTTCCTTATCACCGTAGATGGTCTGCGTTGGCAAGAGCTCTTTCGTGGCGCCGATTCGCTTTTCGTCGACGATACCGGGATGATCGAAAAGCAAGGCGCACTTCTTGAGGAATACTGGGATACAGATCCTGCGCGGCGCCGGGAACTGCTGATGCCGTTTACCTGGTCCACGCTGGCCAAAGAGGGACAAATCCACGGTAATCGTTACCGGGGTAATCGGGTAGATTTGCGAAATACCATGCTTTTTTCCTATCCGGGTTACAACGAGATATTGACGGGTAGGGCAGATGATGCGCGTATCAATTCGAACGATAAAAACAACAATCCGAACGTAACCTTACTCGAATACCTGCAGCGGATGCCGGCCTACCAGGGGAAGGTGTTGGCTTTCGGCAGCTGGGATGTATTTCCCTATATTGTCAATACCGACCGGAGCGGAATTCCCGTCAACGCCGGATTTGACATGGCGCAGGGACCTGACCTGAGCGAGGCAGAACGCGTAATCAACCGCCTCCAGAAGGAAATCCGAGGTCCCTGGGCAGGCGTCCGCTTGGATCCCTTTACCCACCACTACGCCATGGAAGCAATCAAAAAGCAGCAACCCAGGGCAGTGTTGATCGCCTATGGAGAGCCCGACGACTGGGCGCACGACAACCGCTACGACGAATACCTGCATTCCATTCGCCAATTTGACGCGTACCTGAAAGACCTATGGGAATACATTCAGTCGACTCCGGGCTACAAAGACAAAACCACGATGATCGTCACCACGGATCATGGGAGAGGAGTCGACAAAGCTACCTGGACGGGCCATGGAACGGCCATTCCCCGCTCCCGTGAAATCTGGATAGCAGCGATCGGGCCCGACAGCCCGGCCCTGGGTGCGTTAGAAAACGATGCGCAACTGTATGCGGCAATGATTCCGAGGACCATCTTCCAGCTGCTGGGATTGTCCTATCCAGGAGAAGGTGCAGACTCCGCGATTGACGCCCTGTTGCCATGAGCTTTCGGATCGCCTTTGCATGCCTGCTTTTTGTTTTTTCGGCCTGCCATTCCGGACCCGAAACCCCGACCTTCAAAGAGGTCTTTTTGCACGATGATCGCAAGGCCGAAGGTTTTTTTCACCCCCGATTGCCAGCAGATGCGCTGCAGGCCCTGGATTCCGGCTGGATGTATCTGGCCAGCGATTCCTTACCCGGGATAGATCGGGAATGGCCCGATCGTTTCTTAGAACCCCAGCCCGTATCCTTGCCCCACCGCCTTCCCCTACCCAATCATTCCCTTTGGTACCGCTGGGAAGGGATGCTGAAACCTGGAGTTCTGCTGATTGATGCAGACGATGGCGTTCAATGCTGGCTCAACGGAACGCGTATTCGCCGAGCCGAGGAGGGGGATTATTTTGTAATACCTGCCAGCGGGAAAACCGAGCTGGGTCTTCGGGTGGTCAACAATGCCATGTCTGGAGGCTTGCGGCAGGTGCAATTTCTTTCTCAGGCAGACTACCTGGCCTGGCAGGAAAAGAGGGACCAAATCCGGGAAGGCTTTCTGTTGGACCGGAAAATGGAGTTGCTGAAAGACCCGGAACACCTGAATAAATGCGAAGAACTGCCTTTCCCCGAACTGAAAGAACGTTTGGCCGATTACCCCATTTTATTTACTGAACCCGTTCTGATCTGGGGAACGGCTGGGATCCCCTTTATCCGCTGGGTGAGTGAATCTGCCGGGACAGCCTTGCTTCGAACCGAAGGCGGAGAGGTACTCCGGGTGGGGTCCAGCGACGGTGTGTTTACCCAGCAAGTAAATCCGGGGCAAACGTTTTCGTTTGACCTTCACCAAAACAAATCGTATCAGGGGAATTTTAGCCTGAGCGCTCCGGATCCATCCGAGGCCAATATCCGCATGGCGTTATGGGGCGATTCGCAGGGGGGATGGAAAACCTTTCGAAAAATTGCCGATTCCATTCGTGCAAAGCAGGTCGATCTCAGTATTGGTGCGGGAGATTTGGTAAACAATGGTTCGGAAGGGTGGGCCTACCCGCGATTTTTGCAGCTGCTTTCCCGCATGCAATCCCCCCAATTACTCGTGCCCGGTAATCACGACTACGACGGGTATTACGACGACTTGCAGGCCAGACAGCTCCATCACTACCTGTTTTTGCCGGAAACGCCCACCTTTGCCATGCAGGTTTTTGGCCCACTGGCCATTCTCAGCCTGGATCCGAACGTGAATTTTCCCGTATCCATTCCGGAAGGTACCCGGCAGCGGGAATGGCTGGAGAAACAGATGCAGTCCGAATCCTGGCAAAATGCCCGGTGGAAAATGCTGCTCCTGCACCAGCCTCCCTATTCTCAGGGATGGCCTGGCTACGCCGGGGAATGGACGATTCGACAGCTATTGGAGCCCTTTTTTCATCAAGGCCTCGTGGATCTCGTCGTAGCGGGCCATACACACGATTACGAGCGATTGTCTCTGGAATTTTCCGGTAATCCGGTACATTTTCTCGTAGTAGGCGGGGCCGGTGGAGGCCTGGAGCCGCAGGGCGAACAATCGCAGGCACCCCAAATGGACCGGCTAATCAAAAAACACCATTACGGCATACTTCACGTTGATTCCACCCGGATGCAATTCAACGCCTACGACTTGGATGGAAATACCCTGGACGAATTCACCGCAAAAAAATGAACCCCATTACCGGACTTTACCTACTCGCACACCTATTGCTAAGCCTGGTTTCCAACCATCCCCCGGCAGTAGACAAGACGGATCGGCATTACCTCAAAACAGCCGCGGAGTCCATTGCGCTGGTCCATGCCAAAATCTTCGACGGTACGGGCAGTCCCTCCCGTTTGAATCAAACGGTCTTGATCAAAAACGGCCGCATTCTGGCAGTAGGCGCTAGCGCAGAATTGACTGTACCGGCAGGTTACGAAACCTGGGATGCGTCGGGCATGACACTGGTGCCCGGCCTGATCGGTACCCATAACCACCTCCGCTTGCCCCAGGGAGCCATGCTCTACACCGGCCCTAAGCTATACTTGGCCTGTGGCGTCACCACCATCCAAACCTGCGGGACGGGTCATCCGGCCGAAGAATTGGCATTGGCCCGCGCCATCGGGGAAGGACGGTACCCGGGACCGGACATTATTCCCTCCTCTCCCTATTTTACAGGGCCGGAGGGGAGGGATAATTTCGTGCGTTTCACCAATGAAAAACAAGTTCGGGACAGCATTCGCTACTGGGCCCGACAGGGTGTGGCTTGGTTTAAAGTGTACCGGAATACCCGACCGGAAGATCTTCGGATCATCGTAGACGAGGCACACCGGCAGGGCGCCAAAGTCACCGGACACCTCTGTGCAACGACCTACGCCGAGGCAGCACAAATCGGGATCGATGCCATCGAGCACGGCTTTATTCATGCGTTCGACTTCGCAGCGGGAAGGGTGCCGGGAACCTGCTCGGGAAGCACGGATTTCCGATCGAATCTGGATGCGAACGACCCGGCCGTTCAGGAATTGATTCAGCTGCTGATCGATCGGGAGGTGGCCATTTCCAGCACCCCTGCCATTATGGAAGCCCAGGCCAGGGGCTACGCCGACCAACCAAGCCTGGAAGTCATGGACCCCTTTCATGTCCGGGCTTATCAGCGCAGGCGGGAGGAAAGGGAGGCGCGCGGAAGCGAAGGGTATTTTAAAGAAGCCTGGCTGCTTCGATCGCTGCAGTTCGATCGGGCGTTTTTCCGGGCCGGCGGGCTTTTGACGGCGGGACCTGACCCCGGTCTGCACGTATTGCCCGGATACGGCGACCAGCTGAATTACGAGCTATTTATTGAAGCAGGATTTGAGCCGGAAGCAGCCGTACAGGTCCTGACCGCCAACGGGGCCCGGCTATTGGGAAGGACGGATATCGGAAAAGTTCAGTCGGGGATGCGTGCCAACCTACTTCTGCTTGACGGAGACTTGGAGCAAGATCCCCGGGTTATCCGAAAACCGTTCTTGGTTTTCAAAGACGGAAAGGGCTACGATCCCCAAAAACTACTTGACGCGGTCAAAGGCAAAGTGGGCGGTGCCATGGACGATGCCTGGCGGGTCGATTGAAAATCAATTCGACGCATCCCATGTGTCAGTTTTGGGGCGGTGTTGCTCATTTTCCCATCAACAATTCAATGACACCAACAGCGTTTACAGGCTGTGTGCATTCAGGATCGTTCCATCCTTCACTGTTTTGAGGTAAGTGCTTGCCTTGCCGTCTTCGCCTACTTCGCAAACACGATAGGAAGGGAAGGGATTGCCCCAGGACCCACCGAAGTGTCCGGACCAGAGAAAGGGCTTGTCGCGGTAAATCATCTGCCCGTCTACATCGTGGTCGTGGCCGTGAAAGGTAGCGCGCACGGCCGGATAGGAGGCCAGCAGTTCCAATAGGGGCTTGCAGTCGATTCCGTGCCGGGTCCAATCGTTTTGAGAGATGTGCACGAAGACGAATACATGCGAAAGGCTGGCGTAGTTGTCGAGCAGGTTTTTCGCCAATTCCAGGTCTACGCAGCGGTATTCCCCTTTTTCGTTGGAACAATCCAGGATAATCCCACCCACATCGTCATTGGCTAGAAACGCATGGTTGGTCGGTTGGCCCATGATGCGCAAAAAATCCGCCGCGGGAACCCGGTCGTGGTTGCCTCGTGCCAGGTAGTAGGGAACCTGTAGCTGATCGTAAACGCTTTTTACCTCGGGAAGCAACTTCGGATCGTCGTGGATCAAATCTCCGTTGAACAGCACGAAATCCACTCCGTTTTCCCGGTGGATGGCCTCGATCAGTTCCCGGTGAGAAGTTTCGTAGTCCGTGCCCGGTTGCCCCCAATGCCCGTCGGAAGCGGTAATGAATTTCAATCGGCCGACCTTCGGAGCTACCCGATTTCCATACGAAAGCAAAGGCAACGCCAGCAGCGGTGCGCCGGCCAGACTGAGTTTGTGAAGAAAGAATCTGCGGTTCATGCGGGAAAGGATTTACAGCTACCAACATACGAAATTAATGCATCTTTTGGGATGCAGAACAGGATTTTTTCGCCAAGATTCGTATCCGCTATTTGGCGGGTACCGGTGATTTCTACGGCGAACCGGGAGCATCTCGGTCCGGTATTGCAGGTGGAAAAAAAAGGCCGTCTCATCGAAATGGACAGCCTTGCGCAGGTTAGGTATAGTGGTCACGGATGCGTTTAACGCATCCGTTTTTCATTAAACTTATTCCGGTATTAGTACGCCGTCGGTCACGTGGATCACGCCATTGCTTCCGGACAAGTCTGCGGCCGTCACCTTGGCCCCATTGATTTTGACGGTTCCGTCCGCGATCGAAACCAATAGGGTTTTGCCATTTAGTGTTTCCACCACCTGTCCGTCGGACAGATCGGCAGCCAAAACATTTCCAGCGACCACGTGGTAGGTCAAAATCCCGGTTAGTTGTTCCTTGTTTTCTGGCTCCAGCAAGGAGGCCACTGTTCCTTCCGGCAGGGCAGCAAAGGCCGCATCGGTTGGTGCAAACACGGTGAATGGACCGTCACCGCTTAGGGTCTCTACCAGTTCGGCGGTAGTTAATGCCGTGACCAGCGTTCCGTGGTCCGGCGAACCGACCGCTATATCGACAATGGATGGTGCCGCTTCTTCAGGTGCCGCTTCTTCCACCTCCATCACTGTTTCTTCTTCCGTTGTTTCTTTTTGGGGACTCCCGCAAGCCGTCACCCATAGCAAGATGGCAAGTGCTGGTAATGCGGATACATACATCATTCGTTTCATAGTTGATTGTTGGTTTTGGTATGGCAAGTAAACAACTGATAATCAGAATAGTTTAAAAATTTTTTAAAAAACGCATTTAGCGTCGCCTATGAACCAGTAATGGGAGGAACAAAATTCTTCAGCCGGTAGTATGGGTTCCGAGAAGTAAGATAGCAAATCCATCTTGAAGCTTCGCCCGGCAATCAATCGGTCGCAAAAAGCTGTCTCCGATACAACTGTTTGGCTGATTCAGGGGCTTTACGCAGGACATCTTTTCCACAAACGGCAGGAAGCGCGTTGGCCATGCATTTCGGCACCTTTCAAAAAATCGCTATTTTTAAGCCATGAAGAAGCAAACAACCCATCTATTGATCCTTTGCCTCTGGCTGGCAACCGGAATTTTTGTACCACCCCTTGCCGCCCAATCGGAGGCCCAACCCCATTTTCTGGATGGGGAAGCCCAGGAAGTAGCGGCCTTCAAGGACCCCGCCCGTTGGGTACGGCATGATCTCTGGGTAGAAACCGAATTCGATTCCGACGCAGACGGGCAGCCCGATCGCATGCACGTTTCCGTTACGCGTCCTTATCAGACCGAATACCAGGGCTTGAAACTTCCCGTGATTTACGTCAGCAGTCCCTATTTCGCCGGGGTCGCACCCGATGTGGACGGCTTGTTTTGGGACGTGCGCCATGAATTGGGATCTCCGCCAGCGAGCCGGGTTTCACCGGAAGTGACTCCGCGTAATAACCGCCCCTTTATCTCCGATTCCCACATCCACACCTGGGTACCGCGGGGTTATATTGTGGTGCATTCTTCTTCCCCCGGTACGGGCCTTTCTCAGGGTGCTCCCACCGTAGGTGGCAAAAACGAATCCCTGGCGCCCAAAGCCGTTATCGACTGGCTTTGCGGGAGGGCCAAAGGCTATACCCAACCACAGGGCGGGGAATTGGTGAAGGCCTACTGGTCCACGGGCAAGGTAGGCATGACCGGAACTTCCTATAACGGCACCCTGCCCTTGGCTGCGGCTACCACCGGGGTGGAGGGATTGGAGGCCATTATCCCCATCGCCCCCAATACCTCCTATTACCATTATTACCGTTCCTATGGATTGGTGCGCTCGCCGGGTGGCTACCTGGGCGAAGACATTGACGTGCTCTACGATTTTATCCATAGCGGGGATCCTGCCAAACGGGCCGGAAACAACTCCCGCATCCGGGATACCGAAATGAAAGCCGGGATGGACCGGGTCACCGGGGACTACAACGATTTCTGGGCGGGCAGGGACTACCTGAACCAAATGGAGCCCATGAAAGCCGCCCTGCTGATGGCCCATGGGTTCAATGACTGGAACGTGATGCCCGAACACAGCTACCGGATCTACAAAAAAGCCCGGGACATGGGACTTCCGGCACAGTTGTATTACCATCAGGACGGGCACGGAGGTCCACCGCCCATGCGAATGATGAATCGCTGGTTTACCCGCTACCTGCACGGTCAGCAAAACGGCGTGGAAGACGATCCCCGGGTGTGGATCGTGCGAGAGGGCGATGGTCAGGACAACCCCACGCCCTACGAAGCCTATCCCCATCCCCAATCCGAGCCCGTTGAGCTCTTTCTGGAAGGAGCAGCCCCGGCCATTGGTAGCCTGCAGCTGGAGAAACCCGCCCGGCAAGGCAAGGAGACCCTGATCGATAATTTTTCGTTTGATGGGTCTTCGCTGGCGCGGGCCGAGTTGACCGATCACCGGCTAGTGTTTGTGAGTCCCGAACTGAAGGAAGACCTGCACCTGTCCGGTCTGCCGGAGGTAACCATTCGCCTGGCGTCCAGCAAGCCCGCCGCCAACCTTTCGGTTTGGTTGGTATCCCTTCCCTGGAACGAGCGGAAAAATGCAAAGATCACGGACAATATCATCACCCGAGGATGGGCAGACCCGCAGAATCACCGCTCCCTGACAGAAAGTGAGCCCTTGAAGCCGGGCCGGTTTTATACGGTTAGCTTTGCCTTGCAGCCCGACGATCAGCTCATTCCGAAGGGCCAGCAGATCGGTTTATTGATTTTTTCCAGCGACAAGGAATTTACACTTTGGCCCGAGCCCGGCACGGAGTTGACGGTGGGTCTGGATGCCAGTTCGCTGAGGCTGCCGGTAGTGGGCGGTACCGAGGCGTATCGAGGAGCTACCGAATAATTTTATGCACCACGGATAACACAGATAAATAGGGATAAGATGGTTTTCCTGAATAAACTTAAGAAAATCTGTGCGAATCCGCGCGAATCTGTGGTGAGAAAGGTGTTGCACCACAGATAACACAGATTAGCACAGAT